>JASGIE010000013.1:0-36414 GCA_049841055.1 Paludibaculum sp. | reverse complement strand
AAGGTTAATAGGGAAACACGATAGAATCCGAACAGCACCTAGTGCCGTCGTTCCAGTTGACGAAGGTCTCCTCGTTCGCACCGGCTACGGACTGGAAGAGCCCGCTGTTCTGGAGGAATTCGAAGGTGTCCCGATCGGCATGGCTGTTCCCACCCATGCGGAGCGCAGCCAGTGAGCCGGCGTCCGTCACGGAAGGTTCGCTGAAAAGTAACTCCACGGCCAGCGAAAACATGGTGGTGTTCACGCCGATGCCGAGCGCCAGCGATAGCACCGCGCTCAACACAAAGCCGGGACTGCGCCGCAATCCGCGGGTGGCATAAACAAGGTCGCGCCAGAGATTTTCGATGAAGGTGAATCGCCAAAGATCCAGCGCTTCTTCTTGCAAGACCGCGATATTGCCCAATGGGGATAGGGTTCTGATTCTGCGAGGCCATCTCACGATGAAACGCGAGTTCGGCTTCCAGGTCCTGTTGCAAGGAGCGGCGGCGCAGAAGTTTCAGGAAGAAACGGCGAATGGGCAGCTTACCTCGCGAGTACTTTCTGTACGGCGACCGACAGGCGGTTCCAGGTCTCCTGCTGTTCGACCAGAAGTCTTCCGTGCCGCGTTTGGTGATCGCGTAGTACTTGGCCTTACGGTTGTTTTCCGATAGCCCCCACGATGCCGAGATCGCACCATCGAGTTCCAGGCGATAGAGAGCCGGATAGAGCGATCCTTCCTCGACTTTCAACACCTCGTCGGAGAGAAGATGAATGGTCTGCGCGATGGAATAGCCATGCATGGAACCTCGCTGAAGCGAATGAAGAATGAGGAGATCGAGCGTTCCTTGTAGAAGTGCGGGCGAAGATGCTTTGGCCACAAGTGTTTCCTATGAAGATCTAGGGGAAGTATGGCCTTCTCTCCCTAGATTGTCAAGGGGAGGCGGTGAGATGTTACTTCCGCCTCCCTGTGGGACTAAAGGATCCAGTCGTGAGGCTGGTAGGGCTCTTCCAGGGCGGTGACGTCGCTGGAGGTGAGGCTGACGTCGAGGGCCGCGATGGCGTCGGTCAGGTGGTGGGGTTTGGTGGCCCCGACGATGACGGAGGAGACGACCGGTTTGTGCAATAGCCAGGCCAGGGCGACCTGGGCCTGGGGCAGTGCCTTTGCGGCAGAGACTTCCGTCAGTCGCTCGACCACGGACTGGTCGGCGGCTTCGGTGCGGCTGTAAAGGCGTTGGGAGATAGGGTCCGACTGGCCGCGTTTGGTGTCGCCGCGTTCCGCCCAGGGGCGGGCGAGGCGGCCGCGCGCCAGCGGGCTCCAGGGGATGACGCCGATGCCGTCGGCGGCGCAGAGAGGGAGAAGTTCGCGCTCTTCCTCGCGATACATGAGATTGACCTGCGGCTGCATACTGACGAAACGGGTCCAGCCGTGCAGATCAGCGGCGTGAAGCGCCTTGGCGAACTGCCAGGTGCGCATGGTGGAGGCTCCGATGTAGCGGGCCTTGCCGGATTTCACGACGTCGTGCAGGGTTTCCATGGTCTCTTCGATGGGGGTGGTGTCGTCCCAGCGGTGGATCTGGTAGAGGTCGACGTAGTCGGTGCCCAGGCGCTTCAGGCTGGCGTCGATCTCGCCGAGGATGGCCTTGCGGGAGAGGCCCTGGCCGTTGGGTTCGTCTCTGACTCTGCCATGAACCTTGGTGGCGATGACGAGTTCGTCGCGGCGGGCGAAGTCTTTCACTGCCCGGCCGAGGAATTCCTCGCTGCTGCCACCGGCGTAGATGTTGGCGGTATCGAAGAAGTTGATGCCGGCGTCGAGCGACTGGCGGATGAGGGCGCGGCCTTCCTCTTCGTTGACGACCCAGGGATGCCAGCCCTTGGCGGAGTCGCCGAAGCTCATGCAGCCGAGGCAGATGCGGGAGACTTTGAGTCCGGTTTTACCGAGTCTGGTGTATTGCATGTCTGAATTCAGTATGCGTTCCGGAGGAGGCCGGCGGCTTGGGCCCTTCCGGTGGAACCGCCTTACCAGCTAAGCTCAAATAGTAAGCGCCTTCGTCTGGCATGGGCATTCTCTCACGTACGATCTTTCGCGAAATAGCATCCAGCGCCGTGTTGGGCGCCCTGATGTTTATCTTCGTGCTGTTCCTGCAGAAAGCAGGGCAGCTGTTCACGATTCTGGTTTCGTCCACCACCTCGCCGGAAACAGTCGGCTATCTTTTTCTTCTCCTGCTGCCGGCGACCATGCCGCTCACCATTCCGCTGGGCGTGCTGGTGGGGACGCTGATCGGGCTTTCCCGGATGTCGAGCGACGGAGAGATCACGGCGCTGCGGGCGGCGGGCGTGCCGGCGCGGCGGGTGACGCTGCCCGTCACCGCTTTCGCCCTGCTGGCCATGAGCTTCACCGGGTACTGCTCGCTGCAGTTGACGCCGTGGTGCCAGGCGGAGATGATCCGCGTGATCAACCAGATGGGTGCGGCCCAGTTGACGGCCGAGATCCAGCCTCGCGTTTTCGATGAGTCTTTCCCCAACAAGATTCTGTATGTCGGCGATGTGCTGACCGGGCAACCCGTGCGCTGGCGCAATCTGTTCATGGCTGATCTCACTCCGCCGGCGGAGAGGAAGAACAACAACGGGCAGGAGCGCGGCGAGGGTCCAGTGCTGACCATCGCTTCGGAGGCGCTGGTGTTGCCGGATACGGTGGGGAACCGGCTGCAGCTTTCGCTGCGGAATGGATCGACCTATGAAGCCGCGAAGGATCCCCAGGATTACTACAAAGTAGGATTCCCGACCGGCGAACAGGCCCTGGAGGCGCGGGAGCGCGGCGAGGTGAAGGCGAAGAACTACACGGCGACGCCGACGCTCGAACTCGTGGGGGAGATCAAGAAGTCGCTGGAGGCGCGCATCGAGTTCCACCAGCGCCTGGCGCTACCGCTGGCCTGTGTCCTGCTGGCGCTGACGGGCATTCCGCTGGGTGTGTCGTCGCGCAAGGGCGGCAAGTCCGCCGCGTTTGTCATCACGGTGGTGTTCGCATTCTTCTACTTCACGATGCTGGTGTCGCTCATCCAGCCTGGCGCGGGAAGGGAAGATGGCCGCCGAGATCGCTGTGTGGACGCCCAATGCATTGTTCGCCGTGGCGGCGCTTGTACTGCTGATGCGCCTGGAGCGGCCAGGGGACAAGGACATCTTCGATTCGATCCGCGCGTTCGCGGTCGGCCGGCTACAGGCTTTGTCGTCGCTGCGGGAAGGGCCGGCCAAAGGCACCTCGCGGTCGCGCCCGGGTCCGACCACCCGGCTGTTCCTGCTGCCTCAGGTGATCGACACCTACGTCGTCAGCAACTTCCTTTTCTATTTCGGGATGCTGCTGTTCTGCTTCGTGATGCTCACGGAGATCTTCAATTTCTTTGAACTGTTGGGCGACGTCTTCAAGAACAACATCGCGATCTCAGAGCTGTTCCGCTATCTGTTCTTCCTGGCGCCGAAGCTGATCTACGACGCCGCTCCGGTGAGCGTGCTGTTCGCCGTGCTGGTGACGTTCGGTGTCATGGCGAAGGCCAATGAGATTACGGCATTGAAGGCGTGTGGCGTCAGTCTTTACCGGCTGTCGGCGCCGGTGCTGGTGGCGTGTCTGTCGCTGTCCGGTGTCCTGTTTGCGTTCGATCATTACGTAGTGACGAACGCGAACCTGATCCAGGACATGCTGCGGAACCACATCAAGGGCAAGCCGGTGCAGACCTACCTCAGCCCGAACCGCAAGTGGATCTTCGGGCATGCCTCGCGGATCTACTACTACAAGTATTTGAACGAGAACGAGCACGTGCTTGGCGGCGTCAGCGTGTATGAACTCGACCCCGGTTCGTTCCGGCTGCGGCGCCACATCTATGCGGAGCGGGCGTTGTGGGAGCCTTCCCTGAACACCTGGATCTTCCAGAATGGATGGGTGCGCGACGTGCGGCCGCGCGAGGACACTTACCGGGATTTCCAGGGCGGCACGGCGACCTTCACTGAACTGGACGAGTCGCCGGGGTGGTTCCTGAAGGAAGTGAAGACCTACAAGCAGATGAACTACCGGCAACTGCAGGGCTACATCAGGGAGCTGCAGCAATCGGGGTTCAATACGACGCCGCTGCAGGTGCAGTATCACAAGAAGTTCAGCGTGCCACTGTTCGCGCTGGTGATGGCCCTGTTGAGCGTGCCGTTTGCGTTCCTGACAGGCAACCGCGGGGCGATGACAGGGGTCGGCATTTCCATTGGCGTCGCGATCGCCTACTTCGCGATGTCGTACTTTTTTGAGCAACTGGGCAACGTGGGACAGCTGCCGCCGGAGATTGCGGCATGGTCGCCTGATGCCGGGTTCGCGCTGGCCGGGGTCTATCTGATGACCCGCATGAAGACGTAGGCCAGCCTCCAAATTCTCGCGGAACACATGATTTCGGATCTACGTATCTCGAATCATGCAACTGACACGTACAGGATTTCTGATGGGCCTTGCCGGTCTCGGCCAGGCCGCCGCGCAGACGCAGGCCCGGCCCAAGATGCACCGGTTTGAGCGGCAGCCATTGACGGTGGCGAACTTCGAGGCGGAGGGCTATGTCCTCGACATCGGCGGTGGGGGCGAAGGCATCATCGGCCGGATGAAGCCCGACCAAGTGGTGGCGATCGACCTCTACAAGAACGAACTGATGGAGTCGCCCGCCGGGCCGTTGAAGATCGTCATGGACGCGACGGAGATGAAGTTCCTGGACGGCCAGTTTGCCACGGCGACCGCATTCTTCTCGCTGATGTACATGCAGCCGGAGGTGCAGCGGAAGGTGTTCGCCGAGACGGCTCGGGTTCTGAAATCCGGCGGGCGCTGGCTGATCTGGGACGCCGTGATCCCGATGCAGACGGACCCGGGCATGGAGCAGGGCACAAAGGGACCCGTGTTCTACTTCGAGTTATATCTGCCGTCGGAGGTGGTCAAGACCGGTTATGGCACGCTGTGGCCGCAGGTCCGCATGAATCTGGCCTACTACCGGTCACTGGCCGAGGGCGCGGGCTTCCGTATTGTCTGCGCTGAGGAGACTCCGGGCCAGTTCCAGACGTTCCGCATGGAACTGAGTAAGGTCTGAACCCGTCCGGGGCCGGTGTCGCGCTACGCTGTGACCATGCGGCTTCTGCTCGGAGAACCGGGCTCGGGAAAGACGACGGCGATTCTGCGGGAGGTACACCGGCACCTGCGCGCGGGCAGCGCCAACTTCCGGCTGATTGTCCCCACGGCGACGATGGCCGAGCACCTGCGCAATTCGCTGGCCCGGGAAGGCTGGGTCGTACGCAGTTCCACCATCCTCACGATTGCCGGATTTGTGGAGAGTCTGCAGCCGGCGCAAAAGCTGGCGTCGTCCACGGCGCTGACGCTGTTCCTGCGGCAGATCCTGGCCGAGGGGAAGATCCGGACCTTCTCCGCGCTGGCCGGCAGTTCTGGTTTTGCCTCCGCCCTGGCGCGATCTCTGGAGGATCTGGCGAACGCAGGCTGCGATTCCCTGCAATGGGCGGCGCTGCGGGGGCTGGGCGTGCACTCCGGGCCATTCTCCGCCGGATTGCAGCAGGTTTATGAGCAACTGGAAGCGCGGCTGGCGGCGCAGTCGATGGTCTTCCGCGCGCAGCAACTGGCCTCGGTGGCCCGCGAAATCCGGGACCGGGGACTGGGTGCGCTGCAGTTCCTCTACTTTGACGGGTTTTTCTCGTTCACCCGCTCGGAAATCGAGCTGATGCGGGCGCTGAAGCAACATGCGGACCTGACGGTGGCGCTGCCGGAGTGGACCGGCGCGGCGGCTTCCCGCGATGCGCTGCGGCAGATGGGCTTGCGGGAGCAGCGATTCTCTCCGGTCCGGCCGACGCCGGAGATCGCGCTGGTGGAAGCCTCGAGCCGGGAACGCGAGGTCGAGGATATTGCGCTTCGGATGCTGCACCTGCATGCGGAAGGGCGGCCGTGGCGTGAGATGGGCGTGGTGTTGCGGTCGGCGCACCCTTACCTGCCGCTGTTTGAGACTACGTTTGCGCGGCTCGGGATTCCGGCGCGCTCCTACTTCGTCAGCCCGCTGGCGGGTCATCCGGTGTGCCGGTTTGTAGCGCTGCTGATTGAGGCCTTGCAGAGTGGTTGGGAATGGCGGCGCACGGCCCGGGCGCTGCGGTCGGCCGTGACCCTGGCGGGACAGGAACCGTCGGCGGACCTGCTGGAACTGGAGGTCCGCGAGGCGCTGCCAGGCTCCGGTCTGGCGGAATTGGCCGGCCGGGTTTCGCTGCCGCCGCGTTGGCTGGCGGCCCTGGAGGGCATGTCTTCCTGGAGCAATGTGCCCGCAACGGCGGCGGAATGGGCGCAGCGGATCGCCGGACTGGCCGGCCTGATTGCGCCTCCGGAACCCGGCGGCTCGCCTTCGACGCTGCAGATCTGGCGCGCGCGGGCCGCGGCGCTGCGGACGATGAGTTCCACACTGGCGGAAGTGGCGGTCCTGCTGGGGTCCGAGCCGATGCTGCTGGAGGGGTTCTGGCGGCATGCGCAGGAGGCGCTGAAGGAGACTTCACTCCGTGTGGCCGACCCGCGGCGCGAGGCGGTCCATCTGCTGGACGTGCATGAGGCGCGGCAGTGGGAATTGCCCGTGGTGTTTCTATGCGGTCTGTTGGAGGGCAATTTCCCACGCACGGTGGCTCCGGATCCGGTGTTGTCGGAGGAGACGCGGTTCAAGCTGCGCGCCAATGGCGTGCCGGTGTCGAACCGGGCCGATAAACAGGCGGAGGAGGCCTTCCTCTTTCAATTCGCGCTGACGCGGGCTTCTCAATCGCTGGTGCTTTCGTGGCCGGCGAAGGATCCGGAGGGGCGTCCCACGCTGCGATCGTTTGCGCTGGACTCCATCGAACAGGAACCGCGGGAAGCGCGCGCACTTCGAGTTGCGCCCTCTCGGAGTGTGCCTGCCGCGCCCAGCCCGGCGCTGCAGTCCGACTCCGCACTGGAGTATGTCCGGGCACGCCACAAACAGCACCGGCCTACGGCTCTCGAGAGCTATCTGCAGTGTCCGTTCCAGTTCTTCGCAGGCAAAACCCTGGACCTGCAGCCGATGCCGGCCCTGCCGCACGAGCGCCTGGATTTCGTGGCGCAGGGGATCGTGATTCATGCCGTGATCTCCGATTGGCATCGAGGTCTAGGATCCCTGGAGGCGCTGCTGGAGAGGCACTGGGCCAACATGCTGGCGCAACGGCGCATACCTCCGTCGCATCGCGTGGAGGTGGCGCGGTTGCTGATTGAACGGAGCCTGCGTTTCTACGAGCAGAACGCCCGGGTCCTGACTGGCTGGAGGGTGGAGACGGAGCGCCCGCTGCGGTTGGAGGTGGAGGGCGCGGTGGTGGCCGGCCGAGCCGATCGGGTGGATACGTCGGAGTCGGGCGAGTCGATCGTCTACGACTTCAAGTACTCGGGACAGTCCGGGATCAAGCGGCGGCTGGAGCAGTTGGAGGCCGGTCTCACCGTGCAGGGCGGCCTGTACCTCGCGGCGGTCAGGGCGGAAGGTTTGGATCCGCTCGGCTTTGTCTATGTGGGTCTGCGGGGTGACACGATCTACGAGGAGTTCACTCAGCGTGAGCAGGTGGAGTCGCTGATGGGCCAGGCGGTGCAGGCGGCGGGGCAGAGCATTCTGCAGATCGCGTCGGGCCGCATCGCGGTGCAACCCGCTGATCCGGCGTCCTGCCGCTACTGCAACTTTCTGGATGCGTGCCGGGTGCAATCGGCGCCGCAGGTGGAGACAGCAACGGGTTGACTCCGATGGCTCCGCGCGGGCATCCAAGGGGTCGTATGAGTAATCCTGAGCGTCCGATTAAGGTGGCCATCGTGGTCGGCAGCGTCCGGCCCGGCAACTTCACTTCCAAGACTGTTGCGATTGTCGCGGATGAACTGCGCAAGCATCCTGAGGTGGATGTAGACATCATCCATCCGGTGGAGCTGAATCTGCCTCTGCCGGGATTGGATCCAGGCGCGGCAGGTGCACGGGAACTGCAGCGCCGGGTGGGTGAAGCGGCCGCGGTGATCCTGGCCACGCCGGAATACCATGGCTCCTTCTCGAGTGTCATCAAGCTGGCCATTGAGAATATGGGGTTCCCGTCGGCGCTGGCCGGCAAGCCGGTGGGGTTGCTGGGTGTGGCGGCGGGCGCAATTGGGGCCATCAAGTCGCTGGAGTCGTTGCGCGGTGTGGTCTCCCATGTGGGCGGTCTGCCCCTGCCTATGCCGGTGTCGATCGCGAACGTGCAGAAGCTGTTCGACGCCGAAGGCAAGGTGGTGGACCCGTATGCCGAGGCATTGATGCGCCGGGCCGCCACGAATCTTCTCGACTATGTCGAGAAACACATCTGCCCGAGGTTCACGTTGGAGCGCCTGACGCGCGAAGGCATGATCTCCGTCACCCAGTGAGGTTGGCAAACGACGAAACGGCCCGGGGACAAACCCGGGCCGCTGGTCGTTCAGGGGGTGTGAGGATTCCGTATCAGGCGTTGGTGTCCGTGCTCTTGGCCTTGGTTTTCCAGACAAACAGCACCAGCGCGGCGGCTCCGAGTGCGAAGAGCGTATCGCCGGGAGCGCGCATCCAACGGATGGTCTGCATGGTGGGGGTCTGGAGGAACTCCTGGCTTCTGGCGTACCAGTAGCCGTGATCCACCGACGCCCAGGTCTGCAGCAGACCCACCGGCAGGAGGCTGCCGACGCACATCGCGAACAGGCCGCCGTTCATCGACCAGAAAGCGAACTTCATCCAACGTTCGTTCCACTCGCCCTGCTGGCCCATGGCTCGCAGGCACACCAGCATCAGGCCGATGCCGAGCATGCCGTAGACTCCGAACAGCGCGGCGTGGCCGTGCAGCGGGGTGGTATTGAGACCCTGCATGTAATAGAGCGCGATGGGCGGATTGATCATGAATCCGAACAGTCCGGCGCCCACCATGTTCCAGAAGGCCACGGCGACGAAGTAGTAGACGGGCCACTTGTAACGGCGGGCCCACTGAGTGGCGCGGCCGCGGCGCAGATCGTCGAGGGCGGCATAGGCGACCAGGACCAGCGGCACCACTTCCAGGGCACTGAAGACGGAGCCCCAGGCGATGGCGACGGTCGGGGTACCGGCGAAGTAGAGGTGGTGGCAGGTGCCGATGATTCCGCCGGCCAGGTAGATTGTGGCGGAAAGCAACGCGCTCTTGGCCGCCAGGCCGGGCCGGATCAGCCCCAGACGCGTGAAGAAGAAGGCGATGACCGTGGTGGCGAAGACTTCAAAGAAGCCTTCCACCCAGAGGTGGACCACCCACCAGCGCCAGTATTCCACGATGGACAGGTTCGAGTGCTGGCCCCAGGTAAGGCCGGCGCCGTAGAAGAGCCCGATCGCTCCGCTGGAGACGAGGAAGAGCCAGAGCAGGTGCCGCTGTTCGCCGGCGACTTTCAGGGCCGGTTTGACGCTGCGCACCACCAGGGCGAGCCAGATGAAGAGTCCCGCGAAGAGCAGAATCTGCCAGCCACGGCCGAGGTCTACATACTCATAGCCTTGGTGGCCCCACAGGAACGATTGCGCGTCGGTGAGCCGGTTTTGCACGCTCATCCACTCGCCGGCGAGGGAGCCGGCCACGATGACCAGCAGGGCTCCGAAAAGGACGTTTACGCCCAGGCGCTGGAATTTGGGTTCGACGCCACTGACCAGGGGTCCGATGTAGAGGCCGGCCGCCAGCCAGGCCGTGGCGATCCAGAAGATGCCCACCTGGACGTGCCAGGTGCGGGTGACGCTATAAGGCAGCCATTTCGACAATGGGATGCCGTAGAAGCCGTCACCTTCCACCCCGTAGTGGGCGGTGACCATGCCCATGATCATCTGCACCAGGATGAGAGCCGCGACTACCCAGAAGTACTTGAGAGTCGCGACCTGGGAGAGCGTGGAACGCCAGCCGGCCAGCGGGTCGGTCTTCGGCGTCTCGCCCATCGGCTCTTCCTTCTGTGACGCATACCACCAGACCATGGCGCAGATGCCGGCCAGCAGCATGAGGATGCTGACGCCGGTCCACATCACGCTCTCGCCGGTGGGGCGGTTGCCCACCAGGGGTTCGTGCGGCCAATTGTGCGTGTAGGAGATGGTGTCGTTCTTGCGGTTGGTGGCGGCAGACCAGGCGGACCACCAGAAGAACGAGGCCATTTTGCGGGCGCGCTCCGGGTCGGGTACGGCGCCTTTCGGGATCGCATAGGCGGTCTGACCACTGGCGAAGAGGGCTGTGTAGTAGGCGATGTTGGCCTGGACGGCGCGGGCGCGTACGGGCTCGATGACGATGGTCTCCGTCGCGGGGTCGAAGGTGTTCCTGCGGTACATCTCCTCCAGGCGGCCGCGCAGACCGGCCTGCTGCTCCGCGGTCAGTTGGTCGTAGCCCTTGCTCCACTGAGCCTGAGCCCATTCGTTGAGCACGAACATCAGTTCGCGGTGGAGCCAGTCGGCCGTCCAGTCGGGCGCCACATAGCTACCATGGCCCCAGACGGAGCCCACCTGCATGCCGCCCATCGACTGCCAGACATTCTGGCCGGCCGGGATGTCGCCCTGGCCGAAAACGGCCTGGCCTTCCGTCGTCACCACTCTCGCCGGGATCGGCGGAGCTTCCTGGTAGATCCGTGTGCCGATCCACCCCAAAACCGAAAACGAAAGCACCAGCACCGCGCCGAATGCCAACCACAGCCTCTTCATTGGCTCAACTCCTTAGGGAATCCAAACTTACGAGCCAAGTATGATTTGGCGAGCCAGGTTTCGATATGACTAAAGTCACAAACGGAGTCTGGAGTCGATTTCTCTTGAAGCCGGGATATCGATGTGATATCACTTTAATAGCTCAAAAAATTCAGTAACCGAGTTCCTCGTGGAGGAGAGCATGTTTAAAGAGAAAGTGATTTCGGCCTGGCCCGGTATCCCGGTCCTGCTGCTTGCCTTGGCGTTTCTGGTCATACCCGTGGCGGGTATTGTGTTCGCCGTCCGGTCGTCGGACGGGATGGAGAAGCCGGTCGGCACGATCATTGCGTGGGTGGTGGTCTGGGTGGTGGATGTGATCTGCCTGGGCGGATTCTTCAGCGTGCAGCCCAATCAGCGTGTGGTGCTGACCTTGTTCGGAAACTACATCGGGACCGTGGCGGACCCGGGCTTGAAGTTCGCCAACCCGTTCTACTCGAAGAAGCCCATCTCCTGCCGGGTCAGGAACTTCGAGACGTCGAAGTTGAAGGTGAACGACCAGGACGGCAACCCCATTGAGATCGCGGCAGTGGTGGTCTGGAAGGTTGTCGATTCAGCCGAGGCCTGTTTCCAGGTGGACAACTACGAGAATTACGTACACGTCCAGAGTGAGGCGGCGGTCCGCAACCTGGCGACGGCGTTCCCCTACGACTCTCATGAGGAGCACACGGTGTCGCTGCGCGGGCACACCTCGGAGGTGGCTGGCCGGTTGAAAGCCGAGATTCACGAGCGCCTGGCCGTGGCCGGGGTGGAGGTAATTGAAGCGCGGTTGTCGTATCTCTCCTACGCCCAGGAGATTGCGGCGGCGATGTTGAGGCGGCAGCAGGCTTCGGCGGTGATCGCTGCCCGGCAGAAGATTGTGGAGGGCGCGGTGGGCATGGTCGAGATGGCGCTGGATGCGCTGGCGACCAAGAACGTTGTGCAACTGGATGGGGAGCAGCGGGCCGCGATGGTCCAGAACCTACTGGTGGTTCTCTGCTCGGAGGCGGCGGCACAGCCGGTCCTGAACACCGGGACGCTGAGTCACTAATCCCATCATGGCGGAGCGCAAGTCATTTCTATTGCGGGTGGATGGCGAGGTGCTGGACGCCCTGCGGAAGTGGGCGGACGATGACTTGCGCTCGCTGAACGGTCAGATCGAGTTCCTGCTGCGCAAGGCTTTGCGTGACCGCCGCCGCTTCCAGGGCCCGGCGGAGCCGCCCGGTACGGCGGACGAGCCTACTTCCACTTAAAAAGACGCTGCCAGCGGGCCCGGATCCTGTCCAGGAGGCCGGCCCGCCGCGGTTCCGGTTCCGCCTCCCGGGCCATGCGCCAGCTTTCCAGTTCCTGCCGGTAGGCAAAGACCTGGGCCTTTCCCCCCACCACGAGCCTTCTCACCGGCAGACCGGCCTCGCGTTCCCAACGCTGAACGGTCCGCACGGACCGGCCGAGATGAGCCGCCATGTCCTTCCACCCTTCCATGCGCTCCTGAGTCATTGGTCCTCCGTTACACACGGGGTAGACGCATAGCGACAGACCACGTCATGAAACGACGGCATTTTGTGACGCCAATCTCAAATGCAACAGGATCGTATTGGCTGTCATGCGCTGGGCACCATTTCTCCTCCTCACCGCGGCTGTCTCCGCTCAGGAGCCGGCCACCAAGACATTACTTCAGCAGGCCGCCGAGGCATACAGGGAGGCCACCAGCCTGTGCGACGCCGGACGCTACCTGGAGGCCGAGCCGTATTTCCAGCGCGCCCTGTCCTCGCACCGGCAACTGGCAGAGGGGAACGAGAGTTACATCATGGCCGAGCTGCACAACCTGGGAGTCATCGCGCGCAAACGAAGCGACTTCGAGCAATCGATCGAACTCCTGAATCAGAGTCTTGCCCTAAGCCGGAAGAGGAATGCGGCGCGTTCCGGGGCGAATACCCTGATCGAGCTGGCGAACACCTACCGGGCGATGAACAAGCCGTATGACGCCGACCCGCTCATCCGGGAAGCCATCACGATGAGCGAACAGTTGTCTCCGCCGGACCACCAGGTCTATGCGGGCGCCTGTAACACTTATGGAGCCCTTCATCTGCGGCTGCAGGATCCGGAAGGGGCCATCCGGTGGTTCCAGCGGGCGTTGGACGCCGCACGCCGGCTGCCCGCCATTCAGCCGGACCTGGAGGCCGCGATCATCGCCAATCTGGCCACCGCGCAGTTCGCCAGCGGTAACGGGGAACAGGCGCTGGGGCTCTACCGGGAATCCATCTCGATGCAGGAGAAGTACCTCGGACCGTCTCACCCCAAGCTGGCGGAGACGCTGGCGTCCTATTCCTCGGTCCTGAGGCGGATGCGCCACAAGGATGAGGCCGCCGAAGCCAATCGCCGGGCGGTCCAGATCCGCAATTCACTTGTCCCGCCCAAACCGTCGATTCAATGACAGACGCCGCACGAATCCGTCGATCCGTGCGGCGTGCGGGAGTCGGACTAAGTCTGTGGTGTTAGAGGAGTTCGCGGCGGTAGTGCTCGAGCGCGACCCGGACCAGCTGGCTGCGGGTACGGACGCCGGTCTTGCTGAAGAGCTGCTGGAGCGACGCCTTGATGGCGCTTTCGCTGACATGCAGGCGGTCAGCGATCTCCTTGTTGGCGAGCCCTTCGAAGACGCCGCGCAGCACCATGCGATCGCGCTCGGTGAAACGCGCCCGGCGGGCGGCTTCCCCGGTGGCGGTCTCGCCGACATTGCTGGTGTACTTGGGATCCATCCAGGTCTCGCCGCGCATGACGGTCTGAATGGCCTGCATCAGCAGATCGGGCGAATTGTTCTTCAGGAACACCCCGCTGACGCCGTGATTCATCAGTTGGCGCAGCTCTGCCCTGGTCACGCCGACGGTGACCACGAGGACCTTTCCGGCATAGTTCTTCTGGCGGATGGCTGCCACGACTTCATTGCCGCGCCGGTCGCCCAGCTCGTAGTCGAGCATGATCAGGTCGTAGGCGTTGGACTCCAGAATCTGGAGCGCCTCCTCGACCGTGGCGCATTGAGCGGCCACCCTGACTTCCGATTCAGCCGACAGGAGCCGCGCGAGGCTTTCGCGAAACAACGCGTGGTCGTCGACTAACAAAATGTTGGTCATGCCGTGATCTCCGTGTTCTGCAAATCACCTGCCTGGTCAGGAGCGAGGTGCGGTTTCAAACGTACGCACATGGTGCAGCCTGATTCGGATGGTTCATGGTACAACTCTCCCTCGTTGGCCCGGACAATGGCCCTCGAGACGAAGAGACCCAGGCCTACCGCATCTGCACCCTGCTGGAAAGGCTGGAATAATCTTTCGGGGTTCTTTACGCCGGGTCCCGAGTCCCGGAAGCGGACTTCGACCAGATGGTCCTTCACCCGGACATCGACCTTCAACCGGCGCTGCTCCGAACTCTCCATCGCCCGCACGCTATTGCGGGAGAGGTTCAGAAAGACCTGCAGCAGTCCGTGGTGGTCGCCGACCACAGGGGACAGGTTCTCCGGAATGTCGAGTTCGAGTTCGATCTCCTCGGCATCCAGAGTGGGCTCCACGACGATGCGGAACTCTTCGAGCAGGGTCTCCAGGCTGGAGGTGCTCAGCTCCTGGTCGCCGGCGGAGTGCAACTCGACCGTCGCCAACCGGGCAAGCCCCTGGGCCAACGTGCCCAGTGCCGTATAGTCCTCGCTCTTGTCCACGCCTGGGATGCGGCCCAGATTGGCGTGAACCACGGCTATTGCCGCGCAGACATTGCGGATCTCATGCGAGACCGATCCGACCAATACCCGGGTGCTGCGCAGCAGGTTCTGCAGGCTGGTCTCCTGCCAGTCGCGCAGATCGTCCGACGCATCGGTGATGATGGCGGCCAGTCGCTTGCCGGCGCGTGTCGGATACGTGGCAAACCAGACGCAGGCCAGGAAGGACTCCCCATTCGCGCGCCGGCCGCGGGCGTTGGTGGCCGTGCGGTAAGGCAGGTCGCCGTCGGTGGCCTGCAGCAGGTCCGCCATGACCGGCAGGTACTTGCGAATCCGCTCGCCGTAGAGCGATCCCATCGGTACGACGAGGAGCTCATGGGCAGCCTGGTTGGCCAGGTCCACGCGGCCATCGGCGTCCAGCGTGATGATCGCCGCCGGGCTCGACTCGATGAGCGTGATCAACTGGTTTTCGGCTTCTTTCCTGCGCTGAATCTGTTCCTGTAATTCGCGGGAGTACTGCAGGGCCATGCGGCGGCTGCGCACGACCTCATTGGCGAAGAGTCCGGCGCCGGCGAAGCCGATGAAGGCATAGCCGATGCGCGCAATCGACTCGATCTCCCAGCCGAACGGAGAAAGATGTTCCTTCAGCAGGGAGTAGACCAGCGCCAGCCAGAGGATCTGAAACCGGCTGAGGATGAACGACACCAGCAGCATCGGAATCAGGTAGAGGATGCCGATGGAGACGTTCGTATCGATCCAACCGTCCAGCAGGACGATGAAGACCGACATGGCGAGCGTCCAGATGAAAATCGTCCGCTTCGGCGCCTCGAAGACGCGCGCGAGGCTGAACGACGAGTTCCCAACCTCTTCCTGCAGCGGATTTTCGCTCTGAACCTTGGTTTCCCTGCTCATTACGAGTTACACCTGCCGATCTTGTCTCATTTATATCTCATTGACAATACCTGTGATAAGGGATATCCGGACTCGCCTAACGGCGGGCGGTGCCTATCGCAGGATAGCTAATTAGCTCAAAACGGCCGTCGGAAAGCAACCGATAGCGCCGGTTGCGCCAGACAATAGTGTTGCCGAAGAAGCCGGCCACCCAGAATCCGAAGCTCAGCAGGTCCTGCCAGAAAATGAGCGGCCACCACATGCGGCACAGAGGGTCGTGCAGCACACCTTCGGAGACCACGAAGGCGGCGGCGGCGCGCAGGACACAGGTGGCCAGGGCGGCAGGCCAGGCCTCCGGCCAGATTGCTAGCAGGGCCAAAGCGATGGGCAGCGGATTGGTGAAGATCTGGCCCACGTAGCCGGCCGGACGCGACCGGCGCGTGGAGCGATTCCAGCGCAAGCGGTGCGCGAAGTTAGGCCGCATGGCCTGCGTGCCGATGCGGTGCTCAATCACATAGGAGGAGAGGATCACACCGTAGCCCGCTGAGGAGGCGAACTGCCCCAACACGAAATCCTCTGCCAGGTACTGACTCAGACGCTCCCAGCCGCCGACCGCCTGGACCACGGCGCGGCGCGCGGCGATGGTGGGGCCCACGGCGAACTTCACTCCGCCCTCCACCATGCGGGCGGTGATCGCGCCGCCCCAGAACTCGGTGTTCATCCCGATGGCTTCCAGCACCGACCAGAGGCTTCCGCCGGGCACCGCGCGGTAGGGACAGGTGGCGACGCCCAGATTCGGGTCCTGGAACTCGGCCGCCAGGGTGCGCAGCATCGAGGGGGTGACGCGGATGTCGCTGTCGCTCATCACCAACAGGTCGTGCGCTGCCTCGTCCATCATTTTCTGGAGGCTGTAGACCTTGGCATTGGGGTAAGGCGGTTCGCCGGTGACGAAGACGCGGACAGGGATGTCAGGGTAGTCGAGCCGCAGGCGTTCCACCAGGGCCAGGGCAGGATCCGACGCGTCACGGGCGGCAAACAATATTTCGTAGTCAGGATAGTCCTGCGAAAAGAACGTGCGCAGGTTCTCCTCCAGCCCCTCGTCGAGACCGTGTAGCGGCTTGAGGATGGAGACAGGCTCGCACGTGAGGAGCGAGGGCGGGCGGACCCGCCGGTACCGGACGGCGGCGATGACGGTCAGGACGCAGAAAACCCACGACCCCAGCAGCAGACAGCCGAGAAGGATCGTGGGTATCCAGGACATCAAGACACCGGCAGGTGGCTGCCTATTCGGTCACAGCTTTCGATTCGACGAGTTTCGCGATATCGGCCACGACTTCGTCGACCAGCTTGGCGCCGAGGTCGCCGCCCTTGCGGGTGCGCACGGCCACCTTGCCGTCGGCGGCTTCGCGGTCGCCCACCACGAGCATGAACGGGATCTTCTGAAGCTGGGCTTCGCGGATCTTGTAGTTCACCTTCTCGCTGCGGGCATCCACTTCCACTCGCAGGCCGGCGGCCTGGAGCTTGGCTTCCACCATGCGGGCGTACTCGGCGTGGCGGTCGGCGATGGGCAGGACAATGGCCTGCACCGGAGCCAGCCAGACTGGGAAGGCGCCGGCATAGTGCTCCAGCAGGATGCCGAAGAACCGCTCCACGCTGCCATAGAGGGCGCGGTGGACCATCAGCGGCTGATGCTTACCACCGTCCTCGCCGACATATTCAAGCTCGAAGCGTTGCGGCAGGGTGAAGTCGAACTGCACTGTGGAGAGCTGCCAGGGGCGGTCGAGCGCGTCCAGCAGCTTGACGTCGATCTTGGGGCCGTAAAAGGCGGCTTCGTCCGGAATGACGGTCGCTTCCAGACCGACCTTTTCCACGGCGACTTTCAGCGCATTCTCGGCCAGCGCCCACTGGTCCGGCGTGCCGACATACTTGCCGCTGGTGCCGCCGTCCCAGGTGGAGATCTCAGCCTTATAGCGGTCGAAGCCATAGGTCTTCAACACGTCGAAGGCGAACTCCAGACAGTTGACGATCTCCTCGACGATCTGGTCCGGCCGGCAGAAGATGTGCGCATCGTCCTGCGTAAAGCCGCGCACGCGGAACAGGCCGTGCAGTGTGCCTGACCGTTCGTAGCGATAGACGGTGCCCAGTTCGCCCAGGCGGATGGGCAGGTCGCGGTAGCTGCGCTGGCGATCGCGGTAGATGAGGATGTGGCCAGGGCAGTTCATCGGCTTAAGCCGGTAGCGGGCGTCGTCCAGCTCCATGGCCGCGTACATGTTGTCCACGTAGTGGCCCAGGTGCCCGGAGGTCGCCCAGAGCTGTTCGCGCATCACGTGCGGCGTGTTGACGATGGAGTAGCCGCGCTTCAGATACTGCTCGCGCATCCAGTCTTCCAGCAGCTTGCGCACCAGGGCGCCCTTGGGATGGAAGAAGATCAGGCCAGGGCCGGCCAGTTCCTGGATGGAGATGAGGTCGAGTTGCTTGCCCAGCAGGCGGTGGTCGCGCTTCTTCGCCTCTTCCAGTTTGTGCAGATGATCGTCAAGATCCTTCTGCGAAAACCAGGCCGTTCCGTAGATGCGCTGGAGCTGCTGGCGCTTCTCATCGCCCTTCCAGTAAGCTCCGGCAATGGACAAAAGTTTAAAAGCCTTAATCCGCTTGGTGGTGGGGACGTGCGGACCGCGGCAGAAGTCGATGAACTTCGGCCCGAGGGTGTACTCGCTGAAGACATCTCCGGCGCGTTCCTCGATGAGCTCGCACTTCATCGGCTCGCCGAGTTCTTTGTATTTGGCCAGGCCCTCGGTTTTGGCGACGAGCTGGCGTTCGTAGGGCAGGCCGCGATCGCGGATCTCGCGCATCTTCGCCTCGATCTTTTCCAGATCGTCCGGGGTGAAGGGCGAAGGACGGTCGAAATCGTAATAGAAGCCGTCCTTGATGGGCGGGCCGATGCCCAGTTTGGTCTCGGGGTACAGTTCCAGCACCGCCGCGGCCAGCAGGTGGGCAGTGGAGTGGCGGTAGACCTCGAGGGCTTCCTCGTTCTTCGAAGTGAGGATCTCGAGTTTAGTGTCTCCTTCCAGTGGCCGCGTCAGGTCCCAGAGGGTCCCGTCCACGCGAGCCACCACCGCGTCGTCGGCCAAACGCTGGCCGATCGAACGCGCCACATCCATCGGTGTCGTACCCTGGGGCACGGCCTTCTGGCTGCCATCCGGCAACGTGATCGTAATGGTGCTGCTCATGGTCCTAGAGGGGTAAATTCCAGCCTATCACGACACAGCGCCGCTGCCTGTTCACTGCTATCCTTTAAGATTCGGAGCCCACACTATGGAAGGCGAACCTACCCAGTCCGCTGTAGTAAGTGATGCCATATCCGCCGAGCAGCCCTTGGTGGATCGGGCTCGTCGCGGCGATGCTGCGGCATTCGGCGAGCTGATTTCAAAATACGAACGGCGGGTCTACCGCATGGCGCGGCAGATCACCCAGAACGATGAGGACGCGGAAGACGTCCTGCAGGAGACGTTTCTAAAAGCCTTCGAGCATCTTGATTCTTTCCAGGGACAGTCTAAGTTCTATACCTGGTTGACCAGAATCGCGGTGAACGAGAGCCTGATGAAGCTCAGAAAGCGCAAAAGTGATCGAACCGTTTCCCTGGATGAAAACATCGAAACGGAAGAGGAACCGATCGTGCGCGAAATCGCGGTGTGGGACGACACGCCCGAGCAGAAGTACAGCCAGGAAGAAATGCGCGAAATCCTGGACAAAGCAATCGACAGCCTCAAACCGATCTTCCGGACGGTGTTTATACTTCGCGACGTGGAAGAACTCAGTACGGAGGAGACCGCTGAAGTACTCGGTCTGTCTATAGCAGCTGTGAAAAGCCGCCTGCTGCGCGCGCGCCTGCAGTTGCGCGAGAAACTCACCCGGATTTTCAAACGCAAAGGGGATCAGATCCTTGGCTATGCAAAATGAGGCAGCGCACACCCAAGCGCCCCGAAAAGAGATGGTCACCTGTCAGGACTTTCTCAAGGAACTCAACGACTTCCTCGACGAGACCACCGATCCCGCGCTTCGGGCCGAACTCGAACGGCACATTACCGAGTGCCCCAACTGCTGGGTGATCTGTGACACGACCCGCAAAACTATCAGTGTTTACAAGGGGATGGAGCCGCAACCGATACCGACGTCGATCCACCAGAAGCTGATGGGCCTCATCCAGAAACGCTGCGGCTGCGGTTCAGAATCTCACTCCACCCAGGAGCCGCCGGCCGAAGGACAGGCTCCCTCGAAATAAGGGCACCACCGGCAGCGGGGTGCTACCCGCAAGGGGAAGTCACCCGTAGTTTCCGCCTCCACCAGCGCCCGCAGTTCCGCGAGGCGTTCCTCCCCTCTTCCCAACCGCACGGGATGGGCTGTGCCTTCCCTCAGCGAGAAGAGCCATGCCTCATCCACCGGTCGGCCCAGCATGCGCTCCAACGCCTCGGCATAAAGGCGAAGCTGGACCGAATAGGCATTCAAGCGAGTTTCGTCCAGGTTCCGGTCCGTTTTGTAATCCACCACCACCAGTCGCCCGTTCTCCTCAAACCACAAGTCAATCTGGCCGCGCAACAGAACGCCATCTATCTCGACGAGGAAGTCGAATTCGCGTTCCACCCGGCTGGCCCGCTGAATTCTTAACGCAAGTTCACTTTTAAGAAAGGCTTCGGCCAGCTCTGCCGCTTCAGGTGAAATTTCCTCAATAATTCCGCCCAGGAATTCGTGGACTTCCGTACCCAGCGCGGCGCCTCCGCCCGTGCCTCCCTCGAACGACCGGCTGGGGCCACCCCACCAGGGATTGCAGAAAGTAGCGGCGGGGACAGTCCGCGAAAACCGCCAGGGCGCTCACCGGCAGATGCGCGCTGGGTTGCCGGATCTCGGCCATCGGGGCCACCTCGACCGGTTCCGTCAGTCCGCCTTCCAGCACCGGAGGATCCATGGGATCGGGCACCCCGCCGCGCCGCGCCAGCCGCAGGGATTCCGTTTCGACGACGACATTGGTCTCGCCCGGCCATTCGATATCGAGGCCGGTCTCTACCTGCAGAATCCACGGCGGATTGCCGCGGGCCGGCTGCGTCCAGGAGAGAATCAGCCGCTCTTCGGCCCGCGTCATCGCCACGTAGAGCAGCCGGTCCGCCTCGGCGCGTTCGCGTTCCGAAGTCAGGCTGGCGCAGGCGACCAGCGCTGGATCCGGCTCACTGGTTTTGCCGCCCGGCATCCGCCAGCGCAGCCCGAGACCCGCCTGAGGCGTCCAGGCCAGAGGGTCGCTGAAGTTCTGCGTACCTTTTTGCATGGCGGCCAGGACCACGACGGGAAACTCCAGCCCTTTCGCCGAATGGATCGACATGACCTGGACGGCGTCGGAGAACTCCACTTCCGGAGCGTTCGGCTCCTTGCCGCGAGCACGCAGGTCGTCGATGTGCTCCAGGTGGCCGGCCAGATCGCCGGGCGCGGCTGCGTCCAACTCGCGCAGAAGCCGGAGAAACTTGTCGACGTTCGCTTTGCCGCGCCGGGAGAGCGCGTCCCGATATCCGGTCTCGTCCATCAGTCCGGTGAGCACGCGGTCCGCCGGGATCTCCTCACGGAAGGCACGGGCCTGGGCGATGCGTTCCGCGGCTTCCTTCGGAACGATCCCCCCCTCGGCTCGCGCCAGCAGAATCGAACTCGTCGCTGGACCCGAAAAAAGGCGAGCGCAGCAGCGCGAAGAGAGGAATCTCACCGGCTGGATTCTCCAGCACCCGCAGCCAGTTGGTGAGGTCCAGGATCTCCTGCTCCTCGAAGAAGTTCTTGCCACGGTCTATCTGGCAGGGGATGCCGAACCGTTGGAAGGCCGACTCCAGTGCGTCGAACGGGGCCTTGGTTCGAGCCAGAACCGCCATGTCCCGGAAGCGCGCCGGACGCGGTGGGTCGCCAACCATCAACTCACCGTGCAACTCGCGCAGGCGCCGGGCGATCCACAGAGCTTCGTTCTCGGCCTCGCCCTCCTCCACACGCTGCACTTCCACAAAGGGGGCGCGGTAGGGCGGGTAAACACGCCGGCCGATCAACTCGTGCTGCGTGACGCCGGCACTGGGCGTGGTGACCAGCGAAGCGGTGACGGCGGCCAGAATCTCGGGACGGCTGCGATAGTTGCTCTCCAGGCGGTCGACCACGCCGCCGGCGGCGCGCACCGTCTCCTGGTAGGCCGCAAACTGTTCCGGCACGGCGTGCCGGAAGCCGTAGATCGACTGGTTGATGTCGCCCACCGCGAAGAACCGGCCCGGGCGGCGCACGAGATCGAGAATGCGCCACTGGATCGGATTGGTGTCCTGGAGTTCGTCCATCAGGATGGCGTCGAACCGCTCCTGCGTCTCCGCCCGGATCTCGGAGTCGCTCTCCAGCAGCCGGAGTGTCTGCTCCTGAAGGTCCTCGAAGTCCAGGGCGGCCCGGGCCCGCTTGCGCCGCTGGAACTCCTGCTCGAACTCGACCAGGGCGTCGCGCAGGACCGCGCGCTCCCGGACGTGGGCCGCACCCAGCAGGCAGCGGCGTGCCTGATCGCGAAGCATCCTCGCGCGATCGAGATTGTCATAGATGGGATGCCCGGCCTTGAGTCCCTTCTTGTCCATCCTGAACGCCGCCAGCCAATCGAGGGACGGCTCCTGGCTGAGCCAGGCGCGGCCTTCCTCCATGCGCCTCCGCTGCGGGTCGGTCGTTGGCCCCGGCGCTTCGTCCAGCATCTGGCGGACTGTGCGCCGCAGTTCGTCGATCTCCACCTCGGGATGGAACTCAGGCAGCCGCTGCAGGGCCGCCCGCGCTCCGCCGCCCATGCGCAGATCCTCATAAACGCCGCGCAGCGCCAGAGCCATATCGTTCGCGGGCCAGGCGTCAGCGACGGCGAGGAATTCCTCGCGCCGCTCTTCGGCCAGCCGGTCGAGCACGGTCTCCATGGCGGCGGCCTGTTCCGTGTCGGACTCCCGTTCGTCCAGCACGGTGAACTCGGGATCGAGTCCGGCCCGGATCGCCTGTTCCTGCAGCAGGCCCATGCAAAAGGCGTGAATTGTCGAGACCTGTGCGCGCTCGACGCCGCGCCGCCGCTCGAGGTCGCCGCTGAAGCGCTTCACGAGCCGTGCCTTGATCTGGGTAGCGGCTTTTTCGGTGAACGTAATGGCCAGGATTCTGGCCGGGTCCATGCCCTGTTCCACCAGCCACGCGAAGCGTTCCACCAGGACTGTGGTCTTGCCCGAACCCGGGCCCGCCACGCAGCAGGCGTCCTGGCCGCTGCGCCGGACGGCGTCAAGTTGCTCCTGCGATAAAGCCATTGCGGCTTCTATTGTCGCCTCTACTCCTCGCGCAATGCTTGCAGCGGATCGATGGAGAGCGCGCGCCGGGCTGGCGCGTACACCGAGGCGGCCGCGATGGCGGCCATGGTGAGCACGACTCCGCCCAGCACAACCGGATCGCGTGCCGTCGCCTGATAGACAATCTGGCTCATGATCCGGCTCGCCGCGAAACCCAACCCGAGGCCGGCGGCGCAACCCGATGCGATGAGCACGCCCGTGCGTCCCAACACGAAGCGCAGAACCTGTCCAGGCTGTGCGCCGATGGCCGTGCGGATGCCGATCTCGCGCACGCGGCGGCTGACAGAGTAGGCCGCCAGGCCGTGGATGCCGGTGATGGCCAGCATGATGGCCAGCAATCCGAAGCCGCTCAACGCGAAGCTGGCCGCGCGGGCGGGGAAGAAAGCATAGCTGAGCAACTGGCTCAAGCCGCCAATGTTCTGAACTGGCAAGCCGGCATCGAGTTCCAGGATGCACTGGCGCAGCAGCGATGCCATCTCACCTTCCGGCCGGCTGGAGCGCACCAGCAGCAGGCCGCTGGATTCATAGCGGCGCGCGGCCGGCCAGAACACGGCGGCCCGAGGCTGTTCGGTGAGGGATTCATACTTGCCGTCTTCAGCGACGCCGATGATGAGAACCTCCTCGCCCTGGAAGCCATGGATGATGCGCCGGCCCACCACATCGGTGCGGCCCAGCAGCCGGCGGGCCAATGTCTCGTTGATGATGGCCAGGCCGGGCGCATCATCCCAGCGGAAGTCCCGTCCGGAGAGCAGGCGCGTGGACATCACCGAGAAGTAACCAGGCGAGACGACGAAGTAGCTGGCGCCTACCCCATCACGCCGTTTGTCGTGCATCGCGCCGGGTGCATACATGGTCGTGGAGGACTGATCGATCGTGAGCGGGACGGAACTGGCAAGGGCGGCTCCGGTGACGCCTGGTATGGCCGTGGCTTTTTCGAGAACGGCTCGCTGAAACTGACGGCCTTGTTCCGTGGAGTAGCGGGCAATGCCGACGTCGAATCCGGCCACGGTGACGCCCTCCGCCCGGAATCCCGCCGGCAGCCGCAGGGCGTTGGACAGGCCGCGTAGTGAGACAAAGCAGGCGGTCACCAGCAGGCAGCAGAGACACACCTGGCCGGCGAGCAGCAGGTCCCGGAAGGCAAAGCGCCGGCCGGAACCCGCTCCGCGCAGTGCCCGGTTTGTTTCAGCGGACCAGGCCTGGCGGACCGGTGCGAGGCCGAACAGGATGCCTGTGATTGCCGTGATTGCGATGGCAAAGGCGAGCACCCAGGGATCCGGCCGCACCGCGAACTGGGCTGGGAAATCGAACGGCGGCCGGTATTCGCTGAGCAATCCGAGCAGGAAATAGGCCAGCGCGCAACCGGCAGCGCCGCCGCCCGCGGCCAGAAGCAGCGACTCCGTCAGCAACTGCCGCAACAGCCGGGCGCGGCCCGCGCCGATGGAGATGCGGATGGCGAATTCGCGGCGGCGATCGGCGGAGCGCGCCGACAGCAGGCCGGCCAGGTTGGCGCAGGCCGCCAGCAGAACCAGGCCTGCCAGCGCCATCACGCCCAGCAGGAAGCTGCGCACGGGGCCGCCGCCGGTGTCACCGATCATCCCCGGCCGGGTTAGCCGGGCGCGGGGCACATAAGCGCCGGAGGGATGCTCCTGGTTGATGGCCGCACCGAGGGAATCGAGGTTCGATTCGGCCTGCCGCGTCGTGATGCCGGGCTTGAGTCGGCCGATGACGAAAGCGTTCCAGGTGTTCCGGTCCTCCAGCCAGTTGCGCATCTCGATCTGGGGTTCCATCATCATCGGGACCCAGATCTCCGGCCAGTAGAAGTGTTCCGTCCCGTGAAACTCCGGCGGCGCCACGCCCAGGACGGTGTAGGGCCGGCCATTGATGCGCACCGTACGCCCCATGACGCCGGGGTCCGCCGCGAAACGCTGCCGCCAGCAGGCGTAGCTGATGACCGCATACGGGCTGGCGCCGGGACCCTTCTCGTCCTCCGGCCGGAAGAACCGGCCCACCAGCGGCTTCACCCCCAGCAGTTCGAAGTAATTGCCGGTGGCCAGATAGCCCCACACGCGCTCCGCGCCATGGGCGGTGTCCAGGCCCATCGGCGCGATCCGGTAGGCTGCCAGCGCGGTGAAGGTGGTGTTGCGGTCGCGCAGGTCGCGATAGAGCGGAAACGAGTGATTGGGCTCCTTATCCTGCTGGACGAAGAAGACGCGCTCCGGTTCAGCCACCGGCAGGGGCCGCAGCACCAGCGTATTCAGCACGCTGAAGACGGCCGTGTTTGCGCCGATGCCCAGGGCCAGGGAGACGATCGCCACGGTAGTGAAGCCGGGATTGTGCAGAGCGCCGCGGAGCGCGAACCGCAGGTCCTGCAGCACCTCGTCCGGCCAGCGCAGCCCCTTGGCCTCCCGGCACTCCTCCTTGTAGGTTTCCTGCCGGCCGAGTTCGAGGCGGGCCTGCCGGCGTGCTTCCTCCGCCGGGACGCCCCGGGCCATCAGATCATCCGCACGAAGGCCCATGTGGGACTCCAACTCTTCGGTCAGGTGGCCTTCCCAGGTTTGCCGCCGTCGCAGGACACGGACGGCTTCGAGCCACTTACGCCACATCGCTCTCTCCTAATCGCTCTAGGAGGAGAATAGCGGTCGACTCCTAAGCTGTCAAGGAGAGTTGCCGCCGGCCGCGGATTGTAACAACTGTCTACCGCGTAACATGGCGTCAGCGTCCACATAATCTGTGCGCCGCCCGCTGAGGCGGCAGAACTGCCAATCTGTCTATGCTTTCCATCGTCGAACAATCCCTGGCCGCCCTGGGCGGGCGCTCTCAACTGGAGTCGATCCACTCGTTACACCTGATAGGGTTTGGCCACTACTACCTGATTGAACAATCGGAACGGCCGGCTGGACCGTGGATCGTCCGCTATGAACAGACCGAGGAGTGGCGCGACGTCTCCGGCGGCCGCCGCCGGGTGGAAAAGACCGAGCGCCCGGCGAGATCGACCGCCAGACCACCATCTCGTCCCGTGGGCTGGAAGCGCTCTGGCTGACGGTCCAGGGTAGGGAATTCCCGCCACGAGTGACAGAGGCCAATGCCGAATGGCTCGACTTTGCTCCGGAGCGGATTCTGTTCACAGCACTGGCCGCCTCCGATCTGAAACCCGACGGCGCAACGCTCTACCAGGACGTCATGCACCACGCCGTGACTTTCACCTGGAACGGTTGCCCGGTGCGGATTCTGTTCAACGCCGACACGGCCCTGCCGACCGTGGTGGAACTCGTCCGCGCGTATCCACGCGACACCTTCTGGAATGTCTGGGGCGACGTCACCACCCGTTGGGTCTACTCCTATTGGTATCTGGAACATGGCGGTCTGCATTATCCGCGGCAGGTCGACATCGAGAAGGCCGGCTACCCTTACCGCTCGTTCAGCATCAGCGAGATGACGATCAACCAGGCAATTCCGGCGGACCGGCTCGACCTGCCGGAAGATGTACACAAGATGGCGAGGAAACCTCCGGTCGATGTCGAAGCCTGGCCCTTGGGCCGGCCGGACCGCCCCGCCGTGGAACTCGCGCCGGGCCTCGTCAAAGTGCCGGGCAATTGGGACATCGCCTACATCCGCCAGGACGATGGGCTGCTGATTCTCGAAGCACCGATCTCGGCCGGATACTCCCAGCGAGTCCTGGAAGAGGCGGCGCGCCGGTTTCCGGACGTCCCCATCAAGGCGGTGATCTCCACCTCCGATGCGTGGCCGCACTTCTCAGGCGTCCGCGAGTACGCCGCCCGGGGCATCCCGATCTACCTGCTCGACCGGAACGAAGCCATCGTCCGGCGTTTGCTGGCCGCGCCGCGGACACTGCGTCCGGATACGCTCGCCCAACGGCGCCGCGAGGCGGATCTTCGCCTGGTTTCGCGCCGGACCCTTCTGGGCGGCGGCGCCAATCGCGTGGAACTCATCCCCATCCGGACCGAGACGGGTGAGAGGATGATGATGCTCTGGTTTCCCG
The DNA here is from genome assembly GCA_049841055.1 of Paludibaculum sp. Classification (GTDB taxonomy): domain Bacteria; phylum Acidobacteriota; class Terriglobia; order Bryobacterales; family Bryobacteraceae; genus Paludibaculum. Next base: position 9,753 of record JASGIE010000013.1, on the reverse strand, counting down.
AACACCGGCTGCTCTACGCCAGCGACCTGGTGCAGGGCCCCATGCCGGACGGCAGTTTCTTCATGCCCCAGTACCTGAGTGAGGTGCGGGACGCCGCCGCGCGAGAGAAACTCCAGCCGGAGACTGTGTTCGCGATGCACTCGCCCAGGACGCCCTGGTCCAAAGTGCTGGCTGCCATCGACGCTGTCTGAAGCCGGCTATGCCTTGGCGGTCACGGTGATCTGCGCCGCCTCCGGGAAGACGAAACTGTAGCCGGGATCCAACTTCTGCTCGCCCACCAGCACTTCGTGGATGTCGTAGGGATTCGTGGTGTGGTCCAGCACGGCATTGCGGATCACTTCGAAAGCGTGCTGCAGGTATTGGGCTTCGTCGATATCCACATCCACCAGGTAGTGGTCGCCGGTTTCGCCCTGGCGGAAGAAGGAGAGCTGAAGGTTCCCGTACTTGTCGAAGGTTTTGAAGCTCTTCACGGAAAGGTATCCGTCCGGAGGATGATGCAGGGCGCCGGAAACCTCGTGAAAGACACGCGACGCGTTCTGAGTCTCCTCATAGAGCGCCGCTGTCGTTTTGACAAAGAACCGGTCCCGGCGCAGTTTCAGCAGGCCGCCCATGTGGCTGAGACAATCCGACCCGTCGCCCAGGATGGTGGCCGCCGCCTTCACGGCAATGTTGAGCAGGCAGGCCTGGCGCTGCGCATCCAGCGCCTCGTATAACCCCTGCCCCTGCTGGGTGGGTTGGGTGTCGAGGGAGGAAGTTTCCAGAATCGTGCGCAATTGCGCCGGCAGCTTGCTGTAGACCGGGGCGCCGATCGCGGACACCTTGTCCGGGTTCACCGGAAGGGTGACGGTCTGGCGGGCAGTCTTGCCGTCCTGCACTCTCAAAAAGAAGGACGCCGGCCAGTACCGCATCGGCCAGAACCGTGACCTGGTAGTCCTTCGCTGGCGACGCGTCGACCCCTCCGATTTGTATCGACCCGTTCACCTGCACTGAGTTCTCGTAGTGCGTCGTGCCGTCCCGCGCCACCACATCGAGATGAATCTGATCCTGGAGTTTGCCGCCTCCGACGGTCACAAAATCCAGTCGAATCGATCCTGTACCCATGAGTCCTCCTTGCAAGGAGCTTACCTTACCCGTCGCGCAGACCCTAACGAAAAATCGCCCCTCGAATGACGGCCTCCGTAGCGCGGCATAGTGGAAGGATGTCCTTCCCGGCGCTGCTGCGCGAACCCGGACCCGTGCTGACCTGGCTGCTGCTCGCCTTGGCGGCCTTCCTCGAAGCTTACGGTGACTCGTGTTTCCAATCCGCCCTCTACCGCTCGACAGGCGCGGCACGTCTGCTGTCCGCCGGGCTGGGTGTGCTTGCCTTAGGCCTCTACGGGTGGGCCGTGAATCTGCCGCGCTGGGATTTCGGACGGCTGCTGGGCGTCTATGTCGTCTTCTTCTTCTATGCGCCCAGTTCCTCGCCTGGCTGCGCTTCGACCAGCGGCCCTCGCTGCCGGTCTGCGTGGGCGGCGCCCTGATCGTCGCGGGCGGCTGTGTGATCTCCTTCTGGCGCGTCTGACGCGATTTTCCGCCGCAATCCCGCATCAGATGTAACTTCCCTGGAATTCGGGAGTACTCCATTTGACAGTCAAATGGAACGGCGTTAGGTTGTATTAGATTGCCAAATAGAGAACCCGCTTCCCCCAGGGCCGGAGTGCTGCAGGGCACTCTCGACCTCATGATCCTCAAGGTGGTCGCCAGTCTCGGACCCGTGCACGGCTACGCGATTGCGGAACGGCTCGCACAGGTATCCGGAGGCGCCCTCCAACTGAACATGGGCACGCTCTACCCCGGCCTCGTGCGCCTGGAACAGCGCGGCCTGCTGAGGGCTGTGTGGGATCAGACCGAGACGAACCGCCGCGCCCGTTTCTACAGTCTCACCCCGGCTGGCCGCCGCCGTCTGGAAGTCGAGCGCGAGGAGTGGTCGCGCATGACGGACATCATGCAGCGGCTGCTGGACGACGCCATCTGATCGAATCCGTGAAAGGAGGCGCCCATGCGCGCAGTGCTGGAGTTCTTCTCGAAGTTGCGATCCGTATTCGGCAAGGAAAAACTGGACCACGGACTGGACGACGAGATTCAGTTCCATCTCCAGATGGAGACCGAGGCCGGATTGCGGCGCGGCCTGGATGAAGGCGAGGCACGGCGCCAGGCGCGGCTCAAGTGCGGGTACGAAAGCGTCTCGGCGGAGGAGATCCGCGACCAGCGCCTGCTGGGCTGGCTCGACGGCACGTTGGCCGATCTGCGGCAGGCAGTGGTGGCCCTGCGCCGGCATCGCGGTTTCACCTCCATCGCCCTGGCTGCGCTGGCGCTATCGGTGGGTCTGAACACGCTCATCTTCACCATGCTGGACGGAGTGCTGCTTCGTCCGCTGCCATATCCTCATCCGGACCGGCTCGTCCGCATCTTCGAGTCGACACCGCGCAATCCCAAGTGGCCTGTCTCCATCGGCAATTTCTACGACATCCGGCGCCTGAACAAGTCGTTCGACGGTGTGGCGCTCTACACCGGTGACGACCTGCAGTTGATGCATGGCGAGGTGCCCGAACGCCTGAAATCGATGTGTGTCTCCCATGACTTCTTTACGACCGTGGGCATCCTGCCCATCATGGGCAGGAACTTCGAGCCGGCCGACTCGACGGCCGAGAAGGCACGCGTGGTGATCATCGGCAACCGCCTCTGGAAGACGCGTTTTCAATCCGATCCGGCCATCGTCGGGAAGACGATCCGGTTGAACCGGGAGGCGTGGACCGTGGTGGGCGTCCTGCCGCCCGGATTCCAGCATGTGGGCGGCAACTATCGCTCGCCGCTGCAGGGCGAAACGGTGGACCTCTGGTGGCCTCTGCTAGTAAGAGCCACCAGTCGCGGCTCCCACTTCACGAATCTGATTGGACGCATGAAGCCTGGCGTCACCATCCAGCAGGTTCGTCAGGACACTCAAGCCATTGCGCGCGAGCTCACGAAGAACTTTCCTGGGCCCAATCGGGATCTCGTCCTACGGGTTGAGCCGCTCACGACGGAACTCGTGGGCCAATCGCGCGAAACGGTGTGGCTGCTCGCCGCGGCCGGCGGCCTGGTTCTGCTCATCGCCTGCGCCAACGTCGCCGGGCTCTGCATCGCCCGCAGCCTCGCGCGCCGCCGGGAGATTGCGGTCTGCCGTGCATTGGGCGCCGGCACGTGGCGTCTGGTCCGGTCTGTCCTGTGCGAGAATCTGGTGCTCGGGCTGGCCGGCGGCGCCCTGGGCCTCGCGCTGGCGGCGTCTCTTTCGCCGGGCTGGCGCGCGCTCATCCCGTTGGATTTTCCGCGTGTGCACGAGGTGCAGTTGACTTGGACGGCCGGACTCTTTGCTCTGGGCTGCGCGCTGATCACCAGTCTTTTCGCCGGTCTGGCTCCGGCGCTGCGTCAATCGCGCGTCGATCCTGCCGCCAGCCTCACGCAGGAGTCCCGCGGAGCTTCCGCCGGCCGCGAGGCGCATCGACTGCGGGCCGTGCTGGTGGCCGGTGAAGTGGCGTTCGCCACCGTGCTCTGCGTCTCCGCGGCCCTGCTCGTGCAGAGCTCGCTTCGTTTGAACGCCCGCGACAACGGCTTCGATCCGAATGGCGTCCTCACCTTCCAGGTGGCACTCCCCCGGGCGGGATACGACAAGCCGGAACAGGCGGCCCGGTTCTATGAGCAGGTGTCCACCCAATGGCGCACCCTGCCGGGTGTGCAGGCCGCGGCGTTTGCCACCAACATTCCCTGGACCGGCTACGACGAGAACAGCGGGTTTTCCATCGATGGCGTGGCCGAGCGTGAGGAGGACCCAACCCAGGGCCGCTATCAGATGGCGACACCCGGTTACTTCGAGGCGCTGCGCATTCCGCTGCGGGCAGGGCGCTACTTCGATCACCGCGATAGTGCCACCGGCCCGCCCGTTGTCATCGTCAACGAGTCTCTCGCGCGCCGCTACATGCCTGGCCTCGACCCCATCGGACGGACGCTGAAGATCTGGGGGAAGTCGCGCCAATTGATCGGGGTGGTGGCCGACAATTACGATCATCCGGCCGACCCCAAAGCGGAGCCCGGATTCTGGCTGCCCCTGTCCCAGGTGCCCATGGGTGAGGTAAACGCGGTGCTGCGTACGAACGGCGATCCGATGAGCCTGCTCAACTCAGCGGTGGCCGCTCTTCACGCCTTCGATCGGGAACTGCCCGTGGCGGAGCCTCGGTCGATGAACGAGATCGCGCGCGCCGCCTTCGCGGAACGGAACCTTGCCAACTGGCTGCTGCAGGCGTTCGCCCTGCTGGCCGTGATGCTTGCCGTTTTCGGCATCTACGGGCTGCTCGCCTATGTCGTGGAACAGCGCCATCGTGAGTTCGGCATCCGCGTGGCGATGGGTGCGACACGCCGCGACATCCTGTGGCTGGTTCTGAAGGGCGGACTCGGACAGGCGCTGGCCGGCGGTGTGGTTGGTGCCATCATCGCCCCGCTCGCCGTCCGTTCCATGGCCAGTCTGCTGTACGGAGTGCAGTTTGGCGATCCCATGCCGTTCCTTTGGGCCCTGGCGTTTGTGATTGCCGCGGCGCTGCTCGCCAGCTTCACGCCCGCTCTGGGTGCGGCGCGCGCCGATCCGGCCATCGCCCTCCGCGATGAAGGGTGAGTCGCTTTCCCGAGGCTGCGGGACTTCCGGGGGCTACTTCAGCGCCTTGAGAAACTGGCCCGTATACGATTCCGCGCACTGAGCCACCTGTTCCGGCGTGCCGGCCGTCACGACACGTCCGCCGCCGGAACCGCCCTCCGGACCCAGGTCGATCACCCAGTCCGCGTGACGGATCACTTCCAGGTTGTGCTCGATGATGAGGAGACTCGCGCCATTGTGGATGAGCCGCTCGAAGGCGTCCAGCAGCTTCGCGATGTCGTCGAAGTGCAGCCCGGTCGTGGGCTCGTCGAAGAGATACAACATCCCCTTCGAGTCCGCCTGTGTCAGATGCGACGCCAGTTTCACCCGCTGCGCCTCGCCGCCTGACAATGTCGTGGCCGACTGGCCTAACCGCAGATAACCCAGGCCCACGTCGGAGAGCGGCTTCAGGCGTGACACCAGCTTCGGCTGGTCGGCAAAGAACGCCAGGGCCTCGCGAATGGTCATCCCCAGCACTTCGTGGATGTTCATCCCGCGATAGCGCACGTCCAGCACCGACGACTTGTACCGCGTCCCCTTGCAGTCCTCGCAGATGAGTTCCACGTCGGCTAGGAACTGCGTCTCCACGGTCACTGTGCCGTCACCCTGGCAGGTCTCGCAGCGCCCGCCGGCAATGTTGAAGGAGAAATGGCCGGCGGTGTAGCCGCGGCGGTCCGCTTCCGGCGTCGAAGCAAACAGCTCACGGATGACATCGAACGCCTTGCAGTAGGTCACCGGATTCGAACGCGGTGTGCGGCCGATGGGCGACTGGTCGACCATCACCATCTCCCGGATGAGTTCGGCGTTCTCCACCTTGCGGCAGGTCTGCTTCTCCGCCTTCTGCGCCAGGACCTCGTCCACTTCCTTCGCGTCGTCCTTCGAGAGATCGCGCCGGTAGCGGGATTCCAGCGTGCGGTGAATCACCTCGTGCACCAGCGACGACTTGCCCGAACCCGAGACGCCGGTGACGACAGTCATCATCCCGAGCGGGATCTCCACATCGATGTTCTGGAGATTGTTGGCCCGGCATCCGAAGAACTTCAGCAGGCGTTTGCGATCCACGGGCCGGCGCTCCGTCTTGAGCGAGGTGCTGAGATCGCCTTTGAGGTACTTGGCCGTCAGCGACCCGTTCTTCCTGCCGTTGGCGGAGAGCATCTTCGCCAGCGTGCCCTCGAAGGTCACCATGCCGCCCAGTTCTCCGGCGCCCGGCCCCATATCGACGACGTGGTCCGCCGCGCGCATCACGTCGGCATCGTGTTCCACCACTAGGATGGTGTTGCCTAGATCACGCAGCTCTTCCAGAATGTTGATGAGACGCTCGGTGTCGCGCGAGTGCAGTCCGATGGACGGTTCGTCCAGCACGTACGTCGCCCCTACCAGCCGCGAACCCAGGCAGGTGGCCAGTTGGATGCGTTGCGCCTCGCCGCCCGACAGCGTGGCCGAGAGCCGGTCCAGCGTCAGGTACTGCAAGCCGACGTCGTTCAGAAACTTCAGACGCTGGCGAATCTCCACCAGGACCTTCTCCGCGATGGCCGCCTGTTCCGGCGCCTGTTGCAGTTGATCGAAGAAGTCCTTCGCCTCGGCAATGTTCAGACGCACTAGCTCCGCAATGGTCCTGCCGCCCACGCGCACGTTCAACGCATCGGCCCTTAGGCGCGAGCCTCCACAGGCGGGGCATTGCGTGTAACCGCGATACCGGCTGAGGAACACCCGCACATGGACCTTGTACTTCTTGGTCTCTACCTCCACGAAGAAGCGCCGGATCGCGTCCAGCACCACGGCCTTCTCCGCGGGCTTCAGATCGACATAGGGAACATTCGGCCGTACCTTGTTGCGCGACTTCCCGATGAACTCGTCGCGCATCCACTGGTACTGCGGTTTGTTCCAGGGATCTACTGCTCCATCGGCAATCGAGAGGCTGGGATCGGGGATGACGAGATCGAGATCGTAGTCGATGGTATTGCCGAAGCCCTGGCACTTGGGACACGCGCCATACGGGTTGTTGAAGCTGAACAGCGACGGCTCCGGCGTCAGGAAATCGACATTGCAGGTCTTGCAGGAGAAACGCTCGCTGAACCGGAGTTGCTTCGGTTCCGGCTCACCGGCCTGCTCGAAGACCACTTCTCCGGCTTCGCGGTAACAGATCTCGACCGTATCCACGATGCGCTGCTTCTGGTCGGGCCGGATTACCAGGCGGTCCGCCAGGACGAAGACGGGCTTTGAAAAGTCGACATCCAGCAGCGACTCGGGCGTCGAGAACTCATAGACGGTCGAGTTCTGAAACAGCCGGTTGAAGCCGCGCTTTCGCAGGTCGAACAGGTGGTCGCGCAGCGCCGCCGCGTCGCCGGGCTTGAAGGTGACGATGGGGAACAGGGCATACCAGCGCGATCCGTCGGGCTGGGCGAGCATCTTGCGCGCCACCGGGTCCACCGTGTCCCGCTCCACCAACTTGCCGCAGGTGGGGCAGTAAGTCTCGCCGGTTCTTGCGAATAGCAACCGCACGAAATCGTAGATTTCCGTCGAGGTGGCCACCGTCGAGCGGGGATTCCTCGTCGTGTTCTTCTGGCGGATGGCGATGGGTGGGGCAATGCCCTGAATCTCATCGACATCCGGTTTTTCCATGCGGTCGAGGAACTGCCGGGCATAGGCCGACAGGCTTTCCACATACCGCCGCTGCCCTTCCGCGTAGATCGTGTCAAACACCAGCGATGACTTGCCGGAGCCGGACACACCTGTCACGACCGTCAACTTGTTGTGCGGCAGGTCGACACTCAGGTTTTTGAGATTGTGAACCCGCGCCCCGCGGATCCTCAGGAGTTCGTCCACTGACTTACCATTGTATCAATCGGATGCTCATTCCCCCGCCCCGCAAAGCCAATCAGCTTCTGCTCGACTGGTATACCGCCGCCGGCCGCGACCTGCCGTGGCGGCGCACCCGCGACCCGTGGAAGATCATGGTCTCCGAGATCATGCTGCAGCAGACCCGGGTTGCCGCGGTCATCCCGTACTATCAGCGATTCCTCGAGCGCTATCCCGAGCCGAAAGACCTCGCCCAGGCGCCCGAACAGGAGTTCCTCGCCATCTGGTCCGGACTGGGCTACTATTCCCGGGCCAGGAACCTGCAGCGCGCCGCCATCCAGATCGCGCAGGCCGGCGGATTCCCTGAAACGTACGAAGAGATCCGGACCTTGCCCGGAGTTGGGGATTACACCGCGGCGGCCATCGCCTCCATCTGCTTCTCACTGCCCTACGCAGTGTTGGATGGCAATGTGATCCGCGTGGTTTCCCGCATGACCCTGGAGAAGGGCGATATCTCGAGTTCCTCTGTCCGCGTCCGGCTCAAGGAGCACGCCCAGCGGTTGCTCGACCCGAAACGCCCGGCCGACTTCAACCAGGCCATCATGGAACTCGGCGCGACCGTCTGCCTGCCCCGCAGCCCGCAGTGCCTGCTCTGCCCCTGGCGGGAGCTGTGCCAGGCTCGGGCCGCCGGCATCCAGAATGAACTGCCCATCAAGCTGAAGAAACGGGAGCCGGTCAAACTCGCCATGGAGCTGTTCCTGGTGGAGAAGAACGGCAGCATCCTCCTGCGGCAGCGCGGGACCACCGAATCGAAACTGGCCGGATTCTGGGAACTACCGGTCGCGCGCGAAATGCCATCGGCCGAGCGCGGCGAGTGCCTGGGTTCGTTCAAACATTCCATCACGCATCACGACTACACCATCGAGGTCTACCGGGCCTCCGCCGTGAAAGCGCCCAAGGGCTTCCGCTGGTTCCTCAAGGAAGAATTGGAAACGGTGCCGGTCGCGACAATGACCCGCAAGGCGCTGGCGCTGGCTTGAGCGTGTATCCCATCCGAAATCAAGGGGTATAGAACCGAGCCGGACCCGGGTCGAGCGTAGAATCCGTGACGATCGACCATGCGCCTGGTACGAGTGGCGCTGGGCTGCCTGGCGTTTGCCCCTCACGGCCGGCAGTCAAACCCAGAGACAGGCGCCGACCTACTCTGCGGACAGCATCGTCAATCTGGCGAGCGGCGAACGCGGCCGGCTCGCTCCCAATACGCTGGCGGCCATCTATGGCAAGGACTTGGCTCCATATAGCCGGGCCCGCAGTGCTGGCGATTTGCTCGTGGATATCCTGCCCTCCTTACCAGCTTTCCGGAACCGGCGTCGTGGTGAAGGTAGGGGGGCTGCTTGCTCCGGTTGAGTACATTTCGCCCGAGGTGGTGACGTTCCTCGTCCCCTCGGAGCTGCGGGCCGGGCCGGTGAATGTTGTCCTCACTTACAACTTCCTGAGTGGACCCACGATCCGGGTGCAGTTGCTGCCAGCGGCGCCAGCCTGGTTTCTCATGGAGACCGGCTTCGTTCTCGCCCGGCATTCGGACTCCATGGAATGGGTGGACGAGCTATCTGGCCCGCCCCGGCGAATCCGTCATACTCTACGCTGCCGGTTTGGGCGATTCCAGGCCCATCCTGCCTTACCGCGAATTGCCCCGCGAGCGCTTCCCTCTGGCCGGTCTCGACCGGTTTCGCCTGCTGATCGATGGCGGACAGATCCCTCCCAACAAGTGCGAGCTATGTGGGGCTATGCCCTGGGTTTCCAGGTGTTTATGAGATAGATGTCATGCTGCCGGCGCTGGTGGACCCGATTCGAGGTGCTGGTGGAGGTCGGCAACGCTCAGACGGAATCCGGTACGCGGCTCCGGTTGGGACGCCACACAGCCGCAACCGGATGCTCCACCTCTACGTTCGAACCAGATGAGCCCGGCTGCCGCGGGCGCATCACTGTTTCGCCGGCGTGAATCGTGTGGATTCAGGCGGTTTCAGTGTGGAAAAAACATCCCTAAACCCCGGCCTTGGGGGTTAGTCTACTCAATAGGGAGCACATCGTGCACATCCGAGCTGTCTGTATCACCCCTTTGTTTGCCTTGGCCCTGTTTGCTCAACCATCCGGCCAATCCGGCTGGCCGGCGGCGCAAAACACCCAGGCCGCGGGCGATCAGAAGGTCTACACCGTCGCGGCCGGCAGCAAGATTCCGCTCCAGTTGATCAACA
>JASGIE010000012.1:0-26716 GCA_049841055.1 Paludibaculum sp. | reverse complement strand
CCACCGGCGTTTCAGGTATTGCCTTAGGCGCCGAAGTTCCGGAACCGGGTAAACTTGTGCATCCGTCAGTAGTGGATGTAACTGTATAGGCAGCTGCATCGCTAACCGTAATCGAAGATGTTGTGGCTCCATTACTCCATAACAAACTTCCTGTGGCATCCGTTGACAATACTGAATTTCCGCAGTTATTCGTTACCGCTACCAAAGGAGCATTCGGCGCTGTTTTTGGCGCTGCCGTTCCTACCCCGGCTTCACTCGTACATCCACCAGGCAAAGTAACGGTTACAGAGTAGTCGCCTGGTTCCGTGACTGTGATGGAGGATGTGGTATCTCCCGTATTCCATAATAATGAGCCTTCTGCTGTTGTGGAAAGGGTAGATGTCCCATCACAGTTATTCGTTACCGTTACTTCAGGCGTAGGAACAAAGGATCCTTCCGGAACAGTTAAAGTACCGGATTGATATACGATGTTATATTTAGGTGTGGAAGGACGTTGCACCAATCCGGAAGGCACAATTTGGTAAGTCCCCGGGGCAAGATTGCCTGTACCTACATTATTGCCGAGGTTATCCAATACGGTAAATGATGGCGCTGTAAGTATTTCAGTACTGTCATCATCACCATATTGATACAGCGAATCGGTAAACCTGTATGCCGGCTGAGCACCATGGCAACTGGCAATGGTATCATTCGCTTTGCATATCAATGTTTCTGGCGTAATGTTGAGTATGGCCCAGCCCGTAACTGACCTCGTAGTTTTCTGATATCAGCACGCCAGGCCCGATGAGCCAGGTTCCCACTTCTATACCGGAGATCATATTCATACTCTGGAAGCCGGTTACAGAATCTGTTGCATCCGGTCCGAATATATCGAGTGAGTCGATGATCATTAAAACATTTTGGTTGGTTTCCTCATTAAATGTGTTGCTGTTGATGGCTACCTTACCATTGATGGCCACTTTGCCATTCACCACAGGGATACCATTTACGGCGGCACCGCCATTGATGGCTACCTTACCGTTTACAGCCGCATTTTTACTGTTGATGGCCACTTTTCCATTGATGGCCACTTTTCCATTCCTGAGCATACCATTCGCAGAATCCGACTGGTAGTCATATACTGTTTCAGGCGCAACCCCAACGAATATGGTGGTATCATAAGAAATACTATTGATGGCCACTTTTCCATTGATGGCCACCTTTCCATTAATAGCCACTTTGCCACTGGTCATGAAGCTCATGTTCTGGAAATCAGTTGCTGTTAACCCGTGATCGGCGAGGTTTTGGTTGATCACGATCACTGCATTGAACATGGGCGACTGATGCGTGGTTGTTAAAGTATCGAGGAATGCTCCGCGATCTGAAGGATCGATATTTGTTACATCATAGCCATAATCGAATTTCATTTCCTTCCCTTTAATGGCTGCTCCATACACTACAGTCGTATCTCTTGGCGTGATGGTAATGGGCATACGGTTAATGGTAAGCACACCATCCACAAACTGGTAGTTATAGGACGCCGCCAATGCCTGCGAATTGGGGTTGGAGAGATCGGTTACGGAGGAAGAGGCCCTGAGGTAGTACAATCCGATATTGCTGAGTGCCGTTGCGGAAGAACTGTACGACAGGTCGGTTAAACCGAAGATACCTGCATCGTTAAGCCGGTTTGGTCCAGCGGCACATCATTAACGGTAACGCTTACACTATAATCCGGTATGTGTTCTCCGTAACGTTTGGTAGCATTGTTTACCGTAATGCGTACGTTCTGCGGCTGCATTCCCGACAGGTATATGGAATCACTCACCCCACCATCGAGGCCGCTCGGCGTGATCGGCGGATTATAGATCACCAACGGCGGATTACCCATAAACGGCGGGATACTTGCCGTAAGCACCGTACCATTGCCATTCACAACAGCAGGAATGGTATCATACTGGAAGATCACCGAAGCATTTGGAGCAATGTATTCTCCATTGATCACTACGGTAACCGGATCAGTTCCCGCTGTGAAAGAAGAATCCTGGAGGTGGAAGCTATCGATCAGCGGATGCGGGCTGCAGAAAGACAGGAGCGCTTTATCGGCCTGGATGAATCCATAACCCGAACTCGTGTCATAACCGGGCGAATACATATCGATAGCGGTGGTTTGCAACAAACTGCGCATCTGCTCACCGCTAAAGGTTTCGCCGTTAAAATATTTTTTCCTCGCTTCATTTAACAGGGCGGCAACGGCCGCAGCATGTGGCGCCGCAGCAGAAGTACCAAAGAAATTAGGGAAAGGATCATTGTCGATATTCACCGCACCAAAATCAACGGTAGTGTTTACCCCATTGGGTGCCGTGATATCTGGCTTATGCCGGTCAACCCCATCAATTTTAATACCTCCCCTTGAGGAGAATGATGCCACTGTTGGAGGATTAACACCATAAGGCGGCGTATTGGTATACAACACCGCGCCAACAGCGATCGCACCTTCCGCGTTGGCCTGGCCGATGATGGTCCCGTTATTCTGCACATAATTATTGATCACCCCTTCACCCCTGAAGATGATGTATTTAAACCTTACATTTCTTGTACCCGATTTGCGGGTGATGATGATCTTGGCCGGAACATTGGCCTTAACCACGAAAGGTAAAATTTCGAGCGGGTCGCCACCGATATTGTTCCGGTTAAACCCAAACAGTTCATTCCCGTATTGGTCTGCGATATAAATATCCAAATCGTTCTGTGCACCGGTAAGTTCACCCACAGAATAGAAATCATCGTCCCATTGTAACGCTATCGTGTAGGTGCCGGCCGCCAGGCTCAAATCCTGGTAATAATTACCGCCGCCAAAATTATGAGCCACACCTTCCAGGAGAAGATCATCGCTGAGCTTGAAAAGCGCCTTTCGCTTGTTGATAACCTGGCAACCCAAATTGATGGAAGCCTCGGCCGATCCAACAGGCTCCGGCAGGCGATTCTGAAGTGTGCATTTGAAGGCAAGCTCGTTCGCCAAAGCGCTGCCGACGAGCCCGCGTCGACAATGATCAGTCGAGTGAGTACCGACCGCGAGAAACTGGCACTCAAACCCGAAGTGAAGAGGAGGAAACTGAATGTGACCAAGTCACGGACGCCCAATCGCAGAGGACTCGTTGAGATCTTACAGGCTGCCAAAGAGCCGGTGTCACCAGAGAAGCTCTTCGCAAGTGCAGGATTCTCCCACGAATCCGTTGATGACTTCTATGCCGAACTGAAAATGGAAATAGACCGCGGCGTGATCCGTGAAGATCGGCTGGGAACCTCGACGGTCACACTAGAGGTCGTGGAGGAATGAAAGTACGAAGACTGTGGTTGGAGGCATTCAAGAATCTTCGGGACTTCGAGGTCGCGTTTGAGTCTTCGTGTCTGACCACTGTGCTGCTCGGTCGGAACGGAACCGGCAAGTCGAATCTTCTTGAAGCGCTCGTCATTGTCTTGCGGGACCTCGATCTCGGAGAGCCACCTTCGTTCTCCTACCGTCTCGATTACGAATGCCGAAAGCGTGAGATTCGGATTGACGCCAAGCCCGGACGGAAAGGCGGCCCGTATGACATCCGTGTTGATGGTGAGCCGGTATCGTTGTCCGCCTTTCGAGATGCCGAGGGCCGGCGATTCATGCCGTCGAATGTATTTGGGTACTACTCGGGGCCGAGCCGGCGGTTCGAAACACATTTTGCCAAACATCAAGAGAAGTTCTACCAGCAGCTACTTAAGGGCGACGCTGGCGAAGCGTTGCGTCCGTTCTTCTTCGCCCGGTTGATTCACAGCCAGTTTGTCCTGCTCGCTTTCTTCTATCAGGAAAACAATCAGACGGCAGAATTCCTCCGTGACTACCTTGGCGTGCAAGAGTTGGAATCCGTTCTGTTTGTCTTGAAGGAACCGCCTCGACCCTTTCGAGGTGGCGACCCACGGTTTTGGAACGCGAGGGGAGCAGTCCAAGCGTTCTTGAGTGAACTGTTCGAGCGCGCGATGGCACCGCTTCGGCTTGACCAGAGGGTCGAAGTGGAGTTTGCCCAGAAGAAGGATCAGGAGCACCTATACCTTTTCCTGAAGGACCGGGCTGCTCTCGCTGGTCTCAGGGCCAAGTACGATACCGGTGGTGAGTTCTTTAAGGCACTTGAGAGCACTTACCTATCTAAGGTGCTCGCCGAGGTTCGGATCAGAGTCCAGGTGCGGGATTGCGAAGGGGCGTTAACGTTTCGGGAACTGAGTGAGGGTGAACAGCAACTTCTCACAGTGTTAGGGCTACTTCGATTTACACGTGAAGAGGAAGCCTTATTCTTGCTGGACGAGCCAGATACCCACCTCAATCCAAACTGGAGCCTCCGCTACCACGCCCTGCTTGAGCAGTTCATGGGCGAGGAAAAGACGAGCCAGATCATCATGACGACTCACGATCCGCTAACCGTTGCTGGATTGACCCGCGACGAAGTGCGCATTCTGACCCGCGATTCTGAGTCTCCGCGTATAACGGCCGATCCACCGGATCGCGATCCCAAAGGAATGGGCGTTGCCGGGATTCTGACGAGTGACCTATTTGGCCTTCGTTCTCAACTCGATCTGGCAACCCTGGAACTGCTGGATGAGAAGCGCGATTTAGCGTCCCGAAACATACTGGGCAAGAAGGATAAAGCAAGGCTGTCGGAACTGAACAGGCTGCTGGAGCACCAAGATTTTGCCGGCGCAGTGAGGGACCCGCTGTATTCGTTGTTCGTCAAGGCGATGACCAGGGAAGGGGAGTTTAGAGAGACCCAAACTGTTGAGCTCACTGCCAGTCAGCGTGAAAAGCGGAAGAAGATCGCAGAACGCGTGCTAAAGCGGGTTTTGGAGAAGTGGGCCCCCAAGAAATGAGACACATCGACATTCGGTATGAGCGTGCCAGTGCGGCCTGGGAAACGAAAGCTGCGGCTGCGCGGATCAAGATTAAGGCGGCGGCGGAGGCGCTCGCTGCCGCATCTCCGAACGAAAAGAAGGCCCGCCGCGAAGCGCTCTCCAAGGTCATAAACTCGTACCGTGAATTATGGAAGGAATGCAAAGAGCAACTTCGGGATCTTTCGGAAAAGAAGTGTTGGTATTGCGAGTCCCACGAGAAGCGTTCTCATATGGCGGTGGATCACTTCCGACCCAAGGCTGAGGTCAAAGACTGTGAAGATCACCCAGGATATTGGTGGCTTGCAGTTTCGTTCGAAAACTTTCGTTACGCCTGTACCTTCTGCAATAGTCTCCTCAAAGAGACCGAGGAAGGCCCCACGTGCGGCAAGGGTACAGCGTTCCCACTGCTCAATCCCGAAGATCGCTCCTATGTGCCCGCGAGCCAGGGTAAGGAAAAGCCAATTCTGCTTGATCCAATCGTTGCGGGGGACTGCCGGCAACTTTGGTTCAATGACGAAGGGCGTGCCGTCCCTAAAGCCGCTGCCCCCAAAGCCAAAGATGAAGCACCTTCGAAGTCTTACCGCAGAGCGGACGAATCCATAACCCTATACAACCTGAATGCTGTTGATACGGTGGAGGCGCGATACGCAATCCACCAGGACGTGAAGGCGTTGGTGAAACGAGCGAATCGGTGGTACGGCAGACTGGGAGTCGATGAACAAGCCGAGACCGAGTATGACGAGGCATTGACGGAACTCGTCGGCATGGTATCGCAGAGCGCTGAGTTTTCATCCACAGCGAGAGCTGCTTTGATGGGGCACCGGGATTTGGAATGGATAGACGACGTGTGGCGGGTCCGCTAAGGAAGTCATGGCAACTACATCTAACGGCATTGTTCAAAAGCTTTGGAACTACTGCAACATCTTGCGGGATGACGGGCTCAGTTATGGCGATTACGTCGAGCAGCTAACGTACCTGTTGTTCCTGAAAATGGCGCACGAGCAGACTCAGCCGCCCTTCAAGCGTGCGGCGATCGTCCCGGAACCGTACGATTGGCCGAATCTACTTAACCTTGATGGCGATGCTCTAGAACGCCAATACCGGAAGACGCTGGAGAACCTGGGGCGCGAACAAGGCCTTCTGGGCGTCATTTTTCGCAAGGCGCAGAACAAAATCCAAGACCCGGCGAAGCTGCGGCGGCTGATCGCGGACTTGATTGACCGCGAGCAATGGATGGCCTTGGACGCGGACGTGAAGGGGGACGCGTACGAAGGTCTTCTACAAAAGAACGCTGAAGACGTGAAGGGTGGCGCCGGCCAGTACTTTACGCCGCGGCCGCTCATTCGCGCAATTGTGGAGTGTACGCGGCCCGGTCCGGACATGACCATCATGGACCCGGCTTGTGGCACCGGCGGTTTTCTGCTCGCCGCGTATGAGTTCATCGGGAAGATTCCGGACCTTGACAAAGACCAGAAGCGTTTCCTGCGGACAAAGGCACTGCGCGGCGTTGAAATTGTCGATGCGACTGCCAGGCTCTGCGCGATGAATCTGCTGCTCCACGGCATCGATGCGCAAACTTCACCGGTATCGGTAGTCGACAGCTTGACCAAGAAGCCGTCGGAGAGCTTCGACATGGTGCTGACCAATCCACCTTTCGGCAAGAAGTCCAGCATGACGGTGATCAACGAGGAGGGTGAATCGTCGCGGGAAAGCCTGGCCGTGTATCACGACGATTTCTGGACGACCACGAGCAACAAGCAATTGAACTTCGTTCAGCACGTGAAGTCGCTTTTGAAGATCAACGGTCGCGCGGCAGTGGTTGTGCCTGACAACGTGCTCTTTGAGGGTGGCGCCGGCGAGAGGATCCGTGAGAGGCTGCTGCACGAGTGCGATGTCCATACGCTCCTGCGTCTGCCCACCGGTATTTTCTATGCGCAAGGCGTCAAAGCCAACGTTCTTTTTTTTGACCGCAAGCCGGCAAGCGAAACTCCCTGGACTAAGAAGCTCTGGATCTACGATCTTCGAACGAATCAGCATTTCACGTTGAAGACAAGGCCGCTGAAACGCGAGGGATCTGGACGATTTTGTTGCCTGCTACCACCCGGCCAACCGCCACCGGCGGAAAGCGACCGACCGGTTTAAGGCCTTCACGTACGAGGAGTTGAGGAAGAGGGACAAGGTAAGCCTCGACATATTCTGGCTCAAGGATGACAGCCTAGAGGACTCGAACTCTCTACCGGACCCGGATGCCCTGGCCGCGGAGATTGTAGACGATCTGCAGGCAGCACTGGATAAGTTCGCACAAATCGCGGCGGACCTAAAGGCGCCGACCTTGGTCTGATCGACGTCGCCGTAGCGTCTAATTGCGGCGGCGCGCTTCTGCGCCGTTCGATGTATTCGCGAACTGCCGCAAGTCCAATGAAAAAGGGGATATCGATGTCAGCCCGCGAAGCCGCCATTCAAGTTCTCAGCGAGGCGGGTGAACCACTTCATTGCGAGGAGATCACCAAACGGATCCTTGAGGGGCGTCTTTGGAAAACCAGTGGAGCGACCCGGGCGCTACGATCGAGGCACAGATTTGCACGGACATGCAAAAGAAGGGGACCGCCTCGCCTTTTGTCCGAACCGCGCCTAGGACCTTCGCACTCCGGGTTCCCCAACCTTCCCCCCAAGCGCCTCCGGAGAAGCCGGATCCCAGCGCCAAGCCCCAGCCCGGAGCTGGCCTCTCGTTTACCGAAGCCGCCGAAAAAGTGTTGAACGAGTTTGGCCACAGTTCCCCGATGCATTATCGAGAGATAACCACCAAGGCTCTTCAGCAGGCTTGGATCTCCACGAGCGGAAAGACGCCGCAGGCGAGCATGTATTCGCAGCTAATCACTGAGATCCGGCGGGACAAGCAACGGGGAAGCCTGCCTCGTTTCGTACAGCACGGGAAAGGTTACTTTGGCCTGAGCCGATGGATGGGGCGAGGTCTAGCCTTCGAGATCGAACAGCATAACCGCCGTGTGCGCCAAAAGCTCCATGCGCATCTCCTCAAGATGGATCCTGGCGAATTTGAGGACCTCATCGGAAGGCTTTTGGCGGAGCTTGGTTTTGACGCCGTCGAGGTCACGCGGAGGAGCCAAGATGGCGGCATCGACGTGAGGGGAACATTGGTTGTCGGCGACGTGATTCGGACCCAGATGGCCGTTCAAGTAAAGCGATGGAAGCTGAAGAACCATGTTCAGTCGCCGGTAATACAGCAGGTTCGTGGAAGCCTCGGCACCCACGAGCAGGGTTTGATCATCACCACTAGTGACTACAGCGCGGGCGCAAAGCGCGAAGCAGAACGTCCGAACGCGGTCCCAGTGGCCTTGATGAATGGTGAGAAGCTTGTTGAGTTGTTCTCGGAGCATCAAATCGGCATCAAACGGCAATCCCATGACCTTTTCGAGATGGAGGATGGCTATGAGACGGATGCGACCGAGTAGGGTGCAGCCAACACCCTGGAGGACGCGGGATAGGCAGTCTGTAGCCAGAACGACGGGAGGTAGGCCCGGATATTGATCGGCGATGAACGAAGAGTGCGAATTCGAATGACAAGCACTGGCGGGGCTGCCTGGCCGCGCACTGAGCATCGAAATCGACCGAGAGAGCGTCGGCGGGGTGTCAGCCCTGCGCTGCACTCAAAATGAACTATACAATTTCGACATAGCAGTCGATGGTTGGGCAGTCAGGAGGCTGAAAGTGCGTACCTATTTTGCGAGGATCTGCTGGAACACCAACGACTGGCGGTTCCCTATGCGGAAGGCCCCCAAGGTCGAATTGGGAAGTTTCGTCGCCAAATATGGTTTTGGTTTCGAGGAATGGCTTCAATCGTACTCCTGGATGCTGGGCGACTATCACTATTCCTTTCTTCAGCCAGTTGGTCATCCGAATCGACAGGGTCAAGACCTCCACGTCCTTCTGTACACCATCGACGACAAGAAGCAAAGACTCTACGTCGGAGAGATCCGGCAGTGTCATGTCATCGAGGAAGCGGACGCGGCGAAGGCATTGCGTGAATACGAATCACGAGGATGGCTGAGGGAGATGCGATCGCAGGTCACCACCATTGGAGGGGATGAGACGAGGATTACGAAGAATGCTAATCCTTTGGACATCTTCAATATTCGTTTCCGGCCGGAGGACCTTGTCTATTACGAACAGCCCCTCGTGGCCGGTCCTGATGATAGAGTCAGGAGGCTGAATCGATATCGGCTGGCGGAGATCAGAGCCGAGGTTCTCAAGAAATGGAAGCGACGAAGTGGATCATTTGAGCCTCCAGGTGCACATCCGGTGGACCGCCGAGGAACTGGACCGTCCCGAATATGATCCGCATCATCCACGCCTGCAGAGCGCAGCTATGCAGATTCTTGGGAAGCGTTATGGAAAGAAGAATGTCATCCGTGAGGAGAACTTCGTAGATATCAAACTCAAGAAGCCGGATGGAGTGACTTACATTGAGATCAAGTCCGACGCCCAGGCCCATCGGGCGGTCCGCGAGGCGCTTGGACAGTTGTTGGAGTATGCGTACTTTCGTCGACCGCCATCAGAGTTCCCCAACCGATTGGCTATCATCGCCCCTGGTCCAACCAGCCCTGAGTTCGAGGAATACCTCGAGCGACTCAGCAAGCTCTGTCAATTGAACCTTACCTACAGAACGTTCACGCTTGATTCTGCCGATCTGGATTTGTAGTCGGACCCGGGGCAGAATCTTCGTGGGTTGAACTGTCAAAATTCCTTTGACAGTTGCCCATAGGGTCTGGTGATGGTCTGGGCTTCTGTTTGAAGCTGTGTCGAGGGTCCTCCATTGGAGATTCAATCTCCGCCGGTATGCAGGGGAGAAGCATCCATGCCCTTCCGGCGCGGCTGCGGCCCATCGGGCGATAATGGGAGTTGATCCAGACTTCTCAGTTACAGACGGCTCGGGCGTGGCTGCGCTTGGCCTCTCGCGTTGCCGTGCTTACCGGGGCTGGGATCTCTGCTGAAAGTGGAGTCCCCACCTTCCGCTCGTCGGAGGGGCTTTGGCGGAACTTTCGGGCTGAGGATCTGGCTACCGCCGAGGCGTTTCATCGGGATCCGGCCCTCGTGTGGACCTGGTACAACTGGCGGCGGGAGACCATCGCCGCTTGCCGGCCCAATCTCGGGCATTACGCTCTGGCTGAGCTCGAGAAACAGAAGCCCGGGTTGACGCTGATCACGCAGAATGTCGATGGGTTGCACAACCGGGCCGGGAGCCAGCGGGTGCTCAAGATCCATGGGGATATCTGGTGGGTCCTGTGCCTGGGTTGTAACCGGATTACTACGGACCTCAGAGTCCCGTTGCCGGAGATTCCTCCGCATTGCTCCTGCGGCGGGCTGCTGCGGCCCGGGGTGGTGTGGTTCGGGGAGTCGCTGCCGACGGCCACTTGGGCGCAGGCCGAGGCCGCGGTTTCGGAGTGCGAACTGCTGGTGGTCGCCGGGACTAGTTCGGTGGTGTATCCGGCGGCGAGCCTGGCTCCGCTGGCCTTGAGCCGCGGGGCTCGGGTGATTGAGATCAATACGGAGGAGACGCCGCTGAGCGGGGCGGCTGCTATTTCGCTGCGGGGTCCTTCCGGCGAATTGCTGCCGCTGCTGATCGATTCGGCTTCCAAAGATTAACCATGAGACTTGCCTACATTGATGCCTTTGCCGGAATCGCCGGCGATATGACGGTCGGCGCGCTGATCGATGCCGGCGCCGATACGGCCGCGCTGTTTGCGGGGCTCGACTCCCTGGGGACGGCGGCCCGGTTCCGCTTCGAGAAGACCAAGCGGCAGGGGATCGCGGCCACCAAGTTCGATATCGAATTCGAAGACCAGAAGAAGCACCGGCACCTGCCGCATATCGTGAAGATGATCGAGGCGGCGATGCTGCCGGATGCGGTGAAGGCCAACGCGATCCAGGTGTTCCAGGTGCTGGGCGAGGCGGAAGCGCAGGTCCACGGGACGTCGATCGAGAAGGTTCACTTCCACGAGGTGGGCGCGGTGGATTCCATCTGCGACATCGTGGGGGCGTGCCTGGCGTTCCACCTGCTGGGGGTCGAGGCGGTGCACTGCTCGCCGGTGAATACGGGCAGCGGGACGATTACTGCGGATCACGGGGTGATGCCGGTGCCGACTCCGGCGACGGCGTTGCTGCTGCGCGGGAAGCCTGCGTATGCGCGGGGTCCGGAGACGGAGCTGACGACGCCCACGGGCGCGGCGATTGTTTCGGCGCTGGGCAAGAGCTTCGGGCCGATGCCGCCGATGACCATTGAACGCGGCGGGTTTGGTGCGGGCACCAAGGACTTTCCGGCGATGGCGAATGTGGTGCGGATCCTGATCGGGTCGGACCACAACGCCAGTGAGGCTACGGTGATTTCGGTGATCGAGGCGAATATCGACGACTCGTCGCCGGAGGTGCTGGGCTACGCGATGGACCGGCTGTTCTGCGCCGGCGCGCTGGATGTGACGCTGCAGCCGGTGTTCATGAAGAAGCAGCGGCCGGGCACGCTGATGCAGGTGCTGGCGATGCCGGCCGACCAGGAGCGGCTGGCGGCACTGATTCTGGAAGAGACGTCGACGTTCGGGTTGAGGATTACGCAGGCGGAGCGGCGGGTGGAGCCGCGCACGCATGTCGAGGTGGAGACGCCGTTCGGGAAGGTGCGGGTGAAGGTGGCCGGGAACGGTACGGCTTCGCCCGAGTTTGAAGATTGCCGCGAGCTGGCCCAGGCTACGGGGCAGCCGTTGAAGACGATTTACGCTGCCGCCCTGGCGGCCTACAGGAATTAGCGCATGTCCGGGAAATACTATCTCACTACGCCCATCTATTACGTGAATTCGGCGCCCCACCTGGGCACGACGTATGCCACCATGGCGGCGGACACGATCCGCCGTTACCAGGGGATGCTCGGGAAAGAGACGCTGCTGGTGACGGGCAGCGACGAGCACAGCCAGAACGTGGAGCGGGCGGCCCGGAAGAAGGGCTCGTCTCCGTTCGACTTTTCGACGGAACTGTCGAACGAGTTCAAGGCGCAATGGGATAAGTTCGAGATCCCCTACCGGTTTATCCGCACGTCGGATCCGCAGCACCAGAAGACGGTGCAGTGGCTGTTTGAGCGGTGCCAGGCGAACGGGTACATCTATCCGAGCACGTACACGGGGCAGTATTGCGTTAACGACGAACTGTATGTGAACGATGCGCAGCCGGGCGACCCGTGTCCGGATTGCGGGCGTCCGACGGAGACGGTGACGGAGGAGAACTACTTCTTCAAACTGTCGGCGTTCCAGGACCGGCTGCTGGAGCTGTATGAACGGCAGCCCGACTGGGTGGAGCCCGAGTACCGGAAGAACGAGATTGTGGCGTTTGTGAAGGGCGGGCTGCGGGATCTGTCGATCACGCGGACGAATATCGCCTGGGGCATTCCGGTGCCGGTGGATGGGAACCATGTTTTCTACGTGTGGTTCGATGCGCTGATCAGCTATCTGTCCGCCGTGAAGGACGAGGGGCTGTGGCCGGCGGACCTGCACCTGATCGGCAAGGACATCCTGCGGTTCCACGCGATCTACTGGCCGGCGTTCCTGATGGCGGCGGACCTGCCGCTGCCGAAGAAGATCCTGGCGCATGGGTGGATTCTCAAAGACTCGGTCAAGATGTCGAAGTCGCGGGGGAATGTGGTGCGGCCGGAGCCGCTGCGGCAGGTGATCGGGCCGGATCCGCTGCGGTATTTCCTGCTGCGCGAGATTCCGTTCGGGCAGGACGGGAACTTCAGCTACGACGTGCTGATTACGAGGATCAATGCGGACCTGGCGAACGGGTTAGGGAACCTGGCAAGCCGGACGCTGACGATGATCCGGCAGTACTTTAACAGCGAGATTCCGGCGAGCGCCGGCGATGCCGAGTTCAATACGTTAGCTGAGCAGACTCGCGACCAGTACCTGGAGTCGTTCAACCGCTTTGAGTTCAACCGGGCGCTGGAGAATCTGTGGTCGATGATCAGCCGGTTGGATAAGCATATTGTGGAGCGGGCTCCGTGGGTGCTGGCGAAGAAGCAGGATCCGGAGAGCCAGACGGTGCTGGCGGCCACTTTGTACAACGTGGCCGAGGCGCTGCGGTTCATCTGCGTGCTGGTGCATCCGGTGATGCCGGAGGCGACGCAGAAGCTGTGGAAGCAGTTGGGGATGACGAGCGAACTGGCTACGACGAATCCGACGACGCTGGCGTGGGGCGATCTGCCGGCCGGGCAGAAGATCCAGCCGGCGGAGGGGATTTTCCCTCGGATCGACGCGAAGACCGCAATCGACAGAATTCAGGAAATCGACGATATGGAAGCTGATCGCATCAATGTGTTGTTAGGGAAGACGGACGCTCCGGCGGCGGAGGCGGCTGCGCCTGCTGCCGCGCCTGCTGCGCCGGCGGCTGAATCCGCTGCCGCTGTAGAGGGACCGGCCGCGCCGGCTACGGGCTGGACGGCACCTCCGGGTGTGCCGCCGCTGGCTCCGGTGATCACGATTGAGGACTTCGTGAAGGTGGACCTGCGGGTGGCGCAGGTGCTGACGGCCGAGAAGGTGAAGGGCGCGGACAAGCTGCTGCACCTGACGCTGGATGTGGCGGAAGAGAAGCCGCGGACGATTGTGGCCGGCATTGCGAAGGCTTACGAGCCGGAACAGTTGGTGGGGCGGAAGGTGGTCATTGTGGCGAACCTGGCTCCGCGGAAGCTGCGGGGGATTGAGTCGAATGGCATGATTGTGGCGGCTTCGCTGGAAGACGGGTCGCCGGTGCTGGCGGCGTTCCTGGAGTCCGTGCCGGTGGGCGCGCGCCTGAAGTAATGACGAGCCTGATCGACAGTCACTGCCATCTGGACGGGGAGCGGTTCGCGCAGGACCGCTCCGCTGTGATTGAGCGTGCCCGGGCGGCCGGGGTTGAGCTGATGGTGGCGATTGGGACGGGGGACGGTCCGCCGGACCTGGAGGCGGGTATCCGGCTAGCGGATGAATATCCTTTTATCTATGCAACAGTTGGTGTGCATCCGCACGAAGCCGCGAAGGTGACGGAGGAGACGTGGCCTGCGCTGATTGCGCTGACGGCGCATCCGAAGTGCGTGGCGGTGGGGGAGATCGGGCTGGACTACCACTACGACTTCTCGCCGAGGGACGTACAGCAGCAGGTGTTTGTGCGGCAGATGGAGATTGCGCGGGCGGCTGGGCAGCCGATCATCATTCATACGCGAGAGGCGTGGGATGACACGGTGGAGTTGATCCGCGAGCATTGGGTTCCGGAGCTGGGCGGGATTTTCCACTGTTTTTCGGGTGGTCCGGCGGAGGCGCAGCAGGCGTTGGATATGGGGTTCCACGTGAGTTTTTCGGGGATTGTGACGTTCCCGAAGGCGACGGAGATCCACGAGGCGGCGCGGATGGTGCCGGCGGACCGGATTCTGGTGGAGACGGATGCGCCGTATCTGGCTCCGATTCCGTATCGCGGAAAGCGCAACGAGCCGGCGTATGTCGTGGAAACGGCGAAACGGGTGGCGGAGCTGCGCGGGGTGTCTTTTGAGACCCTGGCGGAGCAAACGTCGGAGAATTGGCGGCGTCTGTGTTTGCAGGCAGGCAGGCGCAACGGATAAACTTGGTTCAGTCGATGGCAACCGGCAAGCTGGGTCTCGCACTCACTACTCGTGAAATTCTAAGCCTCGTCTCGAAGGATCTCGAGAAGGTAGAGCAGGAGTTTCGCCTGGAGTCGGTGGCCTCGGTGGATGCCGTCTCGCAGATTGCGCAGTACCTGCAAGGCAATGGCGGCAAGCGGCTTAGGCCGATCATGCTGCTGGTGTCGTGCCGGCTGTTCCGCGAACCGTCGCCGGAAGCGATCCGGTTGGCGGCTGTTGTGGAGTTAATCCACACTGCCACGCTGGTGCACGACGACATCATCGACGATGCGAAGACGCGGCGCGGGAAACCCTCGGCTAATGTTCTGTGGGGGAACCATACTTCCGTCCTGGCCGGCGACTGGCTGTACATGCAGGCGTTCCAGATTGCCCTGCGCATGCGCAGTTTCGAAGTGCTGGACCTGCTGATTACGCTGACGCAACAGATGGTGGACGGCGAGCTGCTGCAGTTGGAGAGGATCGGCCGCATCGATATTACGGAAGCGGATTCGATGGAGCTGATGGACCGGAAGACGGCCACGCTCTTTTCGGCGTGTACGCGGTTGGGGGCGATTGCGGCCGGGGCTACCGAGTCGCAGCAGACCGTGCTGGGCGAATTCGGGTGGAACCTGGGGATGGCGTTCCAACTGGTGGACGACATCCTGGACTTTACGTCGCGGGAGTCCATTCTGGGTAAGCCGGTGGGGAACGATCTGCGGGAAGGCAAAGTGACGCTGCCGCTGATTTATGCGCTGCAGGATGCGAGTCCGGCGGATCGGGCGAAGGTGGAGATCATCCTGAAGGAAGGCAACTACGAGAAGGTGCCTTTCGAGGAGATCCGGGCGATTCTGAGCAGGCATCAAGGGGTGGAACGGGCCCGGGTGCGCGCGCATGAGTTTACGGCGAAGGCTCGTACGCTGCTGCAGACGTTTGATGAATGTCCGGCGCGCACGGCGTTGTTTGCGGCTACTGATCTGGTGGCGGACCGGGATCGGTAGGGGGTGACGGGTTAGCCCGTCGCTGCGCTCCGGGACTGGAGCTGGGTGTTCGTCCTTGTAGCTAAGCAGGGGTTCCGCCATCCCAATTGTTCCGACCGACCTGAGCTTTCATCCACTTTTTGGTCCTCAAGGCCAACTTTGACTCCATGGAAGACTTGGGCGTAGCCCGTCGCTGCGCTCCGGGACTGGTTCGTGGCTGAGGGTGTGCGTCCTTGTGGTCGACCAGGGGGGCCGCCCTACCACGTGTTTCGGTTCCAGTGGTTTCCTCCCGGGGTTGGGCGGGCAGGTTCAGGTGCTTCGCGACAGGCATGGACCGGCTGGCCGCGTAAACACATACACTGGTGACGGCACCATGAACCGACGGGAATTCGCTGTCACTCCTTTGCTGCTTTCTGCCTGCAGCCGCTCTGCGCCGGAAGACGGTTGGCCGGCTCAGTGGGATCGGGAGCTGGTTCGCAAGTCCGTCCAGATCTCCGATGAAAAGTTTGATCCCGAACACAAGATGATCTCGGTGATTCTCGGGCCGGAGTACCGCTATCACACGAAGATGCGGGAGTGCCGGGCGCATCCGACCCGGGACTCGCTGGCCTATGCGCTGTTCCTGCTGGAGGAGGGGTCGAAAGAACGGGTGGAGCGGGCGAAGGAGATCCTGGATCGCGTCCTGAACCTGCAGGTGGTGGATCCGGAGTCGAAGTGGTATGGGATCTGGGGCTGGTATATGGAAGAGCCCCCGGACAAGATGGCTCCGGCGGACTGGAACTGGGCGGACTTTAACGGGTCGTTGCTGCTGGTGATCGAGTTCCGGAACGGGAGCAAGCTGGGCGATGCGTTGCGGGCTCGGGTGAGGGAGTCGATCCGGCATGCGGCGCATTCGGTGAAGCGGCGGAACGTGTCGATGTCGTACACGAACATCGCCATGAAAGGCACGTTCGTGACGCAGGCGGCGGCGGAGCTGCTGAACGACGAAGAACTGCGGGTCTATGCGAAAGACCGCATGGTGCGGCTGTGCCAGGCGATCGACGATACGGGGAGTTTTGCCGAGTACAATTCGCCGACGTACGCCCTGGTGAGCCTGACGGCGCTGACGCGGATCCGGATGTTTGTGAAGGACGCGGAGGCGAAGCGGCGTGCGGCAATGCTGGAGCGGCGGTTGTGGCTGCACATGGTGACGCATTGGGACGCGGCGCGGAAGCAGTTCTCGGGTCCGATGAGCCGCTGCTACCGGAATGACATCGGGTATCCGGCGTGGCTGGAGAAGGCGCTGGGCGGGCGGTTGAAGCTGGTGACTCCGCAGAACCGGACGGATGACGGGGATACGGGGATCCACGACTACCGGTGTCCGGTGGATCTGGCGGACCGGTTTCTGAAGGCGGAGCCGGGCAGGGAACACCGTGAGTTGTTCCTTGCGGCTCCGGCCGCTGCCGGCACAACCTACTTCTCGAAGGACTTTTCGCTGGGGACGGTGAATCGGGGGGATTTCTGGGTGCAGCGGCGGCCCCTGATCGGATTCTTCGGCGACGATTCGAGGCCGGCGCGGACGGTGCAACTGCGGGTGGTGAAGGACGGGTACGACTTCTCGTCGGCGCTCTTCTTCGGCGCGCAGGAAGGACCGCGGGTGCTGGGGATGATCAACTTCCGGAATCCGGGTGGGGACAAACACATCTCGCTGGACCCGATTCAGAATGGCGAGTTCGACTGTGGACGGCTGTTCGTGGAGTTCGATATCGAGGGGTTGGACAGTTTCACAACGGAGCAGATCGGGCCTGTTGTCGTGGTCAACTCCAAGGGCCTGAAGCTGGGATTCCGGCTGCTGGATGCGCGGTGGGGTGTGCACCGGCCGGAGTTGAAGGTGTCGAAAACGACACAGAGTGTGACCCTGACTCTCGATCTGAAGCCGGCCGATGCGCCGAAGAGGGTGCGGTGGAGCCAGGTGCCGGCCGCGTATGCCGCGTTTGCCCTGGAACTGGCCGATGGGAGCGGAACTCTGTCCGATTCGATACCTGTTTCGAAACTAGAGGGGCATCTGCTCGGCCTGGAGTGGGAGAAGCTGCGGCTCAGGGCCTCGACGAAAGTCCAGACCTCTGAGCAGCACAACGCCGTGTTCCAGGGTGACGTACGGCCGGTACCAAAGCTCGACAACCAGCTATTAGCGGGCATTGCGCCGGGCTCGCCGGTGGGCTAAGCTGCTCTTTGGCCCAACACTATCGAAAGGTGCGTATTCCATGGTGAACCGCCGGCAGATTTCTGATATCCGCAGCCGCTGTTTCGGGCTCAGTTCTGAGCGGGGCCAAAAGTAAGCTCAAAATCGGGGTCACCGACTGGAATCTGAGGATGACCGGGCAGGTGGAAGCGGTGGCGATGGCGGCGAAGCTTGGGTTCGAGGGCGTCGAGGTGAGCCTGGGCCGGAAGCCGGTGGACGGGAAACTGCCGCTGGACAACGACGAGCTGATTGCAAAGTACGTCGCGGCGGCCAAGGAGCACAAGATTGCCCTGGCCGGAACGTGTCTCGACATACTGCACGTCAATTACCTGAAAAACGACAAGCTGGGGCAGAAGTGGGTAGGGGATTCGATCCCGATCACGAAGAAGCTCAACGCCAAGGTGGTGCTGCTGCCGTTTTTCGGGAAGGGCGCCCTGCAGACGAGAGCGGAGCAGGAGTTCGTCGGCGACGCGCTGAAGGAGTACGCCAAGGAAGCGGAGAAGGCCGGGATCCTTCTTGGACTCGAAGATACGATTTCGGCCGAGGACAATGTGCGGATTCTGGAGCGGGTGGCCAGCAGGAACCTGAAAGTCTACTACGACGTAGGGAATTCAACCAACAACGGGTTCGACGTGTTGAAGGAGATCCCCTGGCTGGGTGCTTCGCGGGTGTGCCAGTTCCATCTGAAGGACAAGGGCTACCTGGGGGAAGGGACCATTAACTTCCCGGAAGTGATGAACCGAATCATGAGTCTGGGCTTCACGGGCTTTGCGAATCTGGAGACGAGTTCGCCATCGAACGTGATCGCTAACGACATGAAGCGCAATCTTGACTTCATTAGGAAGTCAATGGCATGACGACGCAGATTTCCGTAACCCCTTACAAAGTCACGGTCAAGGTAACACTCTCAGGGTGTGGTATCTTTGTATACAGAGGACCTGGTGGTCTGAAATGTAACGTTGACAGCTGCAATGTCAGAAGAGGTTAACTGGGGTAAATGCCAGCGAATGAGCGCTTTGCCACTCTTTCCCATTGACATTCAGGTGCAGGCAGTTTACAGTTGGGTTCTACCGTAATGTAGATTTATCTACAACCTCAGGATAGTGGCAGCGAGGTCCGTGCATGACCTTTCAAGTCGGTGAGAAGGTGGTCTACCCGAACCATGGGGTGGGCACAATCGAGAACATTAGTTCTCGTTCCTTCGGCATTCAATCCGAGAAGTTTTATCTCCTCCGTCTCTCCTATAACAGTCTTACCGTTATGGTTCCGTTCTCGCACGTCGACGTAGTCGGTTTGCGGAAGGTGACCAAGAACGGTGAGATCACCAAGGTCCTGAACTACCTGGCAACCGGCGAAAGCAAGAGTTGCCAGGACTGGAAAGATCGATTCAAGGAAAACTCCGCCAAGATGCAGAGCGGTAGTCTGCTCGAAGTGGCGGAGGTTCTGAAGTGCCTGGTACGGCTTCAGTCCGCGAAACCGCTCTCTTTCCGGGAAAAGAAGATGCTCGACCGAGCACGGATAATGCTGGTAACCGAACTGGCAACGTCGCGGGCTATGAAAGAGCCCGAGGCGGCAGACTTACTAGGCCGCGCGCTTTCCAAGTCCAATCTGAAGTTTCCTGAGCCCCTGTAACCCTCGCAGGCAAGCTTAGTTGGAATATCCGCCCAGAATCCTTCAGGGATGAAGATCACACAAGTCGAAACGGTGCGCCTGCGTCGCGGTTTGACCGTGCACGCAGGCCGCATCGGATGGCTGTGGGTGAGAATTCATACTGATGAGGGTTTGATTGGTTTAGGCGAGACCTACCCCCACCCCGCGAGCGAACAGGCTGTCGTTCTTGATCGCCTGGCCCCCCTGTTAATTGGCCGTGATCCCCTTGCCATTGAAAAGATCTGGGCCAACCTGTTTCTGGAGGTCGCCTATAGCGGCTGGGCCGGCGCAGAAATGCGGGCGATGAGCGCGATCGACATCGCTTTGTGGGACCTGGCCGGACAGGCGGCGGGCCAGCCCATCTACAAGATGCTCGGCGGGCCGTGCCGCGACCGGATCAGGATCTACAACACCTGTTACGACCACTTCGATTTCCTGACGCAGCCGGTGGAACTGGCGCGGTCGTTGCGGGAGATGGGTGTGCGGGCGATGAAGATCTGGCCGTTCGACCCGATTGCCAAGGAGACCGGGGGCCAATGGATCACGGCGGACCAGATGCGCCGTGGCCTGGCCGGGCTGGAGGCGATCCGGGCGGAGTTCGGCGACAGCATGGAAGTGGCGATGGAGTTTCATGGCTTCTGGAATCTTCCCTGCGCCATCCAGATCGCGAAGGCATTGGAACCGCTCCAGCCGATGTGGCTGGAAGAGATGCTGCCGCAGGACAATATGGCGGCCTACCGGGAATTGGCCTTAGCCACCAGCCTGCCGTTGTGCCTGAGCGAGCGGCTGATGACGATCTGGCAGTTCCGGGAGTTGCTGGAGCTAAGGGCGGCCCGCGTGGTGATGCCCGATCTGGCCTGGTGTGGAGGCTTCACGCAGGGCCGCAAGATCGCCGTTCTGGCCGAGTCGCAATACCTTCCAGTGGCACCACATAACTGCGGTGGACCGGTGCTCCACTGGGCCAGTGCGCACTACGCGGCGGCGGTGCCGAACCTGCGCATTTGCGAGACCGTCCGGCGTCACTATCTGGATGAATATAAAGGCCTTATGGATGCGGAGCTGCTGCCTGTCGACGGCTGGCTGCCGTTGCCGGCGGGAACAGGGCTTGGGGTCCGGCTGGATGAGGACCGATTGAAGCGGGACGATGTGGAAATCCGCCGGTATCCGGCCTGAGGCGGATCATCTAGGTGAACCCACCTAGTACTTGGCCGACGTCTTAGTCTACCTACCCCAAAACTAAGCGCAATCGCGCATAGTCTTCACTTTAAAGCGTGCCGATTATTGTGATGGAAGGGTACGGATCGACGCATGCGTTGTCTGCACTGCGGCAAGAGATTGTCCTTGCTGCGAAAATTCTCGGACGGGGAATTCTGCACGGCGGAGCACCGGCAGATCTTCCAACAGCAACAGAGCGATCTGGCGCTGGCCCGTCTGATTGAATCGCAGAACCGAATTGAGCGGCCGGCGGCGCCCAAACCAGCGCCGAAGCCTGCTCCGCGGCCGAAGCAAGTGGCGGGGGAACCGGAGAAGGCCGTGCCCGAGGCACGTCCGATCGCGGAGTGGTTCAAACCCAACGGCCGTAAAGTCCTGTTCGTCCCGCTGGCGCCCCCTTTTGAGCCGAAGATGAGCAGCGCTCTGCCTGGGGCCAATGTCTCGCTGCAACAGCGGGGTTTTGTGGCTCCGGGTGGGCTGCGTCTGACATACGCGGTGCCGGCCCTTGCACGTAGCAACCGGCAAGCCGTATTGAATCCTTTATTCCGTCTGGGGCTGCGTCTCCCAATCGGGGCCAAGCCGATCCAGCCCGGACTGGAGCCCAAGGCCGCGGGACTGGAACCGCTGCCGGGCGAGACCGGTCTGAGTGGTGTCGCCGTTTTGCACGCGACGCCCGCCGATCATTTGAACTCTGCCGGGGCAGCCTGCATACCGGTTCTTTTTTTCGGGACGGTGGCTCCCGACCGGCAGGATGCCCTGGCGCCAGAACCTATCGCGTTCGCCGACGCGCTTTTTCCGCTCGTCTGCCCGATTGCCGGACCAGTGCCCGCGCGGACTGTTTCCGAGGTCGCGCTGAGCGCGGCGCATCCGGTGCAGCGGCTGGCGGCCATACCCGGGATCGCTGCGGAGCGCGCGGCGGAACCGGAGGCCGAACCCCTTCCTGTCTCCGAAGTGCTTTTCGCGGTGGCCCTGCCCGGCGTGGAGCACGGGCTTGTCTGCGCGATCGCCATCCCGCCCTTTGACCTGCCTTACGCTTTCGAGGCGTGGGGACCGGAAGCGTCGCCGGAAGGACCGGCTGTTCCGCCTTACCGTCTTGTGGCGGTGCTCCGCGAGGAATCCGGGTTGGCGACAGTCGAGCTGCCGGGCCTGCAGGCTATCGCCGCGCTCAGGCTCGAAGCTGTCCTGACCACCCTTTGTGTGGAACTGGATCCCGAACTTCCATTCTGGTATCCCTCCCTGGCGGAACCGGTGATGGCGGGGTGCAAACGCACGGCCCGGATGAAGCTGAAAGCCGTCCCGGGCACGGGGTCCGGGATTGGACAAGTTCCGTTCGAGGCCCTGGCCAGCGAAAGAACACCCGGCGCGCCGGGTGGCTTCGTAGTGCTCGGCAAGGCGAATCTGGCCGGCGCCGAAAACCTGTTGCCCGTTGCGCCTGGCAGTGTTTTGAATGCCGCGCCTGCGATTCCGTCCGAAGTGGCCTGGGTCGAAAGCCTGGAGTCAGCTTCCACCCTCTGCGTCCCCAGCGGCGAACTCCGTCCCGAAATCCCGGAGCCGGTTCTCGTTCTGCCCGAGATCCAGGAATCCGAAGAGCGGCTGGCCGCCGACGAAACGGACGAACCGATGTTTGTGCGTGTGGTGCGGCCGCTGATCGACGACTCGGCGCCGGATGCGATGTCCGGTTGGCCGGAGGATGAGTTCGCGCGCGGCTTGTCCGCGCTATCGGCGATGAGCGAGTTGGCCAAGACAGCAGCCGCGGAACCGGAGGCAGCCGAACCACTTTCCGTGGAGCCGGCATCCGAAGCGCCGGCTGTGCCGCTAGCCGCGGAGACTCTACCCGAGAGTGTGGAACCCGCCGTGGCGACGGAACCGCTCCAAGAGATACTGCACCCGGTAGAAGCCCTTGCCGATCTGAGCGCGCTGGCGGCGGAAGTTTCGCCGTTGACCGCGGAAGCGGCGCCGGATACCGCGGAAGTGGAAGTCGAGACCGAAACGATAGCAGCGGAAGCGGCGGTTGAAGCACTGCCGGCGGAGATCGAGCCGGAAAGCGTTGCAGCGATCACGGCACTGGAGACGCTGGATGCGGAAGCAGCCCAACCCGAACTCCCCGCGACGAGCGAGCCGGCGAGTCTGACGATTGAAGCCGCCCAGGAGCCCAGCGTTGCTCTTGCCGAGGCGGAGCCGGACGAGGCGCAGTTCACGCAACCAGTGCTCAGTGTGGAGGCTGTGGCGCCGGAGGTCCTGGCCTCTGAGGAATTGGCCGGGGCGGAGGTCGAACAGCCTGCCACCGTTGCGGAAGAGGCAGATCCGCCGCAGTGCGATCAGTTACAGATCTACGCGGGCCGTGGCGAGAGCGGTGCCGCGTCCAAGCCTCATTTCAGCAAGGCGGATGATCACGGACTCTGGCCGGACACTCTGGCCGCGGAGCCCTTGCGGCCGAAGTCCCGACTGGTGATCGACCAGGCGGATGGGTCGGGTCCTCGACGGATGTCGGCGGAGCGGGCGGGAAAGCCCTCCGCGGGGCTGCTGCGATTCGACACCAGGAAACTGCCTGGGCGCCGTTTTTGGGCCCATGCCCCCTCGGACCTTAAGTGGGTCGCCTTGGGTTTGCCTTTGATTCTCGCGTTAATAGTCTACAGCTTTAAGGCTTCTCCGCCGAAGTCTGAAACAGGGCGGCCTGTTGCGGACAGCAAGTCGCACTCGGTAATCGGCAGCGAGTTGAACTCGATCCAGAAAGTCATCCTGGACCGGGCGGCGATCAAGCTGTATGACGATTTCCGCGGAGGCCTCGGTTCCTGGCACGGGACTGAAGGCTGGGCAAAGACCTGGAAGTATGGCGAAGCCTCCTTCCTGGAACCGGGACAACTGGCGTTGTACTCGCCAACGGTCAACATGAGGGACTACACGATGCAGTTCCTTGGACAGATCGAGCGGCGCAGTCTGAACTGGGTGTTCCGCGCGACGGACAGCAAGAATTATTACGCGATGCGGATTGTCATTACACGGGCCGGACCGCTTCCCCAGGCCAGCGTGGTGCGGTACGCAGTGATTGATGGGAAGGAAGTGGGCATGAAGACGCTACCGCTTCCATTTCCGGTTCACAGTGACACGTTGTACCTGGTGAAGATGGAGGTCAGAGGAGATTCGTTCACGACCTACATCCAGAGCCAGGTGGTGGATAACTTCACCGATTCACGTCTGGAGGGTGGAGGCATCGGCTTCTTCAGCCCGAAAGGCGACAAGAGCTATCTGAGATGGGTGGAAGTGACTCATCAGTACGACGTTCTGGGGCGGCTATGCGCGCTCCTGGCGCCTTACAACGTGCAGGCCGAGGGGAGGAAAACGGAATGAGCGGAAAGCGCGAAAAGGCGGATTCTATGCGGGACTCGAACAAAACAAAAGATATTCAGGCTACGATCGACGGCGGAACCGCGCTGGCGAGAGCAGTAGCGCTGCATCTGGAAGGCAAGGGCAAGGAAGCATTGCGGGAGCTGGACCGCGCCGTGGAATCCGGTGATCCGCCTCGGGAAGTGTACTCCGCCAAGGGCCACATCCAGTTCGAGCTGGAACTGTTTGAAGAGGCCGTGAAGAAGCTACGAGTCGTTGATCGGGCTGGATCCGAACTCGACGTCCGCCTACTTCAATCTGGCGGTGTGCCAGGAGAAGCTGGGCCGCTGGAACCGAAGCCGCCGGCAACTTCCAGCGTGCATTGTCGAGCGACCCCAAGCGGATGGAACGCGAAGCTGGGACTGGGCATCTGCCTGCTGCATACGCGCAGCGCGGAAAAGGCGCTGGAATGCTTCGATGCCTGCCTGGGCAAGACGCCCAACGAGGAAGACAACGCTGTTCGGCAAGGCCGTCGCCCTGGAACTGCTGGGCCGCTACGACGAATCGCTCGGAACTGTACAGCCAGATCATCGAAGCCAACGCGAACTCCGAAGAGCCGATGGTGAAACATCGTGCATATCGGCATGCGCAAGGGCGACACGACCTTAGTGCGCGACATGAGCGAGAAGCTGCTGACGCTACGGCCGTTCTCGCAGGCAGCTCTGGAAGGACTGGCCTGGTGCGCGTTCGCGGCCGAGGACTATGATGCGGCCTCGAAGTACTGCGCCAAGCTGGTCGAGCTGACGCCGGAGCACTTTGAGCGCTGGTACAACCTGGGCGTGGCGTATCAGAAGCTGAGCAAGCACTGATCAGGCTGAGAAGGCGTATGTGGAAGCGGTGCGGCTGAAGTCCGAGCATCCGCAGACCTGGGGGCAACCTCGGCGTTGTGCGGCAGAATCTGAGCAACCCGAAGGGCGCCCGCGAGGCTTACGAGAGTGCGCTGCGGTTGAAGTCCGACACACCGGAAGTGCTGTCGAACCTGGCGGGGCTGCTGGAAGAGCAGGGCTAGACGGCGGAAGCCGAAGAGATGTACGGCCGGCTGCTGCACAAGAATCCGGAATGGGACGATGCCTGGTTCCGCCTCGGCTATCTGCAGTTGACGCGCGGCGATGCGATGAATCGCGATTCAGGCGTTCGAGCGCTGCGTTTCCAAGCGGAAAGACTGGCTGGAAGCCCTGATCAACCTGGGCCTGGGCTACAAGCAGATCGGCGAGAACGAAAAGTCGATCCGCAGCTTCGAGTCGGCGCTGGCGGTGAAGCCCGACAGCGTGGAAGCGATGCGCGGGCTGGCCGCGCTGGCCATCGAGCGTCAGGATGCATCCGAAGGCGCTGGATCTCCAGGGCCGCCTGATCGACCTGGGCGAGCGGACTCCGGAGTTGTTCTACAACACGGGCCTGCTGCTGCAGAAGCAGGGACAAGTGGATGATGCCGATCGGCTGTACCGCGAAGCCCTGGGCCTGCGCCCGAACTTCCCCGAGGCGCTGCTCAACCTGGGTCATGCCCTGAAGCTGCAGGGCCGGGCGGAAGAAGCGCGTTCCTGCTGGCGGCAGGCGCTGGAAATGAAGCCGGAGCTGGCCGAAGGCTACTTCGGAGACTAGTTCGATACTTCCGGCGGGCTTGAGGAGGCTGGCCGGATCCTGCGAGCAAAAGGCGGTTGGAGCGATCGAACTCCTTCTCCGTGTTGGGTTGTCTACCAGGGCCGGCGGATGCTCAGGGTTTGGCTGGAGCGAAGCGGGGGCGGCGAAGCCTCCGCCGGGCGCCATGGTGAGTTTCAAGTTCCTGGCGCAATCGACCGACTGTTTCCGGATCGAGATGTTCTTCGGCGACGTGGCCGAGTCTCCGGCGTCGGCATAATCTCGGCGGCATACGGCGCCGGACGGCAGAAACGAGAGAGGGATCTCGATTTCGCGCGATGTCCAATTGGTCATGGCGCCCGAGAACCATTCGTTGCCGTGGCGCCGGGCCATCACGATGAACTCGCCAGGCGATCGGCGGCGACGACTTTGCTCTCGTCCCAGGCCGCGGGCACGCTCTCGATGAATTCAAAATCGACGGTGGTCGCGGTACGCCGCCGGGCTGTCGGCCACCATCTGCACGGGCGCGTCGTAGATGGCGTACATCGCCAGGTGGTGGGCTCGTGTGCCCATCACCATGGGCGCGCGTCCACGGGGCACGAAACCCGCTTTGGTGGCATTCTCAAAGCCGCCAGGGGTGTAATCCATCAAACCGGTGAGCATTCGCGTGAACGGCAAAGTGACATGGTTGTCGGGGTTGTCACGCCCGCCTTGGACTGCTCCATGCCGAGCACCGCCTCGTAGCCCATCACGTTGGGCCAGGTGCGTTCCATGCCGGTCGGTTTGGTGGAGCTCATGGAAGTCGACCATCAGGTGATGGCCGGCGGCGCATTCCGCCACCTTGTAATAGAAGTCGATGCCAGCCTGATCGTCGCGCTCGATGAAATCGATCTTCATGCCGGCGACACCCCATTTCTTCGTAGACGCGAACGCCTCCTCCATGTGCTTGACGACCCCGCCGTAGTGGAGCCAGATCCAGATCTTGACGTTCTTTGGCGCAGCGTACTTGACCAGTTCCGGAATGTCGACGCGGCCATATTCATCTTCAGGATGTCGTCGCGGGATGTCCAACCGGCGTCGACCAGCATGTAGGGGAATCCGGACTCGGCCGAGAAGTCGACGAAGTATTTCATGGTCTCGGTG
>JASGIE010000011.1:0-18038 GCA_049841055.1 Paludibaculum sp. | reverse complement strand
AAGGTTGATCGGGAAACACGATCAATCCGAACAGCACCTATAAGAAATTGTCGAGGAGTGCGTATTCCCGCGCGAGCTTGTGATGGTTCGGGGTGACATCCTCTCCGAAGACAGCGTTGGTCCGGTTGCCCTTGCCGCCATCGACATCGCCCAGGATCTCGTCATAGGTGCGGCCTTCTTTCAGCACGTAGATCACATGCTGGATCGGAGGTTTGACAGTTTCATTGCGGAAGAGCGGGTGGCCCATCGGGAGAGGATTCCGGAATTCATCCTGAACCTGGTAGGCGGAAGAGTCGAGCGCGGTTTTGCCGTAGGCGTCCATCTGCTCCGGCGACGGGTCCGGAATGATGGAGGCGCTGCCGCCCTCGCGCGGGGCGCGTCCATTCAGCACCAGCAGGTTCCGGTCTCTGAGAGCGCGGGCCGAGGTTGGGTAAGCCCCCGTCGGAATGAAGCCCTCCAGCATGCCACGCTTGCCGGCGATGGCCACCTGCGCCACAACATTGGCATCGGAGCAGACGATGTAGAGCCTGTCCTCATTCTCGGAAAGAGCCAGAGCGCTGGGTGTCATGCCGACAGGCTGGTTGTTGGGCGCCAGAGCGGCATAGATGGAGTCCACGCGAAACATGGTCTTGTTCTCGGTGACTCCGAAGACGGCTACATTGTTCGCACCGGCCAGCGCCACGAAGAGGCGAGACTTGAACTGGGGCGGCGGATCGCCCTGATCGACCTCGGGCGCCTTGTCGCGCCAGACCATATCCATGGGCTGTGGGCCGACCGGGTAGCGCGCCAGGATTTCCCCGCTTTGCGCGTTGTGATGATAAATGGAGCCGTCGCCCCAACCCGAGACGTAGAAGGAAGCGCCGTCGGGATGGAAGAGGATGCGGTAAGGGCGCTGGCCAGTCTTCCACTCCTCGATGACCATGCCGGACTGCGGGTTGATCACAAAGATGGTGTTGCGCAGCACCGCGGCGACATAGATGAGCCGGCCGTTCGGCGAGAGTGAAACGTCGCCGACAAGGTCTGTGGATTTGCGTTTGTCTTCTGGCACCAGCGGGAACTGGCGCCGCATTTCCAGCTTGGCGGTGGGGCTGATGCCGATCTCGAACACGGTCGCGGTGGAGCCGCCACTGACATAAAAGAGGTCGCCCACAGGCGCAAAACTCAAGCCGAGCCAGGCATCGGGCAGAGGCAGGCGGTCCAGTTCGCGAAGCGTGGCGGGATCGTGGAGGCTCACCGAAGGCGGCTGCGCTCCGGCCTGGAGGATGACAAGATACTTTCCGCTGGGGGCGAGGGCGGAGGCCATGGGCAGGGTCTGTAGAGGCACCTGGCGGCCCGCGGGCTTGAGCAGCCAGCCGGTGTTTAGCAGGAAGCCGCCATTCATGGTGGGACCCACCCGGCGCGGATCAGCGGTCTGCGAAATCAGGGCTCCGGCCAGGGCCAGGGTGCCCGCGAACACGGCCACGCGGATCGGCATTCTCATTCGAAAAACCTCTGTGCGATGGGAAACCAGCGACCGATGCCGAAGGCTTTCGACGTGACCTTCAGGCCGGGCGCAGCCTGCTGCCGCTTGTACTCGTTGCGGTCGACTTTGTTGACGATGTCGCGCACCAGTTCCATCGGCACATTCTGCTCGGAGGCGATGAGCGCGGGCGGCTTCAACTCCTCGACATAGGCCTTGAGGATGCGGTCGAGCACATCGTATTCGGGCAGCGAGTCGGAATCCTTCTGATCGGGCCGCAGTTCGGCCGAAGGCGGCTTGGTGAAGACGCTCTCCGGGATCGACGGGACCCTTGCGGCGGTTCACTTCGCGGCACAGCTCGTAAACCATGGTTTTGGGTACGTCGCTGATCACGGCCAGGCCGCCGCACATGTCGCCATAGAGCGTGCAGTAGCCGACGGCGATCTCACTCTTGTTGCCGGTGGTGAGGACGAGCGCGCCCCATTTGTTCGAAAGCGCCATCAGCGTGAGGCCGCGCAAGCGGGCCTGGACGTTCTCTTCCGTCACGTCGCGGCGTGCGCCCTGGAAGATGGGGTCGAGCGAGCGCAGGACCTCGTCGTAGGCGCTGGTGATGGGCGCGATTTCGAAGCGGATGCCGAGGTTGGCGGCGAGGTCGCGCGCGTCGTTCACGCTATGGTCGGAGGAATACGGGCCGGGCATGCCCACACCCACGACGTTCTCCTTGCCCACCGCATCGGCGGCGACGCAGGCCACCAGGGGTGGAGTTGATGCCACCGCTCAGGCCCAGCAGGACGCTCTTGAAGCCGCACTTGCGCAGGTAGTCGCGCGTGCCCAGCACCAGTGCGTCGTAGACGGCGCTCGTCTCGATGGGGTGTGTCTCGCGAAGTTCGCCGGTGCAAGCCTCACTTTCAAAGAGGACCATGTCCTCCTCGAACGACTTCAGCGAGGAGATCACGGCGCCAGCGGAGTCCATCGCGAAACTGGAACCGTCGAAGACCAGTTGGTCGTTGCCGCCCACCATGTTGACGTAGACGTGCGGCAGGCCGTAGCGCAGCGCCATGGCGGAGAACATCTGGCGGCGCACGGCGCGTTTGGCGGTGTCGTACGGCGAACCATTGATGGAAATGACGATCTGCGCGCCCTGGCGAACGAGGGCTTCCACCGGGTCGTTCTTGTAGAGCGGCCGCTCCCAAAACTGTTTGTCGTTCCAGGCGTCCTCGCAGATTGTGAGGGCGATGCGGGTGCCGCGGAAGTCGACGATCTCCTGCTTCTCGGCCGGTTGGAAGTTGCGCGCACTCATCGAAGACGTCGTACGTGGGCAGCAGCATCTTGGTCTGCCGGAAGTGGACGCGGCCGCCTTCGATCAGGGCGGCGGAGTTGGTGGCGCGGCGCGCGGAGCCGGCCGGCGCGCGTCCGACATAGCCGACAATGAGGCCGAGCGGCAGGTGGCGGGTGGCGTCGACGAGTTCGGTCAGCGCTTCGGCTGTGCGTTCGAGAAACGAAGGTTTCTCCACCAGATCGCGAGGAGGATAGCCTGTGAGGGCGAGTTCCGGGAATACCGCCAATTCAGCACCAGCCTCGGCGGCCTGCCGGGCGAATCGCTGAATCAGCGCCGAGTTGCCAGCAAGATCACCGACGGTGTTATTGATCTGGCAGAGAGCGATGCGCATAGGAGATGGAGGAATCTCCATTGTAGCGAGCGCTCTGGCTCTATTCGTGGCGCAGCGAAGAAATGGGGTCAGTGCGGACCGCGCGGCGGGAGGGCAGCAGGCAAGCCAGGGCGGCGGCGGCCAGGGCCACGGCGCAGCCTCCGGCATACACGAAAGGGTTGCCGGGCTGCACGCCGTAGAGCATTGATCGCAGAGCGCCGCTGAGGGCGTAGGCGCCCAAGAGTCCTGGAATCAACCCCAAA
The DNA here is from genome assembly GCA_049841055.1 of Paludibaculum sp. Classification (GTDB taxonomy): domain Bacteria; phylum Acidobacteriota; class Terriglobia; order Bryobacterales; family Bryobacteraceae; genus Paludibaculum. The sequence goes on along the minus strand of JASGIE010000011.1, from coordinate 14,667 downwards.
GCGGCAAGACGCAGGCCGCGCCACATGGTGAGGGAGAAGATGTCCGCCGGCCGCGCGCCGAGGGCGACGCGCAGTCCGATCTCCTGGCGGCGCTGGGCGACATCACCCGCCAGGAGACCGTAGAGGCCGATGCAGGCGAGCAGCAGCGCGGCGAGCGCGAATCCCCCGATGAGGGAAGCACGGGTGCGCTGGCTCGATACGGACCGGTCGATGCCTTCGTCCATCGTCCTAATGGCGGAAGGGAGGAATGCGGGGTCGACCGCGCGAATCCGGTCGCGGACGGCCCGGATCAGGGTGCCTGGATCCCCTTGCGCGCGCAGGGCATAGCGGGCCATGGGCCAGTAGACCGTGGACATCGCAGCGTAGACCTCGGCGTCGGGGCTCTTCTCCACGTTTTTCCGGATGTCGCCCACCACGCCGGCTACCTCCATCCACTTCGGGTTCTTGCGGTCGAATGTCACGTGTTGACCAATAGGATTGGTTCCCGGCAAATAGCGCTCGGCGAAGGTGCGATTGATGAGCACCTGGTCCGGACGGACGGGCCAGGAGCCCTTGAGCAGCGGGATGTTCATGGCCTGGAAGTAGTCGCCGCCAAAGGCGCGATGGCCGGCGGGGGCGGAAGCCAGGGCGGGCGGAGCAGGGTCCGGCCCTGAATCTGGACCGGCCCAGTTTGGGATCCGCCCTCCAGAGGCAGGCGATCGACAAAGCCGGCGGTCCGAACGCCGGGGATCGAGCGAAAACCCTCCAGCAGAGCGTTCTGGAATCGATCGATAGCCGGCTTGTCGGTGTCCCAGGGCTGTTCGACCATGACGGTGAGGACGTGGTCCGGCCGGAAGCCGAGCGGGGTCTGGCGCAGTTCGCGGAAGGTAATGGCCAGAAGGGCCGCACCGACGACCAAGACTACGGAGAGACTCACCTGGACGACGACCAGCAGGCCACGGAAACAGGAGTCGCGGGGCGAAGCGGCGGTGCTACGTCCGCCTGCTCGCAGACCGGCGGCCAGATCGATGCGCGAAGCACGCCAGGCCGGCGCCAAGCCAAAGATGAGGGCGCTGGAGAGGGCCAGCAGAGCAGTGAATGCGAGGACGCGAAGGTCGAGCGAAGCCGCCGCGAGCCGAGGCAGGTCCTGGGGTGGCAGGACTTTCAGGAGGTCGATGGCGAACATAGCGGCCAGTAGAGACAGGGCGGCGCCCACGATGGCAAGCAATCCGCTTTCGAGCAGGAAGAGCCGAACAAGACCGGCGCGACCGGCGCCCAGAGCGGCCCGGATGGACGCTTCGCGGCCGCGCGCTCCGGTCTGGGCCAGGAGTAGATTGGCCAGGTTGACGCAGGTGAGCAGCAGGACGAATCCGGCGGCGCCCAATAGAACCAGAAGGGGTGTGCGCGCTTCTCCGGCCACTTCATCCTGTAGAAACACAACGCGAGCATGCAGATCCCTGTCGGTGGAGGGGTACTGCAGGCGAAGCCGGGCGGATACAGTATCCACCGTATTTTGAGCGAGTTGGAGAGAGACGCCAGGCTTCAGGCGGCCGATGGTATCGAGGAAGCCGGCCTGGCGGCTGGTGTTCTGCACGCCCGGAGGTCCGGGCGCCCAGACATCGGTGTCTTCCGGATACTGGAGCCCGGGTGGCATGATTCCGATGACGGTGAACGTGGTTTCGCCCAGAACGAGCGGGCGCTGGAGAATCCTGGGATCCGCATTGAAGTGGCGGCGCCAGGCCGTGTCGCTCAGCAGGGCAACCGGGGCACCCAGTCCCTTGGATTCCTCCACGGTGAACGGGCGTCCCACGGCCGGCGTGACCGAGAGCACCGCGAGGATGTCGCCGAAGGTCCTTACAATCTGAAGGCGGACGGGGCCGCCGCTGGATTTCCAGATGGCCGTTTCGCCGTAAAACGCGGCAGCCGCGGAGAAGGCGTCCACCTGGGTGGCCCAATCGCGCAGCCGCTGCGGGTTGCCGCCGGAGCTTTCTGAACCTTTGAACTCCTTCACCATCACCAGGTGGCTGGAGTCCGGGATGGGGAGAGGCTGAAGGAGGGCGGCGTCCACCACGCTGAAAACCGCGCTGTTCGCGCCGATGCCGAGAGCGAGCGAGGCGAGGGCCGTGGCAACGAACGCCGGGCGGCGGCTGAGACTGCGCGCGGCATGGCGCAGGTCGCGGAACAGCGTGTCCAGCCAGCGGAGCAGATTCATGTCGCGGGTCTCCTCCCGGGAACGAAACAGATTGCCGAAGCGACGGCGGGCTTCGACCACGGGCATGTCGTGGCGCAGGGGCTCCTGAGCTGCAAACTCCTGATGAAGGAAGAGATGACGAGGTAATTTACCGAGATTTAGTATTTTCGCAGTCCGCGGCCGGTAGACTGGGAAGATGGCCCAGGGGCGCAACTCGCTGTGGGGGGACATCCGCGACGCCGTGGCCGGCGCGGAACGGGACTACACGCGGGAACCGCTTTCGCGGGCTATTCTCCTGCTGGCCGTCCCCATGGTGCTGGAGATGTGCATGGAGTCGCTCTTCGGCATCGTGAACATCTTCTGGGTGGCGCGACTGGGCGAGAATGCGGTGGCCGGAGTGGGTCTCACCGAGACCATGCTCACCGTGCTCTACGCCGTGGCGATGGGTGTGAGTATGGCCACGACGGCGATGGTGGCGCGGCGGACGGGCGAGAAGGATCCGGACGGCGCGGCCGTGGCTGCGGTCCAGGCGATTATTCTCGGTTTGTTCTTCTCGCTGCTGACGGCGGTGCCGGGCATTCTGTACTCCAGCGGACTGCTGCGGTTGATGGGCGGGGAGCCGGCCGTGGTGGAGTCGACTCACCGGTATACGGCCATCATGCTGGGCTCGTCGCCGAGCATCATGCTGCTGTTCCTGATGAACGCGATCTTTCGCGGAGCGGGCGACGCGGCGATCGCCATGCGTGTGTTGTGGGCAGCGAATCTGCTGAACATGATGCTGGATCCGTGCCTGATCTATGGTTTGGGTCCGTTTCCGGAAATGGGCATCACCGGCGCGTCGGTGGCTACGTCGATCAGCCGATCGTTTGGAGTTGTACTTCAGGTGATTGTGCTGTTTCGCGGGCGCGGCCGGGTGGCTGTGTCGTGGGCTCAACTGCGGGTGGATTTCAAGATTCTGCGGCGATTGTCCCGGATTTCGGCGACGGGCATGCTGCAGTTCCTCATCGCGCACGCGAGTTGGGTGGGGCTGGTGACGGTGATCGCGAAATCGGGCAGCGCGGCGCTGGCCGGGTACACGATCGCGATCCGGGTGATTGTTTTCACGCTCCTGCCCTCGTGGGGGCTGGCCAATGCGGCGGCGACGCTGGTGGGCCAGAACCTGGGCGCGCGGGAGCCGGACCGGGCGGAGCAGGCGGTGTGGCGAACCGGCCTGTACAACATGTGTTTCCTGGGGTTGGTGGGTCTGGCTTGTATTATCGTGCCCGAGCCGATGATCCGGTTCTTCTCGAAAGAGCCGGATGTGGTGCGGTATGGGGCGCAATGCCTGCGGATTATCAGCTACGGGTATGTGTTCTATGCGTATGGGATGGTGATGGTGCAGGCGTTGAACGGTGCGGGCGATACGGTGACGCCGACCATCGTGAATCTGGGCTGCTACTGGATGTTTCAGATTCCAGTCGCGTGGCTCCTGGCGATTCATCTGCATTTCGGTGCCGTTGGAGCGTTCTGGGCGGTGCCGGCAGCGGAATCCGTCCTGGCGGTGGTGGGGGTGATGGTGTTCCGGCGAGGGGCGTGGAAGAAGCAGGCCATTTAGTCGCCCGGACTGCGAGGTATGAGAAGAGGGATGATGGAGGTGCGGGGCCTTGGGTCCCGGGAGGCTCACATCTCTCGAGCAGCAGAAGATGCGGTTCTGACAGTGGGCGAGGAGATCGCCAACAGTCTGACGCACGGTCTGGGCGCGGTGATGAGTGTGGCTGCGCTGGTGCTGATGGTGGTGGCAGCTGCTACACGCGGCACGGGCAGGCAGGTGGTGGCGTGTGCGGTGTACGGCTCCAGCCTGATTCTGCTTTACCTGTCGTCGACGCTGTACCACGCGCTGACACATGGCCGGGCTAAGCGCCTCTTTCGGGTTTTCGACCACATCTCGATCTACCTTCTGATTGCCGGCACTTACACGCCGTTCCTGCTGGTGACGTTGCGCGGGCCGTGGGGCTGGGCGCTCTTTGGCGTGGTGTGGGGCCTGGCAGTGCTCGGCATCGGGTTCAAATGCTTCTTTACCGGCCGGATGGAGATCCTCTCGACCTCGGTGTACCTGCTGATGGGCTGGGTGGCGGTGGTGGCGATCAAGCCGCTGCTCGCCGCCCTGCCGCGCGGCGGTTTTGCGTGGCTGCTGGCCGGGGGGATGGCCTATACGCTGGGGGTAGTGTTTTATACCTGGCGCCGAAAGTACTCACACGCCGTCTGGCACGTGTTCGTGCTGGCGGGCAGTAGCTGTCACTTCGTGGCGGTCTGGCTGTATGTGTTGCCACACGCGGGTTGAGCGGATTCCTGTTGGGCCAGGGCCTGAGCCAGGTTGAGCATTGAGCGGTCCGCGAGAACGAGGGCGCGCTCATCGGGTGACTTTCCGTCCCTGGAGGTCCAGGATTGGCGGTCCCGGCTCACGAGACCGAGCCGGTATTCCCACACCAAAGCGATCATGCGTATGCCGAGCTTGAAGGCCTTCCAGAAGCTGCCGGTGACGGACGACTCGCCGACGCGGCTACGGTAGTTCACCGGGATTTCGACGAACGGGATGCCATGGGAGACCACTTCCAGTAGAAGCTGTGGGCCGAAGTGGGAGCCGCCAATAGTGAGGTGGGGGCGGATGCGCTGAATAGCCCGGCGGTCGAAGAGCCGCAGGGTGCAGCCCATATCGGTGAGCAGCGTGGTGTTGAAGAGCAGTTCCGTCATCTTGGCCACGGCCCAGTTGCCCCATCGCAGGAAGCGGCCCATGTTGGCGTTGGCCCAGATGAACTCGCGGCTGGTGCGGGTTCCGAAGACGACGGGGACGTCGTCGGAGTAGGCCAGCATCTTTACGAGGTCATTTGGATTGAAGGTGCCATCGGGCTCTGAGAGAACCAGAAAGTCCGCGTCGGTGTTGTCGATGCCGCACAGAAGGGCGTTGCCGTAGCCCTGTTTCGTCTCGAAGATCTCGCGGGCGCCGGTGCCGGCGACTTCTTCCGAGGTGCCGGGCGCGGCGTTGTTGTTGACGACAATGACTTCGTCGGCCAGGCCCGTGGCGAAGTAGCCGAGCACGGCCTCGCGGATGGAGTCCTTCTCGTTGTAGGTGGGGAAGATGACCGCTACTTTTCTGCCGCGCCACATGGGTTAACGCTCCGGCCTTTCGGCGACGACCATGAACTGTCCGGCGAAGGGGCGCCAGGGCAGGGCGAGATAGAGGCGGACCAGCCAGCTTCCGGTAGGAATTCGCGATTTCATGGTGAACGGAGTGAACCGCGGTTCGGAGTGCACGATCTCGAAGCCGCAGGCACAGAGGAAGTCGCGGAAGCCGCCGTCGGTGTAGGGCGTGCGGTGGGTGTAGTCGTCGAAGTAGCGCCGGGGTTCGAGGCGGAAGTTGGGCTGGACAGCGATGAAGCGGCCGCCGGGTTTGAGGACGCGGCGGATTTCGCCGAGGATCTGGGCGCCCTGCTCGAGGTTGAAATGTTCGAAGAAGTTGGAGGCAAAGACGGTGGACAGGCTGGCCGAGGGGATGGGCAGGGGCTCGAGTGCGGATTGGAGAATGGGCTGGATGGCCGGTCCCCAGTACTCGGCGAGGACCGGGTTGGTGTCGAGCGCCCATTTGCGCCCGGCCTGGATGGACAGGGAGAACTCGCCGTAGCCCGCTCCGAGGTCGAGAAGGGCACCGGCGGGATCTACCCAGCGCTGCAGGTAGGACGCGATGACGCGCCACACGGCGGTGCGGCGGGCATCCGGAGTGAAGCGGACGGCGTGGTAGGCGGCCAGGGCATCGGTGGGCTGAGTTGGGGCGATGGGGTTCATGGGGTGCCTTAGGGTTGCCGCGGATTCACGAGCGGTTCGTACAGATAGAGGCCGTCCAGATAGGGTCCGGGGATGTGGGCCCGCAGACGGTAGGAGCCGTGGATGATTGCGTTCTGGGCTGGGGTGAGGCGTGGGATCTCGGCGTCGGTTCCAGCGGGGCGGGTGACGTCTTCGTAGAGGACGATGCGGTCGAAGGCGGCGGCCCGGAGATCGTTGTCGAGCGGTTGGGGGTCGATGCGTCCGGCCTCGACGAGCAGGCGATAGATCAGCGGCTCGACCTCAAGGTTCCGGCCGCTGCGAATGAGGACGTTGGTGTCGGCGGAGAGCACGCGCTTCGCGCCGTTGAGATGCGGCAGGACAAGCGCGGTCTGTCTGGAGAATTCGCGCTGGTAGGCGGATTCCTTCAGGAAGTTGTCGACATCGAAGCGCAGATTCTGGACGGCGTAGATCCCGACCGGCAGCAGCAGGAGCGTGACCCAGCTTTTGCTCTGGCGGAAGAAGAGCGGGAAGAAGTCGAGAGAGTGCAGTGCGAGACAGGAGCAGAGGATGAGGGCGATGGTGGATTCGATGCGGTAGTTGGTGCCGGCTCCGATCTTGCCGCATGTACCGAGGAAGACGAGAGCCGCGCAAAGGAAGTAGAGGAAGGGGGCACCGAGCCCGCCGCGCACGGCCTTGCGCGCTCCGAGAATGACGATGAGCAACAGGGTGGGGACGAGGAAGGCGGCAAACTGCAGGTGCTGCTGGAATTTGTACCAAGCGAAGGGGTTCAAGTTCGCGAAGAGGGTGTTGGCCAGGAAGCGGCCGTCCGTGGCGGCATTGAGGCCGAGGACTATGGCGGTGCCCAGGCCGCCGGTGATGGCGGCGAACTGGAGAGCCTTGACGGGCCGGTGGGTCAGCAGGAGAAGGAAGATGGCAGCGGGCGCGGCGATGACGGTCTGTTTGGTGAGAAGTCCGGCGAGCGCAAAGAGCGCAGCAGAAGGGATGGTGTCCTGACCAAGGACGCGGTAGCGCGAGTAGAGATAGAAGGCTGCGAAAGAAAAGGCGATGGCCAACATGTCCGACTGGGCCACGGTGCCCCAGGAGAGCAGCAGTTGGGTGACGCCAGCCAGAACCAGACCTGTCGTCGCGGCCATGCGGTCCGCGGTATAGAGTTCGATGGTCCGCCAAAGCAGCCAGAATATGGCCACAAGTGCGGAGAGGGCGACGAGACGCCCGGCTAACAGTAGGGGCAGCCCGAGTAGCGAGAGGCCCGCCTGAAGCAAGTAGAAGGCCGGCATGTAGGCACAGACGGTGTACGGGTAGGACCGCAGGTCGTAATAGAGCGTGCCCTGCGCGGCGAAGACTCGCGATTGTGAGGCGATGATCGATTCGACCTGGGTGAACTCGTTGGGTGCGGTGAGGGCCAGGAAGAGGTGGGCGGCCGCGGCGATGGCGGCGAGGGCGCCGAACACCATGAGCATGCGGCGGTATGCACGCAGCCCTGCTGGGGCAGAGTTCGAGCGTACGCCGGGCACCACGGTATTGGTCTCAGCCACAGTGGGTTTATCGGCAGCCGGAAATGGTTACTTTATGGGTGGGATTTGAGGAGATCCGCGTATGGCCAGAGCGGGTGTCCGGCCTAAGGCCTGGCTACTGTTCGCCTTTCATTTGGCGGAACGCGCGGAGGGCCAGGATGATGGAGCCCATCAGGAGAGCCATCTTGACCCAGGTATCTGATTTATCGAAGTCGATGTCTTTGAGGCTGAAGATCGGTTCCTCGGGCGGCGGAGGGGGTGGTGGGGCTGGGTCCTTGGGCCGTGCAACGATCGGCGGGTCGTAGTTGGTGCCTTGGGGTGCGGGCGCCGGGCTCTGTCCCCGCATAGAGTCTGCCACGCTTCCGCCGAACAGCACCAACACCGCGATGAGCAATACTCGCTTCAAACCACAATCGTATCCGAGATGGGCGTTGCGTGCATCATCGCGCTGGGGATTTACAGTACTTTTCTTGGTGAAGTCCTATCAATGCAATGAGTAAGGGGCGCTAGGAGGGAGCCGGCCGGGGGGCCGGCTGCGGACGGGGGCGTCCGCCGTCCCGGTGCTTGTTGAGTTCGATGAGTCGTTGTGCCCTGGGGAGCCGGCCGGGGGGCCGGCTGCGGACGGGGGCGTCCGCCGTCCCAGTGATTGTTGAGTTCGATGAGTTATCGCGCTCTGGGGAGCCGGCCGGGGGGCCGGCTGCGGACGTAGGCGTCCGCCTTACCGGTGCTTGCCTGCGGTGGAGGTCAGGGTAGCTTTGCGGCTGCGGTGGCCACCCTTCTTGGCGGGATGCCTTTCGGGTGGCAGTCCTGACATTTCACAAAGTGAATGTTGTGGGCGCTTCCGGGCTTGGCGAAAGTCGTATCCATCTTCGCCACGTCGATTCCGCAGTTGGAGAGACGGGGGTGGCAGGTGGAGCAACTGGCGTGGGTTGTCTGACGGTGCTTGTCGTGACAGGAAAGGCACGACAGGCCTTCGTGGACACCGATGGGGGTGCGGTCGTCGCCGGAGCGGACCTGCATGGTGGACAGCGGCGCGTGGCACTGGTAGCAGAGGGCGCCTCGAGGGTCCGGGCTCATTTTGACAGGACGGTCGCCTTCCAGGACGGAGGGGACGGGCAACGTGGCGGCGGGCACGGACTCCTGCTCGCGCCGATCGTAGAAGGCGAGCGAGGGGCGGAATCGCTCCTGGCGGTTGCCGACGGTGCGCGACTCGAGGCGGCGGTCCTCCAGCGGCTGGCCGGTCCGATGCAAGGCATGGCAACTCAGGCAGGGGATGGCGGGACGGTCAGAGAGTTCGGCGCGGATGAGAGTCCAGGGGCCCTTGCGATTCATGGGCTGGACGAGATCGCGGACGCCGGCATCGAGATGCGCTCCATGGCAGCGCAGGCAGTCGTCCATGAGGTGACGCGTGCTGTTGTGCTTCTGGTCGAGGAAGATGCGCTTGTAGGGCGTGGCATGCGGCCCGTTGGCCCATGCGGCGAACTCCTGCTGGTGGCAACGCTGGCAGCGCGGCAGCATGGCGAAGATGTCGGAGGGGCGGAGACGGGCGCGGTCCGGCACCTTGCCTTGCGCATGTTCGACGACGCGGCGCGCGTTGGTGAGGTGGAAGTTGGGATCGGCGGTCATGGCGTCGCCATGGCAATCGGCGCAGGGCACCTTGCGGTGGGTGGAGCCCATCCACTGGCCGACGGGCGTCCCCATCTCGTGACAGCGGGCGCAGGCTGCGGGGCCACCAGCTTCGTAGACGTAACTGGCGGCGGGCACCATGAGAACGAGGGCGACAGCCAGGATAGCGATGACGAGGGCGATCTTCATTTCGCACCGCCTACGAGGTGGCCGGCTACGCGGTAGGCGTTCGCCATGATGGTGAGGACGGGGTTGAAGCCGCCGTTGGTGACGTGGACGGAGCCGTCGACGACGTGGACGTTTTCCACTTCGTGGATGCGGCACCAGCGATCGACGACCGAGGTTCGCGGGTCGTTGCCCATGCGGCAGGTGCCTGCCTGGTGCTGGCCGCCGCTGGTGCCCTGCCCTGCTTTCTTAGGCCAGGTCTGAATGGCTCCGGAGGCTTTGAGCCAGGCTTCCGCCTTGACGGTCATGGCGTCCCCGATCTCGATGGTGTGGGGATGTTTGTTACCGCTCAGGCGGGCGACGGGAATCCCGAATCTGTCGCGGATCTGGGGATCGACGGTCACACGGGATTCGAAGAAGGGCATCTCCTGCGTGGGTCCCTGGACGGCGATGGAACGGCGGTAGAAGCGGCGCACGAATTCCTTATGGGCCAGGCCCCAGCGGGGGATGCCTGGCGCGCGGAGTCCGCTGACGAACTGGTAGGGCAGGCGGATGAACTCGTTGGCGAGCATGGCTCCGCCGGCGAGATCGGGGTTGCCGTGGTTGTAGTCGCAGATGGCGATGCCGGCTCCGGGGCCGACGTCGTCGTAGGTGTCCTGGTCGAAAAGGCCGAAGGCTCCGGTGTAGGTATGGCCCTGGAGGTTGCGGCCCACCCAGTCGTAGCGATTGCCGAGGCCCTGGGGGAAGAGGCGCGACTTGCTGTTGAGCAGCAGCCGCGCGGATTCGATGGCCGAGCCGGAGACGATGATATGGTCAGCGGGCTGCTCCCACAACTGGCCTTCGCGATCGAAGTAGGCGACGCCGGTCGCCTTGCCGTGCTCGTCGACGAGGATCTCCTTCACCATGCACTGCAGGCGCAGTTCGAGCAATCCCGTGTTGAGCGCAGTGGGCAGGACGGTGTTCTGGGTACCGCATTTGGCGTCCACCTCACAGGCGAAGCCGACGCACCAGCGGCAGCGCATGCAGGCGGGACGGCCGTTGTAGGGCACGGAGTTCCGCAGCATGGGGATGTGGAAGGGATGCAGGCCGAGGGCCTTGGCGCCCTTCTCGAGGATCAGGTGCTCGCGCGTGGGCGGCAGCGGCGGCATGGGCAGCGGCTTGTTGCGCGGCCCGTGGAACGGGTCAGTGGAGACGTCGCCGGAGACGCCGAGCTCCCATTCGGCCTTTTCGTAGAAGGGCTCGAGTTCGTCGTAGGTGATGGGCCAGTCGTCCAGAGTGGAGCCTTCCAGGGCGCGCGGGACTTTCGCGCCGTAGATGGTCTTCATCTGGAAGTCGTAGGGGTGGAAGCGCCAGGCCATCGCGCCGTAGGAAAGGGTTCCTCCGCCGACGCAGGCTGCGTTGTTGGAGTAGCCGGGTCCGGAGGGTTCGACCAGGCGCTGCTGGCCGTTGGCAGTGACGACGACGCGGGGGTTGCCGTCGTCGTCGGGTCCAAAGGGATGGCCGAGGGTGGAGTTGCGCTGGTTGCGGAGATCGTCCTTGCGGCAGTCGTTGGCGGTGTTCCACTGGCCGCGTTCGAGCAGCGCGACGGGCCAGCCGGCTTGTGTGAGCTCCTTGGCGACGATGGGTCCGCCGGCTCCGGCGCCGATGACGACAGCCTTTACGCGCGGCAGGGTACTCACGACTTCACCTCATACTGCTGGCGGCCGCGGACTGGCAGCGGTGGGACGCCGATCATTTTCCAGGAGGCATAGTCTTTATTGCCGCCGTGGCGAGGGCTGCCGTAGAAGCCTTGCATGGTGTGGGCGAGCACCATCTCGAAAGCTGCTTTGCCGCCGTCGGGGAAGAGGTCCTTCGAGGCTTCGCCGCGTTCCATGGTGGCCAGTAGTTCGGAGCGTTCCTCGAGGGTGATGCCGGCGAACCGGCCTTCGGCCAGGCGGTCGATCGCGTTGAGGGCATCACGATAGGCTGGCTGCAGGCGTTTGAATTTGCGGGCAAGCTGGCGGTCGATGTAGAGGACCACGCCGGCATCGCGGGCACCGGGGTCCTGATCTGTGGGGATGATGGTTTCGACCCAGGCTTCCAGCAGGACAGCCTGTTGAGGAGACAGGACGCGGAGAGATGCCGGAGCGAGAGGAGAATGAGAGCAGGCGGCCGTGGCTCCGGCAGCGGCGGCGACTATAAAATTGCGGCGTTTCAGAGCTATACCTCCGAAAATGAATCCACCGCGATCATATCGTGAGGCTGAGGGAAGCGGCAACCGGACGGAGGCGGAACGGGAGTTGGCGGCCGTGGAAGTTTGCACGCGGCCGGACTACCATGACCGGGTGACCTGAGATAGCATAGATCTAATTGTTCCCAGGAGTAACAAAATGTCCGAGCGCGAATTCTCAAGACGTCATTTCTTCTATGGATCCCTACTCGCTGGTGCCGTGCCCACGGCTGGCTTCGGCAGCACGGCCTCCCTGTCGAGGGCCGGTTTCAAGTCCCCGAACGAGAAACTGAACATCGCCGCGATTGGCGCGGGCGGCAAGGGCCGCAGCGACATTGCGGGCTGCAACACCGAAAACATCGTGGCCTTTGCCGACCCGGACGACAAACGCGCCGCTCAGACATTCCAGCAGTATCCGAATGTGCCGAAGTACAAGGACTTCCGGCGCATGTTCGACAAGGAAGAGAAGAACATCAACGCGGTGCTGGTGTCGTGCCCGGACCACGTACATGCCAGCGCCTCGATGTGGGCAATGACGCGCGGGAAGCATGTGTACTGCCAGAAGCCGCTGGTGCGGACGGTTTGGGAAGCACAGCAGGTGACGGCGGCGGCGGCCAAGTATGGCGTGGCGACGCAGATGGGCAACCAGGGCTACTCCAACCTGGGTGCGCGGCAGTGCGCGGAGATCATCTGGAACGGCGACATCGGCGGCGTGACGGAAGTGCATGCGTTCACGGACCGGCCGGGCCACTACTGGCCGCAGGGTCCGGAGGTGGAACCGAAGGAAGCGGCTGTGCCGTCAACGCTCGACTGGGATGCCTGGCTGGCCGATGCGGAACCGCGTCCCTTCAGCCCGGCGTATGTCCCGCACAACTGGCGCGCGTTCCCCGACTTCGGCTGCGGCGCCATCGGCGACATGGCCTGTCACATCCTGGGGACTCCGAACATGGCGTTGATGCTGACCGCGCCCACCAGCGTGGAGTGCATCAAGAAGGAAGGCTCCAACAAGTACACCTTCCCGCACCAGGCCGTGATCCGCTTCGACTTCCCCGCCCGCGGCACGATGCCGGCCCTGAAGCTGTTCTGGTACGACAGCCTGAAGGAACAGCCCAAGATTCCGGGTGTGCCCGAAGGGGAACTACTGGGCGACAAGGACATCAACGGCAGCGTCTTCATCGGCGACAAGGGTATCGTGACGACCGGTTGCTACGGCGAGCGGACGCGCCTGCTGCCCGATGCCAAGATGAAGGACTACACGATGCCGCCTCCGCTGCTGACGCGGTCGCCCGGCCACTATCGGGACTGGATTCGCGCCTGCAAGGGCGGGGCTCCGGCCTGTTCGAATTTCAGTGTCGCGGGTCCGTTCGTGGAGTGGATGCTGCTGGGCACGATCGCGATGCGGGTGGAAGGCAAGCTGGAATGGGACGCCAAGAAGGGCCGCATCACCAGCCACCCCGAAGCGAACCAGTACCTGAAGCCGAAGTTCCGCAAGGGCTGGAAGTTCGCTTAACGCTGTAATCTTTCCGTTGACACGAGAAGGCCCGTTTCTCAACTCTCGCAAGGGATTGAGGGACGGGCCGTTTTCGTTCTGTCTTCGCATAGGTATGGACTTGGCAAGCCAAGACAATTCAGGAGCAACTGAGCTGGAAAGCCTTTGCCGATTTTGGAAACGCGATCCGTTCCGCGCACATCTTTCGGGTGTCCGGCAAGGAGGCTCATATGAAATCGGCAATGTGGTTGGCTCCCGCGATGATGGCGGTTGTAGCGCTCCCGGGATGGGGCCGATATGAAGAGACCAGACGCGCCTCTATGCGTGGAGGTGGGGATCATGGCAAGTGCACGATCGAGGTGGAAGTCGATCAGGCAGCCGAAGTAGCGGTTATCGGCGACACCGGTATTATCCGCACTTTATCGGGCTCGCCCGCGCATTGGCGCAGGCTGGAGTGCAATGCTCCGCTGCCGAGCAACCCATATGATTTCCGGTTCCGCGGAATTGACGGAAGAGGCGATGTGAACCTGGTGCAGCAGCCTGGACGCGGACGGCCGGCTGTAGTGCGGATTTTCGATCGCAAGGGCGGCCGGGAAGGCTACACGTTCGACCTGGAATGGCGCGGCGGCGATTATGATAATCGCGGCCGGGGCCGTGGTTTCTGGGATGGGAATGATCGCGGTTACGATCGCGACGACCGGCGCTATGACCGGGACAACATCTCCTGGAATAACGATCTGAGATATCGCGGGCCGTGGTGACGGCTACTTCTCCGACGCTTCCGGCGGCAGGAACCGGTTGTACAACTGTGATGTGAATATCGCGCGAGGCGGTGATGTCTTCGTGTCGTTCGATTCGGACCGGCGCGGCCGGGTGGCTCTGAACGGCCGGATTGTCCGCATGGAAGGCGACCGCGTTGTTGCTCGGATGTCGGGCGCTGGATTCGGGGGTCTAATGTAGCCCTCGAGACCAACCGGCGTGACCACGTGAAAGAGATCCGCATGGATCTGGACGGCCGCGGTGAATTGCGCTGGCGCGATTAGACTAAGGGCATGTCCGTTGTTTCCTTGATCGAATACGCGGAAGCCTCCGCGGAAGTCAGGGCCGTTTTTGATGACATCATGGCCACTCGCAAGGTGGATAGTGTCAACAATTTCTGGAAGGCCCTGGCGAATCATCCCGGCCACGCTCCGGCAGGTGTGGGAGGAAGTGAAGGCCGTGATGGCGCCTGGCGCGCTGGATCCCCTGGTGAAGGAGATGATCTACGTCGCCGTGAGCGCCACCAATGGCTGCGAGTATTGCACTTACTCCCATACCGCCGGCGCGCGGGCCAAGGGCATGACTGAAGAGATGCTCGGTGAGGTGTTGGCTGTGGCTTCCCTGGCCAATAAGACGAACCGATTCAGCGAATGGGTACAGGGTTCCCGTGGATGAGCAGTTCCGGCGGCCGTAGAGTCCGTGTTGGGCTAGTGCGCCTGCTCAACGTCTGGGCGCTGACGGGCGGAGTGTTGCTGGCGCAGGCACCGGTCGGGGCTGTCGAAGAGAAGGCCCGCGTCCGGCAGATGGCGATGGGGCGTGAGTATGCCCGGGAGCTGCGAACCGAGACGCGGTGGCGTTCGACAGCGCCGTGGTGCAGGGTTACGTGGATCGGTTAGGACGGTTGCTGGCGGCGCAG
>JASGIE010000010.1:0-42934 GCA_049841055.1 Paludibaculum sp. | reverse complement strand
TATTGCTAAGGTTAATAGGGAAACACGATAGAATCCGAACAGCACCTCTCTGCACAAGTACGTCGTCGGAATCGGCGCCTCCTTGCAGTGCAGCGCGCGACATCAGTACGGCGAGTTCGAGAACGCGTGCGCGTATGAGGTTCAATTGGTGACCCGAGGCGAACAGGACATAGGCGAGCAACTCATGCAGCGTCTGCGCCGCGTTGCTTCCGTCGCCTTCGGCGTTATGAGTGAATAAAGCGACTGCTCCTTGTCCAGCGGATAGTGTGGCTTCATTCCCGGCTCTCCTTCGCTTTCGGCCTTCAACTGATGGATGTATGCCGAGATGAGTGACTGCTCGTCCTGGATCATGCAATCCCATTTTGCCTGTTCGGACAATCGTTGCGACAAACCAAGCGCCATTTCGGCCAGCACCCTGGAACAGTGAGTTGACCTTGGCCGGCGGTACGAAAGGAATGTGTTTTAAGCGTTCCAGCAATGTATTGAGTTCGTGCTCAACAGACCTCCATTCGTCGTGGTGCGTGCCGATGTCCCTGATCGCCGACTCGATCCAGCGCGGCCTGGCCCAGCAGCCGGACGTCGTCTGCCTGACGGGTGACTTCATCACGAATGCCGACGATGTCGATCCCGCCGCTTATGTATCCCATCTCCGCCGTCTGGCGCAGGCTCGTCCGACCTTCGCCGTGCTTGGCAACCACGACAGCGGCACCGTGAGTCCGGATGGCGAGGGCAATACGGACCATCGCCTGGTCAACCGCCTGCTGGAAGATGCCGGCATCCAGGTGCTGCACAACCGGTCGCAGTCCATTGAAGTCCGGGGTCAGAGGTGGAGCCTCGCCGGAATCGGCGATCTGTGGTCAGGAGAGACTGACCCGCGGCGCGCCTTCCAGTCGGTGTCGCAGGAGGAACCCGTGGTCCTGCTGGCGCACAATCCGGACAGCAAGCAACTGGTCAAGCCGTTCCGATGGGATTTGATGATTTGCGGCCACACGCACGGTGGCCAGGTGATCGTGCCCTTTGAAGGTCCGCGCTATGCGCCGGTGATCGACAAGCGGTTTGTCGCGGGCCTCGGCCCCTGGGACACACGGCAGATCTATGTGTCCCGAGGCGTCGGCAATCTTCGAGGGGTTCGCTGGATGTGCCGGCCCGAGGTCACTCTCCTGGAACTCGGTAACGGCTAACCAACAGGTCCGGACAGACTCTCTAGGCCACCGCGGCTTGGCGGATGGGTTGAGGCAATATACGCTGGCTTCTGGCTGCCTGCTCCCGCATGACTAACTGGACAAAGGCTGGCGCCTTGCTCTGACATTGAGCGTCCGGATACATGGAAGCGAACAGTTGGCGGATGGTTGCGCCGTCCAGTGATCCGGCGATTTGCACCAGATCCCGTCCGGACTGAGATATACAGGTTTGGCACGTCAACGCCACTTCTCTACAGTGCGCCAATTGTTGATCGGCCCTCGGTCTCCCCACAGGCATTGTTGTCACTCCCCAACTTCTTCTGGAAGAGCTCTGCGCGATCTTTGTCGTGCTTGGCTTCCAAATCCACCGTTTCTGTGAACGGCACTCTCTCAAATTACGCGAGGAAAGGCCTTACAAACAGTCGACAGGAGAGGGGGGTGAAGAGGTTATGTGCGGGAGGTGCCGTACCCCCATTTTGAGGGGGTTCCGACCTAGTACTGTTCACCGGGGTTCCAAGAAGCAAAAAAAGAGCCCAAAATCCGATATTTCGATCGGTTAAGGGCTCTTAACTATGAGAATCTGTATAACTTATGAGAGTTGATTCTGGATCGCGGCGAACACCTCGTCCGGTGCGCCCAACCCCTGAATCTTGTAGTACGTGCTGGTACTGTAATGATCGATCAAGGGAGCCGTGCTACGTGCGTAGGCGGTCAGACGGTTCTTTACCGTATCCTCACAGTCGTCCGCCCGCTGTTGCAGGTCGATATGGCACGTGTCGCACTTGCCCGGCTCGGTCGGCGGGTGGCTCTGGATGTTGTAAATCGCGGAGCACTGCGGGCAGTAGCGGCGGTTGCAGGTTCGGGCGATGAGATGATCCGCCGGAACGTCGATATGGACCACCGTCGGCTGGGGGTAGGCCAGTTCTTCCAGCAGCGTCGCCAGGTACTTGGCCTGTTCCACGGTCCGCGGGTAGCCGTCGAGCATGAAGCCGCCCTTGCAGTCGTCCTGGCCCAGGCGGGAGCGGACGATCTTGTTCACCAGGTCATCGCTCAATAGGCCGCCGGTGATCGTCACGCCGGCGGCGATCCGGCCCAGTTCGGAGCCGGCGCGGATCTCGGCGCGAATCATCTCGCCCGTCGAGATCGAGGGGATCCCGAAATGCTTGGCGAGACGTTCCGCCTGCGTACCCTTTCCGCATCCGGGAGGTCCCAACAGCAGAAGAACTCGGGTGGTGGCTGGAGCCTGGGTAGGGGATTCGGTTGCGGTGGTCATGACTGCCTCTGTTGGCAGTCTATCGCTTAATGTTCTTTTAAGTCAATGAGGTCCAAATATACCGTTAAGCCTCTTCAGGGCACTCTGGAAGACCTCGGGCCGCGGCAGCAGGCTGGCCACCAGAAAACCCTCCCGCTGGAAGTCGTAAAAGTAGCCCGGCTGCACCCAGACGGAATGGTTCTCCAGCAGCATCAGCGCCCATTCCTCGTCGCTGTGGATGCGCGGCACCTCGAGCATCGCGCACCAGCCGCCTTCCGGTGTCCGGACCCGGCAGCCTCCGCCCACGCCCGCCGCCGTCTGGAGACCAGCCAGATTCTCCGCCGTCCGTGTGCGGATGGAGTGCTGGATCCGCGGCGTCAATTCCAGCCAGCGCGCCGCCGCATGCTGGATGGGCGCGCTCACCGGCAGGTAGCTGTCGGCGATCCACTCCAGGCGGTCCAGGGCTTCCGCTTTCAGCGCCGACGGCCCCGCCACGTGGATCCAGCCCAGTTTCATCTGCGGCAATCCCGCGATCTTTGACAGGCCGCTCAGGGTAAAGGTCAGGGCGAGATGCGGCCCCTGCAACGCCGATACGCGGCGCGGGTCCTCCCGCCAGGCGTAGTCGAAGAAGACTTCGTCGGAGATAATCGCCAGCCCACGGTAGGCTGCGAACTCCTGCAGCCGGAGCCAACTGTCGTGTTTGAGGTAAGTTCCGGTGGGATTGTTCGGATTCACCAGGACGATCGCCCGCGTCTCGGGCCGCACCAGCCGGTCCAACTCGGAAATGTCGAGGCCCCAGGCCAGCTCCTCCATCAAGGGATACTGGACCGCCCGCACGCAATCCAACTCGGCCAGGCACTCAAACAGCGGATAGGAAGGGCGCGGCACCAGCACCGCGTCGCCCGGTTCGCACAGCAGCTTGAACAGCCAGCCGTAGGCCTCGCTCGTGCTACCGGCTAGGATCAGGCTGCCCGGATCCGCATTCGCGCCCTGGCCGGCATGCCACTCGGAGATCGCTTCGCGGGCCTCCAGCAGCCCGCGCGCCGTCGGCTCGTAGGTGAGCGACCGGGCATCCTCCAGCGCCGCCAGGATCTCGTCCCGCGGATAGTCAATGCCCTCGCGGGTCGGATTCGAAACGGTGAGGTCGAGAATGGGCGCACCGGCTGCCTTCAAGTCCGCCAGAGCCCGGGTGAGGCGGTTCGGCGTGAGGCTGGCAGGAGTGCGCCCGGAAAACAACGTCAGCCTTCCGCCACCACCGGATTCCGCAGCGAACCCAGCCCCTGCACCGTGACCACCGTCTCATCGCCCGCCTTCAGCCAGCGCGGCGGCTTGTGGCCGAAGCCGACCCCGGCCGGAGTCCCGGTCGTCACAATATCGCCGGATTCCAGCGTGAACACACTCGAGAGGTATTCGATGAGCTGCGGGATGTTGAAGATCAGATTGCTCGTATTGGAGTTCTGCAGCGTTTCGCCGTTGATCTCCATGCGGATGTCCAGGTTGTGCGGATCGTCGATTTCATCAGCCGTCGTCAGCCAGGGGCCGGTCGGCGCAAAGGAGTCGAACGTCTTGCCCATCAGCCACTGCGAGGTGGCCATCTGGAAGTCGCGTGCACTGACGTCGTTCACGCACATGTAGCCGTAGAGGTGTTCGCGCCAGCTGTCCGCCGGAATGTGCCGGCCGCCGGTACCGATGACAAAGGCGAATTCCGCCTCATAGTCCGGCTTGACCGAGTTCTTGGGAAGGATGATGGGGGCATCCGGCCCGATGACGGAGTTGGAGAACTTGCTGAAGATCGTCGGGACGGACGGGATCTCCATCTTCGACTCGGCGGCATGGTCGCGATAGTTGAGACCCACGCAGATGAACTTGGGCGGCCGCGGAATGGGCGCCAGCAGGACCACTTTGGCCAGGGGCTTTCCGGCATGCAGCGGCAGCGACTTGAGGTAGCCGTCAATCGCCGCGCGAGCCGCGTCACCACCGGCGATCACGCTCAAAACATTGGCAAAACCCAACGGCTGCAGGCTCACCACCTGATCCCCGGAAACCACTCCGGCCAGCGCCACTTCGCCGGGGCTCATATAGGTCACAAGTCGCATGGAAACTCCTTATCACGAGTGTAGCTAAGCCGTTCCGCCGCTGGCTCAAATTCTCCAGTATTCTGGACGATTCCCGGAAGTTGGGCCGCGGTGCGGCGGCAGGCGGCCCGCTTCGGGTTCAATACAGGCCGGCGGCCTTGAGGTCGATGAGGGCGATCACCTGCTTCGTATGCCCCGTGTTGAACAGGACGTAGCGGCCCGAGTGGTCGAACGACGCATGGGCATGGCTCGCTCTCACACCTTCGCGCAGCCCCGAGGCCAGCAGGCGGCGGTTGTCCGTCGCCGATTCAATCAGCCACAGGTTGCCCTTGTTGTCGTCCGCGACCAGAAACTTGCCGTCGGGTCGCGCGTGGACGTGCCAGTAGTCCCCCGGCAGCAGGCGGCTCTTGCCATCGACGTCCACGAAGACGATGCCCACTTTGTCCATAATCATGGTCATCTCGCCGGTCTGCGGGATCCACGACTCATGGGTCATCCACTCCTTCAGCGGCGTGACCCACTGCTTCGGGATCGGTTGATGAATAGAATGGCCGGTTGCCTGTGCCATCGTCGTTCACCAGCCAGCTCCGCTGTGGCGCGTAGCCGCCGGTCTCCCAGACATAGAAGATCAGCGGCAGCGTGGGGTGGTGCTGGATGTGGCCGATGCGGAAGCCCTGGGTAATCACGGTCTTGTAGGCCCCGGTAGCGATGTCCATCAGACCGATCTCCCAGGTCTTGGCGTCGCGCATCTTGCTGACGACCAGGGATTTGTGATCGGCGGTAAAGCTGGGCTGCTGATGCCCGCCCACATGCGGCATGGGGATCTCCCCCACACGGCGTTCGCGGTTGGCGGCCATGTCGAGTTCGGTCACCTGCGAGCCGCGCATGTAATAGAGAAGATTGGCGTTCTTGGGATGAGGACAGGCGGTGGAAGGCGACACGCCGTCGCCAGTGGTGACCTGGTGCACGCTGCGGGTCTTCATCTCCAGGCGGAAAATCTGGCTGCCCGCCGGCGAAGATGACGTTGGAATCGTCGGCCGTGAAGTTGGAAAAATGGTAATAGAGGTTCATCGACAGGACGCCGGGCGCGGCGAATTCGAAGACCTCCAGGGAACTCCTTGGATCCTTATAAGTCTGTGCGGTTAAAAGGGTTGAGGCCGCTAGCAGGGCGGCGGTCAGAGTGCGCGTTGGCATAACGAGTCTTATCAGTGTATAATTCTTGGAAGGGATTCCCTGCATTCCCCGCCACATCGCAACCGGAGATCGAAATGTCCAAGTATTGCCCTGTCACAGGTAAGAAGCCCGTCAGTGGGAACAGGGTGTCTCACGCCAACAACAAGTCCAAGCGGGTGTTCGACCCGAACATGCATGAAAAGCGCCTGTGGTCGCCGGCTCTTGGCCGTTTCGTCCGTGTGCGTGTGAGTGCGCGCGGTCTGCGGACCATGGATAAGGTTGGTGTGGACGCCGTTCTGGCCGATTTGAAGAGCCAGGGGATCAAGTTCTCAGGAGAGTTCCATGCCGCGCATCATCATCAAGCTTGTCTCCACGGCTGGCACGGGTAGCTTCTACACCACCACGAAGAACCCGAAGACCAAGACCGAGAAGATGCTCATCAAGAAATTCGACCCCAAGATCCGCAAGCACGTTGATTTTAAGGAAGCCAAGGTCTAAGCGGCTTTCTTCGACGTTTCCTCCGCAACCCGAAAGGCCGCCCCGGTGGGCGGCCTTTTCGCTTTTCTGCACCACCGCGGGCATCCTCCTCCCACAAGACCTAGAATGAGGGTGTAATGCACCGTCTGCCCCTAGTGCTCGCCCTGACGCTGTCGACGCTCTGCTTCGCGCAGGACTCCGCCAGCCCGCAGGAGCAGATGAAGGCCCATCTGGAAGCCGGCCGCTACGCCCAGGCCATCCAGGTCATCCAGGCGGCTATCGCCAAGGATCCCAACAACATCGGGTGGCAGTTCAACCTGGCATATGCCTTCACCATGAACGGCCAGGACGCCGAAGCGATTGCGGCTTACCGGCGCGTCCTGACCCTGAACGATCCGCCCAAAGTCGACCTCTCCCCCGCGCGCGCCAATCTCGCCCAGCTCCTGGTGAAGACCGGCGCCTTCCAGGATGCCCTGCCGCTGCTGGAGGAGATGAGCCAGAAGCGGCCCACCGATCCCAAACCGTTCTACCTGCTGGGCCGCGCCTACGCTGGCCTCGGCGATTGGGCAAAGTCCACGCCGGCGTTTGAGAAGGCCATCGAGCTGGACCCCAAGGACACGCCCACCATGCTGGAGCTGGCCGACGTCTACGAGCGCGCCAAACAACCCGACAAAGCCGCCGCCATCTACGCGAAACTCCCGGACGACCCGGCCGCGCAGGAGCGCCGGGGCGTCCTCCTGCTGCAGAGCGGCGACCTCCCGGGCGCCATCCAAAGCCTGGAGGCGGCGAGAGCGAAGAGCCCCACCACCGCCGTTCTCTACGCCCTGGCAACCGCCTACCTGCGCGCCAAACAGATCGACAAGAGCCTGCCCCTGGCCGAACAGATCGTCGCGGCCGAGCCCAACAACTTCGACATGCGCATGTTCTACGGACGCATGCTTCGTGACCAGAAGCGCTACGACGACGCAGTCAAGCAGTTCTACGTGGCCGTGACCGCGAAGAAAGATTCCCGCGAAGCATGGAACGAATTCACCGCCATGCTCATCCTTCTGAAGAAGTACGATGCGGCCTTGACCGCGCTGGAGCAGGTGAAGGCGATGAACGGCGAGACTCCGGCGTATTATTACTTTCGGGCGACGATGTTTGATGCCATGGCTCAGCACAAACCGGCATTGGAGAACTACCTCAAGTTCCTGTCTGTCAGCGAGGGGAAGTTTCCTGATGAGGAGTGGAAGGCCAGGCAGCGGGCCGATGCGCTCAAAAGGGTGGTGAATCGATGAGAGGGCAGTTGTGGCTGGCGGCCATTCTGATTGCAGCGCCGTCGCTGATGAGGGCCGACGTCGAGGAGGTCAAAAAGGAACCAGACCTCATCAAACGGTTCGATCGCGCCATCGAACTGGCCGAGATCCAGGCGAAAGCCGCCAACACGCTGGTGAAGGAGAACGGCAGCCGCACGGAACTCATGCGCTCGCTCACTGAGATCGGCGCCGCCACCAAACTGGCCCTCGAGTCCCTGCGCGAGACCGGAAAGAAGCCTGCCAAGCTCGGCAAGCAGTACAAAAAGGGTGAGCTGAAGACGCAGGCGATCATGCGGCAGTTGAAGGATCTGGTGCTGGCGCTCGGATTTGAAGACCGGCCGGCCGCCGAAAAGATCCGCGATGAAGTGACTGTGACGCACGAGGAGTTCCTGCTCGGCGTCATGACCGGCAAATAAGGAGGGTTGAAGGCATGCGATTCCTACTGGCTCTGCTCCTGCTGGCCGCGCCGCTGGCCGCCCAGAAGGACTTTCTAACCGCCGACGAGGCCGATCAGATCCGGTTGGTGCAGGATCCCGACGAGCGGCTGGCCCTCTACGTGAAGTTCGCCCACAGCGGGTCTCGCTGCTCGATCAGCTTTTCGCCAAACAGAAGGCGGGGCGTAGCGGCCTGATCCACGACACGCTGGAGCAGTACACCGAGATCATGGATGCCATCGATGCCTACATCGACAACAGTATCCACAAACAGAAGCCGCCCACGACGATGGGCACCGTCGCCGAGGCCCAGAAGGAGATGATGGCCCAACTGGAGAAGTTCGCTGAGCTCGATCCTCCGGACAAGGGCCGCTACCAGTTCGCCCTCGATCAGGCGATTGAGACCACCAAGGACAGCGTCGAGATCAACGAACAGGATCTGAAGACCCGCACCCAGGACGTCGAAATGCGCGAGGCCGAGCTGAAGAAGCAGCGCGAGGAGCTGCTGACCCCGCAGGGCAAGGAAGAGGCCAAGAAACAGCAGACCCGCATCGCCTCGGAAAAGGAAGGCGTGGCGCCCGGCAAGAAGAAGCCGTCGCTGCTCAAGCCCGGTGAGAAACTGGGCGACAGCCTGCCCGCTCCGCCTGCGTCCAAGGACGACAAGGACAAGGACAAGAAGAAGTAGCCTACGGCGCGAGATTCTTCAGGATGTGCTCCGTCAGCAGACGGTCGCTCAACTGGTGCGAGCCGCGCACGCCGAAGTTCGTCGTCGTGATCACCACTACCAGATCCAGCGACGGGAAGACCGCCACCTTGTTTCCGCCGTTGCCCTGCATCAGGAACGCGTCGTACTTCTTCGGGCCCACAGGGAACGCCTTCAGCCACCAGAGATAGCCGTACTCTGTGTCGTCGTTCACCTGTGCATGCGGCTTCGTCGAGGCCGCCACCCATTCCTTCGAAACAATCTGACGGCCGTTGGCCTGGCCGCCGTTGGCGTACAGCAACCCCAGTTCGAGCAGGTCGCGGCTGCGCAGCTCCAATCCGCCGCCGGTCTGCGCGATGCCCATCGGTGAGAACTGCCATTCCGCTTTCGTGATGCCCAGGGGCGCAAACAGGTTGGTCTCCGCAAAGGCCTGTACCTTCGAGCGCGTCGCCCGCTCAATCACGCCGCCCAATGTCGAAACGCCCGCCGTACAGTAGCTGAAGCTGCGGCCGTAGGGCGAGTCCTTCGGCTTCTTCACCCAGGCCCGGAAAGCCGCGAACCGGCAGATCGAGCGTGAACTGGATCCAGTCCTCAATGAGGTACATCCGCTCCTCATTGCCGCGCGAGAACTGGTTCTCGTCGTCGCATTCCAGCAGGGAACTCATCGTGAGCAGATCCTCGACCGTAATTTTCTCCTTGCGCGGATCGGGGTTGGCGACCGGGTGTTTGTCCGGGAAGAACCCGAACACCGGCGCGTCCACGCCCGGCAGCAGCTTCCGGTCGATGGCAATGCCGATCAGCATGCTCGCGACCGTCTTCGTGGCCGACCGTGTATTCCGCAGCGCTTCGGCTCCGCCCTTGTCGAAGTACTCCTCATAGACGACGGAGCCATGCCGGGCGACCACCACGCTGGTGATCTCTTTGAACTCGCCGGCACGGATGGCCTGCGTCATGGGAGCAAGCGCCTGCGCCCCAGCAAGTCCGGCGGCGGCAATAGTGAGCAGAAAGCAGCGAACCATGCTACGAGTATTGGCCGGATGCGGCGGCCCTGTCTTGTGCCGGAGGAACGGATTGGTCAGCGGGCAACATGTGCCCGGCGGTATTCGCTCGGCGACACGGCGAACACCTTGCGAAAAGCCTTGGAGAAGTGGCTCTGATCGGCGAAACCCGCGTCCAGAGCTACCTCCGCGATGGGCCGGTCCGGGCGCCGCAAAAGACCCGCTGCGTGCTCCAGGCGACAGTGGCGCAGATAGTCGCCGGGTGTGCACTGAAAGAACTCGCGGAACGTTCGGGCCAGATGGACCGGATGCACGCCCACCGCCTGGGCGATCTCCGAGACGCTGATCGTCTCCGCACAGCGATCGTGGATCAGCGTCCGGGCCGTCTTGAGCCAGGAGGGCGGCTGCCGGTGGCGCCGCTCCGCCGCCCGGGCCATCTCGGCCATCAATTCCAGACACAGCCCTTCCGCGGCCAGCGGCGATACCCGGTCCCAGCGGCGGCACTCCCGGAACAGCCGCTGCGCCAGTTGCAGCGGGGCACCCTCGCGGAAGGCCGCCGGACGGTCCAGGGGCTCCAGGAACTGCCGGACCCGCTGCAGACCCGCACCGGACACGGAGATCGTCAGGAACCGGCCTTCCAGCGCCTGGAAGCGGTCGCGATGCGTCGTCCCCGGCGGATTGTAGATCAACAGCGGCGGCCGGCAAATGGGTGGCGCGTTGACCGCGGTGGAGAGATAGGTTCCGTCCAGAAGGAGCACGAAGTGCGCGTCTTCGTGGGTATGCCGCGCCACCTCCTCAGGCGGCACCGTGGGCGTCAGTTCGGAAAGCGCGAATCCGTCCGTCTCCCGTTTTGAAGCACAGGCGCCGAGAAACTGACCGTGCGACAGGACGAGGGCGGTTCGTGGATGCATGAAAGGAATACGAACCAGCCGGCGTCCAGGTTCAAATCGTACTAACTCTGTTTGATCTCCAGCTCCACCATGGGCTGCGTATACTCCTCGCGCAGCATGCGGAAAATCGCGATGGCGACGGAGAAGATCACCGGACCCGCGAAGAGCCCAATGAACCCGAAGGCCTGCACTCCGCCCATCAGGGCGAAGAACACCACCAGCGTGTTCATCTCCGTGCGCCCGCTCAGCACTACCGGGCGGATGATGTTGTCGGACATGCTGATGGCCAGCACGCCCCACAACAGCATGAACAGCGCCTTGCCCCAGGCGCCCTGGGCGAGCAGAATCAGGGCGGCCGGCCCCCAGACGATCGCCGTGCCGATGATGGGCACCAGGGAGCAGATGGCAGCGACCGAACCCCATAGAAACGGCGCATGCAGGCCCGTGAACCAGAACGCCAGGCCCGTCAACACGCCCTGCGCAAAGCCCACCGCCACAAACCCGTAAACATTGGCCACGATGGCGTCCGAGATTGTCTGCAGCAACTCCCGCGTGCGCGACTCCGGCAGCGGCATCCAGCGCAGGATGCCCGCCGAGATCGCGTTGCCTTCCAGAAAGAGGAAGAACATGACAAACAGGCTCAGCACCAGATCGCCCAGAGTGCTCGTCAGGTTGCCCAGCAGTGAACCGCTCCACCGCAGCAACCCGCTGCTCATCGTCTGCATCCGTTGCAGCACCGCGGCCTGGACATTCGGCGCCGGCATGCCTGTCTTTTCCGCCACCCACTGCACCGGAGGATCCAGCAGGTCGTTCAGATACTGGCCCCAGCCGCCTTTCTCCGCGCTCTGCTGCGCCAGTTGGTTGTAGGAACTGGTCGCCTCGTTGATGATGGTGACGGTCAGCATGGCCAGAGGGACCAGCACCATGACGATCATCAGCAGCGTGGTGAGCAGCGCCGAAAGCGCCGGCCGCTTCAGTCTCGAGGACAAAGCATGGAACAGCGGTTGCGCCGCGATGGCCAGCACCAACGCGAAGAAGATGGGATGCAGGAATGGCAGCAGCAGTACGTAGACCAGCCCCGCCACGGCGATGGCCAGGACGGATAGGGCGATCAGGGATCGGCGCGGACCGGCAGGGTCGATCATCTGCTTCAGGGTAGCTCAGTGACCGTCAGGACACGCGTTTCTTCGTCCTGAGTCTCAATCCGGATCTCGATCCGCTCAGCCGGCAGCAGGGAGGGGAACCGCTCCGCCCATTCCAGCAGCACCACGGCCGGGCGGGCGAAGATCTCCTCCAGCCCCAGCGTCTCCACCTCCTCCCGCGTGTCCAGCCGGTAGAGGTCGATGTGATAGAGGTCGCCTTCCTCGCCGTACTCGTGGATCAGCGGGAACGTCGGGCTGGAGACATCGTCCGCCTTGGCTGAGCCCAGGCCTTCCGCGATTCCCTTGGCGAGAGTCGTCTTGCCCGCCCCCAGATTGCCGATGAGCAGGACAATGCACGGCCGGGGCCAGCCCGAGGCCAGTACGCGCCCCAGTTCGATGGTCTCTTCCTCGTTCGTTGTGGTGTAGCGCGTGCTCGTCATTCCTGTGTTTCGCGGATGGCGGCCGGCAGGTAGCGGATCAGGTCGGTGGCCGTCAGCGACTGTTCGGTCAGCGCCGCTGCGCCCAGTTCTCCCGCTCGACCATGCAGCCAGACCGCGGCCAGCACCGCCTGCTCTCTCCGGTCCGGCCACTGTGCCATCAGGCCCGCGATGAGCCCCGTCAGAATATCGCCGCTGCCCGCCGTCGCCATGGCCGGCGTTCCGCTGGGATTGAGGAACGCCCGCCCGTCCGGAAAGGCCGTCACGGTCCGCTGGCCTTTCAGCACCAGCACGACGTTCCGTTCCATGGCGAACTTGCGTGCCACTCCCACCCGGTCGGCCTGGATGTCCGTCGTCTTGCACCCGGCCAGCCTCGACATCTCGCCCGGATGCGGCGTCAGCACCCGCCAAGGCCCTGGCCCGTGAAACGCCGTGCCGGCCAGCGCGTTGAGTCCATCGGCGTCGATCACCATCGGCAGGGCCGATTGGGCGAACAGACGCTGGGCGACTCCCGCCAGATCGGGCTCCACACCCAGCCCCGGCCCGATCGCCAGTACGTCTTTCTCGCCCGGATCCTGCGCAATCGACTGCGTCATCAGCTCCGGAGCCAGCGCCGTCACGGTCCGTCGCTCTTCCTCCGACGTAGCCACGGTCACCAGGCCCGCGCCGCTCTTCAGCGCCGCCAGGCCCGACATCGCCGCCGCTCCGCCTTTGCCTGGCGCGCCGCCGATCACCAGCACATGCCCGAAATCGCCTTTGTGCGAGCCGGAAGGGCGCGGCTCAAACAGCCGCCGGAACAATCGCGGTTCCACCAGATTCAGCCAGTGGTCCGGGCTCTTGTCCAGCAACGACGAGGGAGTGCCGATCTGCACGACATGCAGACGCCCGACGCGGTCGCATGTCGGCGGGATCACCTGTTCCACCTTCGGCGCCGTGAACGTCACGGTGTCGACGGCCCTGACAGACTCGCCGCCGTCGAACAGGCCCGAAGGCACATCCACGCTCACCACCGTCGCGCCCGGGAAGCCGCCGTTCATTTCGCGAATCCAATCCAAGGCCGGAGGCCGCGCCGGACCTTCCAGGCCTGTCCCCAGCAGGGCGTCGATCACCAGCGTGGCGGAGCGCATGCGCGGCTCCAGGGTCCGGGTGACCCGGGTGCCCGTCACCTGCAGCATCTTCCAGTTCACCGCCGCGTCGTCCTTGAACTCCGTGGGCGGATAAGCCAGCACCACATCCAGCGAGCGAGGCTTGAACCGGATGCTCAACTGCCGTGCAATCACCAGCCCGTCGCCGCCATTGTTGCCTTTGCCACACACCACGACGATGCGATGCTGGTCCAGCGGACCATAATTCCGGTCCAGAAACTCCACGAAGCGGCAGCCCGCATTCTCCATCAGCACCAGGCCGGGAATGCCCGCTTCCATCGTGAGACGGTCGATCTCGCGCATCTGCGCGCCGGTCAGAACTTTCATGTTGTCACCAGCCCTCAGGATGCCGCTCCCGTGACACGGCTCTCCAGACGCCGCAACGGCTCCGATTCACCCATCACGATGAGGTAGTCCTGTGCCTGGATTACCGCGTCCGCGGGGGGATTGAACACCATCTTACCGTCCGCGCGGCGGATTGCCAGCACAATCACCTTCAACTCGCTGCGGATGCGCAGGTCGGCCAGCGACTTGCCGATCAGGTCGCTGCCCGCGCCCACTTCCAGTTGTTCAATGCCGACATCCAGCCCGATATTCGTCGTCGCGAAGTCGAGAAACTGCCGGACGTGCGGTTTCAGCAGCGACTGCGCCAGCCGTGTGCCCGTCATGACATACGGTGCGAACACCGCGTCCGCCCCCACCTGCCGCATTTTGCGCTCCGCCTCTTCTTCCGCCGCCCGCGCCGCCACCCGGATCTTCGGATTCAGCGTCTTCGCCGAGATCACCGCGAACAGGTTGTCCGCATCCGTGGCCAGCGCCGCGATGAGCCCGCGCGCGTGGGTCACCCGGACCTCATTCAGCGTTTCATCCCTGGTCGAATCGCCCAGGCACGCCAGGTAGCCCGCCCGCATGGCCCAATCCACGCGGTCTTCCCGCCGGTCGATGATGACGAGCGGCACACCGGCCTGCCGCAGTTCCGAGGCCGAGCCCCGGCCCACACGGCCAAATCCGCAGATGATGTAGTGATTCTCCAGCTTGTCGATCATCTTCTTCGCACGCCTCTTCACCAACAGGTTGCCGAACTGCAGTTCGATGATGGTCTGCGTCATCACGCCGAGCGCCAGCAGCAGCATGCTCACGCTCAGCAGCATGTAGAACGTATTGAAAACCCGCGCCGCCTGGCTCATCGGCCGGATCTCGCCGTAGCCCACGGTCGTCATCGTCATGACGGCCATATAGATGGCATCCAGCACCGGGAAATGCGCGATAAAGATAAAGCCCAGCGTGCCCAGGATCACCGTGCCGGCGATCGCCGCGGCGACGAAGGAGATGCGGCGGAACTGCGGCGTCACCACTTCAGACCTTTCTTGCCAGCAACAGCGTCATATCGTCCTGCAGCTCCGACGAGGCCGTCCACTTGATGACCTCTTCCACGATCTTCGCGGCGATCTCGTCGCCGTCCTTGTCCGCGTGCGCCAGCAGCAGCGCGATCAGCCGGTCTTCGCCGAACATCTCGCCGTAGGCGTTTTCCGGCTCGGTGATGCCGTCCGTGTAGCACACCAGCAGATCGCCCGGCTCCAGCTTGATCCGGCTCTCACTGTACTCCGCGAACGGAAACGCGCCTACCACCAACCCGTTCGAATCCAGGAAGCTCGCCTTGCCGTTGCGCACCAGGATCGGCGACAGATGCCCGCCATTCGTGTAGCTGAGCGTGCTGGCCGCATCGTCATAAACGCTGAAGAAGAACGTCGCGTACTTCTCCGGCGCCGTCGACAGGTAGAGGTGCTGGTTCAGATTCGACACCAGCTGCGACGGGGAAACCCGCGGCGCCGCGTATCCCTCCGCCAGCCCCACCGCCGCGGCCTGGGCCAGTTCCGTCGAGTGCCGCAGTTCACTGCGTAGCGCCGATTGCAGCGTCGCCATCAGCAGCGCCGCCGAAATGCCCTTGCCCGCCACGTCACCAATCACCAGTGCCAGTTGCGTATCGCTCAGCGCCTGGTAGTCGAAGTAATCGCCCGACACCATGCGCGCCGCGGTACAGACGGACGTCACCCGCAACGAACCCAGCCCCGGCATCGGTTTGGGATGGAGCTGATTCTGCACCTCCCGCGCGATCTCCAGTTCCGCCTGCATCTTCTGCCGCTCTTTCTCCGATTGCAGCAGCCGCTCCAGGTTCCCGGCCATGATGTTGAACGACGTGCCGAGCTCCGCCAACTGGTCGTTCCCATTCACCTGAATGCGGTGGGTCAGGTCGCCTTCCCGGATGTGGACCGTGGCTTCATACAGCTCGTGCACCGCCAGCGTCATCGTGCGCGATAGCGAGACCCCGATGTAGAACGAGATCACCTCCACCACCAGGAACACAATGCCGCAGAACGTGAAGAACACCAGCAGCGAGGGCACGTCCGTTCCGGTATCCGCGCTGAAGACGATCTTCATCGGGCCGGAGATGCGCGTCACCACGCCCAGGAAATTCGTCCGGTTGACGCCCGGCTTCTCCCACACCGGTACGCCCAGTCGCACGCCCCACTTCAGCCGGAAATCCAGAAAGCTGGTCGCCGTCGGTACCCCGGTCACCGGGATGCTGGCCGCGCTCACCGCCTCCTCCGGCACCGGAGGATGCAGCCGGTAATCCAGTTCCCGCGCCTCTTCCGCCGTCAGCCCGATCGGCGCCAGTTGAATATCGCCCAACTGCGGCACCAGCGACTGCAGGAAGACCCGCGTCACCGGCACCAGAATCACCACCTCGGTCTTCGGACCGCCCGTATGCGCCCACAGGAAGAACGTCTTCTGCCGGACGACCAGACCGGCCGATTCCTGATGCCCGGACGGCGGCACTTCCAGCTTTGCGTCTTCCGGATACCGCACCTCTTTGCCGTCGGCATCGTGCACCAGGATCTGCAGCCCCGGATACCGGTCGTGGAAGATGAACCCCGACCGCCGCACCGCCTCCGCCCGCGCCTGGGCCGGGACCCGCGCCAGCGAAGCCGCCGTCTGCCGCAGCGAGTTCACCCGCCGGTCCATCTCCATGTTCAGGAGATAGGCCGCGATCTGGCCCGAGATCATCCACGCGCCCGTGATCGTCAGCACCGCCAGCAGCAGGATCGGGACCACCGCGATGAACAGGTAGGCGACAATCAGCCGGTTGCGCAGCCGCCAGATGGCCCGCCGCACCAGCCGTACGCCCACCCTCCAGATCGTGGCGAACCCGAAGAAGACCGTGACGAGCAACAACAAGAGGCCCGGCAACGAATCGAGACCGCCCCGCCAGTAGAGGATGGCGGAGAGTGAAAAAGACGGCAAAGAGCCTCTCGATCCAGCCAAGCGAACGGATGGAATTCAGCCAGCCTGTTAAGGCCATTCGGGTATCAGATTACTAGATTTCCGGCCTGTGGTCTTTATGTTATGCAACGCGGCGTCGGTTCCCCTCAGATGCGCGACTTGGCGATATCCGGCATCTCGTCCACCGCGCGAACCTGGTGCGGCTGCAGGTAGTTTCGTGTCAGGAAGTCCTTCAGGTGGTCCAGCGCCGTGTGCGGATCGTCCACGAAGTCCATCAACTTGATGTCTTCCTTGGAGATGACGCCATACTTGGCCAGCGCTTCGAAGTTGATCACCTCGTTCCAGAATTCGCTGCCGTACAGCATGATCATGATCTTCTTCTCGAGCTTCTGCGTCTGCACCAGCGTGAGAATCTCACTCAGCTCGTCCAGCGTGCCGAAGCCACCCGGAAACACCACCAGCGCCTTGGCCAGGTAGGCGAACCAGAACTTGCGCATGAAGAAGTAGTTGAACTGGAAGTTCAGCTCCGGCGACAGATAGGGATTCGGGTACTGCTCGTGCGGCAGCGCGATGTTCAGGCCAATCGTCTTTCCGCCGGCATCGCGAGCACCCCGGTTCGCCGCCTCCATGATGCCCGGGCCCCCGCCCGTGCAAACCACAAACCGCCTCGTCGGCGGCTGTAGCGCATCCGACCACTGCGTGATCAGCCGCGCGAACTCCCGCGCGTCGCTGTAATACTTCGCCAGCGGACCCTCTTCCTGGATCCGCGCCGACCCGAAGAACACCACCGTGTCCCGGATCTTCTCCTGGCTGAACCGGTCGAGCGGCTCCAGATACTCCGACAGGATTCGCAGGGAACGGCCGTTCCAGCTATCCAGGAATGCCTCGTTCTTGTAGGCGAACGGAGCCCGGTTTTGGTGTGCGCTTTTCTTCATTCCGACTTTCCGCTTAACGAGGATTCGAGGTCTTTGACGCGTTTCTCCAATTGTCTCACCGTCTTCAGAAGCTCTGGCAGCTTCGGATAGGCCGTGATCGCCCGGCGCCAGTCGCCCGCATCGAACGCCGGCGATCCGGAGACGATGCTCCCGGCCGGCACGTCGTGCCCGATGCCGCTCTGCGCATACACAATCGCGTTGTCGTGGATTGTCAGGTGGCCCGAAATGCCCACCTGTCCGGCCAGCAGGACATTCTTCTTGAGGATGGTCGACCCCGCCAGCCCGGTCTGCGAGCAGATGATGTTGTCCTCACCCACCTCGCACGCATGGCCGATCTGCACCAGCGAATCGATCTTCGCTCCGCGCCGCACCCGGGTCTCGCCAACCGTCGCCCGGTCAGACCGAAGTCAGTGTCTGGATCTCCACGTCATCCTCAATCACCACCGGACCCGACTGCACGATCTTGAAGTGCGTCCCGTCCTTCCGCTTCGCGAACCCGAACCCGTCGCCGCCAATGATCACGCCGTTCTGCAGAATCACCCGGTTGCCGATCCGGCAGTGCTCCCGCACCACACAGTGCGCGTGTCCAAGAAAATCGTCGCCGATCTCGGCCCCTTCATAGATGACTACGAGCGGGTGGATCACCGCGTTACGCCCGATCTTCACGTGCTCGCCGATCACCGCACCGGCCCCGATCGAGGCGTTCTCCCCAATCACCGCCGTCGGCGCGATCACTGCCACCGGATGGATGCCCGCCGCCGGCTTCGGCGGCTGGTAAAACAGCGCCAGGGCGCGCGCGAAGTCCAGATACGGGTTCTCACTCACCACGACCGGGATGGGCAGTTCCGGAACCGAGGCTGCCGCAATGATCGCCGCGGCCTGCGTATTCTTTACCTTGTGCGCATACTTCGGATTCGCCAGAAAGGTGATCTGCGATGCGGACGCATACTCCATGCCGGCGACGCCGCTGATCTCCACACTGCCGTCTCCACGCAGGTCGCAGCCTAACTGTTCCGCCAGTTCCTGTAACTTCATTCAGCCTCAGAGTAGCGCAACGGGCGGCGGACCAGCGTTGCGGAATCCGTCACGACCTGAATGTTGGCTTCGAAAATAACTTTACAACAAAAAGTACTTTACCGAACGGCGAAGAACAGGCATACTGGTCCCATCATGTTCAAACGCCTCGCCGCCATCGGCTTCATCTTTGTCTGCACCTCCGTCGCCTGGGCCATCCTCTCCGCCACCATCTACTCCCGCACCACCGCCTCTTCCTCCCAACTGCGTGGCCGTGTCGAATCCGTCTGGGGTTCCGAACTCACCCAGCACCCACCGGCCGCCGCCGTCGACTCCAAAAACGCCGCCGGCGTGGCCGAGACGCATCTGCTTCCTCTGACGCGCAGCGACCTGCGTGTCAAACTCGCCCTCCAGCCGCGCCAGAAGGGACTCCTGTGGTTCAGCACTTACACCGTCAACTTCGAGGGCGGCTACTCTCTCAGTCAACGACACCGGCCGCGCCGTGCACGCCCGGCTCACATTCCCTCTGCCCGCTCGTCAGGCCGTCTACGACGGACTCGTTCTGTTGCGCGACGGTCAGCCTCTGCCCACTGAGAACCGCGACGGAGCCCTGCTCACCTACGTCGACCTCGAGCCAGCCGAACCGCTCAATCTCCAGATCGCTTACCGCTCCATGGGCCTCGATAGCTGGCAGTACCGCTTCGGTGAGGCCACCGGCCAGATCCGCAACTTCCAATGCAAGGTGACCACCGACTTCCGCGAAATCGACTTTCCCGACAACACCCTCGCCCCCACCGCCAAGCACGACGCCCCATCCGGCTGGGACCTCCAGTGGAACTACGCAAACCTCGTCTCGGGCGTCCCGATCGCCGTCACCATGCCCGCCAAGGCTCAACCCGGACCTCTCGCCGGCGAGATCAGCGCCTTTGCTCCGGTCTCGCTCTTCTTTTTCTTCTTCCTGATGCTCGTCATCACAACCATGAAGCGCATCGAGTTCCACCCCATGAACTACTTCTTCCTCGCCTGCGCCTTCTTCGCCTTCCACCTCCTGCTGGCCTATCTCGTCGACCACATCTCCATCCACACGGCGTTCCTCATCAGTTCCGCCGTCTCCGTCTTTCTGGTCGTCAGCTACCTGCGAGTTGCCGTCGGCCTGCGTTTCGCCCTGCTGGAAGCCGGACTCGCGCAGTTCGCTTATCTCGTCCTCTTTTCCTATGCATTCTTCTTCCCCGGCTACACCGGCCTCGCCATCACCATCGGCTCCATCTGCACCCTGTTCGCGGTCATGCAATGGACCGGCCGCGTCAAATGGTCCGAGCGGTTTTCGCCCGCCCCAATTCAACCCGCCGCGTAGTAGTAATGTGAAGGAATCATGTTGTACCGCCGAGCTTTCCTCTGCTCATTAGCCGTGGGATTGCACGCATTTCCCGTGGAAGAGGCGCCGGATTTCCGGGGCGCCACAATCGATGGCCGGAAATTCACCAAGGCCTCGCTGAAGGGCAGACCCGTCCTCATTCAGTTCTGGGCCACCTGGTGCGGAGTCTGCCGCCGCGACCAGCCCGCCGTGGACGCATTGGTCGAGGAGTTTGGAGATCGTCTGACCATTCTCGCCGTCAGTGTGAACGAATCGGAACGCGTTGTTCGCAAATACCTGACGAACTCACCACGCAAAGGTCAGATCGTTCTGAGCGGCACTACCAATCTTCCGGCTGTCTTTGGCGCCAATGCATTTCCGCACTATGTCCTGCTGGATGCCGAATCGCGGGTGAAAGCGGATGTCGAAGGCGGCATCGGGGAGGAAGGCCTGCGGCGGCTGCTCCTCCGGGTCAGGCTGTGAAGCGGCCTCTCACACGCTAAACTGGTATTTGGTACTTAGACGGAACAGTTCGTGGTGCCTGGCCCTAGCTGCGTCTGCATCCCTGCTGCAAGGCCAAAGCGCGCCGCCTGCGAAGCCCGCCAGCGAACTGCAGAGGGCCGCGGAGGAGTTCAAGGTCCTCTCGCGCGACCTCGGCTATCGCGAAGACAGCCCCCGCAAAGCCTCGAAGAACGGAGCCAGCCGCCCCCAGTTCCACGGCCGCCTCTCTGAGAACTTCCGCAACGACGTGCTCGATGCCGTCCCCCACGAGATTGCCCAACGCGGCGGCGACAAGAACCTGCTGCGCCGCAACCAGTGGGGTTTCAACGTCAGCGGCCCCGTCATCCTGCCCAAACTCTACAACGGTGGCCGCAAGACCTTCTTCTCCCTCAGCTACGAAGGAGTCCGCGAACGCATCGGCCGCAGCTCCCTGCGCACCGTCCCGATTCTCACGGAACGCGAAGGCGATTACAGCCAGGTGGTCGACAGCGCTGGCGAGCCGCAGGAGATCTACGACCCCTCCACCACGCGCCTCAACCCGAACTACGACCCTTCACAGGCCGTATCGCGCGACAACCTGCAGTACATCAAGGATCCCTATCCGAACAACCGCATCCCGGTCGACCGGCAGGATCCCATCGCCCGCAAAATCCTGGCCTTCTACCCCAAGCCGAACTCCGACGCCGGCCCGTTCTTCCGCAACAACTACTTCGCCGTCGCCCCGGAAACCAACACCGCCAGCGGCATGATCGCCAAGGTCGATCACTCCTTCCTCGAGAAGCACCGCCTGGCTGTCAGCTACGCATTCACGAACGGCTTCGCCGGCAGCGCTACCTTCATCCCCAATGCGGCCGACTCCGCTTCGCCCGACCGCAACTACGTCAACCGCCGCGGCTCCATCGAGTACGTCTATACCGCCTCGCCGCAAAGCGTGAACACCCTCACCTTCGAAGCCCACAGTGACATCAACGAGAACGTCAGCGACAACGGCGACTGGCCTTCACAACTGGGGCTCACCGGCGTACCCGGCAAGGCCTTCCCGCGCATCGAACTGGGCAGTTACCTGGCCATGGGCCGCAATAGCCCGCAGGCCCGCAACGCCCGCAACACCTTCGTTCTCACCGACGCCCACTCGCTCCGCCTCGGTAAACACAACCTGCGCATGGTCGGACAGTTCGTCCGCTACCACGTCAATACCTACAACCCCGGCCTGCCCTCCGGCGCCTACTATTTCACGCCCTCGCTCACCAGCCTGCCTGGCATTGTGAACACCGGCCAGAGCTTCGCCAGCTTTCTGCTGGGCGGCGTCGATACCTCCGATTACAGCGACGTCCCCTCTCCTTCCTACTTCCGCAACTGGACCATGGTGACCGCGGTCCAGGACACCTGGGAGTACCGCCAGGGGCTCACCTTCAGCTTCGGTTTGAACATCCTCACGTCGGCGCCCCGCACGGAGCGCTACAACCGCCAATCCACCGTCGACCTCTCCGTCATCAATCCCTCCAACGGCCGCCTGGGCGCGCTGGTGTTCGCCGGCCGCGGTGGCTACGGATCCGCGTTCCAGCCCGTTGCCGTGAAGCCCCAGCCGAACCTTTCAATGGCGTGGAATCCGCGCGGCAACCGCAAAGCCGTCCTGCGCCTCTCCTACGGCATGAGCTATCAGGCCTACCCCATCTACAACGGCCAGTGGGGCACCCGCGGGTTCACCGGTCATCCCAACTACTACGCCGCCAACTCGCAACTCGTGCCGGCCTTCACCCTCAGCCAGGGCGTGCCTCCGACTCCGAGACCGATTCCCGACCTGACGCCCACCGCCGCCGACGATACCAACGCGACGATTCTCGAAACGGAAGGGCACCTGCCTCGTTATCAATCAGTCGGCGCCAGCTACGAGCGCGAATTGTCCGGCGGCTTTGTTCTCACCGGCTCCCTCGGCGTCGCCTGGGGCCGCGACCTCTTCGTCGGCAACTATGCCGTGAATCCAGACGCCCTGCGGCCGGAGCTGATGTCGTTCCGTGACCAGTTGAACGACCAGGCCTTCAACCGTTCCTTGCGGCCCTATCCGCAGTTCATCGCCACCGACGTCTTCAGCCAGTGGCCCGACGGCCGCTACCGCCGCGAAGCCGCCTCGGCTCGTGTCGAGAAGCGCACCGCCCAAGGCCTGTCGCTCACTGGGACCTACGAATACTCCCGCCAGTACGACGACTACTCCG
Organism: Paludibaculum sp.; assembly: GCA_049841055.1. Taxonomy (GTDB): domain Bacteria; phylum Acidobacteriota; class Terriglobia; order Bryobacterales; family Bryobacteraceae; genus Paludibaculum. The sequence continues at coordinate 20,430 of JASGIE010000010.1, read as the reverse complement.
GCCCCTACGGCAAACAGGACTACTTCAACCGGCACAACGAGTGGGGTCTCACCGCCGGCAACAACCCTCATCGCCTCTCGCTTACCTACATGTACGAGCTGCCCATCGGCACCAGCAAGCCGTATCTGGTCTTCCCGGACTGGCGGCGCTACCTCACCGATGGCTGGTCCATCAGCGGCATCTCGTCCGTCTCCAGCGGCGACCCCCTTTCTCTCCGCGCCCAGTTCAACAACACCGGCGGAGTCCTGCAGACGGTCCGGGTGAATGTTGTCCCGGGCGTCGATCCCTTGCCGGCGAAACAGGGCCCGGACATGTGGTTCAACCCCGCCGCCTTCAGCCATCCCGACGACTTCGAGATGGGCAGCGGACCCCGCACCCATCCCACTCTGCGCAACCCCATGACGCAGAACCACGACCTCTCGGTGAGCAAGCGCTTCGCCATCGATCAGGAACGCAGCATGGAGTTCACCGCCTCCGGCTTCAACTTCATCAACAACGCCAACTGGAACCTGCCCGACACCGTCATCGGTACGGAGAGCTCGCCCAACGTGAATGCCGGCAAGATCATCGGCTCGCGCGGCGGACGCGTGGTCCAATTAGGGTTGAGGTTCAGTTTCTGAGCCTGAGGTCCAATCCCTGAGAATGACGCGCCGGTATTCGATTCTGGTGTTGGCCGCCATCGCGGCCGCGCGGCTCTTCGCCGCCAACACAGCCGCGCCCGCGGTCCACGTCCGCCGCGTCACCGCCTGGTCTTCCGCGCCCGAGTTGAAGGATCTCAAGGCGAAGGCGGAAACGAAGGATGCTCAGATTCTTCGCATCAAGGGTCCCGAGGACGGCCTCATCCTGCTTGTCGTGCTCGATGTTACCGGAGACCTGACACTGGTCGACGCCGCCCGCGCCGCCATGGCCACGGAAATCGAGAAGCTGCCGCCGAACGTCTGGCTCGGCGTGTTGCGCTCCCAGGATGGCCTGCGCGTTGTGACGGATCCGACAGCCGACCGCGCTTCCGTCACCTCGACCATTCAGCAGTCCCCCGTCTCCGGCCGCGCCGGCCTTCTTGAGACGATCGAGCCGGCCGAACGCCTCGCCACCAGTCTGCTGCGCAAGACGCCCGTCCGCACGGCCATCCTCTACATCACGGATTCCAACATCTACAATTACCGCGAGGACTATACAAACCCCGTCATCAACATGAGCGACTCGCGCGACCTCAGCCGCCGCTTCCCCGAGGCGCTCATCCGTGAAAAAACGGCAAAGCTCAGCACCACCCTCGCCGAAGGCGATGTTCCCGTCCTTCGTCACCCACCTCGCCTTTCTCCGCGATCGCCTGAACGACGCCTATCAGACCGGGCTCCAGCAGATGGCCGAAGCCACCGGCGGCCAGGCCATGTTCTGCCGCACCCAGGCGGACATCGCCATCACCATCACCCAGGCGTTTGAGAAGATCCGCTCCCTGTGGGCAATTGATGTGGAAATCCCGCAAGGGACCCCGAAGAACTTCATCATGCATCTATCCGCCGAAGGCGCGGACTTGCAGTACCGGACGCGCTTTGCCATGCGGGCCGGCGGAAAGGAGTAAGATCCCGTCATGCACAATCGCGTACAAGCCGTGTTGCTGGTTCTGCTGGTGCTCGCCCTGGGGCTCAGCGGATGGCTGTATGTCAGCCAGCAGCGGATCGGGCCGGCGCTGCAGGCCCGCGTGAGTGAGTTGGAAAAATCGAACCAGGCAGCCGCCGACAGAGCCGCGGCGCTGGCCAAGGAAAACGAAGCGCTGCGGGCGCAACTGGCGGAACGCGGGATCGAACCCACCGCGGCCGCACCCGCCCACAAGTCCGATGGCGAGGCGCGCCGCCTCGATGCGATCCGCGAACTGGCCCAGACGCAGAACAAGCTCACCGCGGCTACCGCCTCAAACAACGATCTCCAGAACCGGATCCGCGAACTCGAAAGCGCTCGCGAGAATCTCACGCTGGAGAACAAGAAACTGGCGGCCAGCGAATCCGGCGTCCGCGAAGACTTCGATTCCACGCGCCGCGTCGTGCAGGCAATGGAAGCCGAGCTCAAGACGAAGAACGAGAGACTCTCGCAGCTCGAAACGAACCTACGCCGCTCGCGCGACGAACTCGCGGCTCTGCAGAAGAAGTCCGGGACCTCCGGCGATACCGCCAACAGCCTGCTGGAAGTAACCGGCGCCGGAAGACTGTGTTGAACAGTCTCCAGCGCCGCTATCGCGAGCTGACGGACCAACTGCGGGCGTTGGCCGTCCGGCTCGAACACTCTGAACGCGACAGTCCCGTGACGGCCGCGCCCGACATTTCCAGGATTCAGACGACGGTTCAGTCCGCCGAAGACGATCTGCGCCAGCTCCTCAGCCTGAATACGCAGGCTCAGTCGCTGACGCAGAAATTGGGGCAGAAATAGCGTTTAGTTGGCGGACTCCAGCACGCTCACCGGCTCAGTGTCCTCTTCCTTGCCCGGACCCTTCGCCAGCAGGTCTTTGCCAAACCCATAGCCATTCTCAAACGCGTCCAGATTCAGCTTCCGGAACTTCTCCGGCACGCTGTCGATGACCGCCTTCCGGCAGGCTTCATAGCTGACTGCCTCGGTGATGGCGCAGAAGAACCCAACCATCACCACGTTCAGCACCATCTTCTTGCCCAGCTCCTCGGCGAAGCGCGTGGCCGGAATGCTGTAGACCTTGATGTGTTGCGGAACGTTCTCCATCCGCACCAGGTCTTTCTCCACAATCAGCACGCCGCCCTCTTTGAGGTCCGGCGTGTAGCGTGTGAAGGCTTCCTGCGACATCACCACGAGGATTTCTGGATTCGACACATACGGAAACAGCACCGGCTGATCGCTAATCACCAGCGCCGCGCTGGCTGCGCCGCCACGCGCCTCGGGCCCGTAGTTCTGGGTCATCGTGGCGAAGCCGCCTTCATGAATCGACACGGCCCGGCCCAGAATGTGCGCGGACAGAATCACGCCCTGCCCGCCAAAACCTGCGATGCGGATCTCTTTCAGCATGATGAGCAGCACCCTTCCTGTTCTTCTTCCTCGGGTTGCGGCGGCAGTTCACTATAGTTCGAGCCCAGTTGGCGGCGCATACGGGTCAGATAGTCTTCCCGCTCGCGATCGACAAACTCGCCCACCACGATCTCGCCGCCCGGCTCCAGCGCCACTTCATACGTCGGCGCGCCGTTCCTGATCTTGCTGCGGTTCTTGTAGTCCACCATCGCCGCCAGGCCGTCGCCCATGTTGTTTCGCCTCTGGTAGAGCGTCGGGCACGGCGTCAGCACTTCGATGAACCGGAAGCCCTTCTTCTTGAGCGCCTTCGCCATGGTGCGCTCCAGTTGCTTCACGTGATAAGCCGTCCAGCGCGCGACAAACACCGCGCCGGCCGCGTCCACCAGTTGAGGTAGGCAGATCTCCGGCTCGAAACTGCCGAACGGGCTCGTTGTCGTGATGGAATTACCTGGCGTCGTCGCCGCCGCCTGCCCGCCGGTCATCGCGTAAATCATGTTGTTCACGCAGACCACCATGATGTCCATGTTGCGCCGCGCCGCATGGATCAGGTGGTTGCCGCCAATCGAGGTCAGGTCGCCGTCACCGGAATAGACGATCACGTTCAGTTCCGGATTCGCCAGCTTCAACCCCGTCGCAAACGGGATCGCCCGTCCGTGCGTCGTGTGGAACGAGTCCAGCGCCATGTAGCCGCTCACACGCCCGGAACACCCGATGCCGCTCACAATCGCCGTCTTCTTCAGGTCGATTTCCTGGCCCAGCAGCGCCGCCGCGAAACTGTTCACCGTCGTGCCGATGCCGCAGCCCGGACACCAGATGGTGGGGATGCGCTCCTTGCGCAGAACGTCTTCCACCGGATTGTGGATGTGCAGGTCCGCTGTCGTGCTCATTGCGCACCTCTTTCAATCGCCGCCAGAATGTCCGCCGGTTTGTGCACCGTGCCGCCCGGATGCGGCACGCTGATCACCTTGCACTGCCCGCCCGCGCACCGTTCCAGCTCAATCACCACCTGGCCCATGTTCAACTCCGGCATCACCAGAGCCTTCACCTTCGGAGCCAGCTCCCGGATCAGCTTCTCGGGGAATGGCCAGACGCAGATCAGCCGCAGCTTGCCGACCTTCAATCCCTTATCGCGAGCCATCTCGATCGCCCGCTGCGCCACGCGCGACGTGATCCCGTAGCTCACCACCACCACATCGGCGTCTTCCAGACCCTCGGCCTCGACGATCGTCAGTTCATCGGCCGCCCGGCTGATCTTCTCGAACAACCGCGGCACCAGCTCCTTCTGCGAGGCCGGATTCATCAGCGGATACCCGCGCTTGTCGTGCGTCAGGCCCGTGACATAAACCTTGTACCCTTCGCCCGCATGCGCCATCTCCGGCACCAGTTCCTCGCCGGGCTCAAACAGCAGGAACTCCTCCGGCGGCTTCGACGCACGCCGGCGCGGAGTGACTTCGATCTCCGTCGCCTCCGGGATCACGACCTTCTCGGTCATATGCCCCACGCACTCGTCCATCATGAACATCACTGGAACCCGGAACTTCTCGGCCAGATTGAACGCCTTCACCGTCAGGCTGAAGCACTCCTGCGGCGAGTTCGGCACCAGCGAGATCGTCGAATAATCGCCATGCGACCCGAACCGCGCCTGCATCATGTCGCCCTGCGCCGGCAAGGTCGGCAGACCCGTGGACGGTCCGCCGCGCTGCACGTTCACGAACACACAGGGCGTCTCCGTCATCGCCGCGAAGCCGATATGCTCCATCATCAGCGAGTAGCCCGGCCCGGAGGTCACCGTAAACGACTTCGCGCCCGCCCACACCATCCCCTGCAGGGTGATCGACGCCGCCAGTTCGTCTTCCATCTGGATGAAGATGCCCCCGATCTTGGGGACCCGCGCGGCAAATCGCTCAACGACCTCAGTCGAAGGGGTGATGGGGTAGCCTGCGGCAAATCGCGCACCTGCGGCAATCGCACCTTCGCAGCAGGCAGCGTCACCATTCATGAAATGCGTGCCCGTCAGGACACAATTTGGATCGGCGTGCATCATGCTTCCTTCTTCTGGCTCTTCGCGTCGGGGAACCGGTAGCCGAAGATCGCGAAATCTGGACAATACATTCCACACAGGTTGCAACCCGAACATTTCTCGGCATTTACCATGTGCGGCGGGTGGTAGCCCTTGGCGTTGAATGCGTTGGAGAGTTCCAGCACGTGAGTGGGACAAAACTCCACGCAAAATCCGCACCCTTTACATCTTTCGGCCGTGACGGCGACGGAGCCTTTTGGCATCGAGCCCCTCCTTGACGAAAAGGTCTAAGCAATCACCTGGCCAATTTCAGATGTGGAACTCTTCTACACTTTTTTGTGAAGTCCACCTGCCCCAACCGCTCTCTCCGCCCACTCACCATGAGCTATTCCACGCACCCGTCCCGCCCCCAATCGCGACTATCATAAGAAAGCCCATGGATGCGTCCCCCACCACCGCCGCACAGCCTCCTTCCGTGCCGCGCGGCTTTCTCCCACGCCTCTGGCTGCTGGTTGCTCTGCTGGCCGCTCTCGTCAATGCCGGCAGCATGGTGAGCATCGATCCCATCCGCCGCCTGCAGCAAACCCGCGCGCTCTGGACCTCCGAGCCCGAGGTCCGCGCCGAGGAAGCCCACCTCTTCGGGACCCTCGGCTACGACGGCAAACGCCACCCCTACTACGGCCTCGGCCAGCCGCTCACGTTTCTCCCCTTCGACGTCGCCGTCACCACCGCTTTCAACGCCGCCGGCCCGCACCTGCCCGTCTCCCAACACGTCCTCGACGGCCTCCGCATCGTCCTCATCGCCTTCTTCTCGCAAACCCTCGTCTGCGGCGCGGCCGCCTGCTTCGCTTACCTTCTCCTCCGCCAGCTCCGCTTCGCGCACGCCCCGGCCACATTCGGAACGCTCAGCCTGCTGCTCGCCACCACGTTCCTGCACTACATTCAGAACTGCCAGGAAAACAGCCTCATGCTCGCCATGACGCTGGGAGGAGCGCTCTACACCCTGCGCTGGCTCGACCACCGCCGCTGGCGGGACGCGGCCTGGGCCGGCGCCGCCTTCGGTGTCAGCTTCCTGACACGTCTCACGACCCTCGCCGACCTCGCGGGCGTCCTCCTCTGCCTCCTGCTGCTCCTTCTCTGGCAGCACAGGAACCTCCACCAGCCCGCCTCCGCCCTGCTCTCCCACGCCAAGGGCTTCGTTCCCGCCTACGCCCTCTTCATCGCCATCGAGCGCCTCTATCAGTACCACCGCTTCTGGACCTTCCGCGGCACTTACTACACGCCGTTCGTCGAGCCGCCGCCTTCCACCGACAAAAGCGGCAACATGTTCAACCACCCGCTGTCGTCAGGCATCTGGGACGCCCTCTGGTCGCCGCAGAACTCCATCTTCCTGTTCGATCCGCTACTGCTCATCACCGTCATTGTTCTCGTGCTCTTCTGGAGCCGGTTGGAGCCCCGTGTGCGCGCTTTCGCCCTCGGCGCCGCCGCCACCCTCACCGTCTACATCCTCTTCTACGCCACGTATATGTCGCCCACCGGCGAAGTCTCCTGGGGCGACCGCTACACCGAGACCCCCGTCCTGCTCCTGTCTCTCCTCGCCGTCCCAATCCTCTGGACCCAGCGCACCCGGATCACCGCCGCCTGGCGTCGTGCCACCGCCGCGGTCCTCTCCTGGAGCGTCATCCTCCAGATCTCCTCACTCCTGCTCATGCCGGCCGTGGAGGTCGTGCAGGGCCGCCGCCTCGGCCTCATCTGGAGCATCCCCCGGCGCTTCATCAATGTCTGGTTGTCCATCAGCGGGCAGGGCGCATCCATCCCCTTCCGCGGACCCATTCCGCTGGAGTGGCAATACCTGAACCTGCTCCCCTTTCAGCTAGGGGTCCGCTTCGCCGCGCTCCAGCCCTGGGCCATGGGCGCCTGGTGCCTTCTGCTCGTCACAACTCTGGTCCTACTACGGCAAATCGTGCATCAATGTCTCGTGGAGGATCGGCAATGGGCAACGCCCTGACGTTCTTGGAATTGCTCGCCGTGAGTCTTTGGCTCGGCGGACTGGTGCACGGCCTGTTCACCCGCAAGCCCGGAGCCCGATGGCAGTGGGCCGCCGTCGCCTGCAGCCTGACCCTGGCCGCCGTACAGACCGCGCGCGGCCTCCTCTGGACCTGGGACGGCATCACCCGCCCGGCGCTGATGCTCTTCAGTACATTGGCCGTCCTCAGCGCTCTCAGCCGGCGCGCATCGGCCAGCGCCATGATCCTGCTGCCGCTGATCGGCTACCTCTACTGGATGTCCATGCGCGGCTACTGATCAGCAGCACTTCGCGCGCTGGTACTTCGCCCGCATCCGTTCTTCTGAAAACGTCCGCCACTCCGCGCCGCAGTGCGTCCGGCCATGCGCCGCCAGGTGCCGCTGATACGCGCTCTCGTCGCCGATCTCCCTCAGAATCCCCATCAGGATGCGGTACAGCGACTTCAGCCCCTTCATAGCTCCTCCGCCTGCAACTGGCTCATCACGAACGGCACCTCGCTGCTGCGCGCTTCCCTCGACCCGTTCAGGATGCCCACCCAGATCCGGATGGAATCCACCAGAATCGTCGTCACCAGCACCAGGAAGATGCCGCACAAGGCCGCGTCCAGCCGGTTGTTGAAGATCAATTGCTTCGTCGCCGCCGTTGCCGCACCCGCTTCCAGTTGCGTCGCCTGCGCCAGGAACCCGATCCGCGGAGCGTCGCTGAAGATCTTCTGCCACGCCGCCGTATAAGTCACAATCACCAGCCACGCCAGCGGCACGCAACGTGATCCACACATACTTCACCCGGTGCATCTTGATCAGGATCGTCGTCGCCACGCACAGCGCCACCGCCGCCAGCAACTGATTCGCGATCCCGAACAACGGCCACAGCGAGTTGATGCCGCCCAGCGGATCCAGCACGCCCTGATACAGGAAATACCCCCAGCGCCCACCACCATCGCGACACTCGTCGAACAACACGCCCGGCATCCACCTCGTCTCGCCCCAGCGGCTTGTACACATGCCCCAGCAAGTCCTGCAGCATGAACCGGCCCACCCGGGTACCGGCGTCGATCACCGTCAGGATGAACAGGGCCTCGAACATGATCGCGAAGTGATACCAGAAGCCGCAGCATCGTTTGCGCCGCCCGCGCTCTGCGAGAAGATGTGCGCCATCCCCAACGCCAGCGACGGCGCGCCGCCCGTGCGGTAGAACAGCGACTCCTCGCCCACATCGTTTGCCAGCGTCTGCCATCTCGACCGCGCGTCACCGGGAAGCCCCACGACGATGATCGTGGCCGCTGCCGTCTCCGGAGTCGTGCCCACAATGCCCGCCGGAGAATTCACCGCGAAGAACACGCCCGGATTCAGCGCGCATGCCGCCATCATCGCCATCATCGCCACGAAACTCTCCAGCAGCATCGAGCCGTAGCCCACCGGCAGCACGTGCCCTTCACTCGCGATCATCTTCGGCGTCGTACCCGACTGAAATCAAAGCGTGGAACCCGGAGATCGCTCCGCAGGCGATCGTGATGAAGCAGAACGGGAAGATCTTGCCAGCAAAGATCGGACCAGTGCCATCCACAAACCGCGTGAACGCCGGCATGTGCAGTTCGGGCCGCACAAACAGGATCCCCACGCCCAGCATCAGCACCACGCCCAGCTTTACAAACGTGCTCAGGTAATCCCGCGGAGCCAGCAGCAGCCACACCGGCAGCGCGCTGGCCAGAAATCCATAAACGATCACCGCGATCGCCAGCGCCATCCCGCCCAGCGTGAACATCGGCCCGAACGTCGGCATGATGCGCCACCCACTCGCCGCCGAAGATGCTCGCCACCACCAGCACGAACCCGATCACCGAAACTTCCAGCACCTTGCCCCGGCCGCCAGTAGCGCAGGTACAGCCCCATGAACACCGCAATCGGCATCGTCGCCGCAATCGTGAACGTGCCCCACGGGCTGCCCTTCAGCGCGTTCACCACCACCAGACCGATCACCGCCAGCAGGATCACCATGATCAGCAGCACCGTGATCAGCGCCGTACCGCCGCCGATCTTGCCGATCTCCTCCCGCGCCATCTGCCCCAGCGACTTGCCATCCCGCCGCACGCTGCAGAACAGGATGACGAAATCCTGCACCGCGCCGCCCAGCACCACGCCCAGGATGATCCACAACGTCCCCGGCAGGTAGCCGAACTGCGCCGCCAGCGTCGGACCCACCAGCGGACCCGGACCCGCGATCGCCGCAAAATGATGGCCGAACACGAATCCACTTGTTCGTCGGTTCGAAGTCGTGCCCGTTGCGCAGCCGCTCCGCCGGAGTAGCCCGGCGTTCATCCAGCGCCATCACTTTCGCCGCGATAAAGGCCGCATACAGCCGGTAAGCCGCCAGGTAGCAGCACACCGCCGCCGTCACCAGCCACGCGCTATTGATCGACTCGCCCTGCTTCAGCGCGATCCCGCCGAGACAGAATGCGCCGATGCCGCCCAACACAATCCCGGGCAAAACTCCAAGCCGTTTGCTCATAAGCAAAGATTGTATCGGTTCGCGGGGGTCATACAATAAATCACGCGGGCGGTCTGTTGTTGCAGGAACACGGCCGCACACCGCCACACCGCTCTGTGACCAGCCTGATCCACGCCCTGGCGCTCGTCTTCGGAACCGCGCTCTACGTGTATCTCTTCGCCGTGCTCAGCTCCCAGCGCCGCGCCGGCCGCCCCGGCCGCATGCTGCTCGCCCTCGTCGCCTCCTCCGGACTCTGGTACCTCGGCTGGCTCTCTGTCTTCTACCTTCGCCTCGCCATCGGCCCCGGCGATCGGCCCTCATCACCGCTGTCGCCGTCCTGGCTCACGCCGGCGGCTGGGCTTCCTGGCCCGCGGGCATCGCCGTCGCCTGGTTCGCCTGGCACGACAGCGAGATCCCCTTCTACTGGTCCCTGCTCGCCGCCGGAGCCATCTCCGGCATCGCCTCCGGCGTCTGGACCCTCGGCAGCCTCCAGATCGTCCTCGCCACCCTGCCTGTCCCGCTGGTCATCATCTTCTTCCTCTACCGGGATCAGATCTTCGGCCTGCTGCTGCCGCGTAGCGCCCTGCTCGCCGCCGCTCTCGGCGGAGGCGCCGCCCTCTACGTCCTGGCCGTCCCGCTGGCCGCGGCGCTGGTGGAATCCAGTTTCGGAACCGTCCCCGAAGGCGTCCGCTCGCTCCTCCTGCTGGCCGGCGTCATCACCTTCCTGCCGCTCTACAACGCCGTCCTCGCCTACGAAGAGCGCCGCCAGGCCGCCCGCCGCGAATGGGTCCGCGAAATCGCCCGTGATGCCGCCGGCCTCTTCGACTGGCAGCACCGCGCCCGCTTCTTCGAACAGCGCATCGCCGCCCAACTCAAGCTCAGGTCCGTCCACATCGCGCTGGAAGGCGCAGTCGAACCCGGCTCCTTCACGCACCGCTGGCCGCTGGAAACGGAAGGCCGCACCTGGGGCTGGCTTCTCATCGATGCCACCCCTCGCCGCCGCCTCGATGACGACGCGCAACTTCTGGAGTCGCTCGCACAGGAGATCGCCCACTCGCTCAGCACCCTGCGCCTGCTCGACGACAAACTCGGCCTCGAACGCGAACTCGTCCGCCAGGAACATCTGGCCAGCCTCGGCAAGGTCGCCGCCGCCGTCGCCCACGAGATCCGCAACCCGCTCAGCGCCATCAAAAGCATCACCCAGGTCATGCTCGAGGACGAGGAGATCTCCGGGATCCACGAGCGCGACCTTCGCTACATCCTCTCCGAAACCGAGCGCCTCGCCTCCTCCGTCAAGCAGCTCCTCGGCTACTCGAAACCCGTGGAGTCCCTGGAAACCGAAGTCGACGTATCCGCCCTGGTCGAATCCGCCATGGCCGCGCTCCAGCACCAGGCCGCCGGCATGCAACTCCGTCTCAACACGCAGGTGGAGCCCGGCTGGCGCCTGCCCCGGAGCAATCCGGATCTGCTCTCCCAGGTCGTCCTCAACCTCGTCTTGAACGCCCTGCAGTCGGCCCCCTCCGGCAGCGAAGTCACCGTCGAACTTCGCGGCAATGGCGCGGACCTCCTCTTCACGGTCACTGACCAGGGCCCCGGGATCCCGCCCGAAATGCACGAGCGCATCTTCGAGCCGTTCTTCACCACTAAGGCCAAGGGCACCGGGCTCGGCCTGTCCATCGTCCGCAAAGCCGTCCATCATCTCCACGGCGAAGTGCGCGTCGAAAGCCCGGCGAACTCCGCCGGCGGCGCTCGTTTCCTCGTCACTCTGCCCGGAGCGGAGCGCTCCTCATGAGACGCGCCTTCCTGTTCCTGTGTACCTTGCCCTGCCTGGCTCTCGACCCCGGCCTGCGCCTCTCCCAGTACCACAAGAAGGTCTGGCAGATTGAGGACGGCCTGCCGCACAACTACGTCAACGCCATCCAGTACGCGCCAGGCGGCTACCTGCTCGTCGGCACCGGCGAAGGACTCGCCCGCTTTGACGGCGTCCGGTTTACGCCGTTGGCCGGCACGGCATCGATTGAACGCCAGTGGGTCAGCGCCTTCGCGCCCGCCTCCGGAGACGCCGCCTGGATCGGCACCTACTATCAGGACCTCTACCGTCTCGAGAACCGGCAGCTCCATCACGTCGCGCACTTCGGGGCCAGCCTCATGGGCCTCTTCACTGACTCCACCGGAGCCCTTTGGATCAGCGGCAACGGCATCCACCGCCGCGATGCCCGCGGCTCCGTCGCCATCGGCATCGGCAGCTCCGCCGGCAACTCCTGGCACGTCTTTGCCGAGGACCCGCGCCATCGCATCTGGATCGCGGCTGGCGGCGGACTGCACTTCTATCACGATGGCCGGATACGCACGATCGCACGCGACGGCGCACCGCACGGCGGTTTCCTCAGCGTCATGGCAGGCGCTGACGGCGTGGTCTGGGCCGGCACCTCCAACGGCCTCTATCGCGTCCGCGAATCCGCCGGTGCGTTCACGCTCGAACGCCAGCCTGGCGTGAACGGACCCGTCGTCAAAACCCTCCGCGATCGCGACGGCATCCTCTGGGCCGCCACCTGGGGCCAGGGCCTCTACCGTCTAACGCCACACGGAGTGGAGAACTGGTCCACCCGCGAGGGTCTCTCCGACGACTTCATCCGCACGCTCTTCGAGGATCATGACGGCAACCTGTGGATCGGCTCGCGCAGTGGCGGCCTCAGCCGCTGGAAGAATCCGCTGGTCGAGCCCTTCGGCGTGCCGGAAGGCTTGGGCGGCAACTTCGCCTCCGCGGTGATCGAGGCGCCCGGCGGTGGCCTCTGGATGGGCACCTGGCGCAGCGGCCTCTATCTTCTGCGCGACGGAGCCATCCGGCAGATGCCCACGCCGCTGCCGGCCCTGGATCTGGGCATCCGTTCTCTGGCGCCGGACGGCCGCGGAGGCCTCTGGCTGGGCACGTGGGAGGGGCTGCATCATTTCGACGGAACAACCTACGACCCCCGCATCTTCATCCGCGGCTCCATCTCGGCCATCCTCCTAGACCGCAGCGGCGGCCTCTGGGTAGCGGGCTCATCGCTACGCTACTTCCCCAACGGCGGCCCCAACGCCTCCAGCCCACCCCCACCACGAACCGCGACTGTCAAGGAATCCCGCCTGGCCCTGCGGGCCGCCAAAGTCGGCGAAGCCGCTACGAACCCCGACCGTCAGGGAGGGGTCCCCACCGGTGCGAACCGCGACTGGCAAGGAGCGGGCCACGGACAGAACATCCACCAGTCCTCAACGGAGCGGGCATCCCAGCCAACCTCCCCCGGCAAGCACGCACCCGAGCCGCCGCGACCCACTCATACCGAGCCCGCCGCCCCTCCTCGCCCAGTCCCGGAGCGTGAGCGACGGGCTACCCCCCAGCCCACCGCCCCCGAGTCCGAAGAAGCCGGCCAACCCAACCCAGCCCCAACCCAGCCCTCCAACGCCGCGGATCCCGGCCAGATCCTCCTCCCCTCCACCAACACCTTCTGCCTCCTGCAGGACCGCGCAGGGCCGCATCTGGGCCGGCACCGACACCGGCGTGGCGGTCTTCGAGAACGGCCGCCCCACCTGGATCCGCCAGGCCAACGGCCTAGCCGACGAATATGTAACCTCCCTGACAGAGGACGCCCAGGGCCGCATCTGGGCCTCCACCCGGGGCGGCTTCCTGGCCCTCCTCCACCAGGGCCGGGCCACCTCCCTCGGCCCCCGCCAAGGCCTGCCCGGACACTCCCTCTTCAAACTCCTGGACGACCAAGCCGGCAGTCACTGGATCAGCTCCTCGCGCGGCATCATCCGCATCCCCTCCGCCCAGTTGGACGAGGTGCTCGCCGGACGCCGCCAGTCGTTCGATGCCGCGCTCTACGAACAGGAGGACGGCCTGCGCACCATCGAATGCCATGGCATCTCCCAGCCCTCCGGCTGGCGCGACCGCGAGGGCAGCCTCTGGTTCCCTACGGCCAAAGGCTTCGTGCGAATCCGGCCCGGAAAAGTCGCACATCCACCCGCGCCGCCTGTTCGCATCGAAGAGATCCTCGCCGGAGCCCAGCCCCTCGCCGAGCCCGTGGAACTCCAGCCCGGCACCCGCGATCTGGAGGTGCGCTTCACCGCGCTCCGCTTCTCGTCGCCGGCCCATCTCCGCTTCCGCTACCGTCTGGAAGGCAACGATCCCGATTGGATCCAGCGCGAAGGCGAGCGCTCCGCCCGCTACTCCACCGTGCCTCTCGGCCTGCACCGCCTGCTCGTCGAAGCCCGCGAACCCGGAGGCCCCTGGAGCGAGCCCGTCTCCATCAACATCCGCCAGTTGCCCCGCTTCTACCAGACCGCCTGGTTCTTCACGGCGGTCCTGCTGGCCTTAGCCGCGCTCGGCTACGCCTTCTATCGCTGGCGCATGTTTGTCCTGCGCGGCCGTTACAAGGCGGTTCTCGCGGAACGCAACCGCATCGCCCGCGAATGGCACGACACGCTCCTGGCCGGCTTCTCCGCCATCTCCTGGCAGTTGGACGCCACGCTCACCCGCCTGAAGGAACAGCCCGCCCGCGCCGCGGAAGCGGTCGACGTCGCCCGCCAGATGGTCCACCACTACCGCGCCGAGGCGCGCCGCGTCATCTGGGATCTGCGCGAGAACGAACCCGTTCCGGAGAGCCTGCAGGACGCCGTCGCCCGCACCATGGAGCAGATCACCGCTGGCACCGGCGTGACGACCAGACTGGAGGTCAGCGGTTCGCCCGGCGATATGTCCAGCGATCTGCGCCAGAACGCCCTCCGCATCTGCCAGGAAGCCACGGCCAACGCGGTCCGTCACGGCAAGGCGGCGAATGTGTTGGTAGGCATACAGTACACGCCCGAAGCGGTGAAGCTCCGCATTCGCGACGACGGGGCCGGCTTCGAGCCCAAGCGCGCCCTCAGCACGCCCACCGGCCACTTCGGTCTCATCGTCATGCAGGAGCGGGCCCGCCGCTTCGGAGGAGCCTTACATATCGAGAGCGCACCCGGCAGTGGTACGATCGTCGAAGCAGACCTTCCGCTTCAGGCGTCGAAGCCCGCATGACAGACCCGATTCGCATACTTCTGGTTGAAGATCAGTACTTCGCCCGCCTGGCCCTGCACACCGTCATCGATGCACGCGAGGATATGCGCATCGTGGCCGAGACCGACAAAGGCGCTGAAGCCATCGGCCTCTACCAGGAACACCAGCCAGACATCACCATCATGGATCTGCGCCTGCCCGGCATCTCCGGCTTCGATGCCATCGCCGCCATCCGCAAGAGCGATCCCAAGGCCCGCATCGTCGTCCTGACCAATTACGAAGGCAGCGAGGACGTCCACCGCGCCCTCCAGGCCGGCGCCATGGCCTATCTGCTCAAGGACTCCAGCGCCGACGATCTGTTAAACGCCATACTCACCGTGCGTGGCGGCAAACGCTACCTGCCGCCCGTCATCTGCGGACTCCTCTCCGAACGCATGTCCGGCTCGGAACTAACCGATCGGGAACTGGATGTCCTGCGTCTTATTACCGAGGGCCTCAGCAACCGCGAAATCGCCGATCGCCTGCACATCTCCGAGAAGACGGCCAAGATCCACGTCAGCCACCTGCTCGACAAACTCGGTGTCGTCGACAGAACACAAGCCGCCATCACCGCCATCCAGCGCGGCATCGTCCATCTCGACTAATCTCAGCGAGCCCCGCCAGGGACACAAGTCTTTCCGAAGCCCCCCATCGGGGCCCCTGTGCTACGAACCACGACCGTCAGGGAGTGGTCCCCGCCCGACGAACCGCGCACGTCAGTAAGCGGGCACCCATTTCACGAGCCTCCTCAACCAACCGGGCCAAACCCCCCGAACCTCACGTCCGCAAAGCCTCCACTCTACGGCGCACCGCAAAACCAAAACCCATCTCCAGCCCTCCCAAAAAACAGTAAGGCGGACCCCCAGGTCTGCGGTCGACCCCCAGGTCGACCACGAGGACACCCATCGCCGCGCCCACCTCAGGATGCAACGCCGCCGTGCCGCCCCCCTCACCGAGGAGCCCACAAATCCTGGTCAAACCCAGGCGCGTAAAACCGGAAATGCCAGAACAGCCCGGCCAGAACCACATTGGCGGCCAACCCGAGAATCGCCGCAGTGCGGGGCTGCTCCCTTCGAATCGCGGAAACACCCCCAGCCAGCGCCCCGGCCGCAAGCATCGCGAGCATCACAAAGACCGCCATGCGCCCAATCTGGGAGAACTGGCCCGCCGACCGGACATCACCCGGGTCCAACAGACGTTGAAACGCCAGCACCGCAAGTGCCCCGAACAGCAGCGTAGAAGGGGGGATCGCGAGGGACGCGATGCCCCACACCGGCAGGCCGGAAGCCGGTGGGTCGGCTGGGCTCTTCGCGAACAGTCGGCCCAGGAGGCCGGCAAGCGCCGACACCAGAGCACCCACCAGGCAGACCTTCATGACCGTGGCGCTGGCGTACACAAACCCAGGGAGCAGCGTCGTGATGGAACCCCCGCCTTCCTGCGGACGGCGCACAAAGGCATCGAGGAGGGTGGCCGCCAGCACCGCGCAAACAGCAGTCGCCACAGCGAGCCCCACCGGGAGGAGGATCGGATTCGACAGGCGAGCGGTTCTCATGGCCTGGGCAGATTCTAGCGCAGGCCGTGCGAGAGAATGGAATCGCGCGTTTCCGAAGCACCGCCTTCCCAGCCCCCGTGTAGCCGGTCCTACACACGCCTCCATCGCCGCCATACCGCGCGGAATAGTCTATTTAGACTAGATTTCTCTAGGCCCTAGGACCTACAAATAATCAATCCAAATGGCAGACGCGCCGGAACCGCGGAAAGGAGCATAACTGACATGGTCCCTGGCGGACCGGACTACGATGTCATTTTCCCGACGCTCTCTTCTCTCCGGCGGCCGGTTCCGCCGGCGCCTCCTTCGCTCAATCCCTAACGCCGGCCTCGGCGAATATCGGGTTCAAGGCCGACACTCTCCCGGAACGCTCCGAATGCGGCATCGGCGCCCTCATGCCCTGGGCCGATGCTCTCTGGGCCGTCACCTATAACTCGCACAAGAAGGGCACCGGCTACGGCCTTGCGCTCTATCGCATCGACGACGATTTCAAGTCTGAGCGCGTCCACGTCCACGACGGAACGCACGCCAATCGCCTCATCCACAGCGAATCGAACCAGTGCTTCATCGGCCCCTACGCGATCGATTACAAGGGCAATCGGAAGCACATCCTCGAGACTCCACAACCATCGGATCACGTCCACCATGCGGCACCTCACCGACCCGGCGAATCGCGTCTACATCCTGACGCATGGAAGGGTCTTCGTTGAAATCGACGTGAAAACGCTCAAGCCGACGCAGATGTTCGACCTCAACAAACAGATGGGCCTCGCCAAGCGGCCCCACTTCAAGGGCGGCTTCACCGCGCAGGGTCGCGTCGTCGTGGCCAACAACGGTTTCTACGAATACGGGGAAGACAGCGCCGGCCTCTTCGAGTTCGATGGCAAGGCCTGGAACCGCCTCTCCGGCAAGCCGCACATGGACGTGGCGGCCCGCCAGGACATGGGTTCCGTCATGTTCGCCACCGGCTGGGACGAAGCCTCGGTCCTGTTCTGGGCGCTCGTTCAGGGCAAGTGGCAGCGCTTCCGCCTCCCCAAGGCCAGCCACTCCTTCGAACAGGCCTGGCAGACCGAATGGATGCGCATCCGCGAGGTGGAGACCGAACACTACCTCATGGACATCCAGGGCATGTTCTACGAGCTCCAGCCCATCGCCTTCAATGGCCACATCTGGGGTGTCAAGCCCATCTGCCAGCACCTGCGCATCATCCCCGACTACTGCGCCTTCCGCGGCCTCTTCGCCGTCGCCGGCAACCAGACCACGCCCAACCGCGACAACAACGCGGTCGCCGGCCAGCCCCAGGCGGGTCTCTGGTTCGGCAAGACGGACGACCTCTGGAGCTTGGGCAAACCCGCCGGCTGGGGCGGACCCTGGTGGAACTCTCAGGTCAAAAAGGACGAAACGTCCGACCCGTACCTGATGACCGGCTTCGATCGGAAAATGCTGCACATCAGCACCGACAAACCCACGGTCGTCGAGATCGAAATTGACTTCATGGGCACAGGCGCCTGGATGCCCTATGGACGCGTCAGCGTGGGGGCTGACCGGCTATCAGAAGCACATCTTCCCCGATGGCTTCTCGGCGCATTGGGTTCGGTTGCGCTCGCAGTCGGATTGCCGCGTCACCGCCGCCTTCTTTTATTCATGAGCAGGGGCTGCCCCGTCGCAAAAGGTCTTTTGAGGTGATTCCATGTTGAGATTCGCTTTGGTCTTTCTCATTTCCCTGGCCCTTCCGCTGGCTGCCCAGCAAGGCCGCGGAACCGTTATAGGAACGGTGACCGATGTCTCCGGCGCGGCCGTACCCGCCGCCGAGATCCGCGTCATCAACACCGGCACCAATGCCGCCTTCACCACAACCACGAATGAGGAAGGGCAGTTCA
Organism: Paludibaculum sp.; assembly: GCA_049841055.1. Taxonomy (GTDB): domain Bacteria; phylum Acidobacteriota; class Terriglobia; order Bryobacterales; family Bryobacteraceae; genus Paludibaculum. The sequence continues at coordinate 2,379 of JASGIE010000010.1, read as the reverse complement.
CCGCGCCTTCCTTGCCCGTCGGTTCCTACACCGTCACCGCTGAGAAACAGGGCTTCAAGAAGGGTGTTCGCAGCGGCATCACCCTGCTCGTCGATCAGCGTGCCGAGGTCAATATCCGGATGGAGGTCGGCCAGACCTCCGAGTCCATCGAAGTCGTCGGTGAAGCTTCGCTGGTGGACACCAGCAGCGCCACGGTCGGCAAAGTGGTGGAGAACCGCCGCATCGCGGACCTGCCCTTGAACGGCCGCAACGCGCTCGCGCTGGTGATGCTGACGCCGGGTGTCAAATCTCAGGCGGGCCCCACCAATAGCGGTTTCGTCGATCGCGGCACCGCGCTGTCGGCCATCAGTATCAACGGCGGCCCCAGCTCGATGAACAGCTTCATCGTCGACGGCGGCAACAACAACAGCGCCTTCCTCGCCGACATCAACGTCAACCCCACGGTCGACGCGGTGCAGGAGTTCAAGGTACAGTCCAACGTCATGTCGGCTGAGTTCGGCTTCACCGCCGGCGGCGTCGTGAACATCGTCACCAAGTCGGGCACCAACGACCCTCACGGGTCGCTCTACTATTTCGCCCGCAACGACGCGTTCGACGCCCGCAACGCCTTCGCTGCCACCAAGTCGCCCTTCCGCTACCACCAGTACGGCGGCACCATCGGAGGCCCCGTCGTCCTGCCGAAGATCTACAACGGCAAGGACAAGACGTTCTTCTTCTTCAACTACGAAGGCTGGCAGAACCGTCGTTTCGCCTCCAACATTCTCACCGTGCCCATCGAGGAGCAGCGCAATGGCAACTTCTCCAATCTGCGCGACGCCACCGGCAAGCTGATCCAGCTCTACGATCCCAGCACCACCAAGGCGAATCCCAGCGGCTCCGGCTTTGTCCGCGACCCCCTGCCCAATAACATCATCCCCACCAACCGGCTCGATCCCGTGTCGCTGAAGATGATGCAGTTCTATCCGCTGCCCAACCGCACGCCCACCAACGCCTTTACCTTCGCCAACAACTGGATCGGCCAGGTGCAGGAAGAGCGCCACATGAATCAGTGGACCGCCAAGGGCGACCACCGCTTCAACGACAAGAACACGCTCTCCGGCCGCTGGGCTTATTACAAGCACTTCAACAACAACGGCTTTGCGGGCTCGCTGCCGGACCCCAATGTCCGCCAGCGCCTCGACAACTACCTCAACTACAACGGCGTCATCAGCGACACCCACAGTTTCACGCCCACCATGCTGAACGAGTTCCGCATCAGCGCCGCTCGCCAGGCATTCCCCTTTACCGCTTATAGCTACGGACAGGACTGGCCCTCCAAGCTCGGCCTGCCCGCCAGCGTCCCCGGTGACACACTGCCTCGCGTCGACAACGGCCTGCCGGGCTTCGGCGCATTCACCGTCGGGCTGCGCGGCTCCACCACCTGGCAGCTCGTCGATTCCATCACCAAGATCATGGGCAGCCACACCATGAAGTTCGGCGCGGACCTCCGCCTGCAGCAAGCCAACAACTATCAGCGCGAAGTCCCCTCCGGCCAGTTCAACTTCGCCGCCGGCCTCACGCAGAATCCGCAGTCGCCTGTGGGCACTGGCAGTTCCTTCGCCACGTTCCTGTTCGGCAGCGTCAGCAGCGCTTCGCTCATCCGCTACGGCGGCGAGTCCGAGAAGGCTTACTCGACGAGCTTCTTCTTCCAGGACGACTGGAAGGTGTCGCGCAAGTTCACCGTGAACCTTGGCCTCCGCTACGACTATCAGCAGTGGCCTCGCGAGCGCAACAACGGTACATCCAACTTCGACCCCTTCGCCGTCAACTCCCTCACCGGCCTGCCCGGCCGCATCGAGTACGCCGGGGTCGACTACGGCAACACGTTCCTCGATCCCATCTACACCAACTTCGGACCCCGCGTCGGCTTCGCCTACGACGTCTTCGGCAGCGGCAAGACGGTCGTGCGTGGCGGCTACGCGATCTTCTATCCGCAGACGTTCTACCGCGATTCGTTCGGCAACACCGCCGGTTTCGCCAACACCTCCACCGCCTACAACCCGGCGAACGGCAACACCAACATTGCGGCCTTCCAGTTCAAGGATGGCTTCCCGACCCCGGCCATCGAACCTCTCGGTCCGAAGCTGGGCCCCAGCGCCTTCCTCGGCCAGGGCGTGAGCTGGGATCAGGGCGGCCAGAAGATCCCCATGTCCCAACAATGGACGATCTCACTGCAGCAGCAATTGCCCGGCAAGTGGATGGTCGATGCCTCCTATACGGCCAACAAGGGCACCAACTATTACGCCAGCGCCTATGACTACAATCAGCTCGACCCGCAGTACAACTCGCTCGGGCTGAGCCTGCAGGACCAGGTGCCGAACCCCTATGTGGGCAAGGTCA
>JASGIE010000009.1:0-100656 GCA_049841055.1 Paludibaculum sp. | reverse complement strand
TAAGCTCAGCGGTCAGCCGGGAATCCGGCTAGTCTTCCTGCATCGCACCAAGAACCCCGAATGGTAAGGCGGAGCCCCCAGGTCTGCGCGGGGTCCCCAGGACCCCGCACCCATCCAAGCCCGAAAAGCGCCGCTTTTTAGCTTTCAGCGCTCAGCGGTCAGCCCCGAATCCGGCGACAGCTCCCACCATCGGAAGGGCCCGACAACGGGACGGGCGGACCCCCAGGTCTGCGCGGGGTCCCCAGACCCCGCACCCGTCCAAGCCCGAAAAACGCGGCTTTTTAGCGTTCAGCGCTCAGCGGTCAGCCCCGAATCCGGCGACAGCTCCCAGCATCGGAAAGGCCCCAACATCTCGGGACGGCGAGACCCCCAGGTCCCGCGCGGGGTCCCCAGACCCCGCACCCGTCCGAGCCCCGAAAACACCCGAGAACAGTCCAGCGCGGAAAAACAGAGCTGACAGCTGAAAGCTGAGAGCTGACAGCTACTCCCTGACACCTGACGGCTCCAGAAGCCCCAGCTCGGAACCCCTGCTCCAACAACCCCTCCAACGTAATCTTTGACTTCTTCAAGTCCAGCTGCCCCAGCATCTTCTCGACATACTTCGCCAGCATCCGGTTCTCGAGATGTCGCCGGATCCCCCGGCTTCCTCTCCTTCAGCGTCGTATGCGAGAATACGTATGCGGATATCACTGCCACCGCCACTTCGCAGTTCTCAATCGCGGCAATCGTCAAGCTGCAAGTCCCGTCGATCGCCACTGACCCCTTGAACGCCAGGTACCGGTACCGACTCCTGGCGGCACCCTCACCCGCAGCAGCCAGTTGTCATCGCCCAACAGATCAGTCGAAACAATCGACCCAACCCCATCCGCATGCCCCTGCACGATATGCCCGCCCAGCCGCGCTGCTTCGGCAACAGCGCCCGCTCCAGTATTCACCGGAGCACCCACCTTGGCCAGCCGCAGGCTCGTGCGTGTCGACGTCTCCGGCGACACATCAGCCCCAAAACTGCCCGGCTTCAGTATCCACCGCCGTCAGACAGCACCCCGCTCACACAAAGGCTGTCACCCTCTTTCGCATCCGAGCACACCAGCGGCGCCCGCACCCGCAACCGCGAACCTGCCGCGCGCGGCTCGACCGACTCTATCGTGCCCAGCTCTTCAATAATCCCCGTGAACATCCACGTAACCTTCGACTGCGAATTCGTCAGGCGGAATCGAGTGAATCGTAATGCCGCTAATTCTGATGGCATCCGAGCGCCGCCGCCGGCCGATGCCGCCCGCTAGCGGCAGGGCCTCCAAGCCGCCCCAGACTCGGACCGTAGTAAAAGAAAATGCGATCTACGCATCCGCTCTCTCGAGCGCAGTCCAGTTCACCTTGCTGCCCGCTTCGATCATCAGCGACAAATACTTCTGTCCGCCCAGCCACTCCACAATGCTTTGCAGGTCCACACGCCCGTGAGGACCGTCGAATACCAGCACCGGGATGCCGCGATCCTCCAGAGTCCGCCTGCGGTCGGGTGACGACGCCGAAGTCGCCACAATCACCAGGTCGCCCGCCGCGCTGCGCACCATGCGCGAATCGAGCGAAATGCGCAACTGCGAATCCATCACCAGCCGCAGCAGCGGCTGGCTGCGCGGAAGGCCCAGGGCGATCGGTCAACAGGCAATCGTCCGCCAGCACCGTACCGATCCCCGTCAGGATCGCATCGTGGTCGTGCCGCAACTCCTGCACATGCGCGCGCGCCCGTTCGCTGGTGATCCAGCCGCGATTATCGTCCGGCGCGGAAATCTTGCCGTCCAGCGTAATGGCCGTCTTCAACGTCACCAGCGGACGGCCCTTCTTCATGAAATGCAGAAACGGCTCGTTGAGCTTCTCCGCCTCGGCGGCGAACTCGGGGCGCTGCCTCCACCTCGATCCCCGCTTCGCGCAGCCGCCGGATCCTCGCCCGCCACCAGCGGATTGGGGTCCGTCAACGGTGACACCACGCGCGCGATCTTCGCCTGGATCAAAGCATCCACGCACGGCGGCGTGCGCCCCTGGTGCGAGCACGGCTCCAGGTTGATGTAGAGCGTTGCCCCCCGCGCCCTGTCACCGGCGTGCGACAGCGCAATCACTTCCGCGTGCTGCAGCCCGGCGTAAGTGTGGCATCCATGCCCCACCACTTCGTCTTCACTCACGAACACCGCTCCCACCATGGGATTCGGCGTGGCCAGCGCCCGCCCCTGCCGCGCAGGTCGAGCGCTTCGCGCATATATTGAGCGTTCATTTTTCGAATAGGGATTCGATGAACTTTTCCGGATCGAACGGCAGCAGGTCTTCCGCCTTTTCGCTTCATCCCCGACGTACCGGATCGGCAGATTCAACTCACGCGTAATCGCCACCACAATGCCACCCTTCGCGGTACCGTCGAGCTTCGTCAGGATGATTCCTGTCACACCCAACGACTCCGTGAACTTCCGCGCCTGCTCCAGGCCGTTCTGGCCCGTCGTCGCATCCAGCACCAGCCAGACCTCGTGCGGAGCGTCCGGAATTACCCTGCCCGCCGTCCGCCGCATCTTCTCCAGCTCCGTCATCAGGTTCGACTTCGTGTGCAGCCGACCCGCCGTATCGACCAGCAGGATGTAGTTCTTCCGGGCCTTGGCCGCCTGCAGCGCGTCAAACACCACCGCACTCGGATCGGCCCCCTGGGACTGCCGGATGATCTCGCTCTTCGTCCGCTGGCCCCACACTTCCAACTGCTCGATCGCCGCCGCCCGAAACGTATCGGCCGCGCACATCAGCACCGTCTTGCCCTCGCCCGAAAACCGCGCCGCCAGCTTGCCCGTGGTCGTCGTCTTGCCGGACCCGTTCACCCCCACCATCAGCACGACAGTCGGAGGCTCGGCCGCGAAATTCAACGGCCGGTCGCTCGCTTCCAGAACACCCAACAGGTGCTCGCTGATCAACTGCCGCAGCTCCGAAGGATCGTTCACCAGGTGCCGGTCCACCCGCTGCCGGATCCCTTCCAGAATTTCATTGGCGGTGCGCACCCCGATATCGGCCGAAATCAGCGTGTATTCCAGTTCCTCCAGCAGATCGGCGTCGATCTCTTTCTTGCCGAGAAGAACGTCTTCCACCTTGCTGACCAGGCCGGTGCGGGTCTTCTGGATACCCTGTTTCAAACGGTCGAGGAGACTTATCATGTGAATTTACTTGGGGCTACTTTGATTGTAGCGACAATGGGACGAGCTATCCTTATGTGGTACCGTCGATCCTTCCTCCTGTTAGCCTCCGCCGCCCTGGCCGGAGCCCAGACCACCGCACCCGCCGTCACCCCCGCCAGCCCGCAGCGCCTGGAAGAGCAGGTGCGCGGCTACACCAGCCAGGACCGCTTCAATGGCTCGATCCTGGTCGCCAAGGACGGCAAAATCGTCCTCAGCAAGGGCTACGGAATGGCCAACTTCGAATGGAACCTGCCAGTCACCCCGGAAACCAAGTTCCGCCTGGGCTCCATCACGAAACAGTTCACCGGCATGGCCGTCCTGCTCCTCAGTGACCAGGGCAAATTGAAAGTCGAGGATCCGGTCTGCAACTACGTCCCCTCCTGCCCTGATGCCTGGAAGCCCATCACCATCCACCACTTGCTCACCCACACTTCCGGCATCCCGAATTTCACCAGCTTCCCCGAGTACGCGAAGACAATGACCGTCGCCTCTCCGCCGGCCGAGACCATCAAGCGCGTCCTCGACAAGCCCCTCGACTTCCCTCCAGGCTCGAAGTTCAACTATTCAAACTCCGGCTATGTCCTCTTGGGCTACATCATCGAGAAGGTCTCCGGCGGCACGTATGAGGACTTCCTCCGCCGCAACATCCTCGCCCCGCTCGGCATGAACGACACCGGCTACGACGACCCCGTCACCGTCCTACCCCAGCGCGCGGCTGGTTACGAACGCGCCGGCACCAAACTCCAAAACGCAAAATACCTGGACATGACCATCCCGCACGCGGCCGGGTCGCTCTACTCGACGACCCTCGATCTCATGAAGTGGGACGAGGCGCTAAACGCCCACAAGATCCTCTCGGCGGAAGCCTACAAGCGCTACTTCACCCCCGTGCTGAACAACTATGCCTACGGCTGGACAGTGAAAACGGAGGACGGCGTGGAGCAGATCAACCACAGTGGCGGAATCAACGGCTTCAGCACGCGCATCGTCCGCATCCCCAGCCAGCGAATCCTCGTGGTCGCGCTGAACAACGTCCAACCCGGCCAGCCGGACAAACTGGCCCAGGATCTGGTGAAGCTGATGCTCGGCCAGAACCTCCCGGTGCCGGAGAAGCCTGCCGAGATCAAGCTTTCCAGGGAAGCGATGGAGAAGTTCGTAGGGAACTATGCGATCGCCCCCACCTTCATCCTGTCCGTCACCCTGGAAGGCGACCAGCTCATCACTCAAGCCACCGGTCAGGGCAAGGTGCCGATCTTCGCCAAGTCGGCCAACACGTTCTACCCCAAGGTCATCGATGCGGAGCTGGTCTTCGACGTCGATGCGGAAGGCAAGGCAACCGGGCTGACGCTAATCCAAAACGGCCGCCGCATGCCGGCCAAGCGCCAATAGAACTCAATCGGAGGAGACCATTGAGAAGAGACCATTCGGAGTCCCGGCCGACAACCCAGCAAACCCCCAGAGCCTAACCCAATCCATCCCAACCACTTGCAGCCACCCAGCCCGCAACAACCAGCAAAACTCCTCCAGCATTCCCACCGGCATTGCCGGGGGCCCGCCCCAACCCAGCAAACGCCCCAAGCCTAACCCAATCCATCCAAACCACTTGCAGCCACCCAGCCCCCAACAACCAAAAAAACCGCTCCAGCATTCCCACCGGCATTGCCGGGGGCCCGCCCCAACCCAGCAAGCGCCCCAAGCCTAACCCAAGCTATCTCAACCACTTGCAGTCACCCAACCCGAAACAACCAGAAAAGCCCCCTCCAGCATTCCCACCGGCATTGCCGGTGGCCCGTCCCAACCCAGTAACCGCCCCAAGCCTAATCCAATCCATCCCAACCACTTGCAGTCACCCAGCCCGAAACAACCAGAAAACCCCCTCCAGCATTCCCACCGGCATTGCCGGTGGCCCGCCCCAACCCAGCAAACGCCCAAAGCTTAACCCAAACCATCCCAATCACTTGCAGCCACCCAGCCCGAAACAACCAGAAAAACCCTCTCCAACATTCCCACCGGCATTGCCGGTGGCCCGCCCCAACCCAGCAGACGCCCAAAGCCTAACCCAAACCATCCCAACCACTTGTAGCCACCCAGCCCCAACAACCAGCAAAGCCCCCACCAGCATTCCCACCGGCATTGCCGGTGGCCCGCCCCAACCCAGCAAACACCCAAAGCCTAACCCAAACCATCCCAACCACTTGCAGCCACCCAGCCCCCAACAACCCGAAAAGCCCCCTCCACCATTCCCCCCGGCATTGCCGGGGGCCCGTCCCAACCCAGCAAGCGCCCAAAGCTTAACCCAAACCATCCCAACCACTTGCAGCCACTAACTCACCCCTAGCTCAGCACCACCCGAGCCCCCAACTCTTCGACCCAAACCCCGCGCCTCTCCTTCAAAAGGTCCGCCACCGCCATAGGCAGCACATCCTCGTCGAGCTTCTCCAACACCTCGTAGGTAAACGCCTCCGACCCGTTTGCGTTCCAGCTCTCCTGCAGCGACCGCTCCCGATGCGACCCATGATTCAAGGCAAACCAATGAGAGTTCTTCGCCGCGTTCAGATTCCGGGTCGACCCCACCCAAACCTGGCCGCTCACGCTACACCGCACCGCGAAAATACCCATATTGGGCTTTTGCTCTTTGTACTTCCGGTTGATCTCTTTGCGTTCCGCACTGGACAACATAGTGGACTCCTGGAATGGTTAGGAAACGGTCAATGTTCCGAAGGCGCCGCGTCTTCCGGCTCCTCAAAAGCAGGGGCAGCCAACCTCTTCGCGTGGGCCCCGATATCGCCGGGCCACGCACTCACCAACTCAACAAACAGTGCACGTTGATCCGCAAACAACGCTCGAGCCGCCTCTTCAAAGCCCTCCAGATTCCCCGCAATGGCCGACAGGAACCGGTAGGTCGAATCCCTGGCCTGACGCCGCCGATCCCGGCCCTGGTTCGTCCGGCTGGCCTGTTCCACCAGCTTCCGCAACGCGACGGACGCCCCACCCGGCTGACTCGCCAGCCAGGCCCAATGCCTCGGCAAGAGCGTCACCTCCCGAGCCACCACCCCCAGTTTCGGCCGCCCCGGCCGCCGCACCGGATCCTCCGCGGGTTCGCCAGCCCGATCCTCCGCCACTCGCTGATCCGCCACAATCCGAGCCGCGACCTCCTCCCCATTACCCCGCCAGTCCACATCCACAACCTGACCCGTAACATCATCAAAAATCAGGATTTGGACCCACTTATCGGCCTCCAGCGCGGCCTTCGCCGGCAGGGCGGCTTCGACCAGCGTGCCGCCACCGATCCGGCGCGATCCGGCAAAAGCCGTGTAGGTTTTCTCAGGCGAAGGGGACATGCGTAGGTCAATCCAGCCGGCTGTTTTACCCGGATACAACCATACTACCCAGGACAAACCGCGGAGTCAAATGGAGAACTCGTCCGGCCCGCCGCACCCCTACACTCGGCCGCCCCGGCCCTCCATGATGTTCTGGAACCGCGTGCAACTGATCTGGTGATCCGCCAGCAGCACCCCATCCCGGATCACCGCGAACACCGCATACGGCGTCGGGGCATTCTGCGCGTCCCGGTGCGACTGGATCTGCACGATCGTGGGCTTTAGCCCGTACTCCTGCTCCGCACTCTGCGCGATCTCATCCGCGAATTTCGCAATGTGCGAGCACTGATTCGACCGGATAATCGTCAACCCCGAACTGTACTTTTTCAGCCGGTCTGCCCAGCCAGTCTTGAATCGCGGATTCGCCGCTTCCGGCTTCAGTTTCTTCACCAGCAACTGGTAATCCGGCGGCGCCGAATCCACTACCTCAAAACCGTACTTCAGGTACACCGCCGACGACGCCAGCCACGGCTTCTCCCGAGCCACGACAGCCACACCCAACATGCCCGCAGCAGCAGCATCGTCGATACACGCCTGGATCATCTGCCCGCCATACCCCTGCCGCTGATTTCGCTTGTAATGCGTCCACAAACAGTGGATGAACAGATACCCCCGCGCCTCGACTCCGCGCCACGCATACTCACCCGGCAAGTATTCGATATAGCCACATTGCCGGCCATCGGCGCCCATCAACACTTTGGCGCGAAGACCCTTTTTCAGATACGTCTTCACCCACTTGTTCTTGTCGCAGCGGCCGCCATGCGACTCGTTGGTGACTCCACAACACGGCAGGGACTCGAGGTTTGCCGCGTCCAGTTCCACAAGGACAGGCGTTGATGCCATGGTAGGTTCCCTCGTCGCGGCTCCAGTGTAGCATCGCCCCTAAACCGCCGGCCCTATGAATTCGTTGGATTAATCCGTGAAAACCATCCCGCCGCGGCGACCCTACTCGCCGATGATCTTCACCAGCACCCGCTTCCGCCGCCGCCCGTCAAACTCACCATAGAAGATCTGCTCCCACGGCCCGAAATCCAGCCGGCCCTCGGTAATCGCCACCACCACCTCGCGACCCATCACCTGCCGCTTCATATGAGCATCCGCATTGTCCTCACCCGTCCGATTGTGGTGATACCCCCGCACCGGTTCATGCGGAGCAATCTTCTCCAACCACACTTCGTAGTCATGATGCAGACCGCTCTCGTCGTCGTTAATGAACACGCTCGCCGTGATATGCATGGCATTCACCAGGCACAATCCCTCGCGAATCCCACTATCGCCCAGACAACGCTCAATCTCCGGAGTGATGTTTACAAACCCGCGCCGGGCGGGCACTTCAAACCATAGTTCCTTGCGGTAGCTTTTCATCCTGCCGCTATTCTAAACGGCCCGCTGCCTCATCCACGACACGCTTCCGCCGCTGCGCACGCCACAGCCAGGGCGGTTCCGGATCCGCGTCCGCCCACAGCCCCAACCCGGCCTCGCGCGCCCGCTCCTCCAACCCCGCCAATACGGCATCCCGTGGCGCATACCGCCGGTACCACCATGCCAATCCTTCCGCTACCAGCAACCGGTTCAGATTCCGGCCATCCGGCAGGGACACTTGCCCCAGGACCCGCCCATACCGGTCCCGGCCCACCGAGGCAGCCTTCTGCCGGACCGTCACCACCTTGCCGAATGCCAGCACCGACACCCGCTCCCGCGCATTCCGGCCGAACGGCTGCCCGAGTTCCGGACAGTCCACTCCGTCCAGACGCACCCGGGCCTGCCGTCCCTCCCGCAAGATCGTGATCGTGTCGCCATCCTGGACCCCGACAACTTTCCCGGTCCAGGTCTCTCCGTTCGCCAGGGCAATGACAGCCAGCAGAACAGGGGCGAGCCTGCGCAGCACGCCCCCATTCTATCCCTAGCCCACGACCAGGCCGCAACGCCGCCCCACACTACTCCGCGAACATCACTTCGTATAACTGAAGACCAACACCGTCGTGAACGGCACCGCCTGCCCATCCTTCGTGTATGGCGTGAACTTCCACTGCTTCGCCGCCGCCACACTCGACGCCGTGAACATCGCATTCCCCTTCATCACCTTCGCTTCCGTCACGTCGCCCTGCGCACTGACAGCAATCGCCACTTCCTGCTGACCCTGGATATTCAACTGCCGCGCCGCAATCGGATACTCCGGCGACACCCGCTTGGCCGCCCTCGACAAAGCATTCGCCGTCGTCAGACTATTCTCTTCCTGCGCCAGGCACCCGGCGCCCAGCATCATCATCAACGCAAAAGCCCATACCATGAGCCGCATGTCTTTTTGTCTCCTGTTCGAAGCCGATCCATCGCCCGCTCGATACCGACACGCGGGCTGACCATGCCGCACTCATCGGATCGATCGCGGCCGCCTTGAAAGGAAATGTTCTGGAAAATCAGGGCAACAGCACCCGCCGCCACTCCTCATACAAACGCGCCGCCGCTTCGCCCCCCACCGGCGTCGCATACTCCGGCAGACTGAACACCACCGGAGCATTCTTCGTATACCGCCCAGCCAGTTCCACCTGCCGCCGGATCCTCTCCATCGCCGCCGGACGCGCCTGAAACCCCGCCTCGCCCGCCGCGGCCTCGAAGCACTCCACCACCACCGTCAACCGCGACCCCAGGCTCCGCCCCAACGCCTGCAAGTACCCCGGCCAGCTCTCCAGCGTCAGCTTCCCCGCCCCAATTCCGTCCTGGAACAAAACCCTGTCCAAGCCGCCGCCCGCCACCTGCCGCCAAAACTGCCCCAACTCCGCCGGAGCCATCCGTCCATTCGAAAAACCGCTCATCGCCAGCGGACGCAACCGTCGCCGCAACCCCTTCACATGCGCCCGCAGCCGCGAAGCCCCAGCCCCCTGCCAGTGCACATCATCGATCTCCTCCGGCAGATACCACCCGCGAAACGCCCGTTGCCCCCGAACGACCGTCCTCAACTCTCCAGCCAAAGCCAGATGCCCCTCCGCCATCCGCCGCAGCAGCGCGTCCGAAGCCCCCTCCTCCAGCGCCCTCCACCACGACGACTCATGCGCCAGCCCCATCCACACACCCAGCCCCAACCGCCCCGCCTCCTCCAGCACCCGCCCCGTCAACCCCGAGTAATCGATCCCGTCATACCGCGACCACTGGATCACCACTTCTCGCACCCGCAGCTCCGCCAGATACCCGAACAGCGCCCGCCACCGGGCCTCTTCCCAATCTTTATGTACATTCCAGAACTGAAGGAACGTCCCGCCCGCCTGCGTGCGGCTCTTTCCGGCCGCCCAATCCGCCGCCAGCGCCAGTACCGCCCGGCGGCTCATCTTCGCCAAAGTCACGCCTGCAGAATATCAGCAGAAATCTTTCGACGCCGGGAACCACATCGCCAAACCGGTGTCCATATTGACAGCCGCGCAGAGCGGTGCTAGTTTTCTAGCAGGCTGGCAGAAAACCCGCATATGAACGGAAACCGCAAAACACCTCTCAATCTCAGCCGCCGCGAGCGGCAGATTATGGAGATTCTTTACCGCCTCGGCCGCGCCACGGCCTCCGACATCCACCAGGCCATGCCGGACCGCCCCAGCTACTCCGCCGTCCGCGCTCACCTCCGCACCCTGGAGGAGAAAGGCCACGTCCGCCACGAAGCCGAGGACCTGCGCTACGTGTATTGCCCCACCACCCAGCCCGCCCAGGCCCGCAAAACCGCCCTGCGCCACATGGTGGACACCTTCTTTGGCGGATCCCCGGCCCGAGCCGCCGCGGCCCTGCTCGACAACCGCTCCACCCGCCTCACCGGCGCGGAACTGGACGAACTCTCATCCCTCATCGACAAGGCAAGAAAGGATGGACGCTGACATGACACCCCCGGCCGCCACCATGCTCCTCTTCGCTGCGAAGGCCTCGCTGCTCATCGGCATCGCCGCCCTCGCCGCCCTCGCGCTGGCCCGCGCCTCCGCCGCCGCCCGCCACCTCGCCTGGCTCGCCGGCTTCAGCACCGCCCTCACCCTGCCGTTCGTCTCCGCGCTCTTCGCCCTGCTGCCGACCACCTGGTCTCCGCATCTGACGCCCGTCATCCTCCCCGCCGGAGCCACCACGCGCACCGTCCTCACCATTACCGCCGAAGCGTCGGTCTGGCCCGCCGCCGCACGCATCGCCCTCTGGACCTGGGCCGCTGTCGCCGCCCTCCTCATCCTCCGCATCGCTTTCGCCCAATACCGCGCCGGCCGCCTCGCCAGCCAGTCGAAACCCTGGCGCGGCTTCGAGAATCAGCCCGTCCGCATCTGCCCCCTTATCGACGTCCCCGCCGTCTGCGGACTCACCCAGCCCGTCATCCTCCTGCCCGATTCGGCCGCCACCTGGCCGGCCGACCGTCTCGAACTCGTCCTCCGGCACGAAGCCATGCACGCCCAGCGCCGCGACACACTCTCTCAACTCGTCTCCAACCTGGTCTGCGCGCTCTACTCGGCCTCTCCCCTGGGTCTGGTTCGCCGCCGCACGCCTCCGGGTAGAGGCTGAACTGGCCTGCGACGACGCCGTCCTCCGCTCCGGAGAACGCGCCTCCGATTACGCCGGCCACCTGATCGATATTGTCCGTGGCCTCTCCGGCCGCGAACGCGTCCCACAAGGAGGGATCCCAATGGCCCGAATCTCCGAAGTCGAGCGCCGCCTCCGCGCGATGCTCAACCCCGAAATGAACCGCCGGCCCGCGGGCCGCCGCATGGTCCTCACCGCGGCCGTGGCCGCCCTTTCCATCCTCGCCCCGCTGGCAGCCCTGCGCCTGCCCGCCGCGGCCGCCGCCCCGGGCGGTATCTCGGGTGTCGTCCGCGACCCCAGCGGAGCCGCCGTGCCCCGCGCCCGCGTCATCCTCACCTTCCCCGGCTCCGACCGCAAGGAAGTCACCAACTCCGACCCCGCCGGCCGCTTCACCTTCGATCCCCTGCCCGACGGCAATTACACTCTCCGCGTCGCCGCCCCGGGCTTTGCCCTCTCCGCCATCAAACAGGTCACCCTCACCGGCGGCGCCGGCGGCGACGTCGAAATCATGCTGCAGGCCGGCCAGATCAGCGAATCCCTCACCATCACCGGCGAAGGCACGCCCAAGGCCGCGGCCCCACCCTCCGGACCGCCCACCCGCATCCGCGTCGGCGGCAACGTACAAGCCACCAAGGTGGTCAACATGGTGCGGCCGGTGTATCCCCCCGAATGCAAGGCCGCCGGAATTGAAGGCACGGTCCTGATGCGCGCCGTCATCTCCCGCGAAGGCGACATCCTCTCGCTGCAGCGCATCAATCAGATGGTGGACGACCGCCTCGCGCAGGCCGCCACCGAAGCGGTCTCCAAGTGGAAGTATCAGTCGACACTTCTGAACGGTGAACCCATCGAAGTGATCACCGAAATCGAAGTAAACTTCGTCCTCAGCCGCTAAGCCCCACGGGGACGTTCCTGTCTGGCCCAAAACGCCGTAAATCCGGGCGTCTCAACGACACCCGCACGCGGCCAGACCGGAACGTCCCCCAAACCGTACTCCCCCAGCACGCCCTAGCTACGGCCGCGTCGCCAGAGCCTCCGCAATCACCGCCTTGGCCTCCGCCAGTTCCGCCCCCGTCAGCTCCATCCGGGGACCCCTCACCCGAGCACTCCCCATCCCCACTTCCTGCTGCGCCAGCTTGATCAACTGCACAAACTTCGGCACCGTATCCATCCGCAGCAGCGGCAGGAACCATTTGTAGATCTCAAACGCCCGCACCTTGTCCCCGCGAATCGACGCATCGAACAACGCCACCGACTCCGCCGGAAACGCATTCACCAGACCCGCAATCCAGCCCGAAGCCCCAGCCATCGCGGCCTCGAAGATCAGGTCATCGACACCCACCAGGATCTTCAACCGGCTGCCCGCCAGCGCCCGCAGCGCCGCCACCCCGATGCACATCCGCGCTCGACTCCTTGATCGCCACCAGTGTCGGATACTCGGCCAGCAGTTCCATCACCTGCTCTGGCACGAAGTCCGTCTTGTACGCGACAGGGTTGTTGTACAGCATGCACGGCAGCGAAGTTGCCTGGAACACCGCCGCCACATGCGCCTTCATCTCACGCCAGTCGCCGCAGTACACATACGGCGGCAGCACCATCAGCCCGCTGCAGCCCGCATCGGCCGCCATCTTCTTCGCGATCCGCACCGCCTCATCCGTACTCAGCGCCGACACCCCGGCCACCACCGGCGAATTCGGCCCAATCGCTTTCACCGCCGTCTTCAGCACGGCCTCTTTCTCTTCGAACGTGAGCGTCGCGCCCTCACCCAGTGAGCCCAGCGCCACCACGCCGGAGCACCCGTTCTCAATCTGCCACTGGCAGTGCCGCGCAAAGAACTCGTGATCCACGCTCATGTCTTCCAGAAAGGGCGTGGTGATCGCCGGAATTACACCGTTCCAATTCATGATTGCCTCGTTTCTATCAAACTCTCGACCTTCACCGGAAACACCGGCGGGCGCATCGAATCCGCGCCCCAGCCAAACAGAAATCGTGTCGCTCCGCCGCACACGCGGCCCTGGCACGGACCCATGCCACAGCGTGTCTGCAGCTTCGCCTCGCGCCAGCTCTTCATCCCTTCCAGCGCGCCGCGCGTCACATCCTCACACCGGCACACCAGCGTATCCGCCTGCGCCAGCCCGCGAAGCTCGGCCCTCGGAGTGAACGCCCGCGCCAGACCCTCCGCGAACGCGTGCGTGCGCGCCCATTTCCCAAACAACTGCTGGGCCAGACCCTGCAGCCCCGCCGCCGCCAGGCCCGCAATCTCGCCTTCCACCAGGGACTTCTCCACCCCGCCGATCCCCGTCACTTCACCTGCCGCAAAGACACCGTCGACGCTCGTCTCCTGCCACTCATCCACCACCACCGCCCCCTGCGCCAGATGACAGCCCAGCAGAGCCGCCAGCTCCGTATTCGGCGTCAAACCGTACCCCACCGCGACCGCATCGCACTCCTGCTCCACCACACGCCCGCCGCAGCGCATCCTCACCCGCTCCACGCGCCCTCTGCCTGTAACCGACTCCACCCAACTGCCCGCATAAAACGGCACACCCCACAACGACATCATCAGTTCCGCGCCCTGCGCCAGCTTCCCTGGCTCCCTCAGCAATCGAGCGCCGAACCCAACCATGCTCATGCGGTCCGCCTGCTCCACCACGGCCGCCACCGCCGCCCCTCGCTTCCGCAACAGCGAAGCCACCGCCAGCAGCAGCGGACCCGTGCCCGCCACCACCACCCGTTTTCCCGCCACCTCCAGACCCGACTTCACCAGCGCCTGCATCCCGCCCAGCCCGAACACGCCCGGCAGCGTCCATCCCGGAAACGGCACGAACAACTCCCGAGCCCCCGTAGCCAGCACATAGCTCCGCGCCTCCGGCAACGGATCCATGGCGACACAACCGGACCGCAGCTCCGCCCCGCTCGCCCGAAACCGCTCAATCCAAGGCTGCGCCGCGTCGTTCCGCCAGATCTGCCCGCCCGCGGCCGGGTTATCGTCAAGCACCAGGACCCTCGCACCGGACTCCGCCGCCCGGCATGCTGCCGCAATGCCCGCCGGCCCAGCGCCCACCACCACCACTTCCCAGCGCCTCATGACGTCTTCACCTGCATTCCATCCGCGCACAGCGTCTGGCAGCTCCGGCAATGCTGCACGCCATCGATCGTCACCCGGCACTACAAAGCAAATACCCATCCCGCACAACGGAGCCCGCCCCTCGCCCCGTCACCGAATGCCGGAACGCTGTCACGCCCGCATTCCACAGCGCCGCCGCCACCGTCGTGCCCGACTCCACCTGCACCGGCCGCCCATCCACAATCACAGTCAATCGTCTATGCATGCATGCACCGCCCGGGCAGGTAAGGCTCCACCGGAATCGGAGGCGTGCGCTTCAGAATCTGATCCGCCAGCAGCCGCCCCGTACCCAACGAAGTCGTGATGCCCAATCCTTCGTGGCCCGTCGCCAGCCACTCCCTCTGCGTGCCCGGCACCGGCCCGATGAGAGGCAGCTTGTCCGGAGTCGCCGCCCGGAAACCCGTCCACGTCCGGACCGCCGTCAGCCCCGTGATCTCCGGCATATACTCCGCCGCCCGCCGCAGCATGCGGCTCAGAATCGGCCGCTCCACGCCGCTGTGTTCCACTCCGTATTGCCGCGAAGACCCGATCAGCACCTGCCCCGTCTTCCGGGGCTGCGCGTTGAACGCCACCGAATCCCCACTCGAGGAATGCGCGCTCTTCAGATATCCCAGTTCGATCAACTGGTGCCGCACAAACCCGGGATACCGGTCGGTAATCACCAGGTGCCCCTTCCGCGGAGCCACCGGGATCCCCGGAGTCAGCCTGACCGCCTTTGCCCCGGCCGCGTTCACCACCACACCCGCCTGCATCACGGCGCCATCCGACAGCGTCACTGCGCCATCGCGCATCGAAATCACGCCCAACCCCGAAACCACCTGGGCGCCGCACTCACGCAGCAGCCAGCTCGCCGCCACGGGCGGATACACCACCGAATCGCCCGGCACCAGCAACCCGCCCGCCATGTCTTTCCGCAGGTGCGGCTCCGCCTCTTCCAACTGCCGCCGGTCCAGCACCTCCACCGGCACGCCGCGCTCTTCATAGAACGCCTGCTTGCGCCGCACCTCGGCCATCTCTTCCTCATCGGCCGCCACCCACAACGTGCCGCAAGGCAGATACTCGACGCCCGCCGGCATCGCGCCCACCCGCTCCTTCCACATCCGAGCGGAGAGCGCCGTGAGCTGGAACTGCGCCTCGGAATCGTCCATCACGACGATATGCCCCATGCCCGCCGCCGTCGCGCCGCCGCCGACAACCGATTCCTCGATCACCGTCACGGACAATCCGCCCGCCGCGCACTCATAGGCGCACGCCGCCCCCACAATCCCTCCGCCCACTATCACCACATCGGCGGAGCGCTGGATCATCCCCGGATCCCCCAACAAAACGGATCGTCTTCGTTTAAAACAAGCCGCGCCTCCGCGTTCACGAAAGCGCTGCCACGAATGCTGGGGTAAACCTGCCCCTCGGCCACGCGCACCGTGCCTTCAAACACGGAACCCACGATGCTCTCCTGCCGCCAAACCTGCCCCTCGGCCAGCTTCCCGTTGGCGTGCAGGCAAGCCAGCTTCGCGCTCGTGCCCGTCCCGCACGGCGACCGGTCGTACGCCTTGCCCGGGCACAGCACAAAGTTCCGGCTATCGGCCACCTGCGAAGGGCCAAACACTTCGATGTGATCGATCTCCTGCCCGTTCGCGCCGGTAATCCCGCGCGCGGTCAACGACTGCCGCACCTTCCAGGTGAATTCGGTGAGAGCCTCGAGACATCCGGAACTCCACCCCCACCGGAGGCGCGCCAATCAGGTAGAACCAGTTTCCCACCCCAGGCGATATCGCCGCGAACGGTCCCATAGCCCTTCACATCCACGGGCACATCGTGCGCGAACCGGTAGCTGGCGACATTCCCCACCGTGACTTCACCCGACTCGTGCAGCTCCGCGCTCACTTCGCCCACGGGCGTCTCGATCCGAACCGTGCCGGGCACAATCCGTTCCAGATAGGCGAGCGTGGCGACGAGTCCAATGGTCCCGTGGCCGCACATGCCCAGGTATCCGACGTTATTGAAGAAGAGGACGCCGGCGGCGCAATCCCGGTCGACAGGATCGCAAAGCAGCGCCCCCACGACGGCATCGGACCCCCGAGGCTCATTGACGACAGCGGACCGGAACGCGTCATGTTCGGCCCGGAACAAGGCCAACCGTTCCGCCATGGAGCCCGAGCCCAAGTCAGGTCCACCGCCAATCACCACCCGAGTCGGTTCCCCGCCCGTGTGTGAATCCACCACATGCACTTCCCGCCGTATCTTCATTGCTTCCTCTTCAGTATCCACCGAGCACGCCAACATCCTGCAGGCCATTCATCCCGCGTAGGGAACGTTCATCCGCGTAGGGAACGTCTATCCGCGCAGGGGACGTTCATCCCCTGTCCCAAAACGCAAATTATTCCGACTACCGAAGCCGCCGAAGGTGGACAGGGTGTGAACGTCCCCCACCGCGAGTCCTCCGAGCATCCTTCGCTCGTTTTCCCCGCTTACACCGAAGCAAGACCGGGGCAATCAAACAACTCCGCAACCCAAACCAGACCCCCTCCAGCATTCCCCCCGGCATTGCCGGGGGCCCGCCGCAATTCCAACGTCAATCTCCACCACCTATCAAACGCCCCATCTCAACCTCCCCAGCTGCCCCTCCAGCCTTACCCCCGGCGTAGCCGCAGGCGAAGCCGGGGGCCCATCCCAACCTCCCCAACTGCCCCTCCCGCATTCCCCCCGGCATTGCCGGGGGCCCTCCCCAACCTCAACGTCAATCTCCACCACAAATCAAACGCCCCATCCCAACCTCCCCAACAGCCCCTCCAGCCTTACCCCCGGTGCAGCCGGGAGCCCGCCCCAATCTCAACGTCACCCCCCAGCACCCAACAAACACCCCATCCCAACCTACCCAACAGCCCCTCCACCATTCCCCCCTGTCTGAAGCCGTAGGCGAAGTCGGGGGGCCCGCCCCAATCCCAACGTCACCCCCACCACTCAACAACATCTCCATCCCAACATCACCAACTACCCCTCCAGCATTCCCCCCGGCATTGCCGGGGGCCCTCCCCAACCCCAACGTCAATCTCCACTACAAATCAAACGCCCCATCTCAACCTCCCCAACAGCCCCTCCAGCCTTACCCCCGGTGCAGCCGGGGGCCCGCCCCAATCCCAACGTCACCCCCACCCCTCACTCATAAAACCGCCAGCTCGACCGGAACCCCTTCTCCAGCCGCACCCCCAGCAAACTCGCCCGCACCAGCTCAATCGGAATCGAATTCTCCTGCAAAATCCGGTCATGGAAGGCCCGGTTCGTCATCTTCCCCGAATCCACCAGCTCCCGATGCAGCGCCCGGATCTGCAATCCACCCAACAGATAAGCCGCCTGATACAGCGGCCCGTAATCATCGCTCTCAAACGACCGCCGCACCTCCCCCGCAGCGTTATCCCGCTCATGCCCCACCCGCTCCACCAGAAAATCAATGCACTCCTGAGCCGTCATCTTCTCCAGATGAAAACTCAGCGAGAAGATAATCCGCGCACACCGGTGCATCCGCCAGAACAGCGCACCCACCCGATCCTCCGGACCCTGCTGGAACTTCAGATCCCAAAGCAGCATCTCCCAGTACAGCGCCCAGCCCTCCACCCCGAACGGCGTATTGAACCCCTGCCGCCAGGGCCGATACCGGTCGCTCATAAACAACTGCAGATGATGCCCGGGAATCAACTCATGGAACACCGTAGCCCGCGAGAAGTGAACATTGTTCCCCCGCATCGACATGAGCTTCTGCTCCTGCGTCATGTCATCGGTGGGATACGAAACACTGATCACCTCCCCACCCGTAAAGAACGGATTCACCAGCTGCCGCGACGGGGTCATCATCTCCATCCGCCAGATCTCCTTGGCCAGCGGCGGAACGCTCACCAGATCATGTTTCTCGACAAATGTTTCGGCCTCGACCGCCAATTGACGGATCAGCTCCGGCTGCTGCCCCGGCTCCACATGCAGCGTCTTCACCTTCTCCAGAGCCTTGTGCCAGTCGTCGCCGAACCCCATCTCCCGCGACGCCCGCTTCATCTCGTTCTCGCACCAGGCAAACTCTTTGTTGGCGAGGGCAATCAACTCCTCGGGCGTATAAGGAATCATCTCGGCCTGCAACTCGCTCAACAGCGCGTCCCGTCCAATCGGCGAACCCACTACCGTCGTCTTGTCATCCGGTTTGACGCCCACAATCTTCTCGCGCAGAAACACGGCATACCCGTCGAGAGCCTTATCCGCACTCTTGTAAGGATCGGCCGCCCACCACGTGAACACCGGATCATAGCCGGAATAGAACTTGTACCAGTGCTCCAGCGTCCGCCGCAGCTTCTGCACAGCCGTGGCCGCCCGGTTCGCGGTCGTCTTCCTGATCCCCGAAGCGCCCGGCTTCAGCTCCGCCTCAATCGACTTCCGCAGCGCCTCGATCTGCTTCCGCACGGCCTCCAGCGTAGCCGCCGACTTCGCCGAATCCACCTTCTCCATGCGCTGCCGGGTCTCTTCGAGGTCGACGATAGCAGCCCGGAACGGCAGCAGCGCGGCGGTCTCAGCATCGATCTTGGCGCGGAATTCCAACTGCCGTAGCGACCGTTGGATGTCGTTCTTCAGCAGCAGCCAGTCGATGCGGCTCTCCTGGTTGAGCTTGTCGAAGTCCATCGCCTCGACCCGGGCCAGCCATTCGGAGTTGAACTTCTGAAACCGCGCCCGCCGAGCCTCGGAAGACTCGATGCGATACCGCCGCTCCAGAGCCGCCCGGTCGTTCTGGTATCGCTCGACCGCCGGCCGCAAGGCACTCTGATTGCCGTCAAACTCGGGATCGGCGCCAAAAACGGCGCCAAGGGAAACACTCCAAAGGCCAAGAACGAGGACGCGGAGAAGCAAAGGGACCTCCATGCAAGCGCTTTAGTATTTCTACCGCGCAAGCCGCCCCCAGCGCCACCGCCGCGAAGCTGCAACGTCAGCCGTCAGCAATCAGCGCTCAGCTATCAGCTAGTTCCCGTCCGCGCTGCCTCACTATCCCCCAAGCAAGACCAGTAAACGTCGCTAACTCAAAAGCTGACAGCTGACAGCTGATCGCTGAAAGCCGGCGATGGAAAGCCAACGGCTTTCCACCGCCCTACTTCCTCCTCAACTTCAAAGTCATCCCCACCGTAATCGTCCGCCCGTACCCCGGAGTCGCATGGATCCTTGCCATCGGCTCCTCCCCGGGCAACCGCGACTCAAAGTAATTCTGCGTCTCGTAGTAGAACCGCCCCAGCAGATTATCCACCCCCAGATGCAGATCAATGTTCCGGCTCATCCGCCGCGATACCCACAAATCAAACACCGTGTTGCCCGAAGCCACAATGGACGCATCCTCACCATCCAGCCGGTAGTGATCAATCGCCCGCATCCGCAACGACCCGCTCCAGTTCCGCCAGCCCGACAGCGTCGCCCCCGCATTCGCCACGAAATGCGGAGCGCTATCCACATACACCCGCGGCGTCCCCACGTAATACGCGTTCGTCACCTTCGTGATCCCGCCATTGAACGCCACGAAGCGGTTCAACTCCACCGAAGCCTTTGTCTCGAATCCATATGACCGGCTCGGCCCCTTGAATTCAATCGTCCCGTCATCCGGGATATACACCTGCTCATTCGACCGCGCGATGTGAAACCCGGCCACCTGCGCCGCAAACCGGCCCGACCGGTACGCCACTCCGCTCTGCGTGAAATCGGTCGTCGCCACCCGCTCCATCCGCGGATTCTTCACAATCGCCCGGGCATCCGAGGTCGAGATCCCGCGCCCGTAATTCGCGAACACCGTCAGCGGCACGCGATGCGACGGCGTGAACGAAGCGCTCGCCTTCGGCTGCCACCGGCCCGCGCTCTGCACCCCGCTCCCCAGCGGATCCACCCGATCCGCCAGGTCAAACCGGAACGCATCGAATCGCAGGCCGCCGCCCAGCAGCAGCTTTCCCTGCAACAGGCTGAAGTTCTCCTGCACATACCCGGCGCCATTGGTAATATCCGCCTGTACCCGCGAGGAAACACCCGTCGGCACCCGCTCGATCCGGGGATACAGCCCGACATTGATCTGGTCCGCATGGAAGTTGGCGCCCGTCGACAGATATCCGGTCATCCCCAGAAACTTGTGCGGCCGCAGATACTGCACGTTCGCGCCCTGCTGCAGCCGCGAGTCATGCTGCTGGAACGCATCGCCGTTCACCGGATCGTTCAGATAAAACGTGAAGTCCATGAAATGATCGAACAGCGACCGGCCCACGAACGCGTCCACCTTCCACACCTGGCCTTTGTCGCCTTCCTGCCGCAGATACCCGGCCAGAGTGCCGTTCCACTGTTTGATCCCATTCGTCGGATTCACCGCGCCATACGGATCCAGGCGGCCCGCGAGGATTTCGTCCACCGGCAACTGCCCCGACGAGTACGAATCCGCCCGGCCGGCATTGAATTTCAAAGCCACCTGACGGCGCTCCCCGATCCGGTGCGTGACATTCGCCGTCACGTTGTCCCGCCGGTACCCCAGCGGATTCAGGAACGGACCATTCGAGAACGCATCCCTCATAGGCAAACAGCGCATCCGTATTCTGCAGCGTCGGGCTGTACGAAAAGAACCCGCGAGCCGTGTCATACGACCCGCCCTGCATCCGGAACGTGAACTCGTCCGGCATCGTGTCCCGCGTCAGAATATGCACCACGCCCAGGCCGCTGAAATCGCCATACTCCGCGCTGAACGGCCCGTTGATCAGGTTCACTTCCTTGATTAGTTCCGGCGACAGGCTCTTAAGGCTCCCCAGGTACCCCTGTCCGTGCCCTTGCGTCGATTGGTTCTGCCCCACGCCATCGGTCAGCACCTTCAACCCGCCGCTGACTCCGCCGTGATCGAGATTGAACCCAAAGCGCCGGATCTCGACGCTCTTCGCACCGCCTTCGTGCTGGCCCGCATTGATGCCGGCGTCCAGGATGTGAAAGATTTGGTCGTCCCGCGAAAACAGCGTCTTCTGCACCACTTCGCCATTCCGCCGGTCGATCGTCACCTCCACCGGACTCCCCTGCACCACCACGCTCTGATGCAGCACCGGAATCACCGGAGCCTCTTCTTTCGGCTTGACCTCATCCTGCGCGGCGGCGGCAGCGGCCAACAGCGACAGGCAAATCAGAAAACGGTACATCGGAGTCCTTTGTGGCATAGTAGCACGAAGCGCAAATCGTATGCGTAAATTCCCGGCGGCTTCACACACACCTACGACATCCAACTGCAAACGGATTCCGTACATCTTTCTGAAAGGCAAAAACACCACGTGAGACCGTTCGTTTGGATGTGTGTCTGGATCCTCGTCCCGCTCGCCACGGCCCTGCAGAGGGCCCCGGAAGACCGTGCCTTCCTCGAGCGGCTCAAACGCCGCGAGCCCGATGCGGCGGCGGAACTGTATGACCGCTACGGCCGCCTCGTCTACGCTCTCGTCTTCCGCATGGTGCGCAATCAGGCCGTCGCCGAGGAACTCGTCCAGGAGGCCTTCCTGCGCGTCTGGCATCGCGCCCAGTTCTTCGATTCCGAAAAAGGCGGCTTCACCACCTGGATCCTCGCCGTGGCTCGCAATCAGGCCATCGACTACCCTGCGCTCCGTCACTGGCCGCCAGTGGAAGGGCGAGGTCGCCATGGATCGCATGGATGAACCGGCCCTCTTTCAGGGCATTCAAGAGGATCTCATCCAAACCGATCGCATCCGCCAGATTCGCGCCGCCATCGGCACCCTGAAGGAGACTCATCGCCAGGTCATCGAACTCGCCTACTTCGAAGGCCTCTCCCAGACCGAGATCGCGGAACGCATCAGCCAGCCTCTCGGCACCGTGAAGACCTGGATGCGCACAGGTCTCAAACTTCTGCGCGACGAACTCGACGGGAAGGTGCCCGCATGAACTGCGACAAGTACACCGAAGAGTTCGAACTCTACGCGCTGGGCCTGTTGGAACCGGCTGATCAGGCCGAACTCAGCGACCATCTCAACACCGGCTGCGAGACCTGCCAGGCCCGCCTGCGCCGCGCTCTGGCCTTGAACTCCATCATTATGCGAAGCGTCGACGAACTGGCGCCGCGCCGCGGCCTGCGCGGCGCGGTCATCCGCACTCTCACCGGCCGCGAATCTTCACCCGCCTGGGCTTTCATCTGGGCCGGCATCGCCGCCGGACTGCTGATGCTCACCGTCTGGATGGGCAATCGCAACCACGAGCAGGAGACCCTGCTGGCCGAGGCCCGCCATCAACTGGAAACACAGCAGTTGCGCTCCGCCCGCATCCAGCAGGCCCTGGCGGTGCTCAGCGATCCCGGCACTCGCCTCGCCACCGCGGGCCGCGAAGAGGTCAACCTCGAGCCACTTACTTCCTCAATCCGAGGCGTGGCGTGGTCATGATCGGCGCCAATCTCGCCGGCCTCGACGCCTCGCATGTCTACCAGATGTGGATCATTCCGAAGGGCCAGAATCCAAGCGGCCGGGCTCTTCCGGCCCGATCAGGCAGGCAACGCCGTACACCTTTTCGAAACGCAGATTGCGCCCGGAAGTACGGCAGCGCTGGCACTTAGCGTCGAACCCGAAGCCGGTTCGGCGGCTCCGACGACCACGCCCATGCTGGTCGCTCCTGTGACTGGTGACTAGGCGTTCAGGGCGGGCCGCCGCAAGCCTCTGCGGTGCGCCCGCCAGACCAGGATCGAGGTGATCCAGTAGTTCCAGACAGAGGACAATGTGACGCCTGTCAGACTGGCCAGCCACAGCGGGAAGCCCTGTGCCCTCAAGCTGTTGGCTATGACGAGATTGACCTGCAACCCGACCAGGCAGGCCAGATAAAACAGCACCAGCCCCACCAGCAGGCGCGGGCCTTCCAGCCTTCTCGACCGGAACGTCAACGCATTGTTGAGGAAGAAGTTCACCGCAATCACGATCGAGGAAGACCAGATGAACGCCTGGGAAAACTCCACGCCGCTCTGCATCATCACGAAGATGATGGCCAGGTTCACCAGGACGCCGAACGCCCCCACCATGCCGAAGATCACGTAGGTCACCGGGACATAGGCGCCAACCCATTTATCCAGCAGGAGATGCAGGTACTCCAGGCTGACGATGATGTTCAGCTTGCTCTCGCCGCGCTCCCGAACCCGGAACGTGTAGCCCACTTCGCCCAGCTTGACGGGCCGCCCGGCGCTGGCTAGTAAGTCCAACAGAATCTTGAAGCCGGTGCTCGACAGATCGCGCACCACCTCGTCCAGAAAGCGGCGGTCCAGCAGGAAGAAACCGCTCATCGGATCCGACACCGGGGTCTTCGAAACCGACCGGCTCAAGGCCTTGCCGGCGTTCGACAGCAGGACTCGCGAATGCGAGAATTCGCCCATGCCGCCGCCTTCCACGTGGCGCGATCCGACGACGATATCCAGCTGCTGTTGCTTCAACTTAGCCAGCATCTGCGGCAGCACGCGC
Organism: Paludibaculum sp.; assembly: GCA_049841055.1. GTDB lineage: Bacteria > Acidobacteriota > Terriglobia > Bryobacterales > Bryobacteraceae > Paludibaculum. The sequence continues at coordinate 76,943 of JASGIE010000009.1, read as the reverse complement.
TCGTCGTGCTGCATGTCGCCGTCGATCACCGCCAGGTAGGGTGCGCTGGTCGACATCATGCCCTCGACCACGGCCGAAGCAAGTCCTTTTCGATTGATTCGCTGGAGGATTCTGATGCGGGGATTGGATTGCGCGACGGCCCGGACGTGCTGGGCAGTGCCGTCCAGGGAATCATCATCGACGAATATGATTTCGTAGTCGATCCCTGTTAGCGCCCGGTCCACAGCCTCAATCAGGGGCAGAACGTTCGCTTTCTCGTTGAAAGTAGGGACGATGACCGCGAGTTCCGCCATTGCGGGGAGAATACCACACTAAAAAGCCCCGGCGAGCCGAGGAGCTGCGCCGGGGCCTTCAGTCGAAATTTATAACGCGCACCAGATGCTGGCGAGCTGAGGTCAGGCTAACTGGGTAGCCCGGTGCCGGTTCATGATCTCCTGGATCTGATCCTTGATGTGGAGCTTCAGTTTTTTCAGCCGGTGTTCCTCAATCTCGTCTTGATCAGTCAACGGCGACTTGTGTTCGATCGCATCGATCTGCCGCTTATACTCAGCATGCTTCTCAGCGAGGGGCTCGAAACTCGTCGTTGGCTTGCATCAGGTACGCCTTGAGCTCTTCCTGCGAGAATTTCTCCATATGGGTGGTTCTCCTTGTATCGGGATCCACGCCGAGTCGGGTTGACTTGGACACTGGCTCGGTGTGCTCTCAACAACTGCATCATCAGGTTCAGCGGAGCCCCTCAGGGCCACTGACACCACGACACTATCATTTTTGTTGGCATCTTACAATCCCATGAACGTTGTACAGTATCAGTACCTCGCGAGCCAATGAAAACAGGGGGTTTTGATCCAGTTAGCCGCGTGTCATCACGATCGCGTCTTCCACCGGATGGTTATAGTACTTTCGCCTATGACCAGTCTTTCGGAAGCCGTGCTTGCGATAAAACTCCAAGGCAGGTTTGTTCCGCTCCCGAACGTCCAAAAGCAGGACCTGGAAGTCCAATTTAGCTAGCAACTGCGTGGCCACACCCTTCCGTTTGTGAGCCGGATCCACCGCCACGTTCAGGATCTCCGCTTCGGACCTTCCATCCTCGCGGACCGGAAGTGGTTGGAAGCTCAGGAAGCCGATCACTGTGCCACCGAGCTCCGCCATCAGCGTGCTGTAGGCCAGGTAGTCGATGGGGTTCCACTGGGCTCCGGTCGGATTCGCCTTTTGAATTTGCTCGATGATTTCCAGATCGCCCATCGTCATGGGGCGTATTGTCATCGTTTCCGCCATACTTCCACCTGCTTTGCCGCCAAGGCCGGCCAGCCGTAGCGTTCGATCGCCAGGGCGTAGGCGGCCTGCGCCAGCTCCGCTCTGCGCTCTTTGTTTTCCAGGAGATACTGGATGCCTTCAGCGAACTCGCGGGCCGTATTGGCGATCCACACGCTCCTGCCGTGCTCCAGGCCCAGCCCGGCTACTCCCGAGGGCGTCGACACGATCGCCCGCTGGGTCGCCATCGCCTCCAGGGCTTTCAGGTTCGTTCCGGCCGACACGACCGTGGGAATCAGTACCAAGTGCGTATCTTTATAGAAGGGACGCACGTCGGAGACGAAGCCGTGCAGGCGGATGCGCCGGTCGCCGGGCGGCTGGCTCCAGTAGAGATGAGGGTCCGGGCCGGCGACGACATCGACCTCCAGGTCCGGTAACTCCCTCGAAAGAAGGGGCCAGACCTGCTCGCGGAAGAAGCGGAGGCGGCCACGTTCGGGAAGTGGCGGAAGCTGCCGATGAAGAGCAACCGGCACGCTTCGCCCTCTTCCGGAGCAGGCTGGAAGCGATCCAGATCCCACGCCGTTGGGGATGACCGCCGAGCCGGGTGGTCCAGCAGACCCGCATCCTTGTCGCTCATCGCGACGACTCGGGGAAACGCCTTCAATACGCGCCGTTCATACCGGCGCCAACGGCGTACAGATCCCACCAGGAACGCAGCGACTTCTCCTGGGCATGGAGCTGCTCGAAGAGATCCCAGGTGACATCGTGTTCGACAAGCACATCTCCGCCATATCGCCCCAGCATCGTGTACTCGACCTGCAAGATTTGACCATTCAGTTCGCGGCGGAGCTGCTGGTGGAGTTCCGGCGTGTAAAACTCGCACGCCTCGGGCGGCAAAAGGGTGGACCAGCGGGGTTCGCGGTAGCGGGGTTTCTTCGCAATATACAGAGAAGTGCAGAATTCCATGAGCTGCGCGAAATCGGATTCCGACTGCCCGTCTTCGAATGCAAATATCGTCACATCGCAATATGTCGATGCGTTGCGCAGCAGATTGAAGATGCGGACGGCTCCGCCATGCGACAGCGGGTAGGGGACAGTAGGGGCTGAGCACGGCCACTTTCTGGGCGCCGTGGCGCACGGGACGGCCTTCGATTTTGCGCCAAACCCTCGGCAAATCAGAGACTTCCCGTTTCCTGCCGGGCCACCAGGACGGTCTGAGCCAGATTCGGTCGAGGGGCACTCCGGCGACAAAAAGCAGCGAAGCGAGGGGTGTGGACCAGTGCAAATGGTGACGGTCCAAATTACCGTGAAAAGCGAGCACTTTGCCGGCACAAACGGTGCAGGCCACCGTCAGAATTCGCCGGTCGGAAACCGGGGCCGCGGCCAGGCCCACCCGGTAGGGCGCCAGGGCGCGCCTCGCCCTGAGCCAGATTTCGCCAGTACTATCCCCCTCCTCGACGGGGATATATACCACCTGCCGATCGGGGACTAGTTCGGCGCAGTTTGTCGCCATGCGGCCCTGGACCGAAGATGGCGATGACGGCCTCGGGTTCCTTGCCGAGCAGCGAAAAGAATGCGCGCTTGAGAAACTGCTTCATGCTTTCGGGCGAAGATTGAGCTGCAGCACGAGCCACGAGGCCATGGGGAGCACGGCGACGCCGAGGCAGACCGGAGTGAAGCCGTAGCGATCGACAACGCGGCCTACCCCACTCGAAAAGACGCCCTGCAGCAGACCATAGACGCTCGTCAATCCCGATACAGCGAAGGCGGCATGCCCGGCTCCGAAAAGGTCGAGCGGCAGGGCGTAGATGTTCACGCTCGAGGCGACACAGGCAAAGAACGACAGGCAGATGAAAGCGGTGGCGAGGCCTGGCGACGGCATGAAGGGCACCAGCGCTCCGAGGAGCAGCAGAACAGATCCACAGAGGATGACCCGCAAACGGGCCGGGGTCACATCGGCTTTGCGGCCAGCCCAGCGCATTGTCAACCAACCGCCGAAGAGGCCGCCGGCCGTTGCGAAGATGGGCGGGATCCAGGCGAGTTGGAAGTTCGCTTCATGCTGCGGCATGTGATGAACACGCACGAGGAATACTGTAGTCCAGTTCACCCACAGTGAATAGACGGACATGAGCAGAACGTTCGAAGCGAGCAGAGCCCAATAGCGGCGGTCCTGCAGAATGGCGCGGGCGGGCGCCGGGGCTTTCGTTTCCGGCAGGCGGGGCACGCGTTTGGAGACGATGAACCAGAGCGGGATCCAGAGGAACCCGAAGGCCCCGAGCATGACGAAGGCCATGCGCCAACCGTAGATGCGGGAAATTGTTTCGGCGGCCAGAGGCGCAACGATGGCGCCGAGCGTGAGCCCGATCTGGAAAACCGCGGCGCCCATGGCTCGTTCGCGCGGGGGCAGGTAGATGGCGGAGGCTTTGCCTGTAGCGGGGATGCCGCCCGATTCGCCGAGACCCAGCAGGCCGCGCGTGGTCATGAGGCCGGAGAGCGAACTGGTAAAGCCGGTGGCCATGCCGGCAAAGGACCAGAGGCCCACGGAGAGTGACGCGCCGAAGGGCAGGCCGAGGCGGTCGATCAACAGGCCGGCCAGAGGGGCTGCGAGCGCGTAGGTGAGCGAAAAGACGAGGATGACGTCGCCATAGCCGCCGGCGGTGATGTGGAACTCGCGCATCAACTGTGGCGCGAGCGCCGCCAGGATCTGCCGGTCCATGAAGTTGAGGGCGTTCGCTAGAGCGAAAACAGCAATGGCCAGCCAGCGTAGTTTGGAGACCATTACTGGAGTTCGACTGTCACGACTTCCTTGGGACCGGGCTTATCCACATATTCAATTTTCACACGGCGGGGCGGGCGCTGCGGTCCGCAGGAGAGCTGGATTTGCGCCTGGTTGGCTCCGAAGACGGCGATTTTGCCGGGGTCGTTGATGATGAACGAGACGGGCTTGCCGTCGGCGCCGCGGGCTGACAGGGTGGCCTTGCCACCGGGGCGGCAGGTGACTGCGTCGAGCGTGCCGGTGAAGGCCACGGCGGGCGGGCCGTCCCACCACTGCTCCACTTTCCTATTGCCGTTGCCGCCGCCTTTGGAATTGGCGGCTGCTTCGGCGGCCCGGATGCTGGCGAGGCTCTCGTTTTTCACGCGCTCGAGTTCTTCCTGCTCTTCCTTCTTGAGACGGGCTTTTTCGGCGGCCTGGAGGTCGTAGCGGTTCTGCTCGAATTGTTCGCGGGCGGCGGTGATGACGGCGCGTTCCTTTTCGTTGGGGGCTACGCGCTCGGCTGCGCGCCAGGCCTTTTCGGCGTCGTCGTACTTCTTGCCGTCGAATTGGGCCTTGGCCAGTTCGATCCAGTAGTTGGGATTGCGCGGCGCCAGTTCCGTCGCCTTCTTGTAGAGAGCCGCTTTGCGGATGGGGCCGGGCTCCATGGCGGCGAGTTGGGCATAGGGTTCGGCCCAACGCGGGTTGCGGGTGGCGGCGCGTTCCAGGAGCTTGCGGTCTTTCTCGAGCAGGCCGAGTTCGTAGAGGCCGCGGGCTCCGGCGTTTTCGGTGTCGAGGGCCATCTGGTGGAGAGCCTTCTTTGCGTCCTCGGGTTGTTTTTCGGCCAACAGGGCGAGCCCCAGGCCTTCGAAGCCTAACGGGCCGGGGCGCTCGTTCTGGGCGTTCTGATAGGCGATGCGGACCTTGTCGGGCGGCGCCTGCTGGGCCATGAGTTCGTCGCCGGGCAGGACGCGCAGGCGGGAGGGCAGCATGGGGGACGATGGTGAAGGCGCGGTCCTGATCGAGGGGGCGGCCGGGCAGGGTGACGGTGAGGAAGTTGCCGGCCTGGCGGTACTTTTTCGACCTCGGCATCGATGGCGGACTTGGGCTTGCCGAAGGCGTTGCGGAAGGCGGCGTCGGGTTCGGCTCCGTTGGCGAGGTTGGAGAGAAGGACCTTGGTGCGGACCGCGTATTCGGGGTTGGTGAGCAGGTATTGGAGGAGCGCCCAGGTTTTGGTGCGGGCGTCCTCGGGGGCGGTGCTCCGAGGACGACTTTGCCACCCTTCAGTTCCATGGTGGAGAAGAGGTCGGCCATGGCGGCTTCGTACTCGTCGGGGATGCGGCCGGTGAGGTTGTCCTCGATGAACATGACGGCGAGTTGGCGGAACCAGGCGACGGGGGGAGTGCTGCCGGCGGGCCAGGTGACGAGCCAGCCGTCGCGGGTGAAGCCGATGCGCGGGGGGATGGGGTTCTTCGAGGGCTTTGAGACGATGACCGTGATGGGCCAGACGGAGGTGAGTTCCTTGCGGCCGACGGCTTCTCCGAAGATGAAGCGGAATTGTTCGAGGTGGTAGAGAGCGGCTCTCGCGCGGTCGTCGCCGGCGTCGGAGTAGACGAGGTAGGGGCCGGATTTGGTTTCGTTCCAGGCGGCTGGGAGGGGGAGGGCCAGGAGGAGGATGGCGGCTAGGAATAGGGGGAGGCGGGCTAGCCCGTCGCCTAAGCTCCGGGACTGGGGGAGGAGGGCGGGGTCGGGGGACCCCGCGCGGACCGGGGGGTCCGCCGTCCTGAGGGAGGGGCTCGCGGGTTGGGGTTCGAGTCGGGTGGACGGGCGGGCGTTCTTTAGCCCGTCGCCTAAGCTCCGGGACTGGGGCTGGGGGAGGCGGGCGGGGTCGGGGGACCCTGCGCAGACCTGGGGGTCGGCCCCACCAGTTTGGGGTTCTGCCCCACCAGTTTTGGGGTTTGCCTCACTAGTTTGGGGGACTGCCCCACCAGTTTTGGGGTTTGCCTCACTAGTTTGGGGTTCCGCCCCACTGGTTTGGGATTCCGGCATGCCTGTTCGGGGGGCCGCTCGGCCGGGGGTGGTGGCGGGCATTGTGTTTTGTTCCAGGGCCGGTGGCATGGCTTCAGGAGATGGGTCCGTCACCGCTGGACAACGCGGCTAAGATCGCCTCTCTTCTTTTATCGGCGGCTTCCACGGAGGCGTCAAGGGACACCCAGTAGGTGATGCCGGCTACGAGGAAGGCGCTACTCAGCACAATGTAGAAAGCCAGGTGGGAGTCGAAGGCATAGCGGGCCAGATAGGACAGCGCTACCGGGATCGCCAGAATCGGATAGAAGAGAAGCAACAGGCCTTGCACTTTGCCGCTGGAGGAGCGGCGCCAGGATTGTGACGCATCCACCGGACGCGGGAAATGGGTGGACGCCAGGTTGCCCATCGCCAGCAGGAAGACACACAGCAACAACGTCACCGCATAGGCTTCCGGCACCTTGTAGAGGGGGAATTTCAGGCGCAGGAGAAGCACGACGCAGGTGACGATGGTCACCTCGAGGAGGAGGAAGAAGACGGCCGTGATGTTCTTGGCGATCAGTACGGTGCTGAGGGTCACCGGCATCACGTAGTAAGCCTGCGTGGCGGTGCGGTCGAAACCGAAACAGTTCCAGAAGAGCACTTCGCCCAACAGCAGAGCGGCGTAGAGACTGACCCAGACCAGGATGTTTTCTCCGAAGACGCCGCGCGTGCCGTTGCGGCCCAGGATCATGGGTAGCCAGATGACCAGGCCGAAACTGAACCCCATGAAGAAGACGAGGCGGAAGCGCGGGGCCCGGACGAGGGAGCGGATCTCCTTTTCCACCAGGATGCCCAGGGGGTCGGGCAGGAGGCGGCCGGGCAACTGATAGAAGGCCTCGGCGAGGGAGAGGACGCGGGCGGAGGAGGTGGAGCGCTCCTTTGCGATGACCGTGGAGGCATCCCAACGCAGGCCACGCTGGAATTGCGAATAGCCGAACCAGGCTGCTAGAGCGACCCAGGCGATGAGGGCGAGCAGGGGGAGCGGCGCGAGTCCGCCGGCGGACAACTGGGCGGTGACGCGCCAGGGCCAGGGCAGATCGGGGACGCGGCTGCCGTATTGCTGGTAGAGGCCCTTCCATTTTTCGGGCGGGAAGAAGGTGACGATCAACTGGGGCAGGGCGCTGAGCAGCACGAAGCCGAAGACGACCACTTCGCGCACGCCGCGGCGGGCCAGCAGGCGGGTGAGCAGGTCGCGCACGCCGGCTGAGAGCAGGAGATTGAAGGCGCAGAAGGGGACGAGGACCAGAGCACCCCACCAGGGGACGATGGGGCTGCGCGCGAGTCCGACGGCGGAACCGGCGATGATGAGCAGGACCTCGACACCCGTGGTGACCCGCAGCAGGACTTCGATGACAAACAGCTTGGAGGGCTGGATGGGGTAGACGATGAGGCGGCGCAGATCGAGCGAGACGCCGGTGGTGGCCAGCATGACGGGGACGAACTGCCAGTAGAGGGTGGCGACCAGGAGTCCAGTGCCGAGGACGGTGGCCAGGGTACTGGTGGTGGTGATCTCGGGGATGCCGGTGGCGGCCAGAAAGGCGAGGAACAGACGCCGCCGTACCAGACGACGGAGGAGATCCAATAGATGGCTCGTCCGGAGCCGGAGCCGCCGCCGGAGAACTTGTTGTAGATCCCCTTGAACTGGGCCCAGAGGATGGCGCGGACCTGGTCGTTGAGGAAGTTCATCGGCGTTTCAGAGCCAGTCGAGCGATTCGGAGGCGCGGGCCGGTCCACCGACGACCCGAACAAAAATATCCTCTAATGTTTCGGGGGCACCGGGGCGGTCGGGGTCGGAGGCAACGGCGCCGGCGCGGAGTTCGGAGAGGGGTCCGTCGACGGCGATGCGGCCCTGGTTGATGATGGCGACCCGATCACAGAGGCGTTCGACGACTTCGAGAACGTGAGAGGTGAGGAAGATGGTGGCGCCCTGGCGGACCTGATCGAGGAGGATCTCCTTCATGAGGCGGGCTCCGACGGCGTCGACGCCTTCGAAGGGCTCGTCGAGGAGGTAGAGCTGGGGGCGGTGGATGAGGGCGGCGGCCATGGCGACGCGCTTCTTCATGCCCTTGGAGTATTCGCCGATGAGTTTGCGGCCGGCGCCGTGGAGTTCGAAGAGTTCGAGGAGTTCGGAGGTGCGCTGATGGGCGAGGTCGCGGCCGAGGCCATACATGCGTCCTACAAATTCGATGAACTCGCCGCCGGTGAGGTGATCGAAGAGGAGCGTGTCGTCGGGCACGAGTCCGATTTTGCTTTTGATGGCGACGGCGTCGCCGGGCATGTCGTGACCGAGGATCTGGATGGTGCCGGAGGTGGCGGGCGCGAGGCCCATGAGCATGCGGATGGTGGTGGTTTTGCCGGCGCCATTGGGCCCGAGGAAACCGAAGAAGCAGCCGCGCTCGACGCGGAGGGTGAGTCCGTCGACGGCGGCTTTCTCGCCGTAAATCTTACGCAAGTCTGTGACTTCGATGGCGGGTCCGGATTCTGGAAGCACTCAAAACTATCGTAGCTGGTTAGTCATCCGTTTTACATTAGGGCCCGGGATGGGCAGGAAGTTCTAGGTAGAAGTCGTGGCCGGCGGATGGGGAGAATCAGATTAATTTCACATTTTTGCCCTGCATGTCTCGACATCCGCCGCCGATAGAGATAACGTGAGCCCGAGTATCATGCACCGCGTGTCCTATCGCGACCTGGCAATGCGCAGCCTGGACAAGCTGCCGCCGTTCTCGCCTGTACTCAATCATCTGATTGCGAGCCTGGCGGACGACGACGTATCGTTTGCGCGACTGGCGGATGTGATCGAGCGGGATACCGTATTGACGGGGAATATCCTGCGCCTGGTGAATTCGGCGTTGTACGGGCGGCGCGGCACGATCAGCAGCGTGCGGGCGGCGGTCTCGATTCTGGGCATCAACAAATTGCGGAACTACCTGCTGGGGTTGTCGGTCTCGCGGATGTGGGCCAAGGTGGCGACGCCGCCGGGTTGGTCGACGGCGCGGTTCAACGATCACTCGGTTTCGGTGGCGATCCTGTCGGACCTGCTGGTGCAGAAGACGAAAGTGGACTTCCCGGAAGGCGCGTTTGTGGCGGGCCTGCTGCATGATCTGGGGCGGATGATGATTGCGATCGCGCTGCCGCAGGAGTTTGCGCAGATCCAGGCGGAGCACCGGGCGTCGGGCCAGCCGTTGGAGATTTGCGAGCACCAGTTGCTGGAGGTGACGCACTCGGAGCTATCGTCCGCGGCGTTGACGCGCTGGAATCTGCCGGTGCTGATCCAGAAGGCGGTGTTGTACCACCACCGGTCGGAGATTGATCCGACGGTTGGCGGACATGGGCCGTTGACGCTGAGTGCCGTGGTGCAGACGGCGAATTCGCTGGCGAATGAAGCGAAGCACGGGATTACGGATACGGATGAGGAGTTGGCGGAACCGTCGGCGGAGGCGCTGCAGCGGATCGGGCTGGTGGATCTGGAAGAGGGGTTGATGGCGCAGTTTGAGGCGGAGTTGCAGGCGGTGCGGGCGCAGTTGTAGCGCGGCGGCGTTGGGTATCGGCTTTCGGAGCCTAGCTTTCAGCTATCAGCTATCAGCTGTCAGCTTTCGGACCGGGGATGTGCGGTTGTGGGGGATGGTTTGGTGGGCATGGGGGCTTTGGGTGGAGTGTTAGGTGGAGGCGATGTGGGTGGGGTTGTAGGAGAAGAAGCACGCCGAATCAACAATCCAGGTACCAGGCTGCCGAAAGAACTACGAATCCGCTTACTGGAATCGGGCTGGATTTCGACTAGTCTGCGAAGTGCCCAGTGGGTGTGTCGGTAGGTTCACCCAGTTCGGCGTTGAATAGGCGCTGAATCTTAGCCAGAGTTGCCGCCGCTGGTGCACCGTTGAGTTCCTGGACCGCGTTCGCAACGTGCCTAGCCACATCCGCCAATGCGATTCCCGAATTGGACGCGTCGTCCCATGTCTCTGGACGGAGAGCACACAATAACCCTCCGTTGGCGACCCATGCGCGGAGCACCTCTCTCGCGTTGGGATCAGCCCCTGCTTCGGCGGGCACCTTAAGATCGCGGTCAGACCGGGATTCCTTCCGAACATATCCGTAGGCTATACCATTAGCGGCCATTCAGACTCTGCCATTTGGGAACTGGTTGACGCGATTCGCCCAGGAGTTGAATTGCCTCGGCGGCGGCTGCGGTTCCGAATTGAGCGGTCCTCGTGCACTGTTCGCTGATCAGGATCTGTCTGCCGATGGGAAGCGCGCCCTTCCAGGGGTCAGGCCACTCGACATTGCGGCCCTCGACTCGGACCGTGACCTGGTTCGTGACTTCGTAGTTCCGAGCGAACACAACATATTCCTTGCCTAAGCTGAAGCCCCAGCCGCCGCAGTCGCCTGCCGGGGTTTGGTCGTAGACCATCAGTTCCTTCGTTTTCGGGCCCTTCCAGATTCTCGAGACTGAGAATCGAAGCTGATAGCGGCGACGACCGGATTTGGAGGGAGCGAGTTCCTGGTTCTCAATCACCTTGCCTAGGAAGACCGCCGTTGACTGGCGTACTGCTTCCGGTACAGGTGGAGCCTGGCACTCGCAGCCATAGACGGGTGCGAGGAGGAGGCAGGCGATTAGGACAGCTTGATTCAGCTGGTTCTTGGATAGCCGGGCAAAAACCGAGAGGCTCACGCCTCCAGGGGGTCTAGTCATGGAAGAGGAGTCGTCCTAGCTGGCCGCCGAGGCGGGCTACTTCGTCCGGGGCATTTGAGTCGCGGAAGCGCTCGGCGAGTTCGAGGAAAGCCTGAGTTACCGGGTCTGGCTGGTCCTTGCCTGATTCGGAGGGATTGAGGCGCGAAGATTGCAGTACAGTTTCGCGAGCGACACTCATTCCACCAGTTTGCTACACAGTATTGGCGAATGCCCACCTACCACATGGCCGCGATTGGGCCCGGCTTGGCGATCGCTGCCAGACGCTGCATTTGCTGTGGTGTCAGGGGGCGGTTGAAGATGGCGACGCCTCCTATGTAGCCGGTGAAGCCTACGCTCTTTGACGTGTGGATCACGCGGCCTATTGTAAAGGGTCCGCCTTCCTCCTTCGTCCTTGGGTTGTAGAGGTCCTGGCCGAACCAGAAGGGGTTCGCCTTCAGGGCTACTAGTTCCCTTTGGACTATCCGCCAGGGGTCTTTCCCTTCCCGCCGCAACGTGACGCGGACCTTGGTGTAGCGGAAGGTCTGGAGTTCCTGACGGAGGGTGGGCTCGGATTTTTCGACTTCACGGCGCAGGGGTTTGGTCTCGGGAGGTTCGTAATACTGGTCCGCGGGGTATGACGGGTCCTCGCCTTCCTGCTGGCCGGGCTGCCGGTGCAGTTGCGCCTGTTGCCAGCCCTTGGCCGGCCATTGGAAGAAGGGGTGCTTCTGCGGGTTGTCGATCCAGTATTCTGTCGCCTTGCCGTTCAGGTAGGCCGTCACCTCGTTTCTCCGATTGTCGAAGGTGAAGCCGGCTAGCTGCCAGGACTGGTCGAGGACTTGGGCCGGTGCGTCTGAGGGGACGGCGGGCATGATCTCCGGGGTGACGGCCAGGTTGCGGGCGTAGCGGTCGTTGAAGGAGTTGCGGCCGTTCTCGGAGACGTGGACGGCGGGGGCTCCGGCGTTGGCGGCGAGTCCGGCGAAGAGGGCGTACTGGCGCTTGCCGCGCTCGACGCGGGCGGCTCCGTTGCCGAGATCGGTTCCTTCGTGCCAGATGCCCGCTAACGCATGGGCGCCGCTTTCACGGATCAACCAGACGAGCATCGAAACGGAGCGGTTCGGGCCCTTCACGTCCAGGGCCGTGTCGTGGAGGCGGTCTCTCGGGAGGATCAGGCAGGGGCGGAAGTCGGGGTCGGTTTCCTGACGGATCTGGATCGCCTGGCCGAAGGGGCCGCGGCCTAGTAACGGGAAGTCGGCGTAGGTGGCCGGGCGGCCCTGATGCCAGTAGTCGTGGACGTAGTTGATGGCGTCGAGGTGGAAGTCTGCGGTCGCACCAGGCGGTTGGTGGGCTTTGAAGCGGCCTTCGGCATCTTTTTCAACGAAGTCCCAGAGGGCTACGAAGCCGGGGGTGCTCGTCACCTGCTGGACGCGCTTCCGGGCTTGGGTGTCGGCCGCGGGCATGAGGGGTGCAGACAGCAGGAAGGCTACGACGGGTTTCCACATTCCAGGGTTATTGTTTCACCTGGGGGTCCGTGGGTTGGGGGACGTTCCGGCCATGGCCACCTGGGGTTCAGTGTGAACTTGCGGACTTCCGGCGTTTTGGGCCATGGCGGAACGTCCCCACTGGGGCGGCGTCCTCACTGCGGCCGAACTTCATCGCGGATCATTTGTGGGCGGACATGGCTACCACCGCGTCGTACTGGAAGCGGAGGAAGCGGTAGAGTTCGTCTTCGAGGATGCGTTCCTGGTCGGAGTGGGCGCCGTAGCCTTTCTCGACGTCCTCGGCGTCGGTGAGGGGGCCCACGCCGTAGCACTGCATGCCCTTGGCCCGGAAGTAGGACATGTCCGTGGCTCCGGTGAGCATGCCGGGGAGCGTCACGGCTCCGGGATAGTGCTTGCGCTGCATGGCTTCGAGGGTCTTGAACATTTCGGTGTCGAGACGGGAGACGGGGGACGGCGGGCGGCCGAGGGGCTGGCGCTGGACTTCCACCTGGTCGTCGCCGATTTTGCGTTTGAGTTCGGCGAAGAAGGCGTCGAGGTCTTCACCGGGCAGGGCCCGGATGTCGAGAGTGGCTTCGGCGGCGGCTGGGATCACATTGTTGCGGTAGCCGGCGTGGAAGATGGTGGGGGAGATGGAGGTCCGCAGCATGGAGTCGTGCGCGGGTTCGTTGGCGCGCAGGTAGTTCTGGATGGCGGCGGAGCGATCGGGGTTGGCGAGGCCGTTGTAGCGGGCGGCCTGTTCGGGTGTGCTGACGGTGGCGAGGCGCTCGAAGTAGGTGCGGGTGGTGTCGTTCAACTTCATCGGCGGCTGCCAGTTGGCGGCCTTCTCGACGGCACTGGAGAGGCGGGCGATGGCGTTGTCGACGCGCGGGACGGAGCCGTGTCCGGCGGTGCCGCTGGTCTTGAGGACGGCGCGGGCCGGGATCTTCTCGGAGGTCATGATGTTGACGGAGATGAGCTTGCCGGCGCGGCGCATGGCTCCGCCGCCTTCGGCGAGGCAGAATTCGGCGTCGATTTCGTCCCAATGCTCGTCGGCGATGAAGCCGGCTCCGATGGAGGAGTTGCCCTCTTCGGCGGCTTCGGCGAGGAAGATGACGTCGCGATCGAGGGTGACGCCGAGGCGCTTCAGGGTGAGCATGGTCATGAGGCAGGCGACGAGGTTGTCTTTGTCGTCGACGGTGCCGCGGCCGTAGATGTAGCCGCCGGCGCGGTCGGCTGAGAAGGGGCCGTGATCCTTCCACTTGGTGGGATCGATGTTGACGACGTCGGTGTGGCCGACGATCAGGATGGGGCGCTTGGAACCGTTGCCTTTCAGGCGGGCGACGAGGTTGGGGCGGTTGGGGACCTTGGTGAAGGACTTGACGGGGATGCCTTCGGCCTCGAGCAACTGGCGGACGTAGTTGGCGGCCGGGGTTTCGTTGCCGGGCGGGTCGCTGGTGTCCATGCGGATGAGGGCCTGGAAGTGTTTGAGGGTTTCGGCCTGGATCTTCGGCCAATCGGGCTCGGCGGCGAGGGCGGCCAGGCAGAAGGGCAGGAGGAGAAGGAGCCGAAGGGTCATTGGGCGAGTATAACAATGGGCGCGCGAGCGGATAGAATGTGACCGAGGTATCCGGACTATGAGATGGTTTGCTCTCCTTCTGATTCTGGCGCAGGCGGTGCTGGCGCAGGCTCCGGCGGGTCCACCGAAGATCAAGACGCTGCTGATAACGGGCGGCGCCGTGGGCGGTCATGACTGGAAGACGGTGTCGCCGCTGCTGGCCAAGGCGTTGACGGAGACAGGCCGCTTCGATGTACGGATCACGGAAGAGTTTAAGGGCGCCGGGGAGGAGACGCTGGCGGGCTACGACCTGGTGGTGCTGAACTTCTACGACGGCCGGAATAAAGACCTGTGGTGGGGCGACCGGGCGCAGACCGCGCTGCTGAACTATGTGCGCGAGGGTAAGGGTCTGGTGATGTACCACTTCTCCACGGCCGCGTTTGACGGGTGGACGGAGTACGAGAAGATGTCGGGCGGCAACTGGCGTCCGAACAACGGGCACCATTCGGCGGCTCACGATTTCACGGTGGACCTCACGGATGCGACCCATCCGATTACGAAGGGCCTGGCGAAGAAGCTGCGGCAGCCGAATGATGAGCTGTATGCGAATCTGCGCTGGCAGCCGACGGGTACGTATCACGTGCTGGCGACGGCCTGGGACGAGCACAAGCTGTACAACGCGAACGACAAGCAGCCGAAGCCGGGCGATGGGCTGAATCAGCCGATGCTGTGGACGCTGGAGTATGGCAAGGGCCGGGTGTTCGGTACGGCGCTGGGGCATGATGGTCCGGCGGTGAAGACGCCGACATTCGTAACGACGTTTGTGCGCGGGGCGGAGTGGGCGGCTACGGGCGCGGTGACGACGGCGATTCCTGCGAAGCTGGCCGATGGTCCGAAGGTGGAGGACGTGCAGCCGCGGGTGGTGAGTCCTGGGGTGGGTTCGGCTCCGGCGTCGGACGCGGTGGTGTTGTTCAACGGCAAGGACATGACGGGCTGGGTGAAGAAGGACGGGACACCTTCGGGCTGCAAGGCAGTGAAGGGTGAGATGCACTGCCGGACGGGCTCGGGCGATGCGTATACGGCGGCGAAGATCGGCAGCGCGCAGATCCACCTGGAGTTCCAGATCCCGTCGATGCCGGACCAGAAGGGGCAGTTGAAGGGGAACAGCGGCGTGTATCTGCAGTCGTTGACGGAGCTGCAGGTGCTGGACGGGTATCAGAATCCGACGTATGCGACGGGAGTGGTGGGCGCGGTGTACGACCAGTATCCGCCGCTGGTGAATGCGTCGCGGAAGCCGGGGGAGTGGTCGAGCTACGACATCGTGCTGCGGCTGCCGAGGTGCAATGAGCGGAAGCAGCAGGTGGAACCGGGGTATGTGACGGTGCACCTGAATGGGGTTCTGGTGCAGGAGCGGAGTGAGCTGAGGTTCCGGCCTGGGATGTGTGAGGCGGCTCCGTTGATGCTGCAGGATCATTCGGGGTTCCCGGGGGCTCCGGATACGACGATGAAGTTCCGGAATTTGTGGTTCCGGGCGTTGGAGTAGGAGGCTGGCGCTTCGGGAGTGGGCTGGATCCGTGGCCCGCTCCTTTCCATTCGCGGTTCGCAGGGGGGACGCCTCCCTTACGGTCGGCGTTCGTTGTGGGTTGGCACGCGTTCCCGCTGGGTTTATGTCGCACTGCGATATTATCGTAGTACGATATAAGCATGATCAGTGCATCCCGCAAGCCGCTTTCGGCGGTGGAGTATCAGGAGTTGGCGGAGTTCCGGTATCAGATCCGGCGATTCCTGCAGTTCAGTGAGGCGGTGGCCAAGGCGGAGGGCCTGGAGCCTCAACACCATCAGGCGCTGCTGGCTTTGAAGGGGCTGCCGCACGGGCTGGAGCCTACTATCGGGGCGGTGGCGGAACGGCTGTTTCTGCGGCATCAGAGCGCCGTGGGGCTGGTGGATCGCATGGAGCGTTGCGGCCTGGTGGAACGGGCGGCGGCCAAGGCCGATGGGCGGCAGGTGCTGGTCAAATTGACGCGGCACGGGGAAGAGGTGCTGGAGCGGCTTTCGCTGACTCATCGGGAAGAGCTGGAAGAGACGGCTCCACAACTTTTGAAGGCGTTGCGGGCCATCATCCGGCGGACCTCGCAGGGCGGGCTGGCATGAGCCAGGGCGTCGAGGAATTGGGCGATTTCACGGCGTCGGGGCGGCTGGTTCCGATCGCGGCGCTGGCGGTGGTGATCGGGCTGGTGAGTTCGGTGGTGGCGCTGCTGCTGCTGAAGCTGATCGGGCTGTGCACGAACCTGTTTTACTTCCAGCGCTGGTCGACTGAGATGGTGTCGCCGGTCGGCCATCATCTGGGCATATGGGCGGTGCTGGTGCCGGTGGCGGGCGCGCTGGTGATCGGGCTGATGGCGCGGTACGGGTCGGAGCGGATTCGCGGGCACGGGATCCCGGAGGCGATCGAGTCGATTCTGTTGAACGGCAGCAAGGTGCAGCCCCGGCTGGCGGTCCTGAAGCCGCTGTCGTCGGCGATTTCGATCGGGTCGGGCGGGCCGTTCGGCGCCGAGGGTCCGATTATCATGACGGGCGGCGCGTTCGGGTCGATGATCGCGCAGTTGTTCCACCTGAGCAGCGCCGAGAGGAAGACGCTGCTGGTGGCGGGCGCGGCGGCGGGCATGTCGGCGACGTTTGCGGCTCCGTTGTCGGCGGTGCTGCTGGCGGTGGAGTTGCTGCTGTTTGAGTGGAAGCCGCGAAGCTTGATTCCCGTGGCTTTGGCCAGCGCCACGGCGGGCGCGGCGCGGCGGTATCTGATGGGGCTGGGTCCGCTGTTCCACACGCCGGCGCATCCGGTGTTTATCGGGCCGGCGGGCCTGGCGGGCTGTGTGGTGGCGGGGCTGCTGGCCGGGTTGCTGTCGGCGGCTTTGACCAGGGCTGTTTACGCGGCCGAGGACTCGTTCCAGAAGCTGCCGATTCACTGGATGTGGTGGCCGGCCATTGGCGGCCTGGTGGTGGGTCTGGGCGGGCTCGTGTTCCCGCAGGCTTTGGGCGTAGGGTACGAGACGATTGGGGCACTGGTGCAGGGCGATGTGCCAAAGGCCACGATCGTCGGGATTCTGGTGGTGAAGTCGCTGATCTGGGCGGTGTCGTTGGGGTCCGGGACGTCGGGCGGCGTGCTGGCTCCTTTGCTGATGATGGGCGGAGCGCTGGGTGGGGTGGAGGCGATGTTCCTGCCGGCGGTGGGCGCCGGGTTCTGGCCGCTGGTGAGCATGGGCGCGATTCTGGGCGGCACAATGCGGTCACCCTTCACTGGCATCGTCTTTGCGCTGGAGCTGACGCACGATTTCAGCGCGCTGCTGCCGCTGCTGGCGGCCAATGTGATCGCCTATGCGGTGACCGTGCTTCTGATGAAGCGCTCGATCCTGACTGAGAAGGTGAGCCGGCGCGGGTTCCACCTGAGCCGGGAGTATGAGGTGGATCCGCTGGAGATCCAGTTTGTGCGCGAGGTGATGCGGACGAACCTGGTGGCGTTCCCCGAGGGCGAGACGCTGGCGCAGATCGCGGGCTGGTTCCGGCCGGATCACTCGCCGAGGGGGCAGCATCTGTTCCCGGTGGTGGATGAGCAGAAACGGCTGCAGGGTGTGATTACGCGGAAAGATGTGAGGCTGTGGCTGGCGGATGGAGACGGGAAAGGGGCACTGACCGCGGGCCAGTTGGCGCGGCGGAATCCGGCCGTGGCTTATACGGATGAGCCGCTGCGGGTCGCGGTTTACCGGATGGCGGAGAGCGGTTTCACGCGCATGCCGGTAGTCGACCGGGCGGAGGGCGGCCGGCTGGCCGGGATGATCTCGCTGGAGGACCTGCTGCGGGCGCGGTCGAGGAATCTGACCGAGGAGCGGCATCGGGAGCGGGTGCTGCGGATCCGGTTGCCGTTTGGAAGCAGGGCGGAGGAGGCGAGGCAGGGGCGCTGATGAGGCTCCCCTGCCACGTGAACCTAGACGAGGATCGCGAAGGTGCTCTCGGTGCGCTGGACGCGGTTGTAGGCGGTGTCGCGTTCGACGGGTTCGCGGCCGGCGGCGCGGATGAGGCGCAGCAGTTCATTGCGGCGCAGGCCCTGGCTGGTGTCGGCGCCGGCGTCGTGATAGATCTTCTCCTCGACGACGGTGCCGTCGATGTCGTCGGCTCCGAAGCGCTGGGCAATTTGAGCGATCTTGGGCGTCATCATCACCCAGTAGGCCTTGATGTGCGGGATGTTGTCGAGCATCAGGCGGGCGACGGCAATGTTCTTGAGGTCGTCGAAGCCGGAGGTTTTGGAGATGTGCTCGAGCGGCGTGTTGTCGGGATGGAAGGCCAGAGGAATGAAGGTGACGAAGCCGCTGGTGTCGTCCTGGAGGCGCGCAAGCGGACCAGGTGATCGACACGATCCTCCTCGGTTTCGATGTGGCCGTAGAGCATGGTGCAATTGCTCTTGACGCCCATCTTATGGGCGAGGCGGGCGATTTCGAGCCATTCGCCGCCGTCGATCTTGTGATCGCAGATGATGCGGCGGACACGCTCACAGAAGATTTCGGCTCCGCCGCCCGGCATGGAATCCATGCCGGCTTCCTTGAAGCGGCGCAGGACCTCTTCGATGGGGATCTTGAAGCGCTTGTGGAAGTAGGCGATCTCCACCATGGTGAAGGCCTTGAGGTGGACTTGCGGGATAGCGCTCCTTGAGGCCGCGCAGCATCTCGCAGAACCAGTCGACGGTGAGTTCGGGGTGGAGTCCGCCGACGATATGGAACTCGGTGACGGCTTCGCTGACGCCGTGTCCGGCACGCGCCCAGACCTGTCTTCGAGCGACATGGTGTAGGCGTTCGGGTCCTTGGCCTTTTTGCCGAAGGCGCAGAGCTTACAGCTTGCGACGCAGACGTCAGTCGGATTGATGTGGCGGTTGACGTTGAAGTACGTCACGTTGCCGTGCAGGCGCTCGCGGACGATGTTGGCCATGTGGCCAATGGCCAGGAGATCGGGCGAGCGGAAGAGGGTGAGCCCGTCTTCGTAGCTGAGGCGTTCGCCGGCTTTGACCTTGTCGTAGATGGGGAGGAGGCCGAGGTCGTCGAAAGAGGGCTGAGAGAAATCAGGCAGCATAGGTGTGTCAGTTTCCCAGGAGATGCAGTCCGGGCATGGCGGAGAGGATGTCAAAGGCCCAGAAACCAAAGAATAACATGCCGACCCAGCCGTTCACGGTGAAGAAGGCGGCGTCGACGCGGGAGAAGTCGTTGGCGTGGACCAGGGAGTGTTCGTAGAGGAGGAGGGCGGCCACAACCCCGATGCCGAGCCAGGCCGAGATTCCAATCGAAAGAGAGAGGGCCAGCACGACCAGGCAGCCGATCATGGCGATGTGGAAGAAGCGGGCGGCGATGAGGGCTTTGGCGACGCCGAGTTTCGCGGGCAGGCTGAAGAGGCCCTCGCGCTGGTCGAAGTCGTAGTCCTGGCAGGAGTAGATGATGTCGAAGCCGGCGGTCCAAAGGGTGACGGCGGCGGTGAGCCAGAGGATGCGGAGGTCGAGGGCGCCGGTCATGGCGATCCAGGCGGCGGCGGGCGCGATGCCGAGGGCGAAACCCAGGACGATGTGAGAGAGAGGAGTGAAGCGTTTGGTCCAGGAGTAGAAGAAGACGACGGCGAGCGCTACCGGGGCGAGGCGGAAGCAGAGGGGGTTCAACATGCCGGCGGCGAGGAGGAAGACGGCGGAGGTGGCGGCGATGAAGCCCCAGGCGAAGGTGCGGCTGAGGAGCCCGGCGGGGATGTGGCGGGCCTTGGTGCGTGGGTTGCGGGCGTCGATGTCGGCGTCGAGGACGCGGTTGAAGGCCATGGCGGCGGAGCGGGCTCCGACCATGGCGACGACGATCCAGGCGAGTTTGGCGGCCATGCCTGCCAGGGGGTAGCCGATGGAGCGCCAGCCGAGCAGGGCTCCGGTGAGAGCGAAAGGCAAGGCGAAGATCGAGTGCTCGAACTTGATCATGTCGAGCGTCAGGACAAGCCGGCGCCAGAGGGCTGGGGGCTTCGAAGTAGAGGTCGCTTGCTGCATTCCGGCTGGCAATCCAGCTACCATTTTAATCGATGCATGTAAGACGCTTCCGCACGATGTGGCCGATGGTGGCGGCGGTATGCCTGGCGGCGGCCGGATGCGGCGGCGGGGACAAGACCTCGGCCGTGGGTTACAACACGCGGATGGTGACCTTCCCGAACGGCACGAAGATCCGGGCGGAGCTGGCGATTCAGCCGCCGGATGTGATGCGCGGCATGAAGTTCCGGGACGCTCTGCCGGAGGACGAAGGGATGCTGTTCGTGCACCAGAAAGAGGGCAAGTATCCCTACTGGATGTACGAGGTGAAGGTGCCGCTGGACATGATCTGGATGGACCGGCAGCACACGGTGGTGCAACTGGTGCACAAGGTTCCGCCGTGTCCGGGCCCGCAGGAGAAGTGCATGTCTTACGGCGGAGGCTTCAACGCCGCTTATGTACTGGAAGTGGCTGCCGGCGTGGCCGCGAAGAACAATATCAAGCCGGGGATGACGCTGGATTTCTAGAGAGGCGCAAACACCGAAATGGATCAGGATCACCTCAAGTCACTGTTGGAACAGGTGCGTTCGGGCGCGGTTGAGATCGACGCGGCGATTGAGCGGCTGAAGCACATGCCGTTTGAGAATCTGGGCTACGCGACGGTGGATCATCACCGGGCCATCCGCGTGGGGATGCCGGAGGTGATCTTCGGTAAGGGCAAGACCACGGAGCAGATCCTGGGCATTGCGGAGCGGCTGTTGGAGCGGGCTTCGAACGTGCTGGTGACGCGGACGTCGGAAGAAGCGGCCGGTCGGATGAAGGCCATGTATCCGGAGGCGGAGTATTTCCCGGCCTGCGGCGCCTTGCGGGTGTGGCGGGACCGGACGATGCACGGGAAGGGCCGGATGGCGGTGATCAGCGCAGGTACGACGGATCTGCCGGTGGCGCAGGAAGCCGTGATCACGGCGGAAGTGATGGGCAACGAAGTGGATCAGATCCACGACGTGGGCGTTGCCGGGATTCACCGCTTATTCGGGAACCTGGACAGATTCACGAAGGCCCGAGTGGTTGTCGTCTGCGCAGGGATGGAGGGTGCGCTGCCTAGCGCTGTGGGCGGCCTGGTGAGTTGTCCAGTCATCGCGGTGCCGACCAGCGTGGGTTACGGCGCCAGCTTTCATGGACTGGCGGCATTGCTGGGGATGCTGAATAGCTGTGCCAGCAACGTGAGCGTCGTGAATATCGATAACGGCTTCGGTGGAGGCTATGTGGCGAGCCTGATCAACCGACTATAGAATTCTAGCGGGCGGCACCGAGGACCCCTTGGCCAACGGCCTCGGCGAACACATACATTCCGAATAAGGGCGTGGGTTCTCCGCGGCCCCAGCGGCTTACTTTCCAATCGACGCGCAGATAACGCACGTCCGGGCGGTCAGAAAGATCAACGATCAGGCTATAGACACCGCAGTAAAATTTCTGCGGGAAAGCGGCCAGAGGCTTATCACTCCAGTTTTCACCGTCCACGGATCCCGACACCGCGAGATCCAGGCTCTGTTGTTCTATTGTTCGATGAATCCCCAGCGTCAGGCTGATTACATCGCCTGCGGAATCGCCGATCTCAATCGTGGGACCGGACCCATTCTGACGCACTACCTGTTCCGGCAGGAGGAAATTCGGCAGCATCGTTTCTCCTTCAGCCAATCGAATGCATTGCAACTAGTCTGACGCTTCGGGGCGTCAGTTAGTCGGCGGCACCGCGGAACGCACGTTGTAGGCGACGGCCCGCCTCTTCCAGCGTCTCATACTTTTTGCAGAAACAGAAGCGAATTAAGTGGGATCCGAGAGCCTGGCGGCTGAAAAATGACCCTCCGGGTACACATGCAACCCCCACTGTTTCAACAAGATGACGGCTCAGGAGAACATCATCCGAATACCCGATAGATTTAATGTCGCTCATGATATAGTATGCGCCGGCAGGACGATAGGGGGCCAATCCGGCGACTCGGAGGAGGCCCATTAGATAGTCGCGGCGCTCGGAATAATGTACTGATAGATCAATGAAATATTTGTCCGGTAAAGACAAGGCAAAAGCGCCGGCCTGCTGAAGAGGGGTGGCGGCGCCAACTGTCAGAAAGTCATGGACCTTACGGA
Source organism: Paludibaculum sp. (assembly GCA_049841055.1). GTDB lineage: Bacteria > Acidobacteriota > Terriglobia > Bryobacterales > Bryobacteraceae > Paludibaculum. The sequence goes on along the minus strand of JASGIE010000009.1, from coordinate 54,995 downwards.
TGGAGGTGGTGAGGTGAGGGGCGGCGAGGACCCAGCCGACACGCCAACCGGTCACCGAGAAAGTCTTGGACATGGAGTTGACGAGGATGGTGCGGTCGCGCATGCCGGGCATGGTCAGCATGGGGACGTGGACGGCGCCGTCGTAGAGGATGTGCTCGTAGATCTCGTCGGTGATGCAGAGGGCGTCGTGTTCCTGGCAGAGTTCGGCGATGAGCTGCAACTCGGCGCGCGTGAAGACCTTGCCGGTGGGGTTATTGGGGGTATTGACGATGATGGCCTTGGTTCTGGAGTTGAAGGCGGCGCGGAGGTCGTCGGGATCGAAGGTCCAGTCCGGCGCGTGGAGGGTGACGTAGCGGCGTCTGGCGGAGCACAGGTCGGCGTCGGGGCCGTAGTTTTCGTAGTAGGGCTCGAAGATGACGATCTCGTCGTCGGGGTTGGTGGTGGCGAGCAGCGAGGCGATCATGCCCTCGGTGGAGCCGCAGACGACGGTGATTTCGGTCTCGGGATCCAGTTCCAAGCCGTAGTGGCGGAGGTATTTGGCGGCGATGGCGTCGCGCAGGGGTTTGGCGCCCCAGGTGACAGCGTACTGGTTGAAGTCCTCGTCGATGGCGCGGGTGGCGGCTTCCTTGAGCTCCGGCGGCGCGGGGAAATCGGGGAAACCCTGGGCCAGGTTGACGGCGGAGTGGCGCAGGGCAAGGCGGGTCATTTCGCGGATGACACTTTCGGTGAAGTGTTCGACGCGGTGGGCGCGGAAACGCTCAGTTACTGGTTCGAGTGGCACTCGGCTTCCCTTTTTTGGATGTGGAGCGGGTGGACTTGCGGGCTGCCGCCTTGACCGGCGCCTTGGCGGTCTTGCGGGCGGGTGGAGCGGAGGTGATGGTGGCCGGCGTCTCGGGCGGCTCGGGTTCGGCGGTATAGGGCTCGTTGGCGTAGATGCGGCGGTACATCTCGGCGTTGCGCATGACGATCTGGACGTACTCGCGGGTCTGGGTGAAGGGGATGGTTTCGACGAACTCGCTGGGTTCGCGGAAGTCCCACCACGTGCGCCAGACGGGCACGCGGGACGGCCCGGCGTTGTAGCCGGCGAGGGTGTCCTCGACGCTGCCGTTGCGGGCGGCGAGCTGGTGCTGGAGATAGTAGGTCCCGATGTTCAGGTTGATGTCGGGGATCTTGAGGGAGTTGGGCCGAACGACGCCGAGGCCGACGCGGCGGCCAAGTTCGCGGCCGGTGGGAGGCATCACCTGCATGAGGCCGATGGCCTTGACGACGGAGATGGCCGCGGGGTTGAACTCGGATTCCTGACGGATGAGGGCGGCGACCAGGAAGGGGTTCAGCGAACGCTGTTTGGCGAATCGTTCGATCTTGGCGCGGTAAGGGAACGGGAAGGCGAGTTTCCAGAAGCTCTGGGGAGCGCCGTCGGCAGTGAGCCAGAGGTAGTCCGGGATGGTGCTCTTGATGTAGCGGAGGCCCCGACGTCGGGGGCTCCGCGGCGGTGGGCGGTTTCGGCGAGTTCGACGGCGAGGGGGAAGCGTTTACCGCCGGTGCGGATCCCGAAGCGGATTTCGCCTTCAGCCCACTGTTCGAGGCCGGCGCGGGCCAGGAGGCGGGCGCGCTCGATGCGGCGGGTGGTGACCTCATCGGGGGTGAAGTCGGCCTGGCGGACGCGGTCAGGCCAGTTGACGGTGCCGAGCCAGCGTTCGGTGTCGGGAGAAGCCGGGGCGAGGGCGACCTGGGAACGCTTGAGATTCTCGCGGGCGAGAGCGGTGTAGTAGTAATTCGGGAAGCGGCCGAGCAGTTCGTTATAGAAGCGTTTGGCGGCCGGCAGGTCAGACGACGACTCGGCCAGGCGGCCCAGGTAGTAGAGGGCAGCGCCCGCCTTATCGGAGGAAGGGTACTGCGTGACGTGCTGGCGGAGGAGTTCGCCGGCATTGGGCTTCCGCTCGAGGTAGGCCCGCCAGGTGTACTTCCAATGGCAGCCGGGCCCTTCCTCGGAATTCGGGAAGGCTCGGCGCAGGCCTGGAACAGAGGGGTGTACTCTCCTGTTGTCGTTGACGACCAGGTAGTTGTTGGCGGCCAGGATGAGCGCCTTGAGGCGCGAGGAGAAGAAGGGGCCTTGGGTCCGATCTCCTGGACGGTGGCGAGCATATCGGCATCGCGGTCGAGGCGGCGGTAGCAGGCGGCGAGGTAGTAGAGGCGTTCGGCGTCGGCTTCGGGGTCGTCGACGCGGAGGCTGCGCAGATAGGAAGCAGCGGTTTCGGTGCGCTTCATCTGATAGTCGGCAGCGCCGATGCGGACGCGGGCCTGGTCGCGTTCGAGGCCGCCGAGAAAGGGGGATCATCTCGTCGAGTTCGGTCTTGGCTCGGGCGGCCTGGCCGCCATCGATGAGCTTCTGGGCGCGCTGGAGGCGGGCCGTCGGCATGGCGGGCGGGTAGCGGTCGCCGAGTTCGCGTTCGAGGCCGGGCAAGGCGGCTCCGGCGTCCCGGGCCTGGTCGGTAAGGGGGTAGTCGAAATCGACCAGTCTGATCCTGAACGGCGGCGGAGACGGGAATCCCCGGCTCCGGAGTAGGCCTGAGCGAAGAGCAGGGCGGCCTGGGGCATGGGGAGCTGATCCATGGGGACGCGGCTGAGGGCCTGGAGGGCGGGCGCGAAGAAGTTCTGCTCGACGAGGGCGGGGGGCGGCGAGGATGGCGGCGCGTCCGGCCAGGGGGAGGCGGGCGACTGGCGGAAGACGGGCTCGAGGGCGGGCGCGACGGCGGCGTAGTTCTTGTTCTGCATGTGCGCCTGCGCGGTCCAGAAGGCGATGTAGTCGGGGATCTGGGGCAGGCGGGCGGACAAGCCCGTGAGCTGAGTGAGCGCCACGCCGGGCATGCTTTTGTCGAGGGCGTCGACGGCGGCTTTCAGGCGCGAGGCGGGGTCTGTCTGCGCGCTCGCGGTGAGCGCGCGAGCAGTGGCGCGCCAGAGCCAGCCGCCGGCGCGATTCACTTTAGACGAGAGGACCCGGATATTCCGGCCCCAGCAGCGAAGCATCGTCATTGGCAAGAGTACGGACCAGCTCCATGTGGAAGTAATCGATCATGGACGGGGTTTCGCAGAAACTCGTGCTTGAACTGAGTGCGGCCGCGGTCCACTTCGCCACGCAGGGCGAGATAGAGGCGTCCGTCTTCCCTGCCCTGGCGGACAGCCTGAGCCTGATAGAGGCGCATTTCAGCGACGCGGACGCGGGCGAAGCGCTGGGCCTTGGCTGGAGTTCCTGCTCTTCGCGAGGCAGCCTGGACCAGTCGGGCCCGGGGCAGCGGGGGCGGCGACGGCCATGGGCGCGGCGGGGGCGATGGCCATGCGGTTCCCGGCCGGGGCGGCGGTTTGGAAGCGCTGGGCGGTCTGGCGGGCGTCGAGGGTATTGCCGGCGACGGCGGTGATGACTTCGAGGACGTTGACGTCGATGGGCTCGGCGTCGTTTTCGGCGTAGAGGATGGCGGCGACGCGGCGTTTGCCCTGGCTCTGGCCGACGATGACGGGAAGGAGGGAGACGCGGCGGTCCTCACTCGACCCAGGACGTCGGCGAGTCGCGGTGAGATCTCGCTGGGGGTGGCCATGCAGATGGCAACGGCGTCCATGGTTTCGAGGACTCCGCCGAAGGCCGGGGCGTCGGTGAGGGCGATGCGGCCGTCGAGCACGTCGCCGAGGCTCTGTTCCTCGTTGGCGCGGTGGTCCTCGTACTGGAGTTCGCCATTGATGACGCTGAAGAGGATGGCGCGGGAGGCGTAGGCGGCGGCTCCGTCGAGAAGAGCGGCGGCCCAGGTGGGGCCGTCTTCCGCCTGGTCGAGCCGGCGGGCGGTCTGATTGAGGCGCTCGCTCATGACGCGGAGGGCGGCGGCGCGGGCGCGCTGGGTGAGTTCGGCCACCTGGGCGGCGGCGCGTGCTTCGATTTCCGCATCGAACCCGGCGCGGAGGGCGGCGAAGCGCTCTTCGAAGACGCGCTCGATACTTCCTGCCAGCCGCGCTCGATCTGTTCCTGGAGCCGTTCGACGTGGAGTTGCCAGGCCGCGGTTAGCTGTTCGCGGGCCGTATCCCGTTCGGCTTCCACGAAGTCGCGGGCGGGCGGCAGCGCTTGAAGTTCGTCCATCGACGAATTCATCAACCCCTCGCTCGAATTTTAGCGCGTTCGGCTGCTATCGCCTGTTGCGGCCTCAAACTCTAGGGGCTCCAGAGTGCCGGTGAGGCGAAGGGCACGATGCGCTCCTGTGAGGTCAACCACTACTTTTTCGATCAGTTTTCAGGTCCGGGGCAGCCCAGCCCTGGCCCTGCATCCAAGTTTCTCCGGCATGCTGGGCTTCGAGGCAGCCGATTTTGAGGCGCTGGGGGCGCTGGCCGTCGAAGTCGAGGCAACCGGAGGAGACCTGCTTGAGCGTTTCTTCGCCCACTTCGATGGAGCGGGCGGTGAACTCGCCGGTGCCGCGCAGGTTGGGCGAAAACGGGGCGGAGAGACTGGATGCGCGGGCGTCGATTTCGAAGTCGAGGGTGCCCTGCTTCCACTCCACGCCGTCGATGTGGCCTTTCAGACGGTAATCGAAGCGCTCGCCGCCGCCCAGGCCGAGGCGGACACGGCCGGTGATGGAGGCGTCGTCCCAGCGGGCGGAGACGTCGGGCAGTTCGAGAGTGGATCCGTCCCAGTAGGCCCGGCCGGCGAAGTTGGAGACGGTTTCGTCGCCCAGTTTCAGGGCGGCGATGTGGAGATCGCCTTCGGCGTGGCGGGCGCGGAGCGAGGCGGGCACGATCTGAGCGCGGCGGAGAGTGCAGTCGATAAAGCCGCAGCCGGTCAGCAGGCCGGGGCGCGGAACTGGTCGACGGCGGTTTCGTCGATGGCGTCGATTTTCAGGTTGAACTTGTAGGGGCGGCGGGCGCTGAGGAGACCGGAATGGGTGAGATCCAACTGAAAGGGCCTGTTGCCGTAGAGGCCGTGGGCTTTGCGGAGGGTCCACTGATTGGGCTTAAGGGCCAGGGATCCGGCTTCGGAGGCGAACGAGCTTGGCGGCGCCGTCGAAGAGCACTCTGAACGCGGACGAGGCCGAGATCTCCGGACCAGGCTCCGGGGGTGGGGCGGTCGACATTCTGGGCGGAGCGTTCGTAGCCGAGGGTGCCGCGGAGGCCGCCTTCCGTGCAGGCGGCGAGCAGCGGAACGGGGGCTACGTCCTTGAGGCTGGAAATGGCGGTCTGGAGTTCGGTGAGGGCGAGTTCCTCGGATTCCACCTTGAAATTGAGAGCCTCGGTGCCCATTTCCCAGGCGCCGGAGATTTCGGCCTGATGGCCGCCGGGGGTGGCGACCTTGACGGGGGCGAGGGAGAACGCCTTCTCCGGACAGGGAGACCTGGGCGGTTTCGAGTGCCAGCGGACCGGCGGCACCCAGGGTGACCTTGCCTTCGCGGAGTTCGACGCTGCCTTCCAAGGGTTTGGACTGGGCGTAGGAGATGGAACCGACGACTTTGCCGAGGACCGTGAGTTCCTCAGGCATTTTGGCGCCGAGCCGGCGGCCGAAATCGAGAAGGGCGGGGGCCGGGATTTCGTCGAAGGCGAAGGAGGCGCTCCACTGGGGATCGAGCAGGATGCGGCGGCATTCGAGCTGGACGGTGAGGGGCAGAGGCGCCTTCTCGCGAGGCTTGCGGGTGGCGATCTGGAGAGTTTCCCGGGCAGGTTCAAGGTGCCTTCGTAGGCGAGGGCCCACTGGTTGCCGCGGAGGCCGAAGTAGGTGGAGCGGTCGACATCCTCGAGTTCGACGGAGCCTTTGACGGTCATGTTGTTGGAGGGGGCCGTCGAGGGAGGTACGGGTGCTGAAGCGGCCCTGGACGCCGAGGTCGTGTCCGGTGAGCAGGGTGAGGAATTCGCCGATGGGGCTGCGGTCGAGCTCGAGTTCGACGGCGAGAGTACCGTCGCCACCGCCGGCGGCGCGCCATTTGCCGCTGCCGGTGAAGCGGCCGAAACCTTCCTCGGAACGGTCCGTGCGGGCGGGCGAGGCTTCATAGCGCCACTGAAGGGAACCGCCGGTGGCGTCGGGCGGATCGATGTCGAGGTCGACGGCGTTCAGGAAGAGGGGCGATTTGAGGGTCCCGGTGCGGAAGTTGATGCGGCTTTCGCGGATTTCAACGGCCGGCGCGGAGCCGCTCTGTTTGACGTTGGTGGCCATGCGGCCGAGCAGGCGAGCGAAGTTCCAGCCGAGGTCATCCTTGCGGGCGAGGTTTACGCTGGCGTCGACGAGGCGGACGGTGGAGATGCGCAGGCGGCCGGTGAAGAGGCTGGTGAAGCTGATGCCGGCCTGCATTTCGCCGACATAGGCGAGCGGCTCAAGGCCGAAGGCGGGCTCGTCGGGGATGACGAGGTCGGTGGCGGAGAGGCCGGGTTTCGGGAAGACCTGATAGCGGACTTCGCGGACCTCGACGGGCCGGCCGAGGGTTTCGCGGAGTGCGGATTCGAGAGGGGGCGCGCATGCGGCCGGCATCGAGTTCGGGTGCGACCAGGCCGGCTACTCCAATGAAGACCGCCAGGCCTGTGAAGGTGAGGGCTACGCGCTTCCAGGGATGGTCCACGGGCGGACCTCCGCGAGGAGCGCCTGGTAGGCGGCGGGGTCGTCGATGTCGAGGAGGATGGCGGGGTCGTCGACATCCACGTATAGGGTGGTGTCGCGATGGGCGTGGACCACTTCACGGGCGGAGGAGGACGGAGGAAGAGCGAGGAATTCGGGGATCAGGGTATAACGCATCAACACAGGGTGGCCGCGGCGGCCGGCATGTCTGGGAATCACGAAATCGGATTCCGGGGAAGATTGGAGCGCATCGAGGAGGCGACGCAGGGTCGCGGGCTGGACGCCCGGAGAATCGATGGGCAGGAGAAGACGGACTGGCAGGCGGCAGAGCGCGGAGGCCGCACTGGAGGGAACTGAGCTGGCCTTGGGCGGGCTGGGGGTTGAGGACGAGGGTGGCGAGGTGGGCCTGCGTGAGTCCGGCGGCGATCTCGGTGGCGGAGTAGCCGAGGACGGCGACCACGGGGGTGCAGAGGGTGCGGAAGGTGGCGATCTGGCGGTCGAGAAAGGTCTGGCCGTGGAAGTCAAGCAGCGGCTTGGGGCGGCCCATGCGGGAAGAGGCTCCGGCGGCGAGGAGGACGGCCGCGGACTGGGGTAAGGCGGGGTTCACTTCTGGAGCGCTCGCACTTCGTCGCTCGCATGCAGGGACTTGGACAGGGCTCGCCAGCCGGACTCGGAGTTGCGGCGGACGGCGATCATTTCAGCGGCCACGCTGACGGCGATCTCTTCGGGCGACTGGGCGCCGATATCGAGGCCCATGGGGGCGGAGACGCGCAGGAAGCTTTCGGCGGGGATGCCTTCCTTTTCCAGTTCGCGGACGACGCCGATCGACCTTGCGTTTGCTGCCGATCATGGCGATGTAGCGGGCGGGGGTGGTGACGGCCCAGCGGAGGATGCGCATATCGTCACGATGGCCGCGCGTGACGATGATGAGGTAGTGACGATGAGGTGATTTCGAGCTGGGGAAAGACCGCTCGTATCTCGCCGGCGAAGATGTCTGTCGGCGTCCGGGAAGCGCTCGCGGTTGGCGAACGAGTCGCGGTCGTCGATCACGGTGGTGGCGAATCCGATCAGCGAAGCGACCTGACAGAGGCTCTTGGAGATGTGTCCGGCACCGAAGATGAAAGGCGCGGGGCTGGGGACTCGATGGGCTCGACGAAGACTTCCAATTGGCCTCCGCAGATCAGACCGTTGTCGTAGGCGGCGTCCTGGCCGAGGGAGAAGTTGAGGCGGCGGGGCTTGCCGGTCTCGATGACTTCGCGGGCGGCGGTCCAGACTTCGGCCTCGACGCAGCCACCGCCGATGGTGCCGGTGATGGAGCCGTCCTCGCGGACCAGCAGTTTGGCGCTGGTGTAGCTCGGGATCGACCCATTGGCCTGAACGATGGTGGCCAGGGCGCACTTCTGGCCGGCACGGCGCAGTCGCACCAGTTCTTCGAGTACGTCCATTCCTTTGAATTATATCGTGTGGACAAGGGCGAACTACGGATTAGAACAGTTCGCTCCAGGAGCGGTCGAGGTGGGTCCAGCTCTGTGTGCGGAAAGAAACCGTAGGGATTTCCGGGACGTGGAGCAGTCCGTGGCCTTTCACGCAGACGAATTCGGTGCCGTACCACTCCAGAAATGTCTGGGAGGGCTGGCCGATCTGGGCGGGGAGGGCCAAAAGACGGAGGCACTCGGGGCATCGGCGGCGCTGGTCGAGGATGGCCCAGCGGAGCCCGGCCACGTTGCCAAACAGGATGAAGTGGATGGGTCCGGCGGCGACTTTCAGGCCGAGGGCGGCGCCGATGTCCAGGACTCCAAAGAAGACGATGAGCATGACCAGGGCGGTCTTGACGGCGAAAAACAGCCAGCGGCGGGCGTAGCGGCGGACGGGAAAGTCGCCGAATCCGAGGCGGGTCATGGCGGCCAGCATGGGAAGGGACATCATCGCCAGGTAGAGCATGGCGAAAAAGGGTCCGCGGACGGGCAAGGGGAATCCGGGCGGCATGTACCGGAAGGCCATGGCAACACACACCACGGCCAGCAGGGCGAGAATGCCCAGGCAGCGGGCGGGCGACTCGAGCCAGAGAGCAGGTCTGGCGGAGGACGGGACATGGCGGCGCATCCAGAGGGCATCCCGGAATGCACCGAAACAGAAGCGGGCCGCCAGTTGTGGGCAGGTGCGGCGGACATGCCAGAGTTCCCCGCCCCATTCAGCACGCCACTCTGGGCGGTGGTTGGAGGGAACGAGCCAGGAGGCGATGCGGAGGAGGGTGGAGGGTAGGCTCATGACTTTCCGGCCTCGACGGAAGCAAGTTTGGCCAGCAGAGGGTAGCGGCGTTGTGAAGCGGCGAGGGTGCTCTGGCCGGATTGGGTCAGCTTGTAGTATTTGCGCGGGGACGCTGTCCGGCGTCGGCGATGGATTGGCGCTCCCACTGCGATTCGACGAGTCCGTCCCGTTCCAGGCGACGCATGGCGGGATAGACAGTGCCGCTGGGCAGGCCGGTGAGTTCCATGACACTGAAGCCGTAGCCGTCGCCGGAGTGAACAGCCTGGAGGATGAGGGCGGCGGTGTGGGAAAGCTTGAGCTCATCGGCCATGTGGCGATTGTACCCTATGTAGAATAATACTTGACACCCCCTTTATAGTTTGCTACATAGGGGTATCAATATGCTTGAACTGCGTGGAGTGACGAAGCGATTCCGCGGTATCACGGCCGTGGAGCGGGTGAGTTTCACGGCTCGTGCGGGGGAGGTGACGGGGCTGATCTGGGCCCGAACGGCTCAGGCAAGTCGACCACGATGAAGATGATCACGGGGCTGATGGAGGCGAGCGCCGGGGAGATTCTCTTTGGCGGGGCGCGGATTCAGCAGGACGCGGCGGCGTACAAGCAACGCATGGGGTACGTACCGGAGGAGCCGCATCTTTACGCGCACCTGAGCGGGCTGGAGTACCTGGAGATGGTGGGGCAGCTTGCGCGGGCTTGTCCCGGAAGCCGACCGCGGAGCGGATCGATGCGCTGCTGCGGCTGGTGTCGTTGCACTCCGACCGCAACGTGCCCATCTCGGCGTACTCAAAGGGCATGCGGCAGAAGGTGCTGTTGATTGCGGCGCTGTTGCATAACCCCGACCTGATTCTGCTGGACGAGCCGTTCTCCGGACTCGATGTGGGGACGGGGCTGGTGCTGCGCAGCCTGATCCAGGAACTGGCGGCGCGGGGCAAGGTGGTTTTGTTCAGTTCGCATGAACTGGAGACGGTGGAGCGCGTCTGCTCGCACGTCGTCATTCTGCATCGGGGGAAGGTGGTGGCCGATGACTCGATTGAGCATCTTCGCACGTTGATGGAGGTTCCTACGCTGGAAGCGATCTTCTCGCAACTGGCGGTGGAGCAGGATACGGCGGCCGTGTCGCGGCAGTTTGCGGATCTGATCCAGGCATAGGGGGCGGCATGGAGAAGAAGCAATTCCTGGTGCTGTACCGCCAGTTCCTGTTCCGGATGGTGGATCTGGAGCTGCTTTCGGCCGACGCGCTGGGCGATTCGAGCAAGCTGCTGGGCCAGTTCGCGGCTCTGCTGATCTTTGTCAGCATTTTCTTTCTGGCGGGCCCGACCCTGATGATCGGGACGAACCGTCTGCCGCCGGCGCTGTGGGTGTTTACCGCGTGGGGGATCGAACATTTCCTGATCGCCACGACGATGCTGGCTGTGGGCTTGTTTGCGGTGCTGAGTTGGGACTCCACGTTTCCAGACCGCCGCGATGTACTGGTGCTGGCGCCGTTGCCGGTAAGACCCCGGACGCTGTTCCTGGCCAAAGTGGCAGCGGCGGGAACAGCGCTGGGTCTCACGGTGGTGTTGCTGCATTCGGCGGTGGGGCTGGTGGGTCCTTTCGTGCTGGGTTCCGGCCCCAAAGAAAAGGTGGCAATGCCGGAGCTGGGGTATTTGCCAGCAAGACCGCCGGCCGATGCCGCCGGCATGGAGGCGATGCTGCGGCAGGCGCTTCCGGCGCAACTGCCGCCGGAGGTGGGGATCGTGGCTGGAGTAGTAAAGCACGGCCAGCGGCGCGTGTTCGCCTATGGGACCGCGCGACCGGACTCTGTCTTCCAGGTGGGGTCGATCACGAAGACCTTCACCGGGCTTCTGCTGGCGCAGATGGTGGTGGACGGCGAAGTGCGCCTGGATGAGCCGCTGAGGCGTTTTCTGCCCGCCGACACGGTTGTCAGGCCGACCGGCAGCGAGATCACGTTGCTGGATCTGGCGACTCACCGCTCCGGTCTGAAGCCGATGCCCGACGATTTCAACTCGAGGCGATTCCGCAGCGTGGCGGCCGGATTTGCCGGGTACCGTCCTGACGACCTGAGAGCCTCGATCGTGAGGCACGGAGTGGGCCGGGAGCCCGCGCCGCCGTACGACTACAGCAACTGGGGCTTTTCGCTATTGGGTGATGCGCTGGCTACGCGGTCCGGGCTTTCCTATCCGGAGTTGGTCGAGCAGAGGATTACGGGCCCGCTGGGGATGAGGGACACGGCGGTGACGCTGACGCCAGAGATCCGCGGACGGCTGATCCAGGCTTACGGGATGAAGGACGAACCTCTGGTCCCGTGGACACTCGACGCGTTCGCACCCGCCGGCGCCATCACTTCCACGGCGGACGACCTGCTGACTTACCTGGCGGCGGAGCTCCACGCGGATTCCGCGGCACTCCGGTTGAGCCAGCAGCCGCGTGCGTTGGTGAGGCAGGATACGCGGATCGCGCTGGCCTGGTTCTATCACGAGAAGTCCGGAACCTATGAGCACAACGGGGCCATCTCGGGCTACTCGAGCTTCGCCTTCTTCAATCCCAGGGAGGATTACGCCGGAGTGGTGCTGGTGAATCACGCAGCCTCCTTTCTCGGAGCCCTTCTGCCGCTTCACATCCGGCAGCGGCTCTCGGGCGAGCCGGCGGTTTCGCTGGCGATGGCCCCCGTGCCCCCTGGAGGTAGCTTTCCAGCCATCCTGCGGGCGTTCGCGGTTTACTGGTCCACGATGATTCTGGTGGCGGTATTTGTGTACTGCTGCGTGCTGGGATTGCAGGGTCTGGCGGCCCAGATGCTGCCGCGAAGGGTCTTTCTCCGGGCCTCCTCGTGGCTGCAGACGGCGGCATTCTGCGTCATTGTCTGTGTTTACCGCCTGCAGCCGATGATGCCTCCGAATCCGCTCCAGGCGAGCGGCGACGGGCCGCTGGCGTGGTCGCCTTCGTACTGGTTTCTGGGTTTGTTCCAGCAGTGGAGCGGATCGGCCACGCTGGGAGTGCTGGCCCGGCGGGCCTGGCTCGGCGTGGGGCTTGGGATCTCGGTAACCGCCATCTCCTATGCGCTTTCGTACTTCCGCACGATTCGCAAGATTGTGGAGGAGCCCGACATCACGGGTGGCGCCATCGGACGGATCTGGCTACCGCGGATTGGCAGCTTACCGGGCACCGCACTGCTTCGGTTCTGCGTGCGGACCCTGGCGCGGAGCCGGCTGCACCGGATCCTTCTCGCCTTCTATCTCGGAGTGGGCTTCGCGCTGGTGATTGCGATGGTGAAGAACGGTGGGCCCACCAATGAACTGACCGATGCTCCCGCGGCCGACCCGTGGACGCAGGTGAACGAACCGCTGCTGGCCGCCAGCATCACGATGATCGGCTTTGCCATGATCGGCACGCGCGTGGCGTTCTCCATGCCGCTGGACTTGCGCGGGAACTGGATCTTTCAGGTGACCGGAGAACGCCGGGTGCCGGAGTGCCTGGCCGCGGCGCGCAAGGCGCTGCTGCTGTTGCCGGCGGCTCCGCTGTGGCTACTCTCGGCCGCGGGCTGTTTCCGGCCGTGGCCATGGCAGGCGGCGGCAGGCCATCTGGCGATTCTGGCGGCGATTGCGCTGATCCTGGCGGAGCTGTGTCTGTACGGATTTCACAAGATCCCGTTCACCTGCTCCTACCTACCGGGGAAATCGCAAGTGCACATGGCGATTCTGGGCGGCGTCGGGCTGCTGTGGTCGATTGTGATGAGTGTCGTGTATGAACGGCAGGCGCTGGCGGAGCCGAAGCGTTTTGTTCCGGCGATCCTCGGGCTCGCCGTTGTTTGGGCGGTGCTCCGTTGGCGTACCGCCGCCCATGCCCGGGAAGAGGGGGCGGAGGTACGGTTCGAGGAGATGGCCGAGCCGGCTGTGCAGGTGCTGGACTTGAGCCGGGATGGAGTGCTGCCGGCGGAGGCGCAGCCGCCGGGACGGTAGCGGTGGAGTCGCTGGCCTCCCGGCGGCTGGATGCGGTGGGTTTAGGCCGGCTTCTGTGTCGGCGCGAGCGCCACGGCGGCTTCGGTGGTGAGGACTCGGAAGACGAATGTCTCCTGCAGGTAGAGCTGCACGGCGGAGTCGTTGTGGCTGAGATAGCCGATGGAGATGTCCTGGCCGATGTTCAGGGCGAAGTCGCCGCCTCGGGTAGTGACCACGAATGCCCCCTCGATGGCCGGGGCCCAGATGAGGTTGCCGTCCACGATGCGTTTGATGTGCTCCAGGACCGGGTAGCCGTGGTCTCGGGTTTCGGCTAGCGCGGTGTACTCCTCGGCCCCCAGAACGACTGAATAGGGTCCGTTGACACCCATCAGGCGCAACTGGCTGAGCGCGTGCGCCACCACGTCGGGATAGTCGCGCACATCGGCCGGTAGCGTCTCAATGGGGTTGCTGGTGCATTCGCGGATGCCGCGGATGCCGGCGCTGGGATAGCCGTTGAAGACCGCGCGGTCTTCGGCAAAGGCGAGCTTTTTCGCAGCCTCTTTCGCGGGCTGCCAGTCGGAGTCGTCTGAGCCGCGCTCGACGTCATCGATCTCCTGGCGCGACAGTTCAAAGGGAACGCGCAGCTCCACCAGCGGCTTGACTTCGCGCTGCCGGGCGAGGACTCCGTCCTCGGGCGCGGCGATGGGCGTCAAGTGGCCGGTGCCGACCCCGGGCAGGGCGAGTCCGCCGGCGGCAGGAACATCCACGACACGGCGGGCGGCTAGATAGCGCTTGAGTGTCCTCGATGTCTCTTCCTCAATCTGTGCCCAGGCGGCGTCGGAGATGGGGGCCAATTCCCGGTGGAGGTTATTCATCCTTCACTCCCTTCAGAGATCCTATTCCTAGTGATGAATCGCGCGCGGCGGAGGGCGCAGGTAAAGCTGCGGAGGGGGCTGGGCCGGCGGCCGGCGGCTCCGATTCCTGCTCCACGGGCGGCGCGGCGTCCGTGACGCTATCGAGAAACGACGCAGGCGGCACGAAGAACAGGGTGCCGGTCGCGGCGCGGCTGAAGTCGAGCAAGCGGTCGTAGTTGCCCGGAGGCCGGCCGATGAACATGTTTTCGAGCATGAGTTCCGTGGGACGCGGCGAGCGGCTGTAGCCGATGAAATACGTACCGAATTCACCGTGGCCGGGGCGGCCGAAGGGCATGTTGTCCCTCAGAATCTGGAGCTGGCGTCCGTTCTCTTCGATGTTCGTGAGTGCGTTGTGGGCGTTTGTGGGTTTGTCGGCGTCGCTCAATTCCACGTCTGACAGCTTGCGGCGGCCGATGATGCGTTCCTGCGTCTCGACCGGAAGCTCGTTCCAGGCATTCATGTCGTGGAGGTATTTCTGCACGATGACATAGCTGCCGCCCGCAAAGCCGGGATCCTCGGCGCCGACGATGGCCGCTTCGCGCGCCGTATCTCCACGCGGATTCTCCGTGCCGTCGACAAAGCCGAGGACATCGCGGTCGTCGAAATAGCGGAAGCCGTGCACCTCGTCCGCCACCGTGACCACGCTCCCGATGCTGTCCATGATCTGCATGGCCAGTTCGAAGCAGAGGTCCATGCGCTTGGCTCGAATGTGGAAGAGGATGTCGCCCGGAGTGGAGATGGCGTGGCGGCTGCCGGAATGAATCTCACGGAAGGGATGAAGCTCAGCTGGACGAGGCGCGCCGAAGAGGCGATCCCAGGCATCGGAGCCGAAACCGGCGATGCAGGAGAGGCCAGCTTCGATGTCACGAAATTCCACGGCGCGAATGAGGCCGGAGAGGCCGGCGCAGAAGGCGCGCAATTCCGCGATGGCGTCGTCATCCTGGCGGATGCACACCACCAGAAAAATGGCGGCCCGCGTCAGCGGACCAACTACAGGTTGCGGGAGAACGACCTCGTTGAGTTCGCCGGGAGTATCCATGTCTGCAATCCGATCAGCCCTGTCTTTCGTCGTATTATCGCATCTTCATCACAGGGGATTGCGCAATTGCATGAATGGATCGAGCGGCTGATTCCCGCAGGCGACAGTTTCAGCCGCGCCGGGCGGCTTCTATGGCGGCGACGTCGATTTTCTGCATGGTCATCATGGCTTCAAAGGCGCGCTGCGCTTCCGCGCCACCGGCGGTGAACGCCTCGGCGAGGACGCGCGGGGTGATCTGCCAGGAGAGACCCCAACGATCGCGGCACCAGCCACACTGGCTCTCGGCGCCACCGTTGCCGACGATGGCATTCCAGTAGCGATCCGTTTCCTCCTGCGAGTCGGTCAACACCTGGAAGGAGAACGCTTCGGAGTGCCGGAAGGCAGGGCCGCCGTTCAGTGCCAGGCAGGGGATGCCCAGCACGGTGAATTCCACGGTAAGCACGTCTCCCTTCCTGCCGCTGGGGAAGTCGCTGGGCGCCTTGTGGACGGCGGTGACTTCGCTATTCGGGAAGGTGGCGGTGTAGAAGCGCGCCGCGTCCTCGCCATCCTTGTCGAACCAGAGGCAGATGATGTTCTTCGGCTTCATGCGTGTGAGTTCCTTTTGCCCGGTAAGAGGTTGCGCGGATGTGGCTGGGCCCAGATTTCAGATGGCCGCGATCCGGCGTGTCCTTTGCATGATATCCCCGCGGGGGGCGACATGCAGAGACCCACGACCGGCATTGGTGTCCGGCCGTGGGTCTCCGCGATGGCTGCTCCGTTACTTCTGGCCTTGTTTGCAGGAGGCGGCAAGCGTCTTGATGGTTCGCGGCTGGAAGGATTTCTCTCCGCCACGATCGACGATGGAGCCCTGGATTTCGACGGTCTGGTTCACGTAATTGTCCAGCTTGGCTGAGCCGGAAAACGTGACCATCTGGCCGGAAACATCGTCGGCCACGGAATAGGTCTGAGCTCCGCTGCCTCTGGTGAGACAGCCTTTCAGAGTGGCCGGCGTCTCTTCGCTCTTCTGTTCCTGGGGCTGCGATGGACGAGCCGGGGGCTCCTGCGCATAACTTGTGGCCGCCAGACTCAGAAACAAGGCAGTAGTGGTAGAAAGCAGAATGTTCTTCATCGAACCTCCGGGTTCAACGAGGAGCAATTCAGTCGCCATAAGTGGAGTCGACGTCGCGACGGAGCGCCCGGAGCGAGGCGGCTGGCACGTTTCGAATCAGCCGCTTAGGCGAATGCGCCCGCCACCGGCGGTGGACCACGCGCGCGCATTCGTGACGGAGCGCTAGTGACAATTCGAAATTATTCGATGGAATGCGGCTTTGTTCCGGCAAATGTTACCCGTATATTTTGCCAATATCCGGCCAGCGATCCGTGACTGCGGGATTGATATAGGGCGAACACCGGGTGCCACGCCGATTCTCTTCGCCGAAGTGCTGCCTGGCACAGGGACGCGGCATGAAGCGAGCCTATCAGTCTCGCCTGTCGTCTTTGAGGACGCTTTCGCGCTTTCTCCTATGAAAGGACACGCGAATGTTCACCTCTACCCTACTGCCGCTCCAACGCCTGACGAGGATTGGCTCGTTCTGCATCCTGCTCGCCGTGCCGGCCTTCCCGGATGACAAAACCGAGGCGCCGCCGAAGCTGCCGTCCGAGGTGGCGGATAAACTATATGCGACCGTGGCGCGGATCGCCGCGGCCGGTGAGGAGTGGCGCGCGTGCATTGTGAAGGCGGGCGTCGATTATACCCAGTTGCGAGACATTCGAACCCGGCACGCCGCGGTGCAAAGTGCGCAGCAGGCGCTGCAGGAGGAATTCAGCAGCACCAGAAATGAGTTGAACCGCCTGAACGGCGTGCGCCCCAGAACCGCCGATATCCAGACTCAGTTCGCTGCTCAGCAGAAGAAGTGGGCCGCGCTCCAGGCTCAGAATCAGAAGCTGCTACAGCAGATCCAGCAATTTGATGCGGACGAGAAGGCGTTCCTGGCGGACCTGAAGGCGCAGCAGTTCTGTTTTGAACGTGCACCGGCGGCGATCAAGGCGCTGATCCCAACCGAGCAGCAGAAATAGGAAGCACGGGGCCGCGGTGTCCCCCATCGGGGTTACCGGCAGCCGCCGCAGATTGGTTACCAGCAGGCTCCCGATTTATGGCATGGATCGGAAGGCGCAATATCGCACAATCCCCGTAGACCGCTCACACGGCCCTGGAGGCCGCTTTGCCAGGGGTGAGCAAAGGATTGCCAGAGGAGCGCCAAGATGAAACGCAACTACCTTCGATACACCCTGTTGTGCGGGGTAACACTGTTCGCCGCAGTCGCACTCGCCCTGGCCGGCGAGGACAAGTATGAGCTGAAAGTGCCGGGCGGGCTGGCGTTTTCGGAGTTCAAGGGCTATGAGGACTGGCCGGCCATCTCGATCAGCCGGAACGAGAAGGCGGTGGCGGTGATCCTGGGGAACGCCGCGATGATTGAGGCGTACAAGGCGGGGATCCCGGCCAACGGGCAACCGGTGCCGGACGGAGCCAAGATGGCCAAGATCCACTGGGTTCCGAAGAAGAATCAGTACTTCCCGGATGCGACCGTGCCGGGTGAGATGGTGAATGTCGATTTCATGGTGAAGGACAGCAAGCGGTTCGCCGACAGCGGAGGTTGGGGCTATGCGGTGTTTGACTACGACGCGGCCACGGACTCGTTCAAGCCCGGCACGAAGGCGAGTATGCCACCGCAGGGGAACGACGCCAAGTGCGGGTTCACTTGCCATACGGCGGCGAAATCGAGAGATTACGTCTTCACGGAGTACGGACGCAGGTAAGGTCCGCCGGTGTCCGCCTGTCCTCTGAAAACGCTACGATTCTTCTGTGGAAACACGGCTACGCGCAGTGAGCGCGACAGACCGGGTTGTGCCGCGGAGGGCCGGGCGGATTGAGGAGGGTTGGCACGATGAAGCGGACGGAACTGCTGCGATTCGACGGCGCGGTCCGGCGGGATCCGGCGATCGATGCCTGGCTGGCGCAGCAGGACGAGGAACTCGGCGCCATTGCGCGCCGGTGGTTCGCCCTGATGCGGCAGTGCGGGGATGAGGTGACTGAGCTCGTGCACGATGGCTGCCCGGTGGCCTGCCTGGGGGACGTGCCCTTCGCCTACGTCAATGTTTTCACGTCGCATGTGAACGTCGGGTTCTTCCAGGGGTGGGCGTTGCCGGATCCGGCGCGGCTGCTGCAAGGCACCGGCAAGTTCATGCGGCATGTGAAATTGAAACCGGGGGCGGCCACGGACGAGGCGGCGTTGAGCAGGCTGGTCGAAGTGGCGTACGCGGACATCAAGGCGCGCCTCGAGCACGGTTAGGGCCGCTTGAGATAGCCGAGATCCTTCATCCATTCGTGAAGCAGTTCGGGCCAATGGGATTCAGGCATGCTCTCGAACTCAGGCGTGCGTCCCGTCATGCCGACTCCGTGACCGCCCCGGCGGAAGACGTGCAGCTCGGCGTCGACCTTGGCCTTCTGGAGGGTCAGATAGTATTCGGCCGCTGCGGCTGAGAGGCGATCGTCGTTGTTGACGAAGAGGAAGGTGGGCGGGATCTCCTTCGATGAGGCCGTGGCGGCGGAAATACCGCCAGGATAGGCAAGGACGGCGAAATCGGGCCGGCTGCTGACGCGCTCGACCGGATCCTCGGACTGGGGTTTGCCGGCATCGAAGCGATTCTCGGCCAAAGCCGCCAGGTGGCCACCGGCAGAGAAGCCCATCACGCCGATGCGGCCGGGATCGAGGCTCCACTCGCCCGCGCGGCTGCGGACCAGACGGATGGCGCGCTGCACGTCGGCCAGCGACTCGACTTCCGCTTTATAGGTGGAACCCTGGGCGTTGGCCAGGCGGCTTTTGAGGACGAACGCCGCGACACCCATTTCGTTCAGTTTGTTGGCCACAAACTCGCCTTCGAGGTCGACCACGAGATAGCGGTGCCCGCCGCCGGGACAGACGACGAACGCCGCGCCGGTCGCCTTGCCGGCGGGTGGAAGGTAGACGGTGATGCTGGGCTGGTGGATGTCGGTGACGCGGTGGAAGCGATCGGGCGTGCCGCCTTCGATCCAGCGTTCCGGACTGGTCTTTCCCTCCGAGCCGGGAGCGCCATTGGGCCACAACACAATGGAAGGTCCGCGCATGGCATAGGGCGCATCCGAGGCAAAACAGATCGCCGCCAGGAGGAAGCCGCAGCAGAGTTTCATGGTGTCCATTGTATGGGATGGATTCGGTGCAAGTTCCATTCACGGCACCAGAGTGCGGAGAGGGTTGAAAACAGCTATGGAGTAATCTCTCCTTCGACTTCCGCCAGCATACGGGGAACCACATCGATGGCGAAGGCCTGAACTTTCCCGAATACAGCACCGAGGAAGGAAGCGGCGCCGCAGACAATGCTGACGATCGTGCCAACGATGTCGCTGGGCGGCCATTCCGGGTAAACCTGCAGATAGGCAGCCAGGTTTTCCAGGTATTCGTCTATATCTCCTTCGATGCTGCTGATGAACGCACTTTGGCCTTCGGCTTGTTCTTCGGGTGACAACTGCGAAAAAGGAACGACCTGCTCTGGAAAGCTCTCGGGCCCAAAGCCGGCGGCGGCCGCGCGGATGGTCTCGGCAGGGTCGACGGGAACAGGGTCTGGCCCGCCGCGGGGCGGAGGAGGAGGTGGCGGTGGTGGCTCGATTCCGCCGCCTCCTCCCGTGTCGATGGTTCCGTTGCCATCGGGCGGAAGGGTGACCTCATCGCCAGAGGTAAAGAGTCGCACACGTGCCGTGTTCAGTTGATCCCGCGTGACAGACAAACTCGAGCGAAGGGTTTCCGTGAGCGCCGCCGGATGAGCATTGAACTGCTTCATTGCATCGTTTAGTGCTCGAACCAGCGGCCTGACATCGGCGCGCGGATCCAGGGCAAGCTGGTTCCGCAGCGCGCCATTCAAGAGCAGGACGTGGAAGTGCGCGGCGGTTGCGTTGCAGACGGCCAGTGCGTCTTCCACCGAAGGAGATTCCCAGTCCATCAGTGCATCCTCCTGGTGAGATGCTGCAAGACTACACCAGCCCTTTCACAGTGGCAATGGAACCGGCCGGACATGTTAAGACCGGACATGGACACGAAATGAACACACAGGGACCTTCAGGAGGGCCTGTAGAATGGCTGAGACCATGCCTCGTCCCGGGAAGGAGCCGATGATGTGGAACTTGTGTACACCTGGTCCTTCTGCGCTGGTGCTGCTGCCGGTGCTGTCGGGCGCGATTGCGCTGCACGGCCAGGATCAGGCTAAACGGGCACCGCAGCAACTGACGCTGCATTCGTCGGTGCTCTCGGAAGAGCGGCGCATCCTGGTGCGGCTTCCGCGGGACTATGAACTGGAAAGTACGGCGCGCTACCCAGTCCTGTACAAGTTCGACGGCGACAATCAGCTCGAGCGCTATGACCAGAGCATCGATGTTCTCCACAGTATCGACGCGATGCCGGATCTGATCGTGGTGGCGCTGCCGAACGGCAGGGGTCTGCGCAATCGTGATCTGACGCCAGCCAGCCTGCATCAGGACGGGAATGAGAGCGGGCAGATGGGCACGGGCGAGATGGGGGGAGGCAACCGGTTTCTGGACTTTGTGGAACGGGAGCTGATTCCGTATATCGAGAGGAATTACCGGACGACGCAGGAGCGGATCCTTGCCGGTCATTCTCGAGGCGCCCTGCTTGTCCTGCAGAGCCTGATCAGCAAGCCAAAGCTCTTCCAGGCGAGGTTGATGTTCAGTGCCCCGTTGATGCGGGATGAACAACGTTTGATTGCCGATACCCGCGAATTCTTCAGCCTCAACGCGAACGTGAGCTCGTACCTGTATTGCAATTGGGGCGAGGGGGAGAACGAGGGGATGAACAAGTCGTACGCGGCAATGAAGGCGCTGTTGACCAACAAGGCGCCCAAGGGACTCGACTGGACGATCGAGCGTGCCCGGGCCGCGGATCACCAGCAAACCCCGATCCTTGCCCTGCCGGCGGCGCTTTTTGACTATTACTCATCAAGGCCAAAGCCGGGAGGAATGCAGCGCACTCGGAGGCTCCAGGTCAAAAGCGAAGCCGGGGACTCGAAGGGGCGCTGAGAGGATGTGAGCCGGTCGCTGACCGGACCGGACTCCGGCCTGGATTCGAGGGCGGAGAGAGAGAACATTGCGCCTCATAGCGGAGTTTGCGGCGCCGGCGCTGAACTCCGGGACGGCTATGCTATCATGCCCGCAAGTGTTCGAGAATCTACACGTTGCCCCTGGTCTCGCGTTCCTCTTCGATATGGATGGCGTGATCGTTGAATCGACCGTGCTGCATACGCGCGCCTGGGAGCTGTACCTTTCTCGGCTGGGGATCGACTCCAAGGGGATCATGGCGCGCATGCTGGGGAAGCGGAACGACCAGATTGTCCATGACATCTTTGGTCCGGATTTACCCGCGGACGAGGTCTTCCGGCATGGAGCGGACAAGGAGCGGCTGTACCGCGAGATGATGGCTCCGGTGCTGCGCGCCCAACTGGTGCCGGGCGTGGTGGACTTTGTGCAGGCGGCCCATGCGCTGGGCGTGCCGTGCGCGCTGGCGACCAACGCCGAGCCGTTGAATGTGGAGTTTGTCCTGGCCGGCGCGGGGCTGGGAGGCTGTTTCCAAACGATTGTCGACGGGCATCAGGTGTCCAGGCCAAAGCCGGATCCGGAAGTGTATCTGACGGCATCGGGACGGTTGGGCGTGGATCCCGTCAATTGTGTTGTGTTCGAGGATTCGCCGGGTGGGATGCAGGCGGCCCGGGCGGCCGGAGCGCACCTGGTGGGTTTGCTGACGACGCTGACGGAGGCGCCGCTGGCCGGATTGGCTGTGCCCGATTTTCTGGATGAGCGTTTGTTGCCATGGATTTCAGCACTGGAGCCGCGCTAGACCGCACGACCATCGGCACCGCGGTGGTGTCGATGCTGCTGGCGTCACTGGTATGGTGGCGGCGGCTGGGCCGTCTGACGAGACAGCGGCGGATGGTAGGGCGGATCTATGCGCTGAGCGAGGAAGTGTTCCGGGCGCGATCCGGGGAAGAGATTCTGAGCCAGCTTGCGGGCAAACTGCGGGAGTCGGCCGGACTGGAAGCCGCCACGATCTTTGTGACGGAGCCTGGCGGAGAAGGGCTTGTGGTCGCGGCCGGGAAGGCGGTGGACACTCAAGCCGCGCACCGGTGCCACGAATCCGCGGAATCAGTCTTAACCGCGGCATCGCTGAGCCTGCCGATGCTGTCGCATGGCGCGGGCAGCGGCGTGCTGCAGTGTTCGTCCCAGCACGGTCTGCATCCACCGGAAGATGAGATGGCGGCGCTGCTGCATCTGGCGAATCAGGTGGGCATCGCGCTTCAACTGCTGGAGCAGCGGCAACTGCGAGATCAACTGCTGCGCAGTGAAAAGCTGGGGGCGGTGGGGCAGTTGATTTCCAGCATCGCTACCGAATTGCAGCCTCCCCTGCAGCGGATCTCGGCGGCGGCGCGCGGCGAGGCGCTGGCCGAAGTGGCGGGCGACGCGACGCAGGCGCTGGAGACGCTGGAGCGGCTGATCTCCTTTGGACGGCCCGACCAGGCGCGCGTCCGGCCGGTGGAATTGAACGAGCTGGTGCGGAATTTGGCGGAGTTCCGGGCGCAGCCCTGGCGGCTGCAACTGGTGACGGGCGAGGTCGACCTGGCGCCCGGCGAGTTGACGGTGCTGGGTTCCAGCGGACAGTTGGAACAGGCCATTCTGAGCGTGCTGGTGCACGCTGAGCAATCGTTGCAACATGCGAGCACGAAGACGATCCGGCTGACGACCGCGCAGGCGGAGAACCATGCGGTGCTGGCGGTGGAGTTCTCGGCGGCTTCCAGTTCCTGGAACGAAGAGACGGAGACGGGCGCGTGGAGCCTGGGGGTGGCGCGAGGGATTGTCGAGAGTCACGGCGGCGAGTTGCGCAGGGATCCGGCGTCGGATGGGACCCGCTTTGAGATCGAACTCCCCATGACGGAATCGGCCGCGCGGCCGGCGGCCAGAAAAGTGCGACAGCAGGCCAGGCCGCTGACGCTGTTGCTGGTTCACCCCGACGGCAAGGCGCTGCGGCCCACGGTGGAGGCGCTGGGCGCGCTGGAGCACCGGGCCATTCCAGTGGCCAACGCGGCGGAAGCGCTGGGAGTATGCATCGCGGCTGAGGTTCGATGCCGTGCTGGCGGTGGCGCAACTGCCGGATCTGCCCTGGACCGAATTCGCCGAGAAGGTAAAGCCACACGCGGCGCACATCGGCCTGATTGCGACAGCCTCGGACACGGCCGTGCCGGGCGCGTTGACGCTGCACCTGCCGGTGGACGAGCTTGAACTGGAGCGGATCTTAACCACTCTTGACGAAACCGCCTGACGGGCGCGGCCATCTGTTCTCAGTGAGACAATACAGTTTATGCGGATCCAGGTTTTGCGTGTTACCGCGGCCCTCCTGATACTGGCCGGCGTGGTCATGGCCCAGAAGAAGTATACGGGGCCGAGGCCGCCGAAGCCGGACGTGCCGTTTATCGTCCATGCCGGGAAGCTGGTGGAGACGGAGTCGAACACGGCTACGGAGTCGCAGGGCAAGGACGGGACAGTCTACACCGTGCCCGGGGCGACGTCATCGGCGAAGACTCCGATGGCCGAGCCGATCATGATCTTCCAGTCGGACAAGATCAACCCGGACCGGTTGAGCCTGTACAAGATGGACGTGAAGGGCGGCAGCCGCTCGTTGGTGATCCCGCCGGCCGGCAAGCGAGGCAAGAAGGACGCGGTGCGGCCGCTGTTCCTGATGGTGACGCCGCTGGGGCCCTCATTGTTCAAAGTGGAAGTGAATGAGGTCATCGGGGACGGCGAATACTGCCTGTCCCCGGAAGGCTCCAATCAGGTCTTCTGCTTCACGACGTACTAGGCGAGAGCCGCGCGGCAGTAATCCGCGCATTTCCTGACTTCGGCCACGGTGTCGGCGCCCTTGTATTCGTACTCGATCATGGGCGGGTTGTCGTAGCCCTTCGACTTCAATAGCTGCAGCACTTCGCGTGATGGGCGTGTCGCCCTGGCCGAACGGCATGTTCGTCGCCCTGGTTCTTCTTGCGGTCCTTGATGTGGAGCGTGAGGATGCGGTGCGTGGTGCTTGTCGAGGTACTCCACCGGATCGAAGTTGGCGGCGCAGAAGTGGCCGATGTCGAGGTTGATGCGGATGTACTCGCTGGTGCCGTCCATGGCGTCGGCGAAGTTCTGCGGCGTGGCGAATTCATTGGGGGTGATGCGCGAGTGGTTGTGCATACCCACCTTAATCCTGTGCTTTTTTCGGCGAAGGGATCGATGCGTTTGGCGGTGGTCACATTGGACGATGCCGTAATCCACTGCACGCCCAGGGCTTTGGCGATCTCAAAGCCGCGCTCGACCTCGGCATCGGTGAAATCCTCGCGGAAGCTGTAGTTGTAGGCGACCAGGGTGAGGCCGCCGGCGTGGATTTTGGCGGCCGCCTGCTCGAAGTGCTTGAGTGGCGTTTCGAGGCGCCATTTGCGGATTTCGTCGCGGCTGATGGGCTTCTCGCGCGTGCCGGTCGGCTCGATATGGCCGGAAAAGAGCTCGACGTATTTCAGCCCGGCGGCCTGGTAGCCGGCGATGGCGCCGTCGAGATCGCGGTCTCGGAAACTGTAGCTTTGGGCGCCAAGCCGCACCTCGGCGGCGCGAGCCAGAGCGGCGGCCGGCAGCGCGGCCAGAGCGGTCTTCAGGAAGTTTCTACGATGATTCATGCCAGGTCCCAGTGGTTGCGAATATCCTATCATTTGTGACCTGGATTGTTGCAGGGGCCGTATTGGTGATGGCGGGCGCGCTGGGCGCGGGCAAAGCAGCCTGGCGATGGAGGGACCCGCATTGGAGCTATGCCCTGGCCTGCGGCGCGCCGATTCTCAGCCTGGGCGTCTTCCTGCTGCTCATTCTTGGACTGGCTTCGAAGGGGGCTCTCATCGCTCTCTGCCTGACTGCGGCGGCGGCGGGCGGGCCGGGATGGCGGAGACCCACGGAATGGACGCGTCCGCCGTGGATCGCGCTGGTCTTCGCGCCATTCGTGGTGCTGTACGCGGTGAATGCCCTGGCGCCGGCCACGCAGCCGGATGCGGTGACCTATCATCTCGGGCTGGTGGCCGAGTGGCTGCGGCTGCATGGCTTTGCCGCGCGGATCGGATTCTATGAGATGCTGCCGCTGGGTCTGGAGACACTGTTCGCGCCGGCAGTGGCGGTGGGGGGGATTCCCGGCGGCCGGGGTGTTCCATCTGCTGCTGCTGGGCACCACGGTGCCCCTGCTGTGGCGGGTGGGGCGGCAACTGGGCCTGAGCGGCGAGGCGGCGGCGGGCGCGGCGGCTTTGTATGCCTTGTCGCCGATCGTTGGGATGAGCGGGGTGGCCGCCTACAACGACGCCGGGGGCGTGTTCTTCACCGTCGCGGTGTTCGCGCTGCTGGTGGAGGACTGGCGAGAACCCGGCGAGCATTGGCTCGTCTATGCGGGCTTGGCGGCCGGCTTCTGTTACGCGGTGAAGATCACGGGCCTGCTGGTGGTGGCGGCGGCGCTGGCGTGGATCCTGTGGAAGCGGCGCTGGCGCGGAGCGCTCTGGTTTTCGATTGCGGCGCTGGTCTCGATTCTGCCGTGGATGCTCCGCGACCTGGTGCTGACCGGGAATCCAGTGGCGCCGCTGGGCAACAGGCTGTTCGCAAACGATGCGTTCCACATCGCGACCGAGGAATCGCTGGGCAGGTACTTGAGGGATTATGGCGTGGCCTGGCGTCATGTGCCGTGGTCGATCACGGTGGATGGTTCGGGTCTGCAGGGTCTGATCGGGCCGGTGTTCCTGCTGCTGCCCGTGGCGTTTCTGGCCTGGAAGAAGCCGGCCGGGCGGGCACTGCTTGCGGCGGCGGTCGTGCTGACGCTGCCCTGGACACAGAACCTGGGCGCCCGGTTCCTGATGCCTGCCCTTGCGTTCTATGCGCTGGCGCTGGCCGCGGTGCTGCCACGCCAGTTGCTGGCCGGGGTTGTGGTACTGCATGCAGTGTCGGCCTGGCCAGGGGTAATGAATGTCTATAGCAGCCAGTGGGCGTGGCGCCTGAAAGGGATGCCATGGGAGGCGGCGCTGGGCAGGCAGAGTGAGGACGCCTACCTCACGGCGAATCTGTACGAGTACAGTTTTCTGAAAAAGGCGGCTCAGCAACTGAAGGCGGACGAACCCTTGCTGGATCTCTACGGACTGCCATATGCGTATCTGCCCACCGTGCCAATCGGTCCCCTACCCTCCGCGGCCTTCGACAACATGGCGGCGGCGCTCGACGTCGCGGCCGGGCAGTTGCCAGAGCATCTGTACTCGATGCGATGCGAATGGCCGCAGCAGTTCATCCGAGGGGTGCGCCTGCGCATGGAACAGCCCTATGCGGCGCCGTGGAGCATTTCGGAGGCGGGCCTGGTGCGCAACGGACAGACGGTGAAGGTCTCCCGGAACTGGTTTGTGCGATCGTGGCCGGAGCAGGGCGATGCCTGGCTGGCGGTGGATGGGAACAAGGCCTCGCGCTGGCAATCTTGGTCCAATTCGAAAGAAGGCATGACGTGGGAACTGCGCGTCGATAGGCCGGTGCCGGTGGATGGCGTCTGGGCGCTGATGGCGAACATTGATTCGCCGCGGCGAGTCGGGATGTACGTGCAGGGGCTGGACCGCCAGTGGCGCAGGATGTCCGACAGGGCGGTGATGCAGGAGGCGCCGGCGCGCATGTACAGGCGGTCGGCCGCCTTGTTCGTGAAGAATGCGGGCTACCGCTGGATCGCCGTGAAGATCGGGCCAGGCGGCCACGGCGCGGTGGGCGAGTCGATGGCGGCTTCCCCGGACGCCTGGGGTGTGGATCTGGTGGAATTCGCGGACAGCATCGGACTGTTCCGAATTCGCTAAAGGCGCGGCTACACCCGGTCGAGCTTCAGCGCGACATCGTCAGCGATCTGGCGGCCGTGGAAGCGGCCATTCTCGATGAAGATCTCGTTGGTGTGCATGCCGGCGACCAGGACACCGGCCAGGTAGACCCCGGGCCGCTCGCTCTCGAGAGTATCGGGATTCAGACGGGGGCGCTGGCTTGCGGCGTCGAAGCGGATACCGTGGCGCTCAAGGAAGTCGGTGTCGGGGCGATAGCCCGTCATCGCGAAGACGAAGTCGTTCTTCAAGCGGACCGGCCCATTGGGCGTGGAGAGATTGACCGCATCGGGTTCAATGCTAACCACGGACGAGTCGAAGTAAGCCTTCACTTCGCCCGCCTTGATGCGGTTCTCGATATTGGGTTTGATCCAGTATTTGATGTTGTTGTGAAGCGCGGGATGGCGATGGACCATCGTTACGCGCGCACCGGTCCAGAAGAGTTCCAGCGCGGCGATGGCGGCCGAGTTCTTCCCGCCCACCACCAGCACATCGTGCGCGTAGTAGGGGTGAGCTTCCTTGTAGTAGTGGATGACCTTGGGCAGCTCCTCACCGGGCACGTTCAGGTAGTTCGGCCGGTCGTAGTAGCCCGTAGCGAGGATCACCTTGCGCGCCTGATAGCTGAGCTTGCGGCCCTGGCGGTCCTCCGTATGGATAGTGAAGGCGCCATCTGAACCATCGAAGCCGATGACGCGCTCGTACTGGTGGATGTCGATGCCGTAGTGGTCGGCCACGCGGCGATAGTACTTGAGAGCTTCGCCGCGCACGGGCTTCTCCCCGACGCTCGTCATGGGGATGTCGCCGATTTCGAGCAACTCCGGCGTGGTGAAGAACACCATGTTCGTGGGGTAATGGTAGAGAGAATTGGTCAGGCAGCCCTTGTCGAAAAGGACACACGACAGGCCACGCCGTTTCAATTCGATGCCGCAGGCGAGGCCGGTTGGCCCCGCACCCACTACGATGGCGTCGAGCACTTAGAGCAGGCCCTCGACCGTGGCGCCGGCCGCGGCGAGCGCGGCAGGCAGAGCCGCGGCATCCTTGCCGCCGGCTTCCGCCATGTCGGGACGTCCGCCGCCCTTGCCGCCTACGGCCTGGGCGATGGAGCCGGCCAGTTTGCCGGCATGAACTTTCGAGGTGAGGTCTTTGGTGACAGCCGTGACGATGGCCACGTTGCCTTCTTCCCCGGAGGCCAGCAGGATGACGGCCGACTTCCAGCGATTGCGGAAATCGTCGGCGAGATTGCGCATCTGTGCGCGGTCCATGCCATCGGCTACGGCCGACAGGACCTTGACGCCTTTCACTTCACGAACCTGGGATTCCAGGCCGGCGGCGGCCGCATGGGCCACCTTCTCCTTGAGTGTTTCAATCTGGCGTTCCAGCGTCTTCTGCTGGGCCAGCAGGCGGTCGATCTGGTCGAGGAACTCCGATTCGGAGGTACGCAGAGCCGAGGTGGCCTTGTGCAGGGTATCCGTCGTCTCCTGGAACCGCTTCAAGGCGGAGGCCCCGGTGACGGCCTCGATACGGCGGACTCCGGCGGAGATGGAACCCTCGTACACGACCTTGCAGCAGGCCGATCTCACCAGTGCGGTGGACGTGGGTGCCGCCGCAGAGTTCGCGGCTGAAGCCGGGAACGGAGACGACGCGCACCTTCTCACCGTACTTTTCACCAAACAGGGCCATGGCTCCGGTGTCGATGGCCTTGTCGAGATCCATGACATCGGTCGTGACGGGCGTGTCGAGCAGGATCTGTTCGTTGGCCAAACGCTCGACCTCGGCCACCTCCTGGGCGTCCATGGCGGTGTAGTGGGAGAAGTCGAAGCGCAGGCGGCCGGGCTCCACCACGCTGCCGGCCTGTTTCACGTGCTTGCCGAGAACCTGGCGAAGAGCGGCGTGCGCGAGGTGCGTCGCCGTGTGGTTGCGCATGGTGGCGAACCGGCCGGTGTCGTTGACGCGCGAAGCCACAATCTGGTCGGTCTGGAGTGAGCCCAGGGTGCGGGCCTTGTGCACCGTGAGGCCCGGAACAGCCGGATAGGTGCGGGTCGATGTAGGCCAGCGGTTCGCCGGTTTCAGGGCTAACCAGGACGCCGGTATCGCCGACCTGGCCGCCGGATTCGGCGTAGAAGGGCGTGCGGTCGAGCACGATTTCGCACTCGGTCTCGGGGCCGACGCTGTCGAACGCGCTGCTGGTCGACCAGGATCGCCAGCACCTGGGAGGCGCCGTGCTCCAGGGTTTCGTAGCCGAGGAACTGGGTGCGACCGCCGCCGAGCAACTCCTGATAGATGGGCGCGATCTGAGCCTTTTCGGCGCCTTTCCAACTGGCGCGGGCCCGTTCGCGCTGCTTCTGCATCGCGTCCTCGATAGCCGGCGACGTCGATGGAGAGGCCGAGTTCGCGGGCCATCTCCTCCTGCTCGTCGAGAGCCATGCCGTAGGTGTCGTAGAGCTTGAAGGCGGCCGGGCCAGGCAACACTCCACCAGCGGCCGACTTGGCTTCGTCGTGGAAGACCTTTTCGGCGACCTGGAAGGTGGTGGCGTAGCGGTGTTCCTCGTCCTTGACGACGCGGGCGACGCGCTGCACGCTCTCCAGCATGTCGGGATAGGGGCCCTTCATGAAGTCGGCGACGAACCCGGTGAGCTTGTAGAGGAACGGATCGCCGGAGCCGATCATGCGGGCATTGCGCATGGCGCGGCGCATGATCTTGCGCAGCACATAGCCGCGTCCTTCGTTCGAAGGCAGGACTCCGTCGTTGATGAGGAAGGCGGTGGCGCGGGCGTGGTCGGCGCAGATGCGGAGCACGGTGTCGGTGCGGGTGTCCTCGCCGACGCTCTTGCCCAGCAGGCTGCCGGCCTCTTCAACGATGGGGAACAGGAGGTCGCAGTCGAAATTCGAGAGTTTGCCCTGCAGGATGGCGGCGACGCGCTCCAGGCCCATGCCGGTGTCGATGGAGGGCCGGGGCAGCGGGGTGAATTTGCCGCTGAGGTCGCGGTCGAACTGCATGAAGACGAGGTTCCAGATCTCGACGAAGCGTCCGCCGCCATCGTCGGGGAACTTCTCGTGTTCGCGGCCAGGCGCGGCGGTGTGCTCGCCGAGGTCGAAGTGGATCTCGGAGCACGGTCCACAGGGGCCGGTCTCGCCCATCTGCCAGAAGTTGTCCTTCTCGTCGAGGCGGAAGATGCGGTCCTTCGGCACGCCCGCGACTTTCTGCCAGAGTTCTTCGGCTTCGTCGTCTTCACGGAAGACGGTGACGTAGAGGCGGTCCTTGGGCAGACCGTAGCCGTTGGTGACCAGGTCCCAGGCAAAGTCGATGGCATCGGTCTTGAAGTAGTCGCCGAAGCTGAAGTTGCCCATCATCTCGAAGAACGTGTGATGACGGCGGGTGTAGCCGACGTTCTCGAGATCGTTGTGCTTGCCGCCGGCACGGACGCACTTCTGGGCGGTGGTGGCGCGGGAATAGTCGCGCTTCTCCAGCCCGGTGAAGACGTCTTTGAACTGGTTCATGCCTGCGTTGGTGAAGAGCAACGTGGGATCGTTGCCGGGCACCAGCGAAGAACTGCGCACGACGCGGTGGTTGCGGGCGGCGAAGAAATCAAGGAACTTCTGGCGAATCTCGTGACCTGTCACAACATTATTGTGACACAGGGGCCTGGGCCGGCATGTCTCTGGCGAGCCGATTGCAAACAGAAAAAGGCCCGCGCCGAGTGGACGCGGGCCTTGCTGAGTTGGGTGGTTAGTTTGCGGTCTCGAGCACGACCACGGAGTCGAGAGAATCGGGGGCTTCGGCGGGCAGGGCGACGGTGAGTTTTCCTCCGTCCTGCGTGACCTTGAGCGACTTCCCTTTCTTCGCCAGCAGGTAGGCCTTCTTCACCTTGCCGTTATAGCCTTCGAGTTCAAACTGACCCGAGGGCCATTTGAAGAGATGGATATAGAGCTTGCCGGGTTTGGTGGTGCAGCGCCAGTCGGTCTTGGCGTTGATGAAGGGCTTCCCTTCCCGGTCCTTCTTCACAGGATCGGGTGAGCCGAGTTCGGGTCCGAAGGGCGTGGGGCCGGCGCCGTAGATGGATTCGCCGTTCACTTTCAGCCACTTGCCGACGCCGCGCAGGTTGTCCTGGCTGGGCTGGGGGATGACGCCTTCGGCCGTCGGGCCGACGTTCAGCAGGTAGTTGCCGCCCTTGCTGACGATGTCGACCAGCTTGAAGGTCAGGTCAGAGGTGGGTTTCCAGTCGTTGTCGTCCTTCTTGAAGCCCCAGGTGTGGTTCAGGGTAGCTGGGACTTCCCAATCTTCCTTCACCACGGTGCCGGGAATCACGTTGTCGCCCATGGAGCGGTAGTCGCCCTGTGCGCCGAGCCGGCCGTCGATGAGGCAGGCGGGCTGCATCTGGTGGATGGCGTCGATGAAGGGCTGCGAGCGTTCCTTCGTCATCATGCGGGGGGTGTCGAACCAGACCAGGCACATGGGACCGTAGTTCGAAAGCAGTTCCTTGAGCTGAGGCAGGGCCTTGTCGCGCAGGTACTGGTCGAAGTCCTTCTGCGGATCAGGGCCGAAGTCCCAGGTGTTGCCGGCGCCGTTCTTCTCGTGCCAGTCCTGAGCCTGGGAGTAGTAAACGCCGAACTTGAGTCCGTGCTTCGCGCAGGCCAAGGCCAGTTCTTTCACGACATCGCGCTTGAACGGGGTGGCGTCCGCGACGTTGTACTTGCTGACGGCGGACTGGTACATGGCAAAGCCGTCGTGGTGTTTGCTGGTGATGACGACATACTTCATGCCGGCATCCTTGGCCATCTTCACCCATTCCTCGGCATTGAATTTGACGGGGTTGAACTGGCCGGCGAGCTGTTCGTACTCGCCCACCGGGATCTTGGCGCGGTTCATGATCCACTCGCCGATGCCGGCGATGGGTTTGCCTTTCCATTCACCGGCGGGGATCGCGTAGAGCCCCCAGTGAATGAAGAGGCCGAACTTGGCCTCGCGGAACCACTGCATCTTGGCGTCCTGCGACGCGGGGGCCGGCAGCGGGGGCGGCAGTTTCTGGGCAGCGCACGTAGCGGCGAGGACCAGGCAGGCAGTAAGAGTACGTGTCAAATAGGGAATCCGGGGTTTCAACGGAGACTCCTTCCTTTCCGATGCGTTAGCGTTAACATATCAGAAAACAAGAAGGCCGTCATGGGCATTTTTTGCGCCCGTGACGGCCGTTGAATCCGGACTGTCTAGAACTTATAGGCGGGCGGCTTGATGCCCTTCACGCGCAGATAGACCTCGGCCTGCCCGCGGTGATGCGCCGTATGCGTGAAGTAGCTCCAGAGCCACTCGTAGCCGGTGAGATTGCGCGCGGGCGGCCCCACCACCTTGTCCAACTGCTCGAGCGAAACACCGGAGATGGCCTTATCGCAGAATGCGAAGGTCGACGTCAGGAACTCGAGGGCAGCCTCGCGATCGACGTCCTTCTTCTGATCCTTGGCCCATTCCGCGACGCTGCCCTTCAACTCCGGTTTGGGCAGACCGCTCACGATGGAGCAGGCGTTGGCATCCGCCATGGCGATATGGGCCATCACCTGCCCGAAGTTCATCTCCTCGGGCGAGGGACGGAAGTTGTAGCCGTCGGCCGGCATCGCGGACGCGACGGCTACCGTGAATTCGCCGGATACCTTCCAATGTTTGACCAGGGCATCTTTTACCGTGGTCTGAGCCATGGCCGGCAGAGCCAGCAGCGACAGTGCAAGCAGCGTAAGTTTCATGTGAGCCCCCAGGCTCACATTGTTAACCCACCACAACGCCCTGGCGCAACCGGGCTAGTTCAGGCGCGCCGCCTCACCCTTCATTCGCCGAGCATTGTCGGCGGCGGGCTGAGCAAACGGTCCTTTGATCGCCGCGGCCTGTTCACTGAACTTCACGGCCTCGAGCACCTTGGCCTTGCTCCCGGAAGCAACGCCCACATTGTAGTTGGCCACGCCGAGATGGTACAGGCTGGCCGCGGTGGCTCCCTCGTCTTCCTTGATCAGCGGCAGGGCGATCCGCAGGTCCTGGTCGGCCAGGGCATACTGTTGCCGCTCGCTGTGCGCCATGCCGGCGATGTAGTGGGCATGGCCCAGGGCCGACTTCTTGCGGGCTTCCCAATCCTCGGCGGACATGTTGTCCGGCTTGGGTTTCTTTTCCAGCACGGCGATGAGCTTCTCGGCCAAGGTACCGGCGCGGGCCGTCAGGCGCTTGGCCATGGCGGCGTCGGCCACGATCACGAGGATGTCCACATTCTCAGGCTGGCTGAGCACGGCTTTCTCGGCGATGGGGACGATCTTGGCGCCGCTACCGGTCTGCTCCAGGGCCTGGAAATACGGGCCATAGACGGGATCGAGGAACTTGCTCTTCGGGTTCTGCTTTTCGAGCACCGCGACGAGTTCCACCATTTTGGCCGGCTCCGCCTGCAGCGCCGTGGTGGCCAGGGCGTTCTCGGTGTAGAGATCGACTTCCTTCGCATAGGCGACCTGTTTCGTCCAGGCTGCCTTCGCATCGGCTCCGGCGGGCGCCGGAGTGGCAATCGCCTTGCGCGCCAGGACGCTGGCTTCGGCCGCCAGTTTCTTGACGCCGTCCACGTCCTTCGCCTGGACAGCTTGCTTGAGATTGTCGTGGGCGGTCTCCAGATCGCCAGCAATCATTGGAGCGGCGAGGATGAGGCCCATTGCACTAAGGATCAGAAATTTCATGGCAGTCTCCCAAAATCACGCGGCAACATTATATTGCCAATCGAGTGAAGATGGAAGGCCCCCATCGGATCCGAATGACTCTTTTTGGGGAGACGGGCAGGAGAGGAGATTAGGGGAAGAGGCTTTGGCCGGCCCGGGCGCCGCACCGCATGGGGGAGCCCGGGCCGGCCTCGGCTAAAGTGCTCTACGTCCGTTGATGATGCCGATCAACAGGGTGACCAGCGCAACCACCAACAGGATGTGGATGAAGCCGTACAAGGTGTACGACGTCACCATGCCAAGTAGCCAGAGGACCAACAGAATCACGAAAATTGTCCATAACATAAGGCACCTCCTTGTGCCGGACGGTAGCCGAGGCGGATTGAGTTAGATCGTTTTCAGATAGGCTCGCTTGCCAGCTTCCACAGCGTTCACGATGCCGTCACGCTGCTTGATCGCCTGCTCCTTACCCTGCTCGACCAGATTGGCCGCCGTTTCCTGGAGCTCTTCGGCCTGGTGTTTGAGTCGGCGTGCCTGT
Organism: Paludibaculum sp.; assembly: GCA_049841055.1. Taxonomy (GTDB): domain Bacteria; phylum Acidobacteriota; class Terriglobia; order Bryobacterales; family Bryobacteraceae; genus Paludibaculum. The sequence goes on along the minus strand of JASGIE010000009.1, from coordinate 21,085 downwards.
CCGCGAGCGCGGTAGACGATGCGGCCGCGCAGGTGACGGCCGGATTGCGGCGCGAACAACAGCGCCACAAAGGCACCAACCCCCAAACCAGCCAATGCCGCGAAGATGCTATCTCTATTCATCGCTTGCTTCTCCTTTGAATCGTTGGTTTAGTCGCCCGACTTTTCACGAGGAGAGAATCGGGTGAGAAGGGTCATGAGGCGCGCGGCAGCCGCCGGGGGCGTGCTTTTGTGCACAACCTCTTCGGTGGTCAGGCGTTTGCCATAGAGGGTTTCGTTCTCTTCCATGTCCTGCCGCAGCGTGGCGCCCTGCAGGGAGATGCCGGCAAAGACACCGCGCGAACGGGACCAGGAAAGCACTTCGGCCCTCATGAAGGCGTCAGTCTCCGCGGTAGCCGTACGCCCCACCGGGCCGGCGGCCACGGATCCTTCACCGCCCAGGGTGAACTGACTGTTGAGAAGTTTCTTGGAGCCGCTCTCGTTCATGACGAGCATGACGACGTCGGTCTCGGACCCGCCAATCTGGAAGCCGACACTGCCGCCTTCCACGCGGATCGCGGCCGGAGCAGACCAGCCTACACGCCCTACGTTACGGCAGGAGAGGAAGCCCTTCCCGTACTTGCCGCCGACAATGAAGGCGCCCTTCTTCAGCCCCGGCACCACGACGACGCAGTGCGCTTTCTCCATGAGGTCCTGAGGAATGCCCTTGTCCGGCGTTCCCATGATTTCCGATAACACGACGGCCGACTCGTCCAGGCGTTGAACGGCGGCCGGCTCTTTTGCCATCAAAGGCAGAGCGGCCAAGAGTGTGATACCCAGAATCTGTTTCATTTAGAAACCTCCGTTTCTACTTCTGGCTTCTAAATGGCAATCACCCTGCCATACTCGCTAGCGCAACACCAACACACCTTTTTTCTTAGAGATAACAGTCATCGTGGGGAATGCAGAGGGGCATATTGAGAGCCAGCGTGGCGGGTAAGCGGTAATTTTGACCGCTGGCTCTCTGGGCGAAGAACCCGAAATAGCCCCGGGAGGAAAAGAGGGGGCACTTTTCACTAATACTGAAAGCAAAGATTACGTGGAAGTTAGCGCAACGCCCCACCAATCCACGCCATGCCGTCCGGCCCGCCGCCCGTCTCGATCTGTTTGGTTTTGGTCATGGAAGCAAGGTCGATCACGGCCACATAGTTATCCCCTGCCACGGCGACATAGGCTCGCGCGCCGCCGGGCTCGATGAGGATTCCCTCGGGCGCCTGCCCCAGCGGCAGCTTCTTCGTGACCTTACGCGAGGCCACATCCACGAAGAACAGGTCGCCTGCATCCAGGTCGGAAATCAGGACGGTCTTGCCATCCGGCGTGAACTTCAAACGGTTGGACCGCTTCGTGCCCAGCGGTAAGGTCTCGACAACCTTCTTTGTGGAGAGATCGATGACGGAGACGCCTCCATCGCGCGAGTGAGCGGTCCACAACCGGCTGCCATCCGGTGAAACATCGAACGCCTCGGGGCCTTTGCCCACGGGCACCACCGTCTGATTCCAGTTCATGCTGCCGGCGGGCCGCTCGAAGATCGAGATGGAGTCGGAGCTGATGTTGGCGGTGAAGAACCGGTTGGTATCGGCGCTGAACTGGATCATGTGCGTGGTGTTTTGTCCGGTCCCCAGAAGGTAGTCGATGTGCTGGGCCGCCGGATCGTAGCGCGCCACCACCTTGTTGGCTTCGGCCGTGAACCAGACCTTGCCCTCGGCCAGGGCGATGCCGTGCGGCCGGAGCATGGGCGCCACGTCCAGCCGTTTCGTCTCCGATGGTCCGGCCAGTTCAATGATGGAAATCGACTTTCCAGGCGCCGGGCCGCTGCCGTAGTTGGTGGCATACGCCACGGTGCCCTCGGCATTCACCACCACTTCATGCGGTCCCTCACCCGTGGCCACCTTGCCCGTGATCCTGCCGGTAGCCGGATCCACGATCACGAGCGTTGCGTCGGACTTGTTCAGGACGAGCAGCGCCGGCGACGGCAGTTCCGCAGCCCAGGCGGACACAGTGAGCAATGCGGTGGAGACAGAGAGAAGCGAGCCCAGGATTGTCCTCATGGGAATCCATTGTGCCGCGCTTTTCCCTGCCCCGCCGTAAATTCAGGCCGGCCGTGTTTCATATTGCATGGCGCCGGCGATGGTTCCGCCCGGATCCTGGAAGAAGAGCAGTTGGCCCACTCCGGCCAGGGTGCAGATGGGCATCACAATCTTGCCGCCATGCGCCTCGATCGCGGCGGCGGTGGCCGCAATGTCTTCCACCGAGATGGTGCACTCGAAACCGTACATGGGCACTCCGGGGACGATCTCGCGCCGCTGCTGCAAGGACCCCAGCAGGGGCGCACCCGCGACGGCGCCGAAATCGATCATGTAGAAGCCGGGCGGTCCCCAGGCATTGAACTTCCAGCCGAAGACCTCTTCGTAAAAGGCCCGGGACTTGGGCAGATCCGAGGTATTGATCGAAAAGTGTGCCACTTGGTTGGGCATGTGTGCGTTCCTCCAGTTGCTGCTGCGGTCTACACGGATTGTATGGGATGGCGCCCGAGGCAGGATCACGCTATATTGCCAGTTCATGCCGGAATCGCGCCAAACCTACATGGATCCGACTGTCCTGGTGCGGAGCTTCGGCGTGACGCTCACGAACATGGCGCTGATTCCCCCTCACGCACCCGGCTGGCACGAGCTGATCTACGCCACACAAGGCGTTCTCACCGTCCGGACGGACCAGGCCGCCTGGGTTCTGCCACCGCACCGCGCGGTCTGGATTCCGCAGGGCATACAGCACCGGCTGGAGATGACGGGCAAGGTAGCCCTGCGCAACCTGTATGTACGCGCCGACATCCGGCCCGCCGGATGGGCGCCGCCCCAGTGCTGTGTTGTCAACGTCACCGGGCTGCTGCGGGAGATCATCGTGCGCACCATCGAGTGGAGTGTGCTGGATACCCGCAAGCCGGAGCAGCGCCGGCTCATCGGAATCCTGCTGGACGAGCTGAAGGTGCTGCACACAGTGCCTCTGCAATTGCCGGCGCCGCGGGACGAGCGGGCCAGGCGCTTCGCGGCCCTGGCGACCGAGTCCGGCGGAGCCTCCACGCCACTGCCGAAGCTGCTGCGAGCCTGCGGCGCCAGCCGCCGCACCATGGAAAGGCTCTTCCAGGAAGAAACGGCGATGAGCCTGGGCCACTGGCTGCGCCGCCAGAAGTTGCTGCAAAGCCTGAAGCTGCTGGCCGCGGGCCGGGGCGTTCAGGATATTGCCGAGGAGTTGGGCTACCAGAGCACCAGCGCATTCATCGCCATGTTCCGGCGGGAGTTGGGCGAAACCCCGGGCCGCTACTTCGACCCGGAGTAGGGGCGCAGCCCACCGCCCTGTCCAGGCTGTCTATGATGTCCCTATGGCCTTGAATCCCCTCGCCGGCAAGCCGGCTCCGGCATCGCTGCTGATCGACACAGCCCGGTTGGAGCACGACTACTACGCCAACAAGCCCGACATGGGTGATGCGCAGCAAGTGGTCAGCTTCGGCACCAGCGGGCACCGGGGGACCTCCACGAACAGTACTTTCACGGAATCGCATATTCTGGCCATCACCCAGGCGATCTGTGAATACCGGGGCATGAAGGGCTACACGGGCGCGCTCGTGATGGGAAAAGATACGCACGCGCTGTCGGCCGCCGCGCAAAGAACGGCGCTGGAAGTGCTGGCAGCGAACGGGCAGACGACACTGATTCAGCAGGACGACGGTTTCACCCCGACGCCCGTGGTGAGCCACGCCATCCTGGAACGCAACCGGGGCATCACCTCCGGCTGGAGCGACGGCATCGTCATTACCCCTTCCCACAACCCGCCCGCGGACGGTGGCTTCAAGTACAACCCGCCCAACGGCGGTCCGGCCGATACGGATGTGACCAATTGGATCCAGAACCGGGCCAATGAACTGCTGCGGGCGGACAACGCGGGCGTGCTCCGCATTCCATTTGAGCGCGCCATCCACTCCGAATGCGTCCATGAGTTCGACTTTATCCCCGGCTACGTGCGCGAACTCTCGGCGGTGCTCGACATGGACGCCATCGCGCAGGCCCGCCTGAACATTGGTGTGGATCCGCTGGGTGGCGCGGCCGTGCATTACTGGGCCGAGGTCGCGGACCGGTTCAATCTGAACCTGACCGTCGTCAACCCCAAGGTCGATCCACAATTCGGCTTCATGACCGTCGATCATGACGGCAAGATCCGCATGGACTGCTCCAGCCCGTACGCCATGGCGGGCCTGGTTCAGTTGAAGGACCAGTTCGACGTTGCCTTCGGCAACGATCCCGACGCCGACCGGCACGGCATCGTCACCCGCTCCTCCGGACTGCTGAATCCGAACCATTACCTCTGCGTCGCGATCCGCTACCTTCTGGGCCACCGCAAGGAATGGAGCGCCGGGGCGCGCATCGGGAAAACGCTGGTGTCCAGCGCGCTGATCGACCGTGTCGTGGGCAGCCTGGGCCGCCAGGTGTACGAGGTGCCGGTCGGTTTCAAGTGGTTCGCGCCCGGACTATTCGACGGCAGCGTCGCCTTCGGCGGCGAGGAGAGCGCCGGAGCCAGTTTCCTGCGCCAGGACGGCACGGTCTGGACCACCGACAAGGACGGCCTCATCCTGGGCCTGCTGGCCTGCGAGATTACGGCACGCACAGGCCGCGATCCGGGCGAGCACTACAAGGACATTACCGGAGAGTTCGGGGCGTCGTACTACACCCGGATTGATACGCCGTCGACCCCGGAACAGAAGTCGAAACTGTCAAAGTTGTCCCCTGCCGCCGTGACCGACGAATCGCTGGCCGGTGCGCCGATCACCGCCAAGCTCACCACGGCGCCGGGCAACGGAGCTTCCATCGGCGGGCTCAAAGTCGTGACGGATCAGGGATGGTTCGCCGCCCGCCCGTCCGGTACCGAGAATATCTACAAGCTGTACGCCGAGAGCCTGGTCAGCGAAGCTCACCTGGAGAGCATCGTCTCCGAGGCGCGGGACCTGGTCGCCAGATCGCTATAAAGGGCATGGTTCATTCGTTTGGGGGGAGTTGGTAGGTCCATAAAAAACAAGCGATCCGGTGAAACGGCCGGGGGGCTCCATTCACTATCTATTTGCCTGCCGTCAGATCGGTGAATTCGGTGGAGAGACTAGTCCCTTCGGGCTCGGAGTACGGCTTCCTTTCCGCCGAAAGCCGTTGTAGATTGGCAGCAGTCTTGACGCCATTTCTTCTATGAGACTCCTATTGGTTCTAGCACTACTGGCCGCCTGTCCGTCGATATCGATGGGTTGGCAACCCCGCCTGCGCCGGAACCCGATTTCGCGGGAAGAACAGACGCCTCCGCAGGCGCGGAACGCGACAGAGAAGCAGATCCTGAGCGTTCTGGAGGAGGCAGTCCAGGCGGATGAGGTGTGGGCCAATGTGCCGGAAATCGACGGACGCATGCTGCGGGTGCTGGCGGAATCGACCGGAGCCAGGAATATCGTCGAGTTGGGCACCTCGACGGGTCTTTCCGGCCTCTGGTTCTGCCTGGCGCTCGACCGGACGCGCGGACACCTCACGACCTTCGAAATCGACCCCCGGCGGGCCGCCATCGCCCAGGAGCATTTCCGCAAGGCGGGGGTGGAGAAGCTGGTCACGCTGATCCAGGGCGATGCGCACCAGAACATCAAGCAGTTAAAGCTCCCCATCGACATTCTGTTCATCGACGCGGATAAGGACGGGTATCTGGACTACCTGACGAAGTTGTTGCCGCTGGTGCGGCCGGGCGGACTGATCCTGGCGCACAACGTGGACATGGTGCCTGAGTATATGAAAAGCGTGAAGGCCCAGCCGGAGTTGGAGACCGTGGTCTACGCCCAGGGAGCCGGACTGGCGGTCACGCTGAAGAAGCGTTGAGGAACCAGCAGCATCTTCGGATAGCCGGCACTTAACAATCCTTTACCTGGGCCGGAGCAACCCTATTCGGAAAACAGGCGTTCTATGGTTGTGAGGTTCAACGCAACCACATGAACAAACTCAGCAGATTCATCGCCGCAGCGGCCATCAGCTCGGCGCTCGTCTTCGCGCAGGGCCGGATGGGGTGGGGGCAAGGCGCCCGACGCAGCCACCCGCATCCAGTTCCGCGTGGAAATGCTCACCAAACAGCTCGGCCTGAGCGACGCCCAGAAGGCGTCGGCCACGACGATTTTTACTGATGCGGAGACGGCCACCACCAAGGCACGCGCCAATGTCTCCACCATCCACGACACCCTGGCCGCGGCCGTGAAGAAGAACGACACGGTGGCCATCGACCAAGCAGCCACGCAACTGGGTGTGATCAGCGGCCAGGTGACCTCGATTCAGAGCAAGGCGGAAGCGGCGTTCTACGCCATTCTGTCTCCGGATCAACAGTCCAAATTCGATTCAATGCCTCACGGACCGGGCGGCATGGGCGGCATGGGAATGGGCCGCGGTCCTCAGGCAATGCGCTCCCGGACCAGTCAGTAAGCCTGCTCAATTACCCTCCCAAGCGTAAAGCCGGCTCACGACCTGATCTGGAGTAGATCCGGCCGCAGGGTGACATGCCCCCAACATGACCACCCTGCGGCTCCGGTCTTTGTCCGGTGTGCTACCCTGCCCGTTTGAAGCCCCTCCTGTTAGCTTTCCTCCTTGCCGCCGCCCCATCCGGGCCGTTCGTCCTGCCTCTTTCCAACGGGCTCTATCTGGTGATGGATGAATCGCTGCGGGTGCGCCGTGTCTCGGCTTCGGCCCGGCAGGCGGAAGCGGATCTGAAGTCCTGGACGACCGGCCGGGACATCTATACCTCGCTCTGCAGCCGCTGCCACGGCGCTGACGGCGCAGACAGGTCGTATGCCGGCGGCAATGTGAAGCCCATCAATGGCCTGGGCCGGCGCTACTCCGAGGAGGAGCTGTTGGAGCGGACGGAGCGCCCTGGCACCGTCGACCTGGGCAACCTGGATACCCGCCTGCGCCACGCCCTGGCCGTCTACGTCTCCGGACTGTGAGTGACGGACCCTCGCTTCGGATACGATGTCTCTGGTCCCATGACTCGCATCCTTCTCCTCACTCTCCTCAGCGCCGCCACGCTGGCCGCCGCCGGCAATCCCGTCGTTTCCCTCTTTGACGGCAAGAGCCTCAAGGGCTGGGAGGTCTGCAATGGCCAGGCCACCTATACCGTCGAGAAAGGCGAAATCGTCGGCACTACGGCGGAAGGCAGTCCCAACAGCTTCCTCTGCACGAAGAAAGAATTCGGCGACTTTGTGCTCGAGTTCGATACCAAGACCGATCCGCTGCTGAACTCCGGTGTACAGATCCGCTCGCACCGCTATGCGGAGGACACCGTCGCCACCACGGTCGAGAATGGCAAAATCGCCCAGCACAAGCAGCCGAAAGGCCGTGTTTACGGCTACCAGGTGGAGATTGCGGACGAGAAATCGGGCGCCTCGGGCGGCATCTATGACGAGTCGCGCCGAGGCTGGCTCGACAACATCTCCAGCGATCCCGCGGCTTCCAAGGCCTTCAAGGACAATCAGTGGAATCATTACCGCGTGGAGGCCATGGGTGATTCCATCAAAACCTGGATCAATGGCGTTCCCTGCGCGAATCTCACCGACTCAGAGGATCTCTCGGGCTTCATCGGACTGCAGGTCCACGCCTACAAAGGCCCGAAGCCCTTGCAGGTGCGCTGGAAGAACATCCGCATCCAGGACAACGGCAGCCATATGTGGAAGCCGCTGTGGGAGGGCAAGACGCTCACCGGTTGGACGGCGCGGGGCGGCGGCAGCATCACAGTACAGGACGGCACCATTTACGCCCATTCCGTCGAGGGCGACGAGAAGATCGGCATGCTTGTCTCCGACCTGTCGTTGACCGACTTCACCGTCCGGCTGAAGTTCAAAATGCAGCGCGGCAATTCCGGCTTCTTCGTGCGAACGGATCCGAAGAACCTGGCGGCCTACGAAGTGGAGATCGACGAAAAGAAAGGCACCGGTGGCTTCTGGGAGACCGGACCCGGCGGCCGCAAATGGGTCACAGGGCCGGAGGACAATGGCACGGTGAAGCCGAACGACTGGAACCAGCTTACGGCGTCGCTGCATGGCCACCGCATTGTTTTCCACGTGAACGGCGCCCGCACGCTCTACCTGCCTGACGACACGCCAGGCCGTACAGAAGGCGTCCTGGGCCTGCAGACGCACGGGTCCAAAAGGCCCACCGACATCTGGTTCAAGGACATCGAACTGCTGGTGCCCAGGAACTAGAAAATCCTGCTTGACCCGTCTATCGCTTCACGCCTCAACGTGGATTGCAGGAGGTCATACACACATGACGAAAGACAAATTCGTAGCCATCCTGCGTACGGCAGGCATTACGGAAGACCAGATGCACAAGCTGCACGTTGAGTTTGAGCGCAGCGATCCGAAGGAGCACCAGGGCTTCCTCGAGTACCTGAGCATCCCGCCGGCCGAGATCGCCTCGATCCGCGCGTGGAGTGCCAAGGGCTAACCCCAGACACACGAAAGCCCGGATTCGCGCCATTCCGGAGGGCGCGGATCCGGGCTTCTTTGTTCCTGTTAGCCGCGTGTGCTGGCAGCCGGGATCTTCTTGGTGAGTTCCTGCATCTCGCCGATGTTCTCGCTGCCGATGGTGAAGCAGTCGAGCACGTCCTGCGAAAGGGCAAACTGCAGGCATTCGTCGGTTTTGTTGCGCAGCTTTCCTGCCCCGAAAATCTTCATGCCGATGATGCCCTTGCCGGAGGCCTTCATCTGCTTCAGCACCGGGATCACCTCGGCGGGCGAAGCGTCCATGGCGACGCCGGCCGGGTTGAGGCGGGCCAGATCGACTTCCACCCAGGGAGACGCGGCCGAAGCCTTTAGAGCGCCCATGGTGTGGCAGCTCACGCCCTTGGTGCGGACGATGCCGCGCTCCTGCAACTGGCTGATGTACTCCATGGCGCCTTTCTTGCGATTGGGCCAGTCGGCGTCCATCATGCAGTGGAGCAGCAGGATGTCGATATAGTCGGTGCCAATCTCGCGGCGGAAGCGATCGATGTCCGCCTTCATCTCCGCTTCGGTGGAAGCGTGAGTCTTGGACATGATCACGACCTTCTCGCGCGGCGTCTTCTTAAGAGCCTCTTTGAGGTGGGCGTGCGTGCCGTACTGATCGGCCGAATCCCAGAAGTTGATGCCGTTGTCGACGGCGGCGCGCATCATATTGGCGACGCCTTCCAGGCCAAGCTTCTTGGTCTGGTTCGAGCTGCCGCCCGCGCCATTGGTACCGGTGCCCATGGCCAGCCGGCTGAGTTTGATCTTACGGGGGCCCAGCGTGACGACATCGCTGGCCAGTTTCTGTGTTGTACCCGCCAAGAGGTGGTACGGAAAGGCGTTCAGACTGACTGCGCCGGCGCCTGTTGTCAGGAACGTGCGTCGTTTCATGGGACCTCCCAGTCGATGAGGAGACAATAGCATACCAGTCAGTGATGGTGCAGCGGCGGAGCTGGAGGTAAGCGAAAAGGTTGCGGAAGTAACTTGTGAGCTTTCAGCGGTCAGCGCTCAGCTCTCAGCTTTAATACCAGGAATCCGGAAACACCCGACAATCGTGAATAGATCTGCAATCCCTGGGAGGGCGGACTCCCTAGTCCGCGCGGGGTCCCCTGACCCCGCCCGCGGAGGCGCCAAAAAAGCAAACAGCCGCCAGCACCCAGCCCCGGTTCGGGAGCTGAAAGCTGACGGCTGATCGCTGAAAGCTAAAAACCCGCAGTGACGAAAAGACTCCGGAATCCGACGAGCCTCGACACTCCACCAGAAACCCGCAACCCACAGGACGGCGGACTCCCTAGTCCGCGCGGGGTCCCCTGACCCCGCCCGCGGAGGCGCCAAAAAAGCAAACAGCCGCCAGCACCCAGCCCCGGTTCGGGAGCTGAAAGCTGACGGCTGATCGCTGAAAGCGAAAAACCCGCAGTGACGAAAAGACTCCGGAATCCGACGAGCCTCGACACTCCACCAGAAACCCGCAACCCACAGGACGGCGGACCCCCAGGTCCGCGCGGGGTCCCCTGACCCCGCCCGCGGAGGCCCCAAAAAGCAAACAGCCGCCAGCACCCAGCCCCGGTTCGGGAGCTGAAAGCTGACGGCTGATCGCTGAAAGCGAAAAACCCGCAGTGACGAAAAGACTCCGGAATCCGACGAGCCTCGACACTCCACCAGAAACCCGCAACCCACAGGACGGCGGACCCCCAGGTCCGCGCGGGGTCCCCTGACCCCGCCCGCGGAGGCGCCCAAAAAGCAAACAGCCGCCAGCACCCAGCCCCGGTTCGGGAGCTGAAAGCTGACGGCTGATCGCTGAAAGCGAAAAACCCGCAGTGACGAAAAGACTCCGGAATCCGACGAGCCTCGACACTCCACCAGAAACCCGCAACCCACAGGACGGCGGCCCCCCTGGTCCGCGCGGGGTCTCCTGACCCCGCCCGCGGAGGCGCCCAAGAAGCAAACAGCCGCCAGCACCCAGCCCCGGCTCGAGAGCTGAAAGCTGACGGCTGATCGCTGAAAGCTAAAAACCCGCAGTGACGAAAAGACTCCGGAATCCGACGAGCCTCGACACTCCACCAGAAACCCGCAACCCACAGGACGGCGGACCCCCTGGTCCGCGCGGGGTCCCCTGACCCCGCCCGCGGAGGCCCCAAAGAAGCAAACAGCCGCCAGCACCCAGCCCCGGTTCGGGAGCTGAAAGCTGACGGCTGATCGCTGAAAGCTAAAAACCCGCAGTGACGAAAAGACTCCGGAATCCGACGAGCCTCGACACTCCAACAGAAACCCGCAACCCACAGGACGGCGGACCCCCAGGTCCGCGCGGGGTCCCCTGACCCCGCCCGCGGAGGCGCCCAAAAAGCAAACAGCCGCCAGCACCCAGCCCCGGTTGCGGGAGCTGAAAGCTGACAGGCTGATCGCTGAAAGCTAAAAACCCGCAGTGACAAAAGACTCCGGAATCCGACGAGCCTCGACACTCCACCAGAAACCCGCAACCCACAGGACGGCAGACCCCCAGGTCCGCGCGGGGATTGCCTGACCCCGCCCGCGGAGGCCCCAAAAAGCAGAACAGCCGGCCAGCACCCAGCCCCGGTTCGGGAGCTGCAAAGCTGACGGCTGATCGCTGAAAGCGAAAAACCCGCAGTGACGAAAAGACTCCGGAATCCGACGAGCCTCGACACTCCACCAGAAACCCGCAACCCACAGGACGGCGGCCCCCCAGGTCCGCGCGGGGTCCCCTAGCCCCGCCCGCGGAGGCGCCAAAAAAGCAAACAGCCGCCAGCACCCAGCCCCGGTTCGGGAGCTGAAAGCTGACGGCTGATCGCTGAAAGCTAAAAACCCGCAGTGACGAAAAGACTCCGGAATCCAAGCAGCCTCGACACTCCACCAGAAACCCGCAACCCACAGGACGGCGGACCCCCAGGTCCGCGCGGGGTCCCCTGACCCCGCCCGCGGGAGGCCCCAAAGAAGCAAACAGCCGCCAGCACCCAGCCCCGGTTCGGGAGCTGAAAGCTGACGGCTGATCGCTGAAAGCTAAAACGCCTCAGTGCCTAAAAGAACTCCCGCAACCCGGCCCCTACCCGCGCATCTCCGCGCGCGCCTTCGCCACCACTTCCAGGAACTGCTTCGCCCGCTCGGTGAACACTTCGTACGTTCCGGCCTTGATCGTCTTCGCATCCACCAGTTCGCCGCCCACGGCGACGGCACACGCACCCGCTTTCAGGAAGTCGCCGGCGGTCGTCAGACTCACTCCGCCCGGTCGGGATCATTTCGATCTGCGGGAACGGGTCCCTTCAGGGCTTTGATGTACTTCGCGCCGCCCACGTTGTCGCACGGGAACACTTTGACGATATCGGCGCCGGCTTCCCAGGCAGCCAGCACTTCGGTCGGCGTCAGCGCGCCCGGGCAGATGGGCCGCGAGTAGCGTTGGGCCATCTCGATCGTCTTCAGGTTCAGGGCCGGAGTGACAAAGTCGTGTTGTGACCGTAGGCACAGGGACGCTCGCAAACTCCGGCTCGTTGGCGTCGAAGAAGACAAGCTTCTTGTTGGGTGTGTTGAGGATGCCGTCGAACGTCGGTGATGTCGGCATCGCTATTTCCAAGGCTTCTCCAACGGTAAAATTGGTATCGCCATCATTCCAGTATGTGCATGGAATGCTGATGCAGTCGGGAGTGAAGGGAATAACCCGCTCCCTGAAATCGTAGGGAACATCGCGCAGAACGCCGCTCGCGAGGTAAACGCTGTTGTATTCGGGTGCGATGCTGAAGCGAAGAATAGCCATTTCAGAGTTTCCCGCCGCGTATGATGCCACCCTGCGCGTTGCTGCAGAAAAGGCAATGAGGATATATGCGTGTAGGTGTGCCTAGTGAAGTCGGCACTTGGTGATCCCCTACATAACCTCCTTTCTTGGTTCCAGGTATCTTCGTGCCGCATCGATGGCAGCCGAAAGTGCGACCGATGCGGTTGATCTCCTCCTGTTCGGCTTTCGTAAGCCGTCGATTGGTTGATGGAGCAACTATCCATTCCGAAGCAAATGGCCCTGGGCCAATGCGTTTAACCGTCAACTCATAAACCCTAAAACGCGCTTCTCGCGTTACGGCTTCATTCGCTCTGATCAAGCCTTCGACAACTCGTAGAGTTGCGAAGGCGGCCTCCAGTTCGGATCGATCTTTCTGACGGCGCGCAACGCCTCCTGCATTTGGCTCGTACTGACCGCCAGTCGCGCTTCCTGCGCGGGCGTGATGGCCTGCCATCGGCCGAGGATGCGCACCTGTCCTCCGCCGCGCGGGCCGCGGCGGCTGACGAGGATGGGACGGCTGCCGTTGCCTTCGGCGGTCCATTGTCCGCCATCGGGATTGCCCGCGGCGACACGCGGCTGGTCAGGTCGGAAGCCGGCCTTCAGATGAAGGGATAGGGTCAGCGCTCGGATTTCGACGGCGAGCGCCGCATGTCGATACCTTGATCGTAAAAGGTTCTGGTCTGTCTGCTCCGCCGGGGTCATGTGCTTTGCCATCCGCTCTCAAGTCCATTGGACAAGGATGAGGGTGGTGGAGACGGCGGGGAAAAGTTGGTGCCGGAAAAACCGGCGGCCCATTTGCGGTCGTGGCAAGTATTTGAATGTGTGGTGCTTTTCTAGAGTTCTGCTTCAAGCATCATCGTCGTTCCTCCCGCAGAAGGCGATGAGTGAGCTCCGTTTGCCTGATTGGCTCCGGCGTTTTCGAGGAACTACACGGCATCCTTCGAGCAATCCCTTGAATCCCGCCCGCGATTACGGTTGATTGCAGCGTGCCAGGACGGAAAGCGGATTGTGCCTCGCAGGCGCTGATTTCGCGCGTTTTGCGGCGTGTGAATGTCTTGCAGTCGCTTTGAGGCGTCCTTATATACCCCGCAAAGCTTCGGTTCACGCCGATGCTTTCGCTAAGACCATACCATTAGGGGCTGCCAAAAGAATGCCTGAATGGGTTCCGGCAGTTCGCTTGAAGGAGAGAATGACATGGCTAAAGTAATCGGTATCGACCTCGGGACGACCAATTCCTGCGTATCCGTCATGGACGGCAAGGACGCGAAGGTCATTGAAAATGCCGAAGGCGCGCGTACGACCCCTTCGATCGTCGCCTTCAATGATGATGGCGAGCGCCTGACCGGCCAGCCGGCAAAGCGCCAGGCCGTCACCAACCCGGAAAATACCCTGTTCGCCGTGAAGCGCCTCATCGGCCGCCGCTACGACGACAAGCTCGTCGAAAAGGACAAGGGTCTCGTTCCCTACAAGATCGTCAAGGGCGACAACGGCGACGCCTGGGTCCAGGCCCAGGGCACCGGCTATTCCCCCTCGCAGATCTCCGCGATGATCCTTCAGAAGATGAAGGAAACCGCCGAATCCTACCTCGGTGAAAAGGTCACGCAGGCCGTCATCACCGTTCCCGCCTACTTCAACGACGCGCAGCGCCAGGCAACCAAGGATGCCGGCAAGATCGCGGGTCTCGAAGTCCTGCGCATCATCAACGAGCCGACGGCTGCCGCGCTCGCCTACGGCCTCGACAAGAAGGACGGCAAGACCATCGCCGTTTACGACCTTGGCGGCGGCACGTTCGATATCTCGGTCCTGGAAATCGGCGACGGTGTCTTCGAAGTGAAGTCGACCAACGGCGACACCTTCCTCGGCGGTGAAGATTTTGACATGCGCCTGGTCGAGTACCTGGCGGCCGAGTTCAAGAAGGACCAGGGTATCGACCTGAAGAACGACAAGCTCGCTCTGCAGCGCCTCAAGGAAGCTGCCGAAAAGGCCAAGATCGAGCTCTCGTCCTCGCAGCAGACCGAAATCAACCTGCCGTTCATCACGGCGGACGCTTCCGGCCCGAAGCACCTGACGATGAAGCTGACCCGCGCTAAGTTCGAGGCTCTGGTCGACGACCTCATCCAGCGCACCGTCGCGCCTTGCAAGGCAGCCCTCAAGGATGCCGGCGTTACGGCGGCCGAGATCGACGAAGTCGTTCTGGTCGGCGGCATGAGCCGCATGCCGAAGGTGCAGGAAATCGTCAAGCAGCTGTTCGGCAAGGAGCCGCACAAGGGCGTCAACCCGGATGAAGTGGTCGCCATGGGCGCCGCCATCCAGGCCGGCGTTCTGCAGGGCGACGTCAAGGACGTTCTGCTCCTCGACGTGACCCCGCTGTCTCTCGGCATCGAAACGCTGGGCGGCGTCTTCACCCGTCTGATCGAGCGCAACACGACGATCCCGACGAAGAAGAGCCAGACCTTCTCGACCGCCGAAGACAATCAGTCGGCCGTGACGATCCGCGTTTCGCAGGGCGAGCGTGAAATGGCTGCCGACAACAAGCTCGCTCGGCCAGTTCGACCTCGTCGGCATTCCGCCGGCCCCGCGCGGCATGCCGCAGATCGAAGTCACCTTCGACATCGACGCCAACGGCATCGTGCAGGTTTCGGCCAAGGACAAGGGCACCGGCAAGGAGCACCAGATCCGCATCCAGGCTTCCGGTGGTCTGTCCGACGCCGACATCGAGAAGATGGTCAAGGACGCCGAGGCCAATGCCGAGAACGACAAGAAGCGCCGTGAGGGCGTCGAGGCGAAGAACCAGGCCGAAAGCCTGATCCACTCCTCGGAAAAGTCGCTCAAGGAATATGGCGACAAGGTCACGGAAGACGACCGCAAGGCCATCGAAACCGCGATCGCCGACCTCAAGACGGCTGTCGAAGCGTCCGAGCCGGATGCCGAAGACATCAAGGCCAAGACCAACACGCTCATGGAAGTCTCTATGAAGCTCGGTCAGGCGATCTACGAGGCCCAGCAGGCTGAAGAAGCCGCTTCCTCGGGCGATGCCGGCGACAACGTCGTCGACGCCGACTACGAAGAAGTCAAGGACGACAAGAAGTCGGCCTAAGCCTCCAGAGATGCCGGCCGCGTTCATCGCGGCCGGTGCAATTGGATAGCAGGAAGGCGGAAGTCAGCGCGAAGGGAACAAGGCCGAGATGATCACGCCCGTTTTCAGCGGTGACGATATCATGGCCTTTCTTTCGCACCGGCTTCCGCCTTTTTTCATGCGTGCTTATCAGGCGCGCAGGCTGAAGGCAAGTTTGCTCAGGTCCATAACAAGAAGACCGTTCCCGCGAAACGGACGTGAACCCGAATGGCAAAAGCTGATTTTTACGAGACGCTGGGTGTCTCCAAGACCGCCGACGAGAAGGAGCTGAAGAGCGCCTTCCGCAAGATGGCGATGAAGTATCATCCGGACAAGAATCCGGGCGATGCCTCTGCCGAGCAGAAGTTCAAGGAAGTCAACGAAGCCTACGAGACGCTGAAGGACGCGCAGAAGCGCGCGGCCTATGACCGCTACGGCCACGCCGCCTTCGAACAGGGCGGCATGGGCGGCGGTGGCGGCGGCTTCCAGGGCGGTGGCTTCTCCGACATCTTCGAGGACATCTTCGGCGAGATGATGGGCGGCGGGCGCCAGCGGCGGTCCTCCGGCGGGCGCGAGCGCGGCGGCGACCTGCGCTACAACATGGAAATCTCGCTGGAAGAGGCTTACGCCGGCAAGACCGCGCAGATCCGCGTGCCGACGTCGATCACCTGCGATGTCTGCACCGGCACGGGCGCCAAGCCCGGCACCAGCCCGAAGACCTGCGCGACCTGCCAGGGCTCCGGCCGCGTGCGCGCAGCACAGGGCTTCTTCTCGATCGAGCGCACCTGCCCGACCTGTCACGGTCGCGGCCAGACGATCACCGATCCCTGCACCAAGTGCCACGGCAACGGCCGCGTCACGGAAGAGCGTTCGCTGTCGGTCAATATCCCGGCCGGCATCGAGGACGGCACGCGCATTCGCCTGTCGGGCGAGGGCGAGGCCGGCGTTCGCGGGGGGCCTGCGGGCGATCTCTATATCTTCCTGTCGGTGAAGCCGCACGAATTCTATCAGCGCGACGGGGCGGATCTTTACTGCGCCGTGCCGATCTCGATGACGACGGCGGCGCTTGGCGGCACCTTCGACGTGGCGACGCTCGACGGCACCAAGTCGCGCGTCTCGGTGCCGGAGGGCACGCAGGCCGGCAAGCAGTTCCGCCTCAAGGGCAAGGGCATGCCGGTGCTGCGCTCCAGCCAGGTCGGCGATCTCTATATCCAGATCCAGATCGAGACGCCGCAGAAGCTGACCAAGCGCCAGCGCGAGCTTCTCAAGGAATTCGAGGAGATTTCCTCGAAGGACAACAACCCGGAATCCGCGGGCTTCTTCGCGCGGATGAAGGAATTCTTCGAGGGCTGATCGTCTTCGAAAGACCAAAACAAAGCCGGGGTGGAAACACCCCGGCTTTTTTCATGCCGCGCGCAGGAAGAAGCTTGGCGAACCGCTTCTGCACGAAGGGTGAGACGACGAAGACCATGGCGAAGACCATGATGGGCGTGATGACGGCGGTGCGCTGCCAGATCGTCCAGCCCTCGGTGAGCGGCAGCACGATGTAGAGGATCGTGGTGATCAGCGGATAGACGGGAATGAGCGTGGCGAGCGCCAAGGTGCACGCGGGAAAGCTTGCGGGGAGTTGGAGGCGGTGGTCATGGGAGCAACCTTTATAAAACGGAACGTTTCGTTTATATAGAAACGAAACGTTCCGTTCAAGTGCCTTTCGTGCTAGAAGGGTAAAAAAGGAAAATCCTATGTCCGACGTCGACCGAAACCACCCCTGCCCGCCGCTCGATCGGCGCCACCCGCAATCCCGAGAGCGAGGCGGCGATCCTCGCAGCGGCCGAATCGGTGCTCCTGGAAAACGGGCTGAACGGTTTCTCGATCGAGGCGGTGGCCAAGCGCGCGCGGGCCGGCAAGCCGACGATCTATCGCTGGTGGCCCTCGCAAGCGGCGCTGCTGCTCGATGTCTATCACTGCCGCAAGCGCACCAGCTTCATCTTCCCGGACACGGGCAACATCCGCGAGGATCTGCGCGCCTATCTTACAGGCATCCTGGCGACCTGGCGGGAGGGCACGGGCGGCGAAGTGTTTCGCTGCGTGGTGGCGAAGGCGCAGGGCGATCGCGACGCGCTGGCCGCCCTTTTCGGCCTATATGGTCGACCGTCGCAGCCAGAGCGGCAAGATCATCGAGAAGGCGCAGGCGCGCGGCGAGGTGCGCGCGGATGTGAACCCCACGCTGACCACGGAACTCATCTCCAGCTTCGCCTGGGGCCGATTGCTGACGGAACGGCTCGACGTGACCGACGCGGAGATCGATGCCGTGGTGGATACGGTATTGGCCGGCATCGCCACGCAGCCGGTGGCGTAGATCCTTAGCCGGCTGTGCGCAGAAGGCGCAGTTTGCCGTCGGCAGTCTACCTCGGAGGTCACGCCCTCATAGCTCTTCAAAAGCGGATGGCTGGTTTCGATCGGATGATGATGCGTCGCCGTAATCACGGCCACATGGGCGCCGGCCCCTTCGCCTGCCAGAATGCCGGCCGGCACGTCTTCGAACACCAGGCAATCGGCCGGGTCGAAACCGAGGCGCTTGGCGCCGAGGATGTAGCCATCCGGAGCCGGCTTGCCCCTCGTCACGTCGTCGGCGGTGACGATGACGGCGCGGCAGCGGAATACCGGCTGCGGCAAGGCGGCGCTGGGCAAGCGGCTACGGGAGCCGATGTCACGATGCCCCAGCGACCCGCCGGAAGGGCCGACAGGAAATCGATCGCGCCGGCAATGGGCACCACGCCCTCGACATCCTCCATCTCCGCCCTGCTCGACCTCCTTTGCTTCGGCAACAGGATCGACGCCGGGCAGGTCGAGCTGGCGTGATCGTATCGATGCCGCGCTTGCCATGCATCGTCGGCAGGAAGGTCGCGACATCAGAGCCCATGCTGCAGCGCCCAGTTGCGCCAGACGCGCTCTGTAGCCGCGATGGAATTGATGATCGTGCCGTCCATGTCGAACAGGAAGGCGGAAAAGCTGCGGTTGAAAACGGGACGGGCTGAAAGGGACAAGACAAAAACCTGCTGGCCGGGAGGGGAGGCGCAAAGCGCGGCGGGAGGTTTGGATTACCCCGTCGCGCCCGGGCAGGCAACCGGCTTCACGCCTTCGTGTCCCGCGGGGCGCCCGCTATGTTGATGCCGCGCACCCGCGATCCCATCTTTCTGTTGCTCCCGGCAGAATGCGCCGACAAACGATTCCCCTTCGCGGAAAAATGCTCTAGCTCTCGAACCATGCCGCACAAGGTTTCCCTCTCCCGCCTCAAGCTCACGGATTTCCGCAACTATGCGGGCCTGTCGCTGTCGCTCGATGGCCGGCATGTCGTGCTGACCGGACAGAACGGGGCGGGCAAGACGAACCTCATGGAGGCCGTCTCCTTCCTCTCACCCGGCCGGGGCCTGCGCCGCGCCGCCTATGCGGATGTGCCGCGCGCCGGCAGCGATGGCGGTTTCTCCGTCTTCGCCACGCTCGACGGCATGATGGGCGAGGCCGATATCGGCACCGGCACGGAACGGCGGCGAAGAGGGGCAGGCGCGCAAACTGCGCATCAACGGCACGCCCGGCAAAAACCGTCGACGAACTGCTCGATCACCTGCGCGTCGTCTGGCTGACGCCTTCCATGGACGGGCTCTTCACCGGTCCTTCGGCCGATCGCCGCCGTTTTCTCGACCGGCTGGTACTGTCGCTCGATCCCGAACATGGCCGCCGCGCGACGGATTTCGAAAAGGCGATGCGCGGCCGCAACCGGCTTCTATCCGATCACCGGCCCGATCCCGTCTGGCTGACGGCACTGGAAAAGCAGATGGCCGAACTCGGCATCGCCATGGCCCATGCCCGCCACGAGCTTGGTCAGCCTGCTCTCCGGCCTGGTGGAGGCCGGCGCGCGACGACGGGCCGTTCCCCTCGGCCACGCCTGCGCCTCTCCGGCTTCCTCGACGAGGAATGGCAGCGGCCGGCCTATGAGATCGAAGAGATCTATCTCGACATGCTGCAAAGCGGGCGCTACCGCGACGCCGCCGCCGGCCGCACGCTGGACGGGCCGCACCGCGCCGACCTGCTCGATCCGCCACCGCGAGAAGGACATGGAGGCCGAGCGCTGCTCGACGGGCGAGCAGAAGGCGCTGCTGATCGGCCTCATCCTCGCCCATGCCGGGCTTGTCGCCGGCATGACCGGCCATGCGCCGGTGCTGCTGCTCGACGAGATCGCCGCCCATCTCGACGAGGGCCGGCGCGCCGCGCTGTTCGACCGTGTCGATGCACTCGGCGGTCAGTCCTTCATGACCGGCACGGACCGGTCGATGTTTGATGCACTCGGCGACCGGGCGCAATTCCTCACCGTCTCGAACGGAGGCATTCTGGCATGACCGATCCGCTGAGCCCCGCAAGAAATCGACCGCTACCGCCGCCATATCGTGCTTGCGCGACGATCGGCGGCGCCGGCCAGCAGAAGGCTGAAGGCGGCGAAGGTGCTTGGTGATCGGCGCGGGCGGGCTCGGCGCGCCGTATCCAGTATCTCGCCGCCGCCGGCATCGGGAAGATCGGCGTCGTCGACGACGACACGGTCTCGCTCTCCAACCTCCAGCGCCAGGTCATCCATGGACACGGCCGATATCGGCGCGCCGAAGACCGAGAGCGCCGCGCCGGCCGTCGCCCGCCTCAATCCGCATGTGCGTTTCGCGCAGTCATCGCCTGCGGCTGACCGCCGGTGATGCTGCGGCGCTTCCTCGCCGGTTACGATCTCGTCGTCGACGGCTCAGATAATTTCGACACGCGCTATGCCGCTCGGACGCCTGCGGTCAAGCGTGCGAATCCCGCTGGTGACCGGTGCGGTTGGCCGTTTCGACGGTTCGCTGACCATGCTGACGCCCTACGAGGCCGATGCGGACGGCAGAGCTCAATCCCGACTACCGCGACCTCTTTCCCGTCTCCCCGCCGCCCGGCGTCGTGCCCGCTTGCGCGGAGGCCGGCGTCCTCGGCGCGCTGACCGGTGTCATCGGAACGCTGATGGCGATGGAGGTCATCAAGCTTATCACCGGCGCAGGCGAGCTACTGATTGGCCGGCTCCTGCTCTATGACGGGCTCGCGGCGCGCTTCGAGACGCTGAAATATGCCCGTCGGAGAGTGAAGACATGACGGGACTTGTCCGCCTTCGTCCGGGTTCCACCGGTGGGATGACCTCCTGGCGCTCATCCTCGGCGCCTTCGCCTATATGGACGGCGTCATCGACCCGCCGTCCTCCGCGCACCGGCTGACCCTCGCTTTCAGGAGAAGGCTTCGAAATCGCCTATGCGGCCATGGCGAGGAGAGGGCGGTGCAGCTATAGGGCTCTTTAAGCATGGCGGCCTCACGCTGCTTCTGTCTGGTCAGGGGGAGGCCGACAAAGAGTGGGGGGCGCGTGGATGACTGTGTGTGTGTGTGTGTGTGTGTGTGTGTGTTTTTTTTTTGTTGTTTTGTTTTGTGTATAGTAGTGACGTGGTGGGTGTGTGTGGTGTGCGCGTGGTGTGTGTGCGTGTGGTGGGTGCGAGTGGTGCGGGTGACGTGAGTGTGTGAGAGTGGTGACGTAGGATGGTAGGATGGTGAAT
>JASGIE010000008.1:0-24673 GCA_049841055.1 Paludibaculum sp. | reverse complement strand
AAGGTTAATAGGGAAACACGATAGAATCCGAACAGCACCTAGCCGCGCTGGCCGCTGCTCCGGCCGTGCTGCCGGCGCTGGGCGCCAACGACAAGATCTCGCTCGGCGTGATCGGCACGGGAGGCCGCGGCTACTATCTCTCCCAACGCGCCTATGCCGGCAATGCGGGCCGCTTCCAGATCAATGCCGTCTGCGACACGTTCTCCGGCAACCTGGCGCGCGCCAAGGACCTCGTCCAGACCCAGGGCAAGAACACCGCCAAGACGTTCATCGACTACAAGGAACTGCTGGCCGACAAGTCGATCGACGCCGTCATCATCGCCACGCCGGAGCACCTCCATAAGACGATGCTGCTGGACGCTCTCGCCGCCGGCAAGAACGTCTACGTGGAAAAGCCGCTGGCCCACACCGTGGAAGAGGCGCAGGAGATCATGCGCGTCGTCTCGAAGTCGAAGAGCGTCGTGCAGGTGGGTACGCAGAACCGCTCCAACAGCCTTTATCAGATGGCCAGGACGATGATCGCCCAGGGCCTCATCGGCGACTGCCACTATGTCCGCGCCTTCTGGTATCGCAACGCCCTGCCCAATGGCGGAGCCGCCTGGCGCTACCCCATGCCGCCCGACGCCACGCCCCAGAATACCGACTGGAACAAGTTCCTCGGCTCGGCGCCGAAGCGCGAGTTTAACAAGCCCCGCTACTTCCAGTGGCGCCTGTATTGGGACTACTCCAGCGGCATCGCCACCGACCTGATGGTCCACCAGACCGACATCATCGCCTATGTGATGGACCGCCACTTCCCCTCCTCCGTCGTAGCCACCGGCGGTATCAATCGCTGGGTGGATAGCGACGACCGCGATGTGCCGGATACCTGGAGCGTCCTGCTCGACTACCCCGAGAGCAAGTTCCATGTGAACTACTCCAGCTACCTGGGCAGCGATCACTTCGGCTACGGCGAACAGTTCTGCGGCAACGAAGGCACCATCGAGATCAGCAAGCGCTCGACGCTGAACTTCTACCCTGAGAACTACAACGGCGTGTCCGATATCGTGAAGGCCCGCAAGGAGCTTTCCATCACGATTCCGAACAACGACCACCTGGCGGTCGAGGCGCACATCCGCAATTTCTTCAACTCGATCCTGGGTACCGAGAAGCCGATCGCGCCGCCGCAGGCAGGCTACGAAGCGGCTATCCCCGGCTTCCTTTCGGTGATGAGCTATCGCACCGGCAAGAAGATGCTGTGGGACGCGAAGAACGACAAATACTCCGCCGCTTAAATCATTCGAAAGTAACGAATGGCCCCGCTGCACCCGCGGCGGGGCCGTTTCGTGTCTTTCCCCGCTTTCCTTTGTCCAGATTCACTAGCATTTCACGCTAGTAAGGGATATAACCGTCTCACTGGATGCAACATGCCTGATCTCCCTACGTCCGGACCCACGGACGACAATACCCGCCTGAATGAGTCTCTGGCGAAGTCGATCATCACGGAGCCGCTCTACGGCAAGATCCGGCGCGAGGCCGCCGGAGAGGTGGCTCCGCCGCCCGAGGGGCACCGGGTGATCATCGAGGTGAATCTGGAATTCGCCGAGGGGCGCCAGGCGGCCGTCCAACTGGCGCGCAAGCTGCTGGCCGCGGTGGTGGGCCCCGAGAATATCAACGCCACCCAGTCGCCCACGCTGCCCTTCGTCTTCGCGCGGATGCACGGGCCTGAAATCGTCAAGTTGGTGATGCTCAACCAGGAGCTGTCGCAGGACCGGCACGGCCGGCCGATCTTCCACATCTGGGACGATCACGAGGTGTCGTCGATGATCACGGAGTCGGTCCGGACCGTGAAGGCGGATGCCGCCCGGGTGGCTTTCGGGGCTCGCGGACAGGGCATCACCTGGGCGGTGCTGGACTCCGGGGTGGACGCGACCCACAGGCACTTCAACTCCGATTTCGCGAACCTGAACCTCGAGCTGCCGTTGGCGCACTGGGACTTCACCGGGCTGAGTCCGGTGCAGGTGGCCCAGCCGGTGGATCCCTACGGCCACGGCTCCCATGTGGCCGGGATCATTGCCGGCAGTTTCACGCCGCCGGGACCCGACCAGGCGGCCATCAGCCTGGCCGCCAAACGCGAGGAGAGCGCCGCCGGGATTGGTGCCGCGGGCGTAAAGTACACGAAGAACGACATGGGCCTGACGCCGTACACGGGGATCGCGCCGGCCGCCAAGCTGGTGAGCCTGCGGGTGCTGGACGAGTCCGGCAAGGGCCGCGCCAGCGCCATTATCTCCGCCATCGAGAAGATTCTGGAGATCAACGACTACGGCCGCTACCTGCTCATTCACGGGGCGAATCTCAGTGTCGGCTATGCCTTTGAACCGGAATGGTTTGCCTGCGGTCAGAGTCCGCTGTGCGTGGCCGTCAACCGGTTGGTTCGATCCGGCGTTGTGGTTGTGGTCGCGGCCGGAAATACAGGCTACGGGCTGAATCGAACCCAGTTTGGCGGACCCGGTTCGGCCGGGCTGATGGTCAGCATCAACGATCCGGGCAACGCCCAGGACGCCATCACAGTGGGCTCCACTCATCGCGACTCCCCCCATGTCTATGGGGTTTCCTACTTCTCGTCAAAGGGGCCGACGGGGGACGGCCGGTTGAAGCCGGATCTGGTGGCGCCCGGCGAGAAGATCCAGTCCTGCGCCGCAGGCAAGCTGCTGGTGCAGACGGGCGTACCCATCACCCCGGCGGAACAGCCTCGCTCCTACCTGGAGAACAGCGGCACCAGCATGGCCGCTCCGCATGTCTCCGGCGCGGTCGCCGCATTCCTTTCGATTCGCCGCGAATTCATTGGCCAGCCCTCGGTGGTCAAAAACATCTTTCTCGACTCCGCCACGGATCTCGGCCGCGAGCGCTATTTTCAGGGCCGCGGACTGCTCGATCTGATGCGGGTCATTCGAATCCGTCTGAGTCTGTCTGAAGTTTTTCGGAGGTGTTTGCCATGGCTTTTCCCGGGAGTCTGTCCAACTTCCCATTCTTTCCCTTGCAGTTCAACAAAGACGCCCAACCGGTGGATGCCGCGGAGGAGCAGGCGCTTTCCACCTGGCTGCAGAGCCAGGGGCCGGTGGAGCTGCTGGTCTTCTCCCACGGCTGGAATAACGACGAACAGGATGCGCTGGATCTGTACAAGCGCATGTTCGCGAACTTCCGCTCCGTGCTCGACAAGAACCACGTGCCGGCCATGACCGGCCGAACCATCGCCGTGGCCGGAGTCTTCTGGCCGTCGAAGAAGTTTGCCGACGAGGAGAACATTCCCGGCGGCGCGGCCGGCGCCCAGGCGGTGGATCCGCTGGCCGATGCGTTCGCGAGCGCTTCAACGGCCGCCGATCCCGCGGTCCTGGGCCGGCTTCAGGAGCTGATGGCCCGGGACGACCTCAGCATCCCGGAGCGCGACGAGGTCATCGGACTGCTGCGTCAGCTTCTGGCGGCCGTACCGCCCAGTGCGGAGGAGGGTTCCGCCAATGTCCAGGCGGCGGCTGCCGACGGCGGCACGTTCAGCAACGATGTGTTCCTGCAGCAGTTGACGGGCGAGTCTGACGCGGCCGCCGGCGGGGCGGACTCGGGTGGCGCGGCGGGCCTCTTCTCCAATCCCTTCGGCGACCTTGTCGGCGCCGTCCGCAAGGGGCTGAACCTATTTACTTTCTATGCGATGCGGGAGCGGGCCGGACTGGTGGGCCTGAATGCCGTGAACCCCATGCTGGCGCGCCTGGCCGCCCATGCCAACGCCCGCATCCATCTGATGGGACACAGCTTCGGGGCGCGGCTGGTGACCGCCGCGGCGGCGGCCGGCGGGCAGTTCCACCCCAAGTCGATGACCCTGCTGCAGGCCGCTTTCTCGCACTACGGCTTCTCGACACTCTATGATGGCCACAGCAACGGCGCCTTCCAGCAGGTGCTGCTGCAACAGAGGATTGAAGGCCCCGTGGTCATCACGCATACGCCGAACGATCAAGCGGTGGGTTGGGCCTACCCCATAGCGGCGCGGTTGCGAAGCATCATCGCTTCCTCGATCGACGGTGGCCCCAATGACCCCTACGGCGGGTTGGGCCGGAACGGCGCCCAGAAGACCCCTCAGGCGGTTTTCAAGACCCTTCTCGCCTCCGGTACGGCGGCGTACACCTTCCCGGCCTCGGGCGGCGTGCTGAACCTGGAGTCGACGGCGTTTGTGAACGGCCACTCCGGCATCGACAACGAGGCGGTCGCCTACGCGGTGCTGAGTGCGATGGCGTAGGTCCGGCTAGCGGATAGTCACGACAAAATCGACATCCAGGATGACAGCGTCCTTCGACAGCTTCACCTGACGGAAATCGAAACCTGACAGGTCGCGCAAGTAGCCGGCCTTCGGGTCCTTCTGTTCCAGAAGTTCGCGGGCCCGGCCTGTGATGTCCAGGCCGAACTCCTTCTCCAGGCTCGAGCCCAGGGCCTTGCGGACCTTGCGGATGTAGTAGGAATCCTTGCCGCCGGTGTCCACTTTGACGTCGGCCAGGACGAGTACGCCGCGCTTGACCAACGGGGTGGCGACGATGGTCAGGTCGAAAGCGTCGCCCACGCCGACGCAGCGGCTGAATACGTCCCAGGCGGTGCGGCCGGAGAACTTCGCCTTGATGATCAGTTGCCCGTTCCACTCGCCGACCTGAGGATTCTCCAGGTAGGCGTAGTCGCAGCGCGTCGATTTGTCGCCGCGCACATACTTCTTGCCCTCGACGGTAAACACCTGATCGGCCATCATCTTGCGAACCGCCGGAAACGAGATGCGGATCTCGGCGGCGGGTGCCGGAACTGCGGCAAAGACGGCCAGAATCAGAAAGAACAGGCGCACTGACTTGAACTTATACCTTTTGCAGACGCCGCAGCGTAAACATCTCGGCGTGCGCGTTGGCATGCTCCAGCTTCTTCCAATCGTCGTTGATCGAAATCAGTTTTCCGCTCAGGTGATTGGATCGCTCCGAGGCGAGAAACTGGGCGAGCTGGATCTGTTTGTCCGGAGCGGTGCCGCCGGTGGTCCGGATGTTGGTGGCGTCCTTGGCTTCCTTCCACCCGGCGCGGTCGCCGGCCTCGAGGATCTCGTCCGTGAGGCTGGTGTAGGTGGGGCCCGGGTTCATGCAATTCACCTGGACGTTCGCTTCGCGTACCTCTTCGGCCAGTGTCTCGGCGAATCGCACCAGGGCCGCCTGCGTGGCGCTGTAGGCGCTGAAGTTCTGGCGTGGGCCTTCACTCCCCGGCCCCACCAGCAGAATGATCTTGCCGCCCCGGCGCTCGATCATCGAGGGCAGCACGGCGCGGCAGGCGTTCATCGTCCCGACAATGTTCGTGGCGGTGGCGTCCGCCCATTGCGGCGGCCTGCATTCCGCCAGGGGGCCTATCGAGCCAAAGACGGCGTGGGCGCAGATGAGGAGATCGATTCCACCGAACTGAACGGTCAGACGGTCGACGGCGGCCGCGACCTGCTCGTACTCCCGGACATCGGCGCGCAGTCGGAGGGAGACCCCGCCGGCGTGCTCGATCTCGAGATTAGCCAGGTCCAACTCTGCTTTGCTGCGAGCCATCAGCCCGACACGCGCACCGGCATGGGCGAATCCGATCGCCAGCCGTTTCCCAATGCCGCGTCCCGCGCCAATGATGAGAATTGTCTTTTCTTTGAATAGGCGCACCGATCAAACTTCCCATCCAGATCCTAGCAGACTCGCTCTGGATTGCGACGGGCCAGGGTACTACCTTTGCTTATGGGTATAGAGTGATTGGTCCGCCCGGGCCAGCAGCTGATCGACCGTCTCGCCGGGGCGGTATTCCGCGATGCCGATGGAAAGCGTCAGGCGGATCCGCAAGTCGTTGCCACCCACCTGGATGCGGTAGTCGCCCGCCAGGTTCTGCTCAAGGGCTTTCGAGCGTGACATGGCATCGGCCAGCCGGCAGGGAAGTACTATGACGAACTCGTCCCCGCCCCAGCGCGCCGCCGTGTCGTCCTGCCTCAACTGCTTCAAAAGGCGGGCCGAGAACGCGCGCAGAAGCTCATCTCCAGCCAGATGGCCGTGGGTGTCATTGATCAGCTTGAAGCGGTTGAAGTCGATCAGCAGCAGGCACAGCGGCTCGTCAGTGCCCGTGATCTCCGCCAGACGATCGTGGAGCAGCCGCCGGTTGGCCAGTCCGGTGAGCGCGTCCCGGTTGGCGCTGTCGGCGACATCGCGCAGGCGCCGCCGGTAACGGTGCATCTCCTCGTCCAGCTCCATCAGCATGCGCTGGTTGTCCAGGTGCATCGTGGCGACCAGTTCGTTGACGCGCTGCGCCTCCAGGCGGATCCTGGCGCGGAGCTCCTCGATCTCATCCAGCTTAGACGCGGCATCAAGGTTCGACGCAATGTTGCGCAAACCATCTTCCCGGCTCTCGTGGCCGCCGCTCAGCGAGGCCCGGGCCGAGGTCAGCATCGCCAGGACCTCTTCCAGGTCGACTGTGCCGGCCAGGTGGCTGCGAATCTGCCCGGCCGAAAGGCTGAGCTGTTCCTCCAGTTTCGCTTGGGCGGCTTCCAGGATCCGGGTATCCGGATTCACTTCCAGTGCCTGGGCCTGCTCTTTCACGGACAGGGGCAGGCCGCCGGACTTGACTGCAAGTGATTCGAAAACATGCCTCTGGACGCCTTGCAAGGCGGAGAGGTAGCAGTCCAGCGCCTGACGGAAGCGGGTATCGGCGCTTTCCAGTGATTCCATGCTTCGACGTATACTTACCAGGGTCCTGGCCATTTGTACGGTAGCCTCATCAGCTTCCGTATCGGCCGGATTGGGCCGGCTGTGACGCATAAATGCGGCAGGCATTCCGGCTGGCTCGCCCATGTTCTGGGCTATACTTATGGATGCACGGTCCCCGTGATGGGGGAAGTGTGCGCATTTCGCGTGTTTGGAGGAAGATGAGCAAAGAAGATTGCATTGAAGTGACTGGCACGGTGGTGGAAAAGTTTCCCAGCGGCCTGTTTAGCGTTCAGCTGGATGCGGAGCGTCTCGTGCTGGCCCATTTGGCCGGTAAGCTGCGCCGCAACCGGATTCGTGTTCTGGCTGGCGATCGCGTCACTTTGGAGATGTCCCCCTACGACCTCACCAAGGGCCGCATCACCTACCGCCACAAATAGTCCTCAATTTTTCTCCCATTCCATTTCAGCCGCGCCGCCTGATCGCCGGTTCAGGCGCGGGGGCGGTGTCGCCACGCCGCCTAAGGAGTTGGCATGCAGCCACCCAAGGTACTGTTTGTTTTTGGCACAAGGCCCGAAGCCATCAAATTGTGCCCGCTTGTGCTGCACCTGCTGAGCCGTCCGGCGCAATTCCAAACCAAAGTCTGCATCACTGCCCAGCACCGGACGATTCTCGATGCCATGCTCGACCGCTTCGGCGTGCGCCCGGACTATGACCTCAACGTGATGCGGCCCAACCAGACGCTGTCCGGGTTGACGGCCCGAATCCTGGAGGGCCTGGAACCGGTGCTGCGGTCGGAATCGCCGCAACTGTTGATTGTGCAGGGGGATACCACTACCACCTTTGCCGCGTCGCTGGCCGCCTTTTACCATCGGGTGGCGGTGGGTCACGTGGAGGCGGGCCTGCGCACCGCTGATCTCACGCAGCCCTTTCCGGAAGAGCTCAACCGCGTGCTGACCGGGCGGATGGCCGCCCTCCATTTCGCGCCAACCCGGCGCGCCATGGACAATCTGTTGAACGAAGGCGTGTCGCCGGAGCGCGTCTTCCTCACCGGCAACACCGGCATCGATGCACTGCTGTATACCCGGGACAAGCTGCTATCCGGAGCCTGGACGGGTTATCCGGGTCCTGTGCCGGAGCAGGGTAAGCGACTGGTCCTGGTGACGGCTCACCGCCGCGAGAGCTTCGGGGCCGGCTTCGAGGGCATCTGTGAGGCGCTGGCACGCATCGCGGGAAGAGGCGATACGGAGATTATCTATCCGGTGCACCCCAACCCGAATGTGCGGGGCGTGGTGGAGCGCCGGCTAGGCGGGTTACCAGGCATCCGACTGATAGAACCCCTGGACTACGTGCCCTTTGTCGACCTGATGCGGCGCGCCGATGTCCTGCTGACCGATTCCGGCGGCGTACAGGAAGAGGGGCCCTCGCTGGGCAAGCCGGTTCTGGTGATGCGGGACAAGACGGAGAGGCAGGAGGCGGTGGAGTCGGGCACCGCTGTACTTGTGGGTACGGATCCCGGCCGGATTGAATCCGAAGCCGCCAGATTGCTGAATTCGGCCGAAGCCAGAGAAGCGTTCACACGATTTCAAAATCCCTTCGGAGACGGCCACGCCAGCGGTCGAATTGCCGATGCAATCCATTCATTCTTCAACTCTTAGCTAGGCCTGTTAATTTCTCTAAATGTGGCCTCAGTAGGGCCAGTTATGGGGCAGGATTTGGTGAGCAGGTCCTACAATGCGCTCGGAGAAAAGACATTCTCATGCGCACTTCGATTGAGGCGATCAGGCCGCGCGGGATGAGCGCGGCGGGATTGAGTGATTTGGCTGCCGGCTTACGGCGGCGGGTAGTGGGACAGAACGAGGCGATTGAGGCGATTGTGCCTTACGTCGAACTCTTTGAGGCGGGGCTCGCCCCGGCGGGACGGCCGGCGGGCGTATTCCTGCTGCTGGGGCCGACCGGCACGGGCAAGACGCGGACGGTGGAGGCGCTGGCCGAGTCGCTCCACGGCAGCGAGCGCAACGTGCTGCGCATCGACTGCGGCGAGTTCCAGCTGGAACACGAAGTGGCCAAGCTCATCGGAGCGCCGCCCGGCTATCTGGGCCATCGCGAGACCCAGCCGATGATCAGCCAGCAGAAACTGAATGCCGTCGCCAGCGAGCGCAGCGGCCTGTCGATCGTGCTGCTGGACGAGATCGAGAAGGCGGCTCCGTCGATGCGCCGGCTGCTGCTGGGTGTACTCGACAAAGCCGTACTGAAGCTGGGCGACAACACGACGGTCAACTTCGAGCGCAGCCTGATCTTCATGACCTCGAACCTCGGAGCGCGGGAGATGATGTCGGAGCTTCACGACCGCTTCGGCCTGGCATCGGCGCTGCCATCCGCGGCGGATACGCGCGTGTTGCGCGGCATCAGCCTGGGCGCCGTGCGGCGGCGCTTCTCGCCGGAGTTCGTCAACCGTGTGGATGTGATGCTCACCTACCGCCCGCTGGATCGCGAGGCGACGGAGCGGATCCTCGACTTGCAGTTGGAAGCACTGGAACGGCACATCTCGGTGCGGCTGGGGCCGGCCGCGTTCCAGCTGGAACTGACGAGCGGCGCCCGCGAGTTCCTCATTGAGCGCGGCACCAGTGCCGAGTATGGAGCGCGCGAGTTGAAGCGGGCGATCCACAGGCACCTGATCCAGCCCATGGCCAGACTAGTCCTGGACAGGGCTGTAGACGCTGGCGACACCTTGTCCATAGACTTGGTAGAAGCCGGAGACGCGCTGCGGTTTATGTCGAATTCCAGGAGCGCCCGAGCGGCATAAATCAGAATTATTTACACCGGGATGTTGACTTATGGTTGAGCCTCTTTTATCCTTGCAGAGGATAGGGGCATACGCCAATGACGAATCACTGCCACAAGTCGAGGTTCAAAAATCCTCTCTGGTGCGGCTTCTCTGAAGTACCGCATACCGGCATGGTCCGTCTATCCGATCTGGATATAGCTCAGAGGTAGAGCAACGGACCAATAATCCGTAGGTCGCGGGTTCGACTCCCGTTATCACAGCCAACTGGGCCCAAAAAGCCCGCCAAGCACACAACACTGACCCCAGGCGCTGGTTCCAGCCTGAGCCGTTCTCATTCCTCCTTCGGGCGGACCTGAATGCGGCGATGGCAGCGGCCGCTTCGCTTCGAGCGAAGACGATGGCCGCCTGACCAGGCCGTTTCGGCCGGCCGGCAAGGAAAACGGACGTTTGCGAATTTCCGTTGGAATTCCGGTCGAATTATTCGGACAATCAGGCGCTGGATTTTCGCCCGCGAGGCGATCGTGGAGCCGCGTCTGGGGCTGTTTTTTAGGAGGTGAGTATGATTTGGAAGCGCATTCGTGTCGGCGACCGCGAGCGGGTTCTGGTGATCCGCGACGGCCGTTTCGACACCATCCTCGGCCCCGGCGAGCACAACCTGTTCGTCTCCCCGCTGACGCGGCTGGAGACCGTAGTGTGCCGCACGGACGGTCTGATTTTCGACAGCGAGTGGAACCGGTTTCTGCTGAAGCAGCGGCAGGACCTGATCGATGCCTTCTTCGTCCTGGTGGAGACCAGCGACGTGGAGGTGGCGATGGTTTCGGCCGACGGCCGCCTGTTCCAGGTGCTGCCGCCCGCGCGACGGGCGCTGTACTGGAAGGGCGAGGCCGAGGTCACGGCCGAGCTCGTTGTCGTGATTGACGAACCCGAGGTTCCGGCCGCCAGGCTGCCGGCCCTCGAGCGCCTGGGCTCCGCCGCACCCGTCACGCTGGCGCGTGTGGCGGAGGGCCAGGCCGGCCTGCTGTACCTCGACAACAAGTTCACCCGCACTCTGGAAGCCGGGAAGCACGCCTTCTGGAATGCCTCGGGCCCGCGCATCGAAACCGTCGATCTGCGGCGCCAGACCATGGAAATTGCCGGCCAGGAGATCCTTACCCGCGACAAGGTGTCGCTGCGCGTAAACATCTCGGCCGAGTACCAGGTAGCCGATCCCGTCGTGGCGGCCCGCACCGCCAAGGATCCGGCTTCGCTGCTCTACCGAGCCCTGCAGCTGGCGGTACGCCGCACGCTGGGCCACCGGACCCTCGACGAGGTTTTGGCCGATAAGACCGACGTCGACGAGATTGTGGCGCAGGAGGTTCGCGAAGAGCTGGCCGTCTGCGGCCTGCGCGTGGGCGCCATCGCGTTGAAGGACATCATCCTGCCCGGAGAGGTGAGGGATATCCTCAACCAGGTGGTGACCGCCGAAAAGCAGGCGCAGGCCAACCTCATCCGCCGCCGGGAAGAGACCGCGGCCACCCGGTCGCTGTTGAACACCGCACGGCTGATGGAAGAGAACCCGCTGCTGGTCCGGCTCAAGGAGCTGGAGACCCTGGAGCGGGTGGTTGAGAAGGTGGATCGTGTCACCGTCTCGGACGGTCTGACCGGTCTGTTGACCAACCTTGTCACGATCAAGTGAAGGCGCGAAGTCGGCGGTCCGGGCCGCTCACTTCGATTCCGTCGAGGCAGGCGCACCCGTGCGGGCGGCCGTCCCGTGCGCAAACGATTTCGACCACTGCCTGGAACTCGGTCAGCCGGATCGGTTTGGCGATGTAGCCGTCCATGCCCGCGTTCAGGCAGCGTTCCCGATCGCCTTCCATGGCGCTGGCCGTCATGGCGACGATGGGAATGTGGCCGCCGGTCTCCTGCTCCGCATTGACGGATCGCCGCCGTCGCCTGCAATCCATCCATCTCCGGCATCTCGGCGTCCATCAGGATCAGCGCAAACTCCTCTTTCCTCACCGCGTCGACAGCGATCTTCCCATTGCCCGCCACCGTCACCTGACAGCCGCGCTTCTCCAGGAACTGCACCGCCAGTCTCTGGTTGATGGCATTGTCCTCGGCCAGCAGGATCCGGCAAACCCGCCAGCGATTGAGAGAATCGCTGCTGCTCCGCTGCCTCTCCGCGGGCCGCCTGCGCCGTAGTCTGCATGGACGCGCGGGCAGCCAACCGGCTGGCCAGCACGCGGCCGATGATGGTGCGCAGCTCAGAACGCCGCACCGGTTTGGTCAGGTAGGAAGACACGTCCAATTCCCGGCATGCGTGCGACATCGCCCGCTTTGCCCGCCGAAGTGAGCAGGATGATGGACCGTTTCGCTCAGCCGCTCATCCTGCCGCACACAGCCGGCCAGGGTGAAGCCGTCCGATGTGGGGCATGTGTCCATCGGTCAGCAACAGCGGATACGCCTCGCCACACTGCTGGGCGCGGCGCAGTTCGGCCAGGGCCGATTCGGCGTCCGACATCAGTGTGGGGTTCATCTTCCAGCTGGTCAGGGTGAGATCCAGAATCCGCCGGTTGGTCGAGTTGTCGTCCACCACCAGCACGCGCACCCCGGCCAACGGGTAAGCCGCTTCGGGATCGGGTAAGGCGGCGGTTCTGGACTCCTGGCACGGCCACGCGTGAAGTGGAAGGTGCTGCCTTCGCCGGGCTGGCTCTCCACCCACAGGCGCCCGCCCATCATGTGCGACAAGCACGGGAGGATATCGCCAGACCGAGGCCCGTGCCGCCGAACATCCGGGTTGTGGAGCTGTCGGCCTGTGCGAACGCGCTCGAAGATCACCTGCTGCTTGTCCTCTGGGATGCCGATGCCCGTGTCCCGCACGGCAAAGTGGAGCATGCAGCACCGCTCCGCGCGTGCCAGGTTTCGCACGAGATCTTCAGCTCGACCTCGCCCGCCGTCGGTGAACTTCAATGCGTTGCCGACAAGGTTGATGATGCACTTGCCGCAAGCGCACCGGGATCGCCGACGACGCAGCCGCGGCACGTCCGGTCGACGATGTCGATGATCAGCTCGAGGCCCTTGCTGCGTCGGCCGCGCACGGCGAAGAGGCTTCAGCGATCGGCCGATGCTCTTCATGCGAGATCGAAGGGCACGCGACTCGAGTCTGCAGCTTGCCGGCCTCGATCTTGGAGAAGTCGAGAATGTCGTTGATGATCGATCAAGCAGGGACTCGGCCGATTCGTTCGAACAGTTCGAGGTATTGCGCGCTGCTCGTCGGTCGAGCTTGGTGTCGAGCAGCGAGCTCGGTCATGCCGATCACGCCGTTCATCGGCGTGCGGATCTCGTGGCTCATGTTGGCCAGGAACTCGCTCTTGGCCCGGCTGGCGGCTTCGGCCGCCTTCTTCAAGGCCTCTTCCTGCGTCAGTTTGACCTGGATGATCTCGGTCTGCTGCCGCACGCGCCGCCTCAGAATGAACACCCACGAGAGGGCCATCAGCGCCACCAGGCCAATCAAACCCAATCCTTCGAAGGTTCGCCGGACCGTCCACCAGGGCGCGGTTCGGAGAACCCGCACATCACCGGCGTCGCCTAGCAACAGGGAGAACGACTCCGGTCTCAGGTCATCGCTTCCGTCGGCATGGATCGCGCAGATGCCGCGCAGCCGCAGCAGGCTGCCCCGTTCCAGGGGCGGCAACAGGGTGCCGAAGCCAGTTTGGCGGGAAACAGCACGCGGCCGGACTGCATGACCAGAGTCTGGTCCACCTGGGTGACCACCCGGTCGACCAGGAATCCGTCCAACTCGACGAGTTGAAGGTCGTGGGCGTCTTCCAGCGCCTGGTCCGCCGTGACATGGAGTGGTACCGGCGGCTGGCTGGAGCGGATGAGGCGCAACTCGGCGTAGCCCATCAGCGGGCTGAACTCGCCGGGCCGCGGCACGCCCGCTACATCGACGACATCGCCGGCATGAAGGTCGGTTTCGGGGTGCTTCTCCACCAGAAGACCCGCCGAGCCGTCACTCAGGTAAGTAGGGCCTTCCGGCTGGGACATGACCACCTTGCCGTAGACCCGGACGCGATGGGCCGAGTTGCCATCCGGCGGAAGTAGCTCATCAGTTCAGAGAACGGCCTGGCCGGCTGAAGAAACGGGTCCGATGGCGGCTGGTCCACCTGGATGAACTCAGGGACGGAACCAGCAGAGAGATCCCAACCAGCTGGCGGCGGAAATTGAAACGGGATCCGCACACTCCGCGCAGGCGGATGGTGGCGTCCAGCAGGCTATGCGGCGGGTTCAACAGATCGGGGATGCGCGCCTTCAAAGCGATGCGAGCCCCAGTTCAGGTCCAGCGTCGTGTCGGTGTTTGAGACCCGGATCGCCTGAACCACCGCGCGCGCCTCCACCCAATTGCTGTCTTCCTGGCCGGATAGAAGTTCGTCGATATCCGGAATGTGCGGCCGCGGCAGCGGCGACTGGCCGAGCTTGCGAATCTTCGGGGCAAGAATGATCGGCGCGAACTCGCCCGGGCCGGTGATGCCCTCCAGGGCGATCAGGTCGCCGGTGACAAGGTTGCTGTTGTCCAGTTCGTGCCCTGCCACATAGATGCCGCCTGTTGCGTCCTGTACAAAGAGGGAGTGACGCGAGACCTCGTGGGCGGTGACCACGGCATTCATGCGCACCGGGTAGCCCAGGGCGGCTTCGGAGGATTTCATACGGTGGATCTCCGCCACCGTGGTCAAACGCCGCAGGCGGCTTTGCCCCTCCTGGCTCGAAGAACTGACAATGTCGCCGACGGGAATCAACTGAGCGTCGGTCAGCACCAGGCGGCCTTCTTCGACGTCCAGGAAGCCGCGCGCCTCCGCCAGGTCGGTCGGACCGGAGGGCGCGGCAAAGCCGGCGCGCAGCCGGAGCCGGCCGGTGGTGTCGGAGAAGAGGTCGCCTTCGACTCGCCCACGCAGCCGCACCCGATGGACAGGCAGGTGGTTCAGGCCCTTCGCCAGGATGGACGCGATGGACTGGACCGGCGCCGACGCAGTTGCCTTGGGCGGGTTCAAAACCCGGATGTCGGAGAGCCGTGCCGCGCGCAGTTTGGCGCGGGCCGGTTCGCCCCCGGCGTCGAAACTCTGGCTGAGGACGCCACGCACGCCCACCTCGTTATCCACCAGACCCGTGTAGTCCGAGCCCGCGTGGTCGACTACAAATACGTTCACCGGTCCGGAGGCCGATTGTACGACCGCCTTGATGCGCCCCGTGCCCTCCAGCCCGATGGAGCGGATGACGCCGCGCATCTCCACGAGGCTGTACTCCAGATCGGCCCGGATGACGCGTTCATCCCCCAACACAACCGGCTTGACGACAGCGGTGCCCGGCAGAACGCGTACGGCTGCCTGGATGATCAGCGGGCTGGGACTGCCAGCGCCGGCCATGCCGTTGACCTCGATGCGCTGGCCGGGCCGCAGACCTTGCGGCAGCTCAGCGTTCTCTACCCGCACACCGCCCGTCTCGTCCTGAAGAAAGAGGATCTTCCAGGCGGAATCCACGAAGGTGACGGTGCCCTGGATCCGAACCCCCACCTGGCCCTGTAGAGCCGCCTGATCCTGTTGGCGGAGTTCCTTGACGGAGCGGACGGAGGGGCCCTCGGCGCCCGGGTGGCGGACGCAACTCCAGGGCAGGCAGCACAGCCAGACTAACGCCAGCCGGCGCAAGTTGCGACCAACGAGGGTCTCGACGCGTACTGCCACGCTTAGATATCGGACCCCGGAGGGGGGTACATGAGCCCTTTTTGTACTGCGTACAATTCCTGGCCGGGGGATAGGTGATTTTCCCGCCCGTCCGATTGATGTTCGCCTTTTGTTTTTATAATTTCAGGGGCGGGCGAACCGCGAGAGCCGCAGGACTTCCAGGAAACCTAAGAAAATATTGAGGATCCCTAATCCGCTAACGGCGCCGCGGAACTGCTGGCTGAGGAGGGTGGGGGTCCACTCGGGGCGGAGTTGGATGAGCCAGTTGCGGCTCCAGTAGTTGTCGAGCCAGGGGTAGACGAGCAGGAACAGGCCCAGTTCGATGCAAAACACGCAGAAGAGTACAGCCGCCGTTTTCTCCATCCAGGAGGCGCGCCGGGGGGTGGGTTGCCCCGAGTCTTCCATATCGGGCGGCAGGCCGTCGGGCGTGGTGTCTTCTCGATGAGGCAGCTCTGGGTTCATAGCGTACGTTGGAGGGCCTGGAGGACGGGGGCGTACGAGCGGCGGTGGAGATCGGTGGGACCCAGGCGCTGCAGCGCCTCTCTGTGCTCGGGGGTGGGATAACCCTTATGGCGGGCGAGGCCATACCCGGGGTACTGCTCATCCATGCGGTCGATGCAGTCGTCGCGGCCGACCTTGGCCAGGATGGAGGCGGCGGCAATGGCGCGCACCCGGGCGTCGCCCTTGATGAGCGCCTGTTGGGGGACCGGCCAATCGACGGTAATGGCGTCCACGAGAAGATAATCGCAGGGCGGACTCAAAGCTTCCACTGCGCGGCGCATGGCCAGCCGGGAGGCCTGGAGGATGTTGATCTGATCGATCTCGGCCGCCGTGGCGGAGGCAACCGCCCAGGCCAGAGCCCGTTCCCGGATCAGTTCCGCCAGTTCCACACGGCGCTCGCAGGCCAACGTCTTGCTGTCGGCAAGACCACGCAGAGGCCGGTCAGGATCCAGAATCACGGCAGCGGCGAAAACCGGGCCGAACAGGCAACCCCGGCCGGCTTCGTCGACACCCGCGATGCGCACGTAGCCCGTGCGCCGCACCTCGTCTTCCAACTGGTTGGTGCAACGCACGGGACGTTTATCCTGAACTAGCCCTTGGTCTGGTCGCGCTCTTTCAGGCGGGCGGCCTTACCGCGCAAGGCACGGAGGTAGTAGAGCTTGGAGCGGCGCACCTTGCCGGAGCGGACCACTTCCACATGGTCGATGACAGGGGCATGGACGGGGAAGATGCGCTCGACACCCTGGCCGAAGCTGATCTTGCGGACCGTGATGGTCTCGCCCAGACCGCTGTTCTTACGCGCGATCAGCACACCCTCGAACACCTGCAGCCGCTCTTTGTCACCTTCCTTGATCTTCACGTGGACTTTGATGGTGTCGCCGATCTGAAGCACGGGAATATCGGTGCGCTTGTTCTTGTTGAGGATCTTGTTCACGTAGGGGCTGATCATGGTCTTCTTCCTTCTAACCTTTCTTCACTACTCCATCCGGGTCCTGGACCGCCGCCCGCGAGGACAGCAGATCCGGCCGGAGCCGTTTCGTTTTCTCCAATGCCGCCTGCCGGCGCCACTTGCGGATCTCGGCATGATTTCCGCCCAGCAGAACTTCCGGCACGCTCCAGCCGCGAAATGTAGCCGGCCGCGTATAGTGCGGACAGTCGAGGATGCCAGACTCCTCCCCGCCCTCGAGAGCCGAAAACGACTCCTGACGGGAAGATTCCTCGTTGCCCAGTACACCCGGAATCAACCGGGCGACTGCGTCCACGACCACCGCGGCGGCCAACTCTCCGCCGCTCAACACAAAATCACCGATCGAGATCTCCTCGTCGGCCAAATGCTCACTGACCCGTTCGTCGACGCCTTCATAGCGCCCGCAGATCAGCAAAAGCTCATCCAACTCCACAAAACGCCGGGCGGTTCCCTGATGGAACACCGGGCCCTGCGCTGAAAGCAAAGCCACTCTCTGCTTCTCCGGATTCCGGTTGGGCAGAATCGCCTCCACCGCCTCAAACAGCGGTTGCGGCTTCATCACCATGCCTTCGCCGCCGCCGAAAGGCCTGTCGTCCACGGTGCGGTGCAAGTCGTAGGTCCACGTCCGCAGATCG
This sequence comes from Paludibaculum sp., assembly GCA_049841055.1. Taxonomy (GTDB): domain Bacteria; phylum Acidobacteriota; class Terriglobia; order Bryobacterales; family Bryobacteraceae; genus Paludibaculum. Next base: position 7,358 of record JASGIE010000008.1, on the reverse strand, counting down.
TGAATTCTGATCTGCAGCAGGCCGGACTTATCGGCGCGAGCGACCACCCCATGCTCGAACGGTCCCCGGAAGAACTCCGGGAAGATGCTGAGCAAATGGAAGATCATCGCTCGTCACCGGGCTCTTTCGGCACGGCTCGGTTCAACTCCAGCAAGCCTTCGGGCAGATCCACCGCCAACCGCCGCTGCGCGGGATTGATCTCCACGCAGATCGAACGGGCGAAGGGGATCGAAAAGCTGTCACCGGGTGTCCCGGGACTCGCTCCCTCGGCCAAAACCTCCAGCAACTCCGGCCCGCCGAACTCCTGCCAGCCGGTGACCGTCCCGAGCTTGCGCCCGGTGGCACGGTCGATCACTTCGCAGCCAACCAGGTCGGCCAGGTAAAACTCGCCTTGCTCGAGAGGCGGGCGATCCGTTCTCCGGACCACCATTTCACACCCCTGCAGAGGTTCGACGTCCTCAACCGACACCAACCCGGCGAATGCCACCAGAAAGCCGCCCTTGTGGGGGCGAATGCTTTCCATCTGCAACGGTTCGCCACCCCGGGCCCATTCGCCCGACCGGCCTTTCAGCCAGACCAGCGGCAGAGCCTGGTAGCGTTCCGCGTCATTCCAGCCCTCAGCGAGAATCTCACCCTTCAGACCGTGAGTGCGGGTCAATTGCCCAATCATCACCCCGTCCTGCGGGGGTGACATCGGCGTGGAACTCCCCATTACTCAAGGATTTCCAGCGTGAAACGCCGATTGACCTTCATTCCGGCGGCGCCCAGCAGGGTACGGACGGAACGCGCGGTGCGTCCCTGTTTGCCGATCACCTTGCCGAGATCGCTGGCCGCAACGCGGAGTTCGAGCACGGTCACCTGATCGCCCGGCACTTCACGCACCTGCACTTCGTCAGGCGTATCCACGAGCGCCTTCGCAATTTCCTCAACGAGATCTTTCATTCCAGACATTGCGAGGACCTCCCGTCCTGCCTCCGATCCTAACATGCTGAGGACACAGAACAAATACGCCCCATGCCGGGCGGAAAGCCGAGGCCAGCTAGGCCGCGGGCTGTTCCACCGGAGCCGGGTTGGCCTTCACGAGGCGGGCAACGGTATCGGACAGTTGCGCGCCGCTCTTGGTCCAGTGCTCGATGCGGGCATGGTCCAACTGGACCACTGCCGGTTCGGAGACCGGGTTGTAATGCCCCACAACTTCGATGGCCTTGGAGTCGCGGGCGCGATCCTTTTCGATCACGACCACACGGTAAGTGGGCTTCTTCTTGGCGCCGAAACGCGCCAACCGAATCATCAACATGCGTTCTACTCTCCTAGCAAATCTTGCATGAGCCGCCGGCCCTCACCCGAAGGGGTTCGGGAACGGCAACTTCAGTTTTCCCATCTTCTTGCCCAGCAGGCCGCCGGATACGGATTTCATCATCTTGCGTGCCTGCCCATACTGTTTCAAAAGGTTGTTAACGTCCTGGACGCTGGTACCGCTGCCCTTGGCGATGCGGCGGCGGCGGGAACCATTGATCAGCATATGGTTATCCCGCTCTTTGGGCGTCATGGAGTCGATGATGGCCACCACGCGGGTGAACTCCTTCTCATCGACCTTCACGTTCTTCAATTCCTTCAACATGCCGACCTGCGGCATCATGCCCAGGAGCGACTCCAGCGAACCGAGCTTGCGCAGTTGCTTGAGCTGGTCGCGGAAATCCTCCAGGGTGAAGTCGTCCTCGAGCAGCTTGCGCTGCATCTGCTCGGCCTTCTTCTGGTCGACGGCGGACTCCACCTTCTCGATGAAGCTCAGCACGTCGCCCATGCCCAGGATGCGCGAAGCGGCGCGATCCGGATGGAAGGCTTCCAGGGCGTCTGTTTTCTCGCCCGTACCAACAAACTTGAGAGGCTGCCCGGTGATGTGGCGGATGGAGAGGGCCGCGCCGCCGCGGGCGTCGCCGTCCATTTTCGTCAACACTACACCGGTGATTCCAAGGCGCTTATGGAACTCTTCGGCGCTCTTGACGGCGTCCTGACCGGTCATGGCGTCGGCCACGAACAGGATCTCGGTGGGGTTCAGGGCGTCCTTGAGCTGGGTGAGCTCCGTCATGAGCTCTTCGTCGATATGGAGGCGGCCGGCGGTATCGACCAACACCAGGTCGCGGCCGCTGATCTCGGCTTCGCGGCGGGCGGAGCGGGCCAGATCGACGGGTTTGGTCTCTTCGGGCGTGCCTTCGTAGATCGGGATGCCCAGGTCTTTGGCGAGGACGGAGAGTTGCTGGCGGGCGGCGGGGCGGTAGACGTCGACGGAAACGAGCAGCGGGCGGTGGCCGTTTTTGGATAGATAGCGGGCTAACTTGCCGCTGGAGGTAGTTTTACCGGAGCCCTGGAGGCCGACGATCATGACGACCGTGGGCGGCTGGTTGGCGGTGCGGAGGCGGGCCGTGTGGGTGCCAAGGACCGCGATGAGTTCGTCGCGGACGATCTTGATCACCTGCTGGGCGGGGGAGAAGGACGACAGGACTTCCTGGCCGAGTGCCTTGGTGCGCACCCCTTCCATGAAGGCTTTTACGACCTTGAAATGGACGTCCGCCTCGAGGAGAGCCACGCGGATCTCCTTCAGGGCTGCTTCCATGTTCTCAGCCGTCAGCTTGCCTTCACCGCGGATATTCTTGAATACCCGCTGCAGTTTGTCGCTTAACGAATCGAACATCTTCTCTCGAACGCCCGCGAACGCGCGGGCGGCTTCCTTTACGCCAATACCGGACTGTTAGGGGTGCGACCTACCGGTAGGGTTCGGCATGGTGCCGTCCCACTGGACACGCGTAGTGACACACGACTGCCCAAGGCAGCACCATCCAGTATAGCAATGCGACTCACTTTGCGGCGAGAAGTTGTTCGAGGTGAGCGCGAATGGCCGGGCCCGTGTCTTCTCGCTTTAGCGCAAGCTCAAGAAAACACTTGGCATATTCCACGCGGTTGCCGATGTCGAAGCGCTTGGCCTGCCAGGCGAGGGCGTAGACCGGCTGCAGTTGAGCCAGCAGATTCATGGCGTCGGTGAGCTGGATCTCGCCGCCGACGCCGCGCTGGGTGGCGTCGATGCAGTCGAAGATGTCGGCGCTGAAGACATAGCGGCCGGCGATGGCCAGATCGCTGGGCGCCAGATTCACGGCCGGCTTTTCCACCAGCTTGCGCAGGCGGAGCAAATCCTGGTTGTCGCCCTCCGGTTCTCCGTCGACGATGCCGTAGCGGGTGACCCATTCCTTCGGCACATGGTGCACCGCCACGACGCTGGCCGCGGTCTCCTCAAAAGAATCCAGAAGCTGGCGGAGGCCGGGTTTCTGTCCGGGCGGGGGCTCGATGATGGTGTCGCCCAGCAGGACGGCGAACGGTTCGCGGCCGACGTGGGCGCGGGCGAGGCGAATGGCGTCGCCCAGACCCAACTGTTCCTTCTGACGGATGTAGTGGATCTGGACGCGGTCGCCGATATCCCGCACCTGTTCGACCAGGTTTTGTTTGCCGGCGCTCCGCAGGAAGATCTCGAGGTCCGGATTGAAGTCGAAGTGATTCTCAATGGCCTGCTTGCCGCGGCCGGTGATGATCAGGACGTCTTCGATGCCGCTCTGGGCTGCCTCCTCGATGACAAACTGGAGCACCGGTTTGTCGACGATGGGGAGCATTTCCTTCGGCATGCTCTTGGTGGCGGGGAGGAACCGCGTGCCCATGCCGGCGGCGGGGATGACTGCTTTACGTACCTTCATAGACGGATTGCCCCGATGGCTTCTCCATTCGACTTGGAAGCGGCCTGGATCTGCGGAACGATCAGTTCCGCGCCCATCTCGGCGTACGAGATGCGCAGGCGGCGCAGGCGCGCCGGATCGCCGTCGTAGCAGCCGATGATGGCTCCGCCGGAGCCGCAGAACTGGGTGAAGGCACCCTGTTCACGGCCGCGCCGGATGAGTTCCATGTTGCCGGGGCTAATGCGGATGAGACTGGCGCGCAGGTCGAAGGCTTCGTTCATCAGCGGGCCGATCTCCATGCCTTTGCCTTCCTGGAGCAGGATCCTGGAACGCTCGGCCAGGTCTGCCCAATGCTGGATGGCATCCAGGACGGCCTGCTCGCCGCGATTGAAGCGGCTGCGTAAGTCGTTATGGGTCAGCTCAGTACCTTCGGCCAGGTTGTCGTGGAAGGCGACGAAGAGGGGCGGCAGCAGGGTGGGGTCCAGGGGCTCGTAGAGGCCGTAGCCGTCGCGTTCCATGCGGGCTTTTTCGAAGTCCATGAAGACCGCGTTTTCATAGACCTGGATGACGCGGTCCTGCAGGCCGGCGCCGATGCCCAGTTCCTCCAGTTCGACGCTGAGGATGAGGCCCGGCAAAACAGGCTTGGGAATCTCGATGTGGAAATAGGCCATCAAGGCGCGGATGGTGGCGGTGACGATGGCGCTGGAGCCGGCCAGACCGACGCGGACAGGGATATTCGTGTCGTATTCGATGGCGAAGGTGCGGTCGAGCCGGATGTCTTTCGCGGCGCACCAGTCGTTGAACTTTTTGATGGCGGCCTTGATCAGGCGGACGCCGCCGTAATAGCCGTTTTGATGAACGTCATCAAGGAACTCGGAAAAGCTGGAGAACTCCAGGCGATCGCGGTGGCCGCCGCGGATGGTGATGCGGGGGGCTTCGTATATGGTGACCCGCGCCTGATAGTTCCTGACGATGACTGCGATGGTCTTGCCGAAGTAGCCGTCCGATGGATTTCCGATCAGGCCGGCACGCGCGTAAGCGCAGCGTTCGATCATCATATGCTCCTGTCAGTATACTGGTTCGCCCGTGTCGGACATGTTCTCTCTGGTCATACGAATAAGTGGAAGTCCGGGCGGCTGGAAATAGTTTTTCGACGGCGTTAACAACGCCTCGGCGCCGAGCGTTGGAAGGATTGAAGGAAGCGCAAAGGCGCAGCGGAAACCAAGGAGTACGACGATGGGTACGGAAGCAATTGCGATCATCATGGTCTTCGGAACGGTCGCGCTGGCGGTGGTGATCATCACGCGGGCCCTGTTCGACCACTTGCGGCGGACGAAGGCGGAACGGGCGCAGGCGGAGATCTTCAACAAGTTGATGGACAAGCTGGGAAATGGAGCGGAAGTGCTTGCATATCTTCAATCTGAAGCAGGACAGAGCCTGATGCGGGGCGCGCCTCAGGAGAAACCGGCAACATTTGGACGGATTCTGAATTCGGTGCAGTACGGTGTGGTCTGCTCAGTGGTCGGGGTGGGTGTGCTGTGTCTGCAGAATGTGGTGGACCGGTATGTGCAGCGGGACGTCGTCATCATCGGGACACTGATCCTGACGGTTGGGATGGGATTGTTGCTGGCGGCGGGTGCCAGCTACCTGCTGTCCAAGACCCTGGGCCTGATCAACGGAAAGACGAACGAGCAGAACTAGAACGGCAAGGCTGCTGCTGTGATAGAACCTGAGATGACTCCGGCGATTCCACTCGCGAATATGGTCGCGGCCAGCGGCGCGCCGGTGGAGGCGTTACGCATGACCGAGGCGGGCTTCCGCGAACTGTACGCGCTGCATGCGCGGCCGCTGAAGTCCTATCTCTCGCGGGTGACGGGTAACGCGGCCCTGGCCGAGGATCTGATGCAGGAATCGTTCTACCGGCTGATGCGGTCCGAGATGCCGGCGATGGACGAAGCTCAGCGCAAGAGCTACCTGTACCGGACAGCCACAAACCTGGCTCGCGATCATTTCCGGGGCAAGAAGTTCGAGCCGGCGCCGCTGGATGAGCGGATTGCGACGCGCGCCCAGGAAGGCCAGAGCGGGGCGGATATCCAGTTGTCGGCGGATATCCAGAAGGTCATGAACGGCATCAAGCCGAATGAGCGGGCGCTGATGTGGATGGCGTATGTGGAGGGAGCGAGTCACCGGGAGATTGCGGCCGTCACCGGCTTGAAGGAAGCCAGTGTGCGGCCGCTGCTGTTCCGGGTGAAACAGAAACTGGCTACCCTCTTGCGCGAGCGGGGCTTCCGGCAGGAGACTGGACGATGAAGACGATGTGTTCCCACGAACAGGACGTTTTGGCGGCGCAGCGCAACAATGCGTGGACCGACGAATTGCGCCACCACCTGGCGGAGTGCGGCGAATGCGCGGATGCGCTGATGGTGGCCGCGTTCCTGCAGGAGGCGGCCGTGACGGCCGAGGCTCCGGTGCAGGAAGCCGGGCTCGTCTGGTGGAAGATGCAGCTGCGGGCGCGGCGGGACGATGCGGCGCGGGCGGCTCGTCCGGTGGTGTTGGCGGAGCGGGCTGCGATGGCTGCGATTGGATTGGGTCTGCTGGGCGGGATCGCCTGGATGAGCGCGGAGGCCGCGGTGGCCGCCATCGGGCTGATCGTGCTGAGCGCGACGGCTGGCTCGGTCGTGTGGTTCGCCTGGTCCGTCACTAGACGCGGGTCCGCCTAAGATAGTGGGAGCGAGCCTCCCATGTTTAATTTCGCCTTTTACAATCCGACGAAGATCTGTTCGGGAAGGGGCAGATTGCTGCCATTTCCAAGGAGATTCCGCCTCGGCCAAGGTGTTGATCACCTACGGAGGCGGCAGCATCCACAAGAACGGTGTGTATGCACAGGTAATGCAGGCCCTGGAAGGGCGGACCGTGCTGGAGTTCGGTGGGATTGAGCCGAATCCGGAATACGACACGCTGATGGGTGCTGTCGAGCTGGTTCGCCGGGAGAAGGTGGATCTGCTGCTGGCGGTGGGCGGCGGAATTGGTGCTGGACGGCACGAAGTTCATTGCGGCGGCGGCGCCGTTTGCCGGCGAGCCCTCGAACATCTGACCAAGGGGGCGGCGGTGGAGTCCCCGCCGTGCCGCTCGGCATCGGTGCTGACGCTGCCGGCGACCGGTTCCGAATCGAACACATTCGCGGTGATCAGCCGGCGGTCGACCGGGCAAAAACTCGCTTTCGGGTCGGTGCATTGCTACCCGAAGTTCGCGGTTCTGGATCCCGAGACGACCTTCTCGCTGCCGGCGCGGCAGGTGGCGAACGGCATTGTTGACGCTTTCGTCCACACGCTGAGAGCAGTACAGACGTTCCCGGTTCACGCGGAACTGAATGACCCGGTTTGCGGAGTCGATTCTACAGACCTTGATCAGAAGTCGGACCGAGGACGCTGGCGGAGCCGGAGAACTACGATTTGCGGGCTACGTTCGTGTGGTCGGCGACGATGGCTTTGAACGGGCTGACATCGGCACCGGCGTGCCGCAGGACTGGGCGACGCACATGATCGGGCACGAGTTGACGGCGTTGTATGGAGGTGCTGTTCGGATTCTATCGTGTTTCCCTATTAACCTTAGCAAGACGCCGAACGAAGAACAGGGCAT
>JASGIE010000007.1:0-32832 GCA_049841055.1 Paludibaculum sp. | reverse complement strand
TCACCGGCGCCACCGCCCGCTCGCCGGCCGCTTCGAACAGCCAGGTTCTGGTGGAGCCCATGACTCGTTGACGTTATTTGCATTCTGGGGGCGCTTCGCCACCATATGCCAGACGATCCTTCGATCCAAGCGCGATGCGGACTTTCAGCTGGCACCCGTCGGGAAGCGAATCTGGGACTTCTTCTGGGAGGTCCTCTGCCAGGCTAAGGTCATCAAAGAACGGCCTTTACCTGGATTGGCCCACGCTTTCGTCTTTTGGGGTTTCTGCGCCTTCGGCCTTGTCACTTTGAACCACCTGGCGGCCGGCGCGGGACTGCATCTGATGGGCCGCGACAACCCCATTTTTGTACCAGCCGTCCTCTTCTCCTTTCTTGTCACCATCTCGATTCTGGGGCTCGCTGTTCGCCGTTTCATCGTCCGGCCCCGCTGGCTGGGAACTAAGGTCTCCTGGGAGTCCGGATTAATCGCTCTCCTGATCGTCACGCTGATGCTGACCTTCCTGGCCGACTATGTCCTGCGGCCGGAAGCGGGTTCCGTCCTCGACCGGGCCCTCTGGTGGTCGCACACCCTCGCCCTGCTGATCTTTCTTCCCCTGCTGCCCAACACCAAGCACCTCCACCTGGTCCTCAGCCCGGTGACCATCTTTCTGTCCCGGGGCGGCTTCAGCCGCATCCCGCCGCTGGAAGGCGATGAGGATTTCGGCCTGGATACCGGCAAGGATGTGACGCAACTCCTTTCCCTACAGGCGTTTTCGTGCGTGGAGTGCGGCCGCTGCCAGGAGCATTGCCCGGCCAACAATACCGGCAAACTGCTCAATCCCAAGGAGATCGCACTAGGCCTGCGCAGCTACCTGAAGGAAAACGGGGCGGCCAGCGAACAACCGCTGCTCGGTGTACATCTCCAGGAGGAGGCCGTCTTTCAGTGCACCACCTGCGGCGCCTGCGAGTATCAATGCCCGGTCGGCATCGAACACCTGCCGCTCATCGTCGGCCTTCGCCGCGGTGCCGTGAACACCGGAAAATGGGAGGACGAGTACGGCGGGCAGCTCTTCCTGAAACTGGAAAGAAACGGCAATCCCCTGGGCATGGCCGCCCTGGAACGCGACCGCTTCATCCAGCGCAGCGAATTGCCCATTTTCGACGGGACACAGGAATACTGTCTCTGGCTCGGCTGCATGGGTTCGTATGATCCAAAAGGACGGGAAATCGTACTCTCCCTGGTGCGGATTCTCAAACACCTGGGCGTCACCTACGGCGTCCTGAAGAAGGAAAAGTGCACGGGCGACTCGGCCCGCCGCCTGGGCAACGACCTGGCTTTCCAACAGCTTGCCGAGTTCAACATCGGCCAGATGAAAGCCGCGAAGGTGACGAAACTGCTCTCCATCTGCCCGCACTGCGTCCGCACCATCCGCGAGGACTGGAAAGAGTTCGGAGTGGAATTTGAGATCGAGCACCATTCCGTCTTCCTGGCCCGTCACCAGGCGAAGCTCCCGGCCGCGGCCGGATCGGACAAGATCGTCTACCACGACCCCTGCTACCTGGGCCGCTACCAGGATGTCTACGATGAACCGCGCGCCGTGGTCGAAGCCTCGGGCGCGCTGGTGGAGGCCGGCAAATCGCGGGAGCAGAGCTTCTGCTGCGGTGCCGGCGGCGGGCTCGCCTTCCTGGGCGAAGAGAAGGGCGACCGCGTCAGCCACACTCGAACCAACCAGTTGCTGGCCACCGGAGCAGACGTCGTGGCGGCAGCCTGTCCGTTCTGCAACACGATGTTCCGGGATGCGCTCTCGGCCGTGAAGCCTCAGGGTGCGCCGCAGTTGTTGGATATCGCCCAGATTGCGGCGGCCAGACTCCCGGCGGAAGTCCAGAACCCGCAGTGAGTTGAGTAGTTGATAGGAAATCTGGATACTTTGGCGTCCGCTATGTTGCCTGAGGACCAAACGGTCCGCTATAGTAGGAAGTGCCGCAGCGTTGTGGGCGCGTAGCTCAATTGGCAGAGCAACTGACTCTTAATCAGTAGGTTGAAGGTTCGATTCCTTCCGCGCTCACCATCCTCATTTCCTTTCTCTTCCGGCTGCTCCTGCCGGGCCGTTCCTCTCTTATCTGTACGCTTCTTGGCCAGCCCATTCCACCGGGTTCGTTTCCGTGTTCTGGCTCTTTGCGCGGGCTGCCGCCACGGCAATCACCACCTTTCCCCGTCGCCGTCTGGTCAGCGAGTTGAGGTAGGCTTCCGGCGCCAGCGACATCGGCACCACCCGGTCCACCACGGTGCGAAGCGTCCCGGCCCGCAGCATCTCTCCAATCAGGTACAGTTGCCGCTGATCCGGAACCACGATGAAGAACGCGTCCTTCACACGGCCCTCGGTGGCTGCTTCTTCGCTGGCTGCAATGGTCACCATGCGGCCCTGTGGTTTCAAAACACTCCACGATCGCCGCAGCGTCTCGCCGCCGACGCCGTCGAAGACAACATCCACCGGCGTCACCACTTCTTCAAACGGCGTCTCGCCATACTCGATCACCTGGTCCGCTCCTAATCCGGCGACAAACTCCAGATTCCGGGCTGACGCGGTGGCAATCACGTGGGCGCCCCACAGTTTCGCCAGTTGGACGGCAAAGATGCCCACGGCGCCGGCCGCGCCGTGCACCAGCACCCGCTCGCCCTCCTGGAGTTTCGCCCGATCCCGCAATCCCTGCCAGGCTGTCAACGCGCCAATGGGCACCGAAGCGGCCTCGGAGTGGGTCAGATTGAATGGTTTCTGCGCCACGGCCTCAAACGGAGCGATACAGTATTCGGCGGTGGCGCCTTCGGAAAACCAGTCGTTCATGCCGAAGATCTCGCGGCCGATCTCGAGCAACCCGACGCCGGCCCCAACCGCCTCCACCACCCCGGAGAATTCATGTCCGGGGACGGCGTCTGCGCGAACACCGCCAGCCTTCGTATGCAACGTGGGATACCACTCCAGTTCTGTCGGCGTCACTCCAGCCGCATGGATTCGAATCAGGAGTTCACCGGGACCGGGCGCGGGACGGACAGCCTCCCGCTCGATCAGGTCAACTCCGCCGGATGTAGGAATCAGTTGTACGGTTTTCATGGTTCTCCTCAATCGTGGAAGGTGAAACTGGCCCAATAGCGCCGGATTCCGTACCGGCATTCACGGCGCCTGCACCACTATCGCCCGCCCAGCCGGCGGTGTCGCCCCGAGATCGTGGACTGCATCGCTACCACATACAGCTTGGGCTCACGCTACCACTTTCGAGGGAGACGCCGCGGCCGGTTGGCGATATGATCTCTGTGGTCCAAGCCACGCCGGCTGACCAGAAGTTGAGGACCACCGGAATGAGAAGTTCGCTCCTTGCCGCCTGTGTCTGCCTGGCGGCCCAATTCGCCTTACTCGGCCAAACGCCCACGGACAAACTCCACCAGGATTTCATGAACCCGCCGGCCGCTGCCCGGCCGCGGGTGTGGTGGCATTGGATGAACGGCAACATCACCAGGGAAGGGATCCAACAGGATCTCTCCTGGATGAAACGGGTCGGTATTGGCGGACTGCAGAACTTCGATGCCGCCCTGGCTACGCCTCAGGTCGTGGAGAAGCGGCTCGCCTATATGACGCCCGAGTGGAAAGACGCTTTCCGCTACGCCGCGGGCCTGGCCGATCAACTCGGACTGGAAATGGCCATTGCCTCGTCGCCCGGCTGGAGTGAGACCGGCGGCCCTTGGGTGAAACCGGAACAGGCGATGAAGAAACTGGTCTGGAGCGAGACTCGGGTGACGGGCGGCGAAGCGTTCCGTGGAACCCTTCCGAAGCCGCCGACTGTCACAGGTCCCTTCCAGGCGGTTCCCTATCGGGATGACCTGCCGCTGCCGGGCGTAGAGAAGACTCCTCCGCAGTACTACCGTGATGCCGCCGTCGTAGCCTATCCCCTCCGTCGTGCCCCGGTATCCTCGTCAGCCGTCATCACCTCCAGCGCGGGCCCCGTCGACGCAGCGGCTCTCACCGACGGCGATCTTACCAAGGGAATCAAGCTTCCCGCGGGAAAGGACAATTCGAGCGGCTGGCTACGGTATGAATTCCCCGCCCCGCGCACCGTTTACGCCGTTACCCTGGCCCGGCCAATGGTGGGCATGTTCATGCCCGCTCCTCCGGTAAAGCTGCAACTCGAAGCCAGTGAAGATGGACAGACCTACCGGTCCATCGCCGACCTGCCCTCCACGCGCGTGGCCCAGCAGACCATCTCGTTTCCCGCCGTGACCGCGAAGTACTTCCGGATCAGCACCCAGCCCGCCCCGCCGGCCAGCCTGATGGATTCCTTTGAACCCGCGCCCGGCGCCGATGCAGGCTTCTTCAGCGCGCTGGCCGCCGTGAAACCGGACGTCCAGATCAACGAATGCGTGCTCCATGCCACTCCGCGAATCCACCGGTTCGAAGAGAAAGCGGGTTTCGGTCTCGTGCCCGATTACTACGCGATCGCTACGCCGGCCGTCCCCGCGGCCGATTCGGTCCGCCCGGCCGAAGTCGTGGACCTCACCGCGCGGATGAAGCCGGACGGATCCGTCGACTGGACACCGCCGGCCGGTGACTGGATGGTGCTGCGGCTGGGCTATTCGCTCACCGGCACACTCAACCACCCCGCTACGGCCGAGGCGACCGGCCTGGAAGTGGACAAACTCGATCAGGATGCGGTTAAACAGTACATCGAGACCTACCTTGGCACCTACACCGAGGCGGCCGGACCGGAGTTGATAGGCAAGCGCGGCGTGAAAGCCCTGCTAACGGACAGCATCGAAGTGGGCGCCTACAACTGGACCGCTGAAATGATCGCGCAGTTCAAGAGGTTGCGGGGCTATGACCCGACTCCGTTCCTGCCGGCCCTTACAGGCGTCGTGATCGGCGATTCTCAACAGAGCGACAACTTTCTGTGGGACTTCCGCCGCACATTGGCGCAACTCACCGCGCAGAGCCACTACGGCCAGATCGCGCGCACCGCCCGCGAGCGCGGACTCACCTACTACGGCGAATCGCTGGAAGGAATCCGCGTATCCATCGGCGACGACATGGAAATGCGCCAGAACGCGGATATCCCCATGTCCGCCATGTGGACTTACACGCCGGCCCGCGGGCCGCGTTCCAATTACGTCATCGACATTCGCGGAGCCGCCTCGGTCGCGCACATTTACGGTCAGAATCTTGTTGCGGCCGAATCGATGACCTCGGCCATGGTGCCCTGGGGCTTCTCGCCGCGCATCCTCAAACCCATCATCGATCTCGAGTTTGCCCTGGGCGTGAATCGACCGGTCATCCACACCTCCGTCCACCAGCCCCTGGTCGGCAAGAAACCGGGCCTCGCGCTGATGATCTTCGGACAGTATTTCAACCGCAACGAGACCTGGGCGGAGCAGGCTGAACCTTGGGTTTCCTACATCGCGCGCAACGCGCACATGCTGCAGCAGGGCAAGTTCGCCGCGGATGTAGCCTACTTCTACGGTGAGGAAGCGCCGCTCGCCGGATTGTATGGCGAAGGTGGTTCGCTGCCCAAGGATGTTCCCACCGGGTATGGATTCGACTTTGCCAATTCGGACGTACTTCTCAACAAACTCACCGTCGCCAACGGCGGCCTGGAAACAGCCAGCGGGATGCACTACCGTCTGTTGTACCTGGGCGGCAGCAGCCAGAAGATGACGCTGCCCGTGCTTCGAAAGATCCGGGATCTGGTCCAGGCAGGCGCCGTCGTTGTGGGCAACCGTCCGACCGGATCGCCCAGCCTGGCGGACCAACAGGCGGAGTTCGACGCCGTTGCCGATTCGCTGTGGGGCGGCTCCGCCGTCGGCAAGGGCAAGGTCATTTCTGGGCAGGATGTGAACAAGGCGCTGTCCGTGCTTGGAGTTGCACGGGATTTCGACTACCAGAAGCCCGAGCCTGACTCTGAAGTCATGTTCCTCCATCGCCGCTTACCTGACGGAGAGATCTACTTCCTGTCGAACCGGCAGGACCGGCTCCAGGCGATCAACGCCAGCTTCCGGGTCACCGGAAAACGTCCGGAACTGTGGCACGCCGAGGATGGCCGGGTGGAGCCTGTCTCCTACCGCGCAGAGAACGGCCGCACGATTGTCCCTTTGCGGCTGGAGGGCAACGGATCAGTCTTCGTCGTCTTCCGTTTACCGGCCTCCACCCCGGCTTTCCAGGTCGCGGCACAGACGGAAGCGAAGCTGGGTGCGCTGGAAGGTCCGTGGACTGTGCAGTTTGCGCCCAACCTCGGAGCGCCGGATTCGGCCACGTTCAGCCGGCTCGCCTCCTGGTCCGAGAATCCGGATGAGGGCGTAAAGTACTTCTCCGGCACGGCAACATATGAAAAGTCGTTTGAGGTGCCGGCTGCCTGGCTCGGGCAAGGGCAGAAACTGACGCTGGACCTGGGCGATGTCCGCGAACTGGCTGAAGTTTCCCTGAACGGCCACCCACTGGGCATTGTCTGGCACCCGCCTTATCGGGTGGATATCTCGGGCGCCGTCAAACAGGGGCAGAACAGACTGGAAGTGAAAGTCACCAATCTGTGGGTGAACAGGCTGATCGGCGACCAGCAGCCGGGCGCCAAGAAAGTATCGTTCACCGTGCCGCCCACGTACAAAGCCGACGCGCCCTTGCGGCCATCGGGTCTATTGGGCCCGGTGGAAATCCGGCAAGCGACAGCAACTCGTCCGTGAATTGCAGCCGTGCCCGCGGCTTTACTGGATCTCTTCGACCGGCGTCACAGAGGTGCGGTCGTAGAGGGCTCGCGCCTCTTCGACACGCTCGATATTCGACTCCGCCCAGGTACAGATTCCTTCGACCAGCCCGCCCAGCGAGCGCCCGAGGTCGGTCAGCGAGTATTCGACTTTTGGCGGGACGCTGGCGTAGAGCCGGCGTCTGACCAGGCCGTCGCGCTCCAGACCGCGTAGCGTGTTCGTCAGTACTTTCTGAGAGATGCCGTCCACCGACCGGCGCAGTTGGGCGAAACGCAGGGTTCCATCCGACAGGCGGCGCAGGATCAGTACGGACCATTTGTCGGCGATCCGATCGAGCACTTGCCGGGTGGGGCAACGGCTGCTGAAGACGCTCCACGGTAACCTGGTTTCCAAAAGGTGACTATCACTCATAAAGGTGCCTACTTGCAATTTCATCCCAAGTATCCACAATTAACACAGAGGATACAAATGTCGAAATCAATTCTGATCACTGGAGCGAGCGGCGTCCTGGGCCGCACGGTGGTGAAGGTGTTTGCCGCGGCCGGAGTGAATGTCCGGCAGGGTGTGCGGAAACTGCAAAGCGCGACATCGGGGCTGCCGGCGGTCCGTTGGGACTATGCTGAACCCGCCACCATCGGGCCGGTGCTGGAGGAGGTCGACGCCCTGTTCCTGATGGCGCCGCCGCTGGATCCGGACGCGCCCGGCAAGCTGGCTCCGGTCATCGCCGCGGCCAAAGGCTCCGGCCTATCGCACATCATTCTGCTTTCGGCCTTCGGGGCAAACTACAGCGAGCAGGCACCGTTGCGGATCATCGAGCACATGGTTATGGATTCCGGGATCCCGTACACGATCCTGCGGCCGAATTTCTTCATGGAGAACTTTTCCGAGGGCTTCCTGGCCGCCAGCATTAAGAATCAGCACGGGATCTTTCTGGCTGCGGGCGATGCCAAGACCAGCTTCATCTCCGCGGAAGATATCGCGGCGGTGGGGTTGACTGCCTTTCAGAAACAACTGGCCGGTGCGGAGTATGACCTGACGGGGCCGGAGGCGTTGGACCACACGGATGCGGCGCGGATGATCAGTGAGGCTGCCGGTCATACGGTGACGTATCACGCCTTGACTGAGCAACAGATGGCGGATGGCGCCCGGGCCGCGGGCATGCCGGACGGAAACATCGCCTATTTGGTGATGCTGTATGGCGTGGTCCGTGCGGGCTACTCTTCCGGCATCACGCCGGTGGTCGAGGAGGTGACGGGCCGCCCCGCCGTGCGGTTCGCGGAGTTCGCCAAAGCGAATGCGGAAGCCTGGCGGTGACGCCGCGTGCATAATGGAGGGGGATTGGCGGTCCAGCCAGTCCCCACCAGACGGCGCAGCAGGCAATGCACGAGTCCCCGCCCTTCCTCGCAGCAACAAGAAAGCGCCTCTTTCGACACTCGCGTTTAGTCGCGACGATGACTGGGCCGATTCCGCCCACGCTGATCTTCCTAGCGTTCGCACTGCTCTGTCTGCCCTACCCCGGTTTGCAGCAGGATGAGACCCTGTTCGCCTGGCCTCTCTGCAGGCCGGCGGTTGCCGCATACAACGTCGATATCGGCGGCCATCCTCTGCCGCTGATGCTGATGTCCTACCTGGGCGCCTTGAAGACCTGGCTCTATGCGCCGCTGTTGGCGTTTTGGACACCTTCTGTCTACTCATTGCGGCTGCCGGCGGTGCTACTGGCCGCGCTCACCGTCTATCTGCTGCATATCCTGCTAACCAGACTGCACAGCCGCGCCGCCGCTTCGATCGCGGCGCTTCTGCTGGCGACGGATTCCATCTACATCCTCTCGTCGACCTTCGACTGGGGTCCTGTTGTTGTACAGCACCTGCTGCTGGTCTCGTTTCTGCTTTGCATCGAGCGATGCGTCACCTGCCGGCGCCAGGTGTTCCTGTTCCTCGCCTGCGTTCTGGTGGGCTTGGCATTCTGGGACAAGGCTGTGGTTGTCTGGATGGCGGCGGGCTTGGGTGCGGCAACCCTGGCGGTCTACGCGGGGGCACTGCGATCCTATTTGACGATGCGAAACGCCGCCCTTGCGGCGGCAGCGTTCTGCCTGGGTGCCCTGCCCCTGCTGGCCTTCAATGCGTCGCGATCCTTCGCCACGCTGACCAGCAACAGCAACTGGGAGCCGCGAGGCCCCCTCGAGAAGTACCCCGCGTTGCTGCAGTCGTTGAACGGGACGGCCTTCTTCGGCTCCCTGGTGAATCCGGAGTGGCAGGCGCGGGCAACGGAGCCCGCCTCGGCGATCGAATCGGTGGTGGAGGGCATCGACCACGCGGGAATCCGCTCCTCCTACAGTGCATTGCCACTGGTTATCGTGCTCGCGTTGCTTTGCCTCGCGCATCCTGGCGGCAAGCCGGTGCGGCGGCTGGCACACTTCCTGACCATCGCGTTCGCGGTCGCCTGGTGGTTCATGACCAGCATTCGCACGGCGGGCGGCTCGGCGCACCACATCGTCCTGCTGTGGCCATTGCCGCACATGCTGGCGGGAATCGCGCTGGCGCAGGCAGCGTCGAGCGGAGGCTGGCTGCGGAGGGTCGTTCTGGCGCTAGTTCCGTTGGCGATTGCCGTGAACGCCGCGAACTCCAACCACTATGCGGCCGAGCTCATGCGCCATGGCGCCGCCTGGCAGTGGACGGACGCCACCAGCAGGCTGCCGGATGTGGTGCGGGCCGCCCACGCAGTCCGGATCGGAGTCGACGACTGGGGCATCGCCGGACCACTGGACGTGGTGACCAGCGGGCAGTTGGTGATGTCGGATGCGGCTGATCTCGGGTTTCGCAACAGCGCCAAGCCCGGCGAGCCTGTGCTGAGGCAGGTCAAGGACACCCTGTGGCTCGGCTGGACTCCGGAGTATGCCGTTCAGCCCGAGGCCAAGCGAGCCATGGAGGCATTCGCCGCGGCGCAGGGGCTCACGAAGTCGGTCGATTTTGTCGTTCGCAACCGCAATGGCACGGCGATGCTGGAAGGCTACCGGTTTGTAGCACAGTCGGCCCAGCCTGTTGCCGCATCCCAGCCCGGAGGGCGCGGCATTCTGGTTGTGGATGACACGGAACCGGGCATCCACTACCAGGGCAAGTGGGATCACGGTCGAGGGTTTGGCCAGGCCCTCCAAGGGACGCTGGCTTACGCGGACCGGCCCGGATCGAGTGTGGAGTTCGAGTTTGAAGGCAGCGCCATCACACTGGTCTACACGAAAGCCTTCAACCGGGGAGTCGGCCGCATCCGGTTGGACGGCCGCCCGGTGAGCGAACTGGACTACTACGACGCCGCAGTGCAATGGCAGCAGCGCTACCGGATCGATCACCTCGCACCGGGGAAACACAAGCTGGCGGTGGAGGCATTGGGCCGTTCGCAGGCGCGGTCCTCCGGCAGTTTCATTGATGTCGACGCCTTCCTGGTGGAGGCTCCGGCGGCGGCTCATCCCTGACCGGGCGTACGCGCGCACCGGAAACCGATGGCGCCAAAGTGCGAGTACCGGTCGCCCGGGGCGGCCCAGGCACGGACCGAGGTGCGGAGGAACTCGCTGCGATTCGAATAGGAACCGCCCCGCACGGCTTTCCTGATCTGGGTCTCCGAATCGTGCCGGTCCGCGGCATGCGCGTACTTCGCGTAGGTGTCGAACACCCACTCCCAGACATTTCCAGCCAACTCGAAGACACCCTCCGGCGTGCTGCCTTCGGGGAACAGCCCAACGGCCGTGGGGTCTCTGTGCACGGAATCGAAGCGTGCATGCTGTTGCGACGGAGCGGCATCGCCCCAGGGATAGATGCGTCCCTCGAGGCCGGCCGCCGCGCGCTCCCACTCCGCCTCGGACGGCAGACGGACTGCGGCCCACGCGCAGTAGGCGGCGGCTTCAAACCAGCTCACGCCGGTCACGGGGGCGTTCACCTGCTTGAGCTGCTGGTCCCAATGGGAGGGTGTGTGGAACCGGCCATAGCCGCCGGACTCCCAGAATGCTTTGCGGGCATAGCCGTTGTCCTGCACAAAGCGGTCGTATTGGCCGACCGTGACCGGGAAGCGGCTGATGGCGAATGCAGCCAGGTCGACTTCGTGGACTGGGCCTTCGTCGGGCTTCGCCTCGGGATCGTAGCGTTTCTCCGCGGCTTGCCGGGCCTGCGCGCCCATGCAAAAGCATCCCGCGGATAGGGGCACCCAGTCGAGCGCCGCCAGCCGCGGATCCGGAATGTGGCCGAACGCGCGGCTGAGTTCGACGCGGTGCAGCGGGTCCAACTCAGCGGCCTGATCGGAGAAGATCACAGGCTGGAGGCGTTCCAGCAGCGACGTGTATTCGGTCCTGTCGGTGACACGGCGGGCCTCGCGCAGATGACGGCGAATGCCGTCGAGGAGAATCAGGCAGTCGGCGGAACCAGTCAGGGAGGAAGGCGCCGGCAGGATTGTGCTCAGTGTGGTGATCAGGCGGCGGAGGCGGTCCGGGTTGCGCGCCTCGAGCAGCTCGGCGAGAAACAGGATGAGCTCGCGGCGATCGGGTGCGTAGAGTGACGCCCCCAACCGGCGCAATAGCTCGTCCTGGTCGGCCTCGCGCCGTTCCGCGATGGCTCGCGCCGAGAGAAAGTCCTGAAATGAAGCGTGCCAGAACGAGAGCCGGTGATCGTTGATGGAATAGAGTCCGCTGGCATTCTCCTGTTGGTTGAGGAACTCCGCCGCCGGGCCGAGGCGGTCGCTGCCGAGCAGTGCGGCGACCTTCTCCTCCGCCCACCCGAGGTCCACGTGGGTTTGCCGGGACGGGAAATCGGCCTGCATGGCCAGCGCGAGTTCCTGCAACAGGTCGAGTGCCGGGGTCGACCCGTTCCTGCCGGCGGATTCCCCACGGCTAAAATGCGACACGATTTTCTCGTAAAGCTCAGACCGCGCGGCGGGCAAGGTTTCGCGGCCCGAACTGACCAACGCCAGGGCTGTCAGCATGCTTGGGTTGGCGGCAAGCCTGGGCAGCTCGGGCTGCTGCTGGATGGCGTCCAGCAGGCCGGAAGCGAAGTGTTGGGCCTTGTGCGGCTCGGCCGGATAGAATACGTTGCCCCAGGCGAGCAGCAGCCGTTTCATGGTGGACCGGGCCATAGGCGCAATCTGGATAAAGCGGAAACCCGGGAGGGAATCCTTGGAAGTGAACGCTCGTGGGCGGCTGGTCACGAGAACGGAGCAGTGCGAGTAGGTGGTGGACACGGCGGAGATGAGCGGGGCCAGGCTTTCGCCCGACGACTCATCCAGGCCGTCAATGAGAATGCAGCACCGTCCCGCCTTGAGCCGGGATTCGTAGAAGGCCAGCGGCAAGGTGCCGGAACGATCCTGCGACGCCGCTTTCCACATATAGTGGCTGAGCCACAGGGGCGCGGTACCCGACAGCGGCGTTTCAGGCCCGGGATTCAGAGCCTGTCTTCGGATGTGTTCCGCCAGTTCGGCGGCCTGGACATAGACAGGAAAGATCTGGAGTTCGTCTTCCAGTGTGCGGCGCGAGAGGTCGGCGGCGATCCGCTTCAGGAATGTGGTCTTGCCGGAGCCGGCGCCGCCCAGCAGGACCAGGCGGTTCTCCTGCCGGAATGGCTCAAGCGGTCTCCGGCCCGGCTTTACGGAAGCTGAGGTCGCACCCGCCTCGGGGGACTCATCGCATTCCAACGGGACATAGAGCTGATCCAGCGGGATTCTCGACGGTGCGCCCTGACGGATCCTGGGCAGTTCGAAGTAGCCTGTTCTGTCCAGGAGCCACTGAAGATAGGGTTTTGGATCGTTCGCCGTACCCGCCGAAACACGGGCCTGCCGCTGCAACCATTTGCTGAGGCTCTGTTGCACGCGGACTTCGACGCTCTTGGGGTCAGTGAAGAGACCGAAGACGTACTGAGTGCCCAACCACTGTTTGAATCGATCGAGCTGGACGAGGTTTCGCTGCAAGCGCCGGAAGGCCTCGCTGTCGACACCCTTCGAGGCGATCACCTGGGCGAACTGGTTGCTTTCCTGATAATCCGGCGGCCAGGGATGAGCCGGGTCGACCAGCAGTGGGATGACTTCCAGGCCCTTTTCCAGCGCTGTCTGGCACTCCAGCCAGGTGATGCTCTTGTCCTTGTAGTTGTCGGGCAGGTCCGGCCAGTCGTCCGAGGGCACCCATCCGTAGCGGTAAGCCACCAGGAGGATGACTACCGAAGCGCGCTCGCGCACGCGTTTCAGGCACACCTCGAGAGGCGGGTTGCCGCCGCCGGCTTCAAAGTACTCCATCATCACCGGCAGACAATCCAGCCCAAGAATGGCCTGCTTGGCCGCCTCGCGGTGTGGCAAGAGATCCCTGGCCGTGGATGAAATAAAGACTTCCATGCTCGGCGTGGCCCCAGTCACGTGCCTGTGGAAGGCATCACACATTCTGTCATGACTCAGGCCGGCAAGCGTTGATTTTTTCGAAAGCGGGAAGAAAGACGGGAGGAGAGAAGGAGGAGGATACCGGCGGGATTGGCCCCAATCGAATCGGAGATTGGAGCCAATTCAACCAACACTGAACGACTGCGGCCGGGGGCGGCGTCTTGTGTCTCTTCGTGTTCGAGTCATGAGAGCCCCTGTTCGACACTCAGAAAGACGCCGCTTTGGCCAACCTGCGTTCAGCACCAATCCGCCTCTGCCCCTTCTCGCCGCTTTCCATGCAGGTGAGCATCGACGTGGGAGGGTGCTGGGATTGCCGCGTATTCAGTTGCCAAAGATCGTGCCAGTCGGGCCGAATCGGGGATGAGTTGTTTTTGGCGGGTAGCGACGGCGCTGAGGCCAGCGCCTGACTACCCGCGAGTTCGAAGTTGAAATCTCGCGTCATTGAAATCTCCTTTGATCTCGGATCTCGAGGATTCCAAGAGCGGCTTTGGGGCCGCTTCGGGATCCTCTTTGATTTCCAGTTGCGAACTGCATGCTCAATTTGTACGCCGCTGCACTCCACCTTTCAAGACCAAGTGAATCAGGCAAATTGATTCAACCGGGCGAAGAGACGGACTGCCGAAATCCAGGTGCTGACTTTGACAGGCAAACTCCACAGGCTTTTCCCAATCTGTGAACTCCACCGGCCGGGTGGTAGCGTTCGAACTGGAGCACCATGTTTCGCAGGCTTCCAGTTCTGGACGCGGTCGCAAGGCGGTTCGGCCACGGCCACCAATCATTGACAGGACTTGCCGTCGTCGGCATCCAGCATCTGCTGGAGACGACCGGAAGTCTTGTGGAATCAATCATTGGACTGGGTGTCCGGGCGGAAGACATCTACCTGGGCGGGAAGCTCTATTCCACCTGCGAACCTGTCGCGGCTCGTTTGCGGTCGATCGGGGTCCACGTACAGGATCCGCCGGCCGTTCCGCATTGGGGCGGGTTTTCGGCGCAACTGGATGCGATGGCGGAGATGCTGTGGCATCGATTCCTCGCCTCGGGCCGCAACGGATTGCGCGGCGTGGTGGTGCTGGACGACGGCGGATTTGCCCTGAAGGCCGCCGGGAGGGTGGGCCGCCTGCCCCTGGCCCGGATCGCCGGTGTGGAGCAGACCACCAGCGGCATCAATAGTCTGAGCGAGTGTCCACCGGCCTTTCCCGTGGTCGATGTGGCCACGTCGGCGGCCAAGACGCTGCTGGAGTCGCCGCTGATCGAGCGGGCCGTGCTGCGGCGCATTGGACAACTGGATCTGGGCAACGGCCACCGGCGCGTCTGGGGTATTGCCGGCATGGGCAACATCGGAAAGGCGCTGGCGGCGGCCTTGCTGGCGCGCGGAGAAGCGGTCTGCGCCTTCGACCCGGGGTTGTCCGCTGAGTTCCCCAGCGGTGTCGCCAAATGTCTCTCCTTGAAAGACTTGTTCGAGCAGGCGGACATCGTTCTCGGCTGTTCGGGCGAAGACCTGCTGTTGGGCAGCACCTGGTGGCAGGAATGCCCGGGCGAAAAGGTCCTGGCCAGCTGTTCGTCGCACGACGTGGAGTTCCGGACGATTCTGAGCGCCTTCGGACGCGGGCAGAAGGCCCAGTTGACGGATCCTCTGTCTACCGTGACCGTCCCCACGAAGCGGGGCCGCTTGCGCCTGCTGCGGGGCGGCTGTCCGGTGAACTTCGACGGCTCAGGCGAATCCGTGCCGGCCGGGGAGATTCAATTGACTCGCGGCCTGCTGCTGGGCGGAGTGCTTCAGGCGGCTGAGCAGCTAAAGGGCGCCCATCCGGGCGGATACCGGCGCTGGATGCTCTCGGCGGAATTGCAGTCGTTTGTCGCCCGGGAATGGCGGAAGGCCCAGGCCGCCGCCGGCGCACCGGATCCAGGATTCGTCGACCTGTTCGGCGACGAGGGTCGCATCATCGCATCTTCCGGCGGCCAGGGTCCTACCGTTGCCCCACTTGGACGCTGGATTCCAGATGCGCAGTTTCCTCCAGCGCGCAGCGAGTGATGCGCAGTCCGGATACGAAGAACGGGCTCGACCAGTAGATCTCCTCGCGCCGGGCGTCGGGGAAGAAATCCCCCAGAGGCATCTCGTCGGTGTAGGCGCCGGCGATGGGCCGGGGCCGGTCGGCGGGATTCTCGAAGTCCTTCTTCGGCGGCTGGACGAAGTAGGAGGCATGGGGCTCCTTGAGCGGCCGCGCCCAGGCTGCGTCGATTCGCTTCAACAGCGTAATGAAGTCGAGTGGCAACTGAGAGTAAGTGCGGACTTCCGGCATGCGGGGGCCTACAAGCGACGGGCAGCGGAATGAATAATAGCCGGCCTCGCCGTCGTCCAGCAGGAGTCCGGGCCGCAGAAGGATCGGTTTGTACTGATAGCGCAGGCTTCGCTGCTGCCGCAGAAGCGCAGCGGAAAGCGTGTTCAGAAACTCCGGGAACGGACCGCCGGGCTCGCTGAACTTATGCACCGATTGGAACGCGGGGAGATCGCCCTTCACGATGTTCAGCCAGTGTTTGATGGTCGAGAACTGGTAGAGTTCACCCACCGGCGCCTTGAGCCGTTCGCTGGCTTCTCTCACCTTCTCGTGGAGGTGAGCATCCTCGGTCGCGACGTGGCGCAGGCCGGTGGATTGAGTCCAGCCGATGCGAAGTAGACACTCGACGAACCGGTCGGCGCCTCCGGACCGCAGTTTCTCGATCAACTGGCGCGGGAAGACCAGCAGCGAGAGGCGCCATTTGGTCTGGTCTCCGGTGACGGCCTGAATCAGTTGCCAGTGGGGTTTGTGATCGTCCCAGGCGCCGCGGCCCCGGCCCGTCAGCAGGTCGCCGACGAGGGCTGAGTTGCCCAGCGGCGCCACTACCCAGACGGAACGGATGCCGGCGGCCACGTCCCACACCGGTTTCCGGGAAGGGGTGCCCAGAATCCCGTCCAGCGTCTCGAAGACACCGAACATCTCACCCTGTCCGATGATCCTGAGCGGCACCAGGCGGCCATCATTGAAATCCCAGGGGCAGTTCAGGTAGACCTCGACGCAGCGGTCCAGCACGAGGCTCAGGGGAATGGACGCGTAGCCAGCGCCGTGGGACAACTGGCCGCAATCGACGCATGCCCGGTTGCCGCAGGGAGCGCGGAAGCGTCCGTTCTCGATGACGGAATCGCCGTAGCTGTATTCCACCACCGGAAACAGAGGTTCCGTGTCGGCGCCGATCAGATGATCGATCCCCGCCAGGACGTCGGGGTCCATTGGAGGCAATCCGGCGCGAACCTCAGCCCAACTCGACCAGTTTACTCGTCCGCATGAATACGCCATTTGGTGAATACCTGAGTCTGAAGGATGGATTCAATTCTAACCGAGAAGTCAAGGATTCAAAAGGTACTTACACGGTCGCGGGCCATGGGTGCGGTCCGCAATCAGAGCGGTGGGCCGGCCTTATTTCCGGCGCGGAGCGGCTCCGCGGGGGGATTCCCAGTGCTGCACGATTCTGCACATTCTCGCCGAATCGTGCATAATGTCAGAAGTGGCCCAACCTCAAATGGCAGCATCGAACGCAGGTACTCAGAATCGGGATCCGATTGCGGCGGCTTGTACGGCAACCCGGCTCAGCTTTCTGGTGGCAGGTGTCGCCATGGCCGCCTGGGCTCCGATGGTGCCTTACGCGAAAGCGCGGCTGGCTTTGGATGAGGCCACGCTGGGGCTGGTTCTGCTGGCACTGGGCGCGGGTTCAGCGGTCTCCATGCCCATGGTCGGCGTGCTGGCCCACCATTGGGGCTACCGGCGCATCATCGTCAGCGCGGGACTGCTGGCTTCCCTGGTTCTGCCGCTGCTCACCTGGGTGCCCGGCATCGCCGGGCTGACGGTCACTCTGTTTGTCTACGGCTTCCTGCTTGGGACGCTGGATGTCGCGATGAACTCGCATGCGGTGGAGGTGGAGCGGCGTGATGGGCGGGCGCTGATGTCGGGTTTCCATGGGTTGTTCAGCGTAGGAGGCCTGGTGGGCTCCGCCGGTCTCAGCGCGTTGCTGTCCCTCGGCCTGCCGCTGCCGGCGGCCTCGATGGTCGTCGCAGCCGCGCTGGCCGGAGTCGTGTTGAGCCAGCGGACCAAATTGCTGCCGTCAGGACAGAATGCGGATTCCTCGATGCCGGCCCGGCTCCAGTGGCCCGACCGGCTCCTGTTCCTGCTGGGCCTTGTCTGCTTCGTGAGTTTTCTGGCGGAAGGGGCGCTGCTCGACTGGAGTGCGGTGTTTCTGCGGGATGTGCGCGCCATGGCTGCTTCTCAGGCCGGCCTGGGCTATAGCTGCTTCTCGGTGGCGATGGCTCTGGGGCGACTGGCCGGCGACGCGGTGATCATGCGTCTGGGTCCGGTGCTGACGGTCCGTCTGGGCGGTGTGATTGCGGCCGCGGGTCTGCTACTGGCGACTCTGGTTCCTTCGACGGGCGCCGGCCTCGCTGGCTTCGCTCTGGTGGGAGTGGGCGCGGCCAACATCGTGCCGGTGATGTTCAGCGCGGCCGGCCGGCTTCCGAGCCGGGTTCCGTCGATGTCGCTGGCCACGGTGACGGCGCTGGGCTATGCCGGCATGCTCTCGGGGCCTGCCCTCATCGGCTTCGTGGCCCATGCCAGCAGTCTGCCTCTGGCTCTGTCCCTCATCGCCATCCTGCTGCTGGGCGTGAGCGCCTTCGCCGGCATCGCCCGGCCCTCGACGGAGCGCGCCCAATGACCGGCGAGGCGAAACCTGTTTCTGATCCAACCGAGGTGAAGGTTTATGGCTAAACGGTCGATCCAACCGGCGCCCGCGCCGCTGAGCGCACTGCCCGATGAGCGCCAGCGGCTGATTCTGGAGCATCTGCGGATTCACGGGCGTGTCATCGCGGCTGAGTTTGCGGCGGCGATGTCGATTTCCGAGGATTCGATCCGTCGAGACCTGCGCGAGCTTGCCGCCCAGGGGTTGTGCCAGCGCGTCTATGGCGGTGCACTGTCTCCGGCCACAAGCACGCCGCTCAAACATCGGAAGGAGAAATATGCGGGCCGCAAGGTGGCGCTGGCGCGCGCGGCGGCATCGCTGGTGCGGGAAGGCCAGGTTCTGCTGCTGGACGCCGGGTCAACGAATTGCGCGCTCGCCGCCGCGTTGCCGCCCAATTTCGGACTTACCGTGATCACCAATGCGCCGGACATCGCCCAGCAGTTGATGGAGCGCGAGGGCTTCGAGATTCTGCTCATTGGCGGCAGGATCGATGTGCATATCGGAGCCACCATCGGCGCGCAGGCCCTGCAGGAGGTGGAGCGGCTGCGCGCCGATCTCTGCTTTCCCGGTGCGTGCGCCATTGATGCCGTGCACGGCCTCTGGGGACTCGACAGCGAAGAATCCCGCTTCAAGCGGAAGATGATCGAGGTGAGCAGGCAGACCGCGATCGTGGCGACGGACGACAAGCTCGGCGGGACAGCGACGTTTCGTGTGTCGGATATCGAAACCGTCCAGCATCTGGTGGTGGAGTCGTCGGCGCCGCGAACATTGTGCGCCGCTTTCACACGCCGCGGCGTCAACGTATTGCGCGCGGATCCGGAATGACCGCAACCGTTCGCTGGCGCGGGTCTACTCTTCCGGCCGCTCCGTAACAGGTTTCGCGCCCGGCCCAGGCAAAGGCCCTTTGCGGCCGCCGGCACGTTCCCCTTCCAGGATCGCCTCCAGGTTGGGGTAAGGGTAGACCGTGGGTGCGTGGTTCTGCATCAGACCACCGGTGTCCGCGGTGGGGCCGTAATTGCTGTATTCGTCGCGCCCCAGCATCCGCAGCATGGCCAATTGCTGTCCCCGGTGGTGCGACGTGTGGTTCATGCGGCGTGTCATGACCCACGCCCGTGAGCGGCGCACATCGAAGAATGCGGTTTCACCCTCCCACCACGCTTCGTCCTTCTTCCGCAGGATGGCCAGGCGCGCGGCGCTGTCTTCCGCGTATTTGCGCATGAACTCCAGCCGGGTTTCCTCCCTCGGCAACGGCGAAGTGCTGACTTCGATGCCAAGCATGGTGCGGAACCAGATGTCCT
Organism: Paludibaculum sp.; assembly: GCA_049841055.1. Lineage (GTDB taxonomy): Bacteria > Acidobacteriota > Terriglobia > Bryobacterales > Bryobacteraceae > Paludibaculum. Next base: position 13,656 of record JASGIE010000007.1, on the reverse strand, counting down.
CGCTCACGCACTGATGGACCATCTGCTCGTGAAGGCTGCGGCCGCGTTTGTCGGTGGGATGCGGACGGAACGGCAGGTCCGCGTCATTGAACATGCTCCACGCGCTGACCACCTTGACTCGTTCAGAAGCGTAGGTCTCAATCAGAAATTCGTATCTCATGCGTACTGGAGCCTTCCCGGTCCACTGTAGACATTGAATCGGCTGTCCCTCAAGAATCCCACGAGAGTCATGCCGGCCTTCGCCGCAGTGGATACAGCCAGACTGAGGGCGCCCCGACCGCGGCCAGCAACGGCACCCCGCCCATGAGGCACTTCTGCACAAGTTCGTAACTCGCGCGGCCGCTCACCAGGACCATCGAGTTCTCCAGCGGTGTTTTCCCGCGCAGTAGGGCCGACCCGATCAGCTTGTCCACCGCGTTGTGACGGCCCACGTCCTCGTGGAGCACCTCCAGACGGCCCTCGGCATCGAACAGAGCGGCGGCGTGCAGCCCGCCTGTGTCCTCGAATATGCTTTGGCGCATGCGGAGGGCGGCCGGCAGGCTGTGGAGGATCGTCGCCGGGAAAGTCGTCGAGTAGGGTGGCAAGGCGGGACACCGATTGGCCTCCAGCGCCGCCAGCGACGCCTTTCCGCAGAGCCCGCAGGCGGAGGTCATCACGAAAGCGCGCTGGACGAGAGAGGCTTCGCGGCCGCTTCGCGCTCGAGGGAGACCTGCACGATATTGGGGTTGCCATCCGGCAGCCGGCGGATGGCGGCGATCTCACTGGCGTGGCGGACGATGCCTTCCGAGAAAAGGAAACCGGCCGCCAGTTCGAAATCATTGCCGGGCGTGCGCATGGTGACGGAGAGGCTTTTCCCGCCGACGCGAATCTCCAGCGGTTCCTCCACGGCCAGTGAGTCTTCCCACCATTCCACCAGACCGCCCTGCACCAGCTTTTCAATGGATACGCGTACTGTGGATGGCATACCTACAATGCCTTTCCAACCGCTTCGAGGAATCCCAGAAGTACGAACAACGCCCGCCGGGTGTCTTTCCCGCGACACCGCCAGAGCAGTTGGATCGCACCCGGCGCCCGGAGGGGCATCCCGCATGGTTTGTTTCCGGCAAAAGCTTTCATCAGGGATTGCAGACAAGCGGGTGGGATGCCGGCCAGCAGCCTGGCGAGGACCAGGAGATTACGAAGGCCGCGCAGGGATTCAGGGCTGCAAACCGCGCAAGCGAGAACGTCAGTCAAAGTGTCGCGTGCACCGGCTTTGGCCGCCGACACTTCGAGGATCCCCCGCTGATGCAGGAGTTCCAGCAGGTCCAGCGCTGAGCAGAGCACTTCATCCGGCCTGTCCGAGCCTCTGCTTCTGCCTGGTTGCAGCCGGCAGGTGTCGTACAGGGGTGCTGCCCCGGCAATCGCGTGTGGCATCGGCCATTCGTTCCTGGCTTCTGCAGAGCACGTCGAGTACCAATGAATGTCGGCGCTAACCGGCTGATTTGTGGTGTGTTGACCGGCACGTTCGGTCGAGGGCTGGTCAGAAGTCGACATTTCGACTCGGCTATTGGGCGCGAATCCGGCGGCGGATCTACTTAGGAAGGCTTGCGGGCGTGAGTGCCGGAATGATCCGGCTACCCACGCCGCAACAGACTGGCCGGGACAGTGACTCGCGGTCGAGCGGCGCCGGCCTTCCCGTTACATGGATGTGGCCTTCTGTCCCTTCACCTGCAGTTCATTGACGACCTGCTGAACGTAGGGAACCGTGGAGGCGACTTCCTGGGCCTGTGCGCGCTTGGCCTGGGAATCCACAGAACCGCTGAGCGTGACTACGCGGTTCTTGACGGAACACTTCACCTTGTCCTCCAGTCGCGCACTCACCAGGGCCGCATGGAGATTCTTCTCGATGCCTTTGTCGAGGTCAGAGTTGATTGTTTTGGCCTCGCTTTCCACGCCCGGCGGGATCACGGCGATTTCATTCGCCACGACCTGGTTGCCGGCGATGGATTTGGCCAGAGCTTCCGCCTGTGCTTTGTCCGTCTGCTGGGCAACGTGCCCGCTGAGAGTGACGACGCCTTTGTCACGGTCCTGTTTCACGGAGACGTCCTTGTAACCGGCTCGGTCCAGGGATGCCCGGACGCTGTCGGTGACATCGGCGGATTTCGTGGTTTCACTGGAGCATCCTGCCATCGCGCCTGCGAAGGCCAGGGCCAGAATAAGTAAGCATGAGCCGAGAGTCTTCATAGGTTTCCTCTTCCTTGTTTGAATCCGACGCTATCGGAAGATGCACGGCCCGGGCCATTCCGGGCAGGAAGCGGATCCCAAATTCAGTTCCTGGCGTAGACATACGCTATTGCCATAGCTTGCGCGGAATTGGGGGGAAATTCCGTTCCCCAAAATGACCGCACAGACGCGATGAGATCTCCGGCATTTATTGCCGAATGAACGCCTTCGGCGCGGCAATGGGTTCCATTGATGGCTGAGAGTGCTCGCGTCATCGATGAGCCCGGCGCGCCTGGCGAACAGGCAGGAAAAGGGGCGAGCCGCCGCCGCTATACAGCGGAAGCGGCCATCATGGACGATGCCCGGGCGGCATGGACAGTTCAGGCGGCACCAGCCTCACCGGTTGCGATCGCCGCATCTCGAGTGCCCAGTTTTGCGCATTTTGTAGATGAGGGTCGTCCTGGGCAGGCCGAGCCGGACGGCGGCGCCCTTCTGTCCTCCGATCATCCAGCTTGTCTGGTTCAACGCATCCAGAATGTGAGCCCGTTCGGCGGCCGCCAAGGTGCAGCACTCCGCCACCGACTCCGGGCGCGCCATTCGTTGCAGATCGGCCAGTGCCGGCCGGAGCACGGGTTCGGAGGACATCACAATGGCCCGCTCAATGAAGTTTTGCAACTCACGAATATTGCCCGGCCAATCGTGGTGCCTCAGAAAATCCATCACCTCCCCCGGCACCACGGGGACCGGCTTGTTGAGGCGTGCCGAGAACTTCCGAACGAAATAATCCACCAGCGCCGGGATGTCGCCCGCGCGCTCGCGGAGTGAAGGCAGATAGATGGGAATCACGTTCAGCCGGTAGTAGAGGTCCGCCCGGAACTGCTTGGCGGCCACCAGCCGGGCGAGATCCTGGTTCGTCGCCGCGACGACTCGGACGTTGACACGAATGGTAGTGGGCCCCACCCAGGGGCTCGAACTCCTGTTCCTGCAGGGCCCGCAGGAGTTTGGGCTGGAGTTCGAGAGGCAGGTCGCCGATCTCATCGAGGAAAAGGGTGCCGTTGTCGGCCCTTTGAAAGCGGCCTTCGTTCTGCGTGAAGGCTCCGGTGAAAGCACCGCGTTCGTAGCCGAACAGCTCGCTTTCGAGCAGCGTGCTGGGAATGGCCGCGCAGTTCAACTTGACGAATGGACCATTGCAGCGGGCCGCTGATTGTGGATCGCCTGAGCAATGACTTCTTTGCCTGTTCCGGTTTCACCCTGGATCAGTGTCACCGAATCGCTCTTCGCGATGACGGGAATCTGATTCAGGACGCTTGCAAAAGCTGGACTATGTCCAACGATCTCTTCTTGTGGTTTCCCAGGAATGATCGATCTAGTAATGACAGGTTCGTCCCTCCGTATCCCGTGTCCAATTCGGACTGGGTGGTTGTTCTCTTGTGGTAAGTCTGCCGCCGTTTGCGCCACGGACCAACCCCATTCCTGGTTGAACTTGACCACCCGATCAATGGGGCTCCAGCCAAACTGGTAGAGGGGATTCCCGCATTACCCTATCCGGTGATCTTTTCCGCTATTCTCGCCATGCGGGGACGGTCCGACGGGTGCGTCTCAGAGAATATCCTGCTATCCTGACCGGAAATGCGGAGTATCCCGCCTGCAACCGGGCGCGCATTACCTACCGACGCGCCGAACCACCCTCATCACTGCCGCCAGCGCCATTCTCCACGGGTGTTCCCGGGATTCCGGAGGCGTCCGGCCCCACATCGAGTTCGCACATCTCCCCCGGCTGACCGAGGCGGACCGACCTGATGATGACGATCGAGGGCCGCGTCACCGGCGCCAGCCCGGGACAGCGAATCGTCTTGTTCGCCAAGAGCGAGGGCTGGTGGGTACACCGGAATTCGATCGCCCATTCACTACAATTCGTGCCGACAACACCTGGAAAAGCCCTACCCATTTGGGCACTGAGTATGCCGCTGCCCTCGTCGACCAACGAGTATCGTCCTCCACTATCGTTGGAAACGCTGCCGGCGGCGGGTGGGCCCATCATCACGATTGCCTCGACCGCAGGCGACAAGTCGAAGCATGCCGTTCACAATACCGTCCATTTCGGTGGGTACGATTGGGATGTCCGAGCCGCGCCGAACGACCGCGGCGGCCGGAATCTCTACCGATCCCACCAATGCTTTCACGGATGACAAGCAGGCACTGCACCTGCGCATTGCCGGCACTCCGGGCAATTTCACATGCGCCCAGATCATTCAAAGACGGAGCCTGGGCTACGGTACGTACCGCTTTGTAGTGCGCGACATTTCCCATCTGGAACCGGCCGCCGTGCTTGCACTCTATACCTGGGAGGCCGCGTCGGGGGAGCAGAACCATCGAGAGATGGACATCGAGATCAGCCGCTGGGGTGATCCGCGGGCGCCGAACGCGCGCTATGTGTTGCAGCCCGGATGGATTGAGAACAATACGATCACGTTTAGCGCACCGGGCGGCGTGCTGACCCACGTGCTCGAATGGGGTCCTGGGCGCGCGGTTTACCGTACGCTTCGCGGTGTGAATGGACCGGCGGTTTTCTCGCGCGTCTTCACCTCGGGCGTGGCGCGGCCCGGCGACGAGAAACTGAGGATCAACTTCTACGATTTCCAGCGCGGCCCGACGCGTATCGAACACGGGGCTGAGGTCGTCCTCGATTCCTTCGAGTTCATTCCGTGAGAATTCCGCTCACAACAGCCGCCGTGATGGCGTTGTGTGGAATGCTATCGGCCGCGGAATTGAATAACGGAACTCTGGCCGGCGAGTATTCCCGCACACACTGGGGGACGGATCGCGGCCTGCCCGAGCAGGACATTCTCGCGGTCGCGCAGGCGCGGGATGGTTCCTTGTGGATTGGGACGCGCAAGGGAGTCTTCCGCTTCGACGGAAGAAACTTCCAGCCGGTGCGCGCCGCACCGGATGACCTGGCAGAACTTGGATCCGTGCTCGGGCTCCAATCGGACGAGGTAGGCGACGTCTGGATGCTGTTACGCGATCGGCGCCTGCTGCATCAGGGGCAGCGTGCTTTCGACCAGCCTTTGTACTCGCTCAGGCCCCGGGAGATGGCAGTCACCACCATGGCCAAGGGCAACCGCGGCACAATGCTGATGGCCGGCATCGTCAATGGCCTGATGCGCTTCGAGAATGGAACATTTGCCCCGCTGGCCACGCCCCCCAATCTGCCGTCGTCTCCAATTGTCGCCATTGCCCAGGAACCCGGTGGACGCATCTGGCTCGGCACACGCGATTCCGGGCTTCACTACCTTGACGGCGGCCGCGCCGTTGCCGCCGGCCCTGGATTGCCGGGGCAGCGCGTCAGCGCCATCTCCATCCTCGGCCAGAATGTCTGGCTCGCCACGGATCGCGGTGTCGCACGCTGGAACGACGGATTGATCACTACTGTCGTGCCACGGGTAGCTGCCTCGGCTCTGCTGGCGGACCGGGACTCAAACCTGTGGATCGGCACCGAGGAAGGGTTGCTGCAGATTGATCCCGCCGGGGTTATCCGATCCGATCCGTCGATTCGCGGAGTTCGGGCCCTCGGGGAAGACCGGTACGGCAATATCTGGGTCGGCAGCGCCGGCGGGCTCGATCGCCTTTCTCCGCGTGTCTTCAGCCTCCGCGTTCACGCTCCGGGTGGCCCCCTCTTCGCGGATCCGGCGGGCGCGGTCTGGTTTGCGCCGCTTTCCGCGGGAATCGTACGCATCGACGACGAGCGGCCCAGCCCCATCGCTGATCCCGGCATCGGGGATGCGGTCGTCTATTCCATGAGCGCCAGAAGCTCCGGTGTCTGGGTTGCCACGCGCGATCGCGGACTGGCTCACATCCGCGCCGACGGCACGGTGCATCCGCTGTCGATCCGCGACGGACTTCCGGAGAACACGGTCTTCGCTCTGCATGTCGACCGGTCAGAAGCCGTGTGGGCAGCTACCTTGACCTCAGGAGTGAGCCGTTTCGCAAACGGCCGTCTGACAACCTACACCATGGCGGACGGGCTGGCGTCGAACTCCGTCTCTTCCATCTCAGAGAGTGCCGACGGCACCATGTGGTTCAGCACGGCCGACGGCCTCAGCGCATACGCCAATGGCCGGTGGCGCACCTTGACCGCGAAGGACGGCCTGCCATCCGATATCGTCCGCTGCGTGTTCGAGGATTCCGGCCGGATCCTCTGGGCCGGTACCGATGCCGGTCCGGTGGCGATTCAGTCGGGTTCCGTAAAACAGTTGCGAATGATCCCGCGTCTTTTGCGCGATCGCATCTACGGGATAGCCGAGGACCGTTTCGACTGGCTATGGATCGCCACGGCGAACCATGTGCTGCGGGTCAGGCGCGAACGGCTGATCAGCGATTCGCTGGATGATAGCGATGTCGTGGAATACGGCGCGGCCGACGGTCTGGTCTCCAACGAAGTGGCGCCGAGAGACCGCTCGATCGTTGCGGACTCGCGGGGGAGGATCTGGATTTCCACGGCCGGCGGGTTGTTCTCCGTCGATCCCGCACGGCTGGCCCGCCGGACGATTCCGCCGTCGGCCCGGGTCGAGAAGATCTTCGCCGACGGGTCGGATCTGCCTGTGACCCCTTCAGTGCGTGTGCTGCCCGAGCGGCGCCGCCTCGTATTTCAATACGAAGGCGTGTATCTGCCGGCTCCGGAACGACTGCGTTTCCGCTATCGTCTGGACGGTTTCGACACGGCCTGGAGCGCACTGACGGACACCCGCGAAGCGGTCTACACCAATCTGGCGCCGGGCTCCTACCGCTTTCGCCTCGCGGCCGGAGCTGATGAATTGTGGAGTGACAACGTCGCGACGGTCGATATTTACATCGAGCCCGCCTGGTATCAGACGATCTGGTTCCAGGTATCAGCGGGGTTGATCCTGATGGGCTCCGTCGCCGGCGCTTACGCGCAGCGGCTGCGTGTGATGGAGCACAGGACGCGCATCCTGATTGAAGAGCGAGTGGGCGAACGGACCCGCGTCGCGCGGGAGTTGCACGACACTCTCATCCAGAACATCACCGGCCTCGCGCTGCAGATCGGGGGGCTGGCGAAGGTGGTCACGGCGCCGGAGTCCGCCAAAGAGCGGCTTGCGAGTCTCAAGGAACAGGCGGAGTTCTGTCTGCGCGAAGCCAGGCAGTCGGTATGGGACCTGCGCTCGGCGGATGCGGAGATCGGGGACCTCTCCGCGGCCATCCGTGAATCGGGAGGACAGCTCACGGCGGGCAAATTGGCACGTTTTAACTTTGTGCTCGAAGGAGAAGCGCGTCCCGTCCCACAGCCGGTCGCCCTGCAACTGCTGCGCATCGCGCGGGAGGCCATCAGCAACGCCGCCCAACATGCCAATGCCACCGAGATCGAAGCCCGCCTGAGTTTCGAGCACCGTTCCATCCGGCTGGTGATTTCGGACAACGGGTGTGGATTCGAAGGTGCGGCGGGTGAGCGGCCTGGCCATTTCGGCCTGGCGACGATGCGGGAACGTGCCGCGCAGGTGGGTGGGATCACAAAAGTGACGAGCGAGCCGGGACGTGGGACAATGATCGAAACGACGGTGCCCACCGCGTAACCCTGGAATGCCTTCAGAACCAATTCGCATCCTCGTCGTCGACGATCATCCGGCCATTCGTAAAGGCCTGGAAGCCGCTTTGAGCCCCGAGGCAGACCTCGAGGTAGTGGCTCTGGCGGGCTCCCGCCCGGAGGCCGTCGCGGCATTCCGATCGTGCCGGCCGGATGTCACCCTGATGGACCTGGGCCTGGAAGGGGAAACCGGCGGGCTGGAAACGATCCAGGACATCCGCAAGGAATTCCCAACCGCCAGGATCATCGTCTATTCCGCTCTGCGTGGCGATGAGGACGTTTACCGGGCGCTTCAGTTCGGCGCCGTCACGTTCGTCCCCAAAGAAACACCCGAGGACGAATTGCTTCGGATTATCCGCGACGTTCACGCCGGAGGCCGCCCGATCCCACCCGATACGGCTCGCAAGCTGGCCGATCGTGTGACGCTGGCCTCGCTGACCGCGAGGGAAGTCGAAGTGCTGCGCCTGGTCGCTGCCGGCATGCGCAACAAAGAGATAGCGGCGGAGCTCCGCATCAGCGAAGAAACGGTGCAGGGGCACATGAAGAACATCCTTTCCAAGCTGAATGTGAACGACCGCACCGCGGCCGCGATCGTTGCCACGCAACGCGGCATCATCCACCTGCGTTGAGCCACCCACCCACCTGATTTCAGGGGATCGCGGACTCCCGAAATCCGGCTGTTCCGGCCCCGCGGCAGTCAATTACTATTTGATTAGTTGATCCGCGTTTTTATTGTCGACCGCAACGCAATACTGCTCGCTGGAGTTGCCTCTCTCATCCGTGCGCAGCCCGACATGGCGCTGGCAGGTTCCGCCGCCACCGCCGAAGCGGGATTGGTCCTGATTGGACAATGCGCCCCGGACGTTGTGTTGGTCGACATCGATCCGCCTGGCACGTCCGGAATCCAGGCCATCCAGAAACTCTCGCACGGAGCGACGCCCACGCCGGTGATTGGCCTCATCACCTATGAGCTCGACAAATCCGGCATGGAAGCGCTGAAGGCCGGAGCCGTCGCGATCCTGGAGAAGAGCACCGTCGGCGAATCGCTCATTCCGCTGATCCGCCGGGTGGCGACGGCCGCCTGATGGGGCAATCGCCCCAAGTTCACCGCCTCGCCCACAGGACCGGAGGATGTCTGCGGGTGGTCTGAGCGATCTGTCTCGCGTGTCGGCAGTCCTATCAGTTGGACTTCGGCACAGGTGGACGTCCTCGCTCACACAACATCGCCATTCCCGGGTTTCGCACTGCGATTATTCTTCAGCAGGCGCAGGTGCCCGGAGCCTGCCGAGTCGCAGTCGTGTCAAGCCGTTGAGTCGGCCGGTGGACAGCAGTCGTCCCCGGAGGATTGGCTTCCCTTTCCTTGCAGAGGTTTAGAAGCGGTGCACGGAATGCCGTTGTCAGTGCGGGGCATCGATCACCAGGGCCCCCAGAGAGAGGACACCACAAATGAAAATCCTTATGGTACTGACGTCGCACGACCAACTGGGCAACACGGGTCGCAAGACCGGCTTCTGGCTGGAGGAGTTCGCGGCCCCCTACTACACCTTCCGTGATGCGGGCGTCGACCTGACGCTGGCCTCACCCAAGGGCGGGCAGCCCCCCGTTGATCCCAAGAGCGATTTGCCCGAGAACCAGACGCCTGCGATGGCGCGATTCAAGCAGGACAAGGCTGCTCAGGCGGCACTCGCCGCTACCCGGAAACTGGCGGACATGAAGTCCGCGGATTTCGACACGATTTTCTACGTTGGCGGGCACGGGCCGATGTGGGACCTCGTCGACAACCCCGATTCGATCGCTCTGATCGAGTCCTTCTACAACTCCGGGAAGCCTGTCGCGGCGGTGTGTCATTCGCCGGCGGTATTTCATCGTGTGATGTACAACGGCCAACCGCTGGTGAAAGGAAAACGGGTGACCGGCTTCACGAACGGGGAGGAGGCAGCCGTGGAACTGACTCACGTCGTGCCGTTCCTGGTGGAAGACGAGTTGAAGCGGATCGGCGGCCTGTACGAAAAGGCGGCCGATTGGGCGAGCTTTGCCATCGCTGACGGACGTGTCGTCACCGGCCAGAATCCGGCTTCCTCCACGGCGGCCGCGAAAACATTGCTCTCCGTGCTGGCCGCCCGCCAGGCCGCCTAGGCGCGCGTCGGGCCAACAGTGTTCGGAAGGGGGGAAGATGCGAAGATCGAAATCGGCTGTGATTGCGGGATGGATAGCCGGATTGGCCGCGATGCTGTCGGGCCAGGCTCCCCATCAGTCCGGCGGCGAGGCGCAAGCCGGCGAGGCCACGAGTCACCAACCCGGCCAGGCGGTGTTCCGGCCGGTCCTGTCTGAGGACATCGAATGGAAGCCATTCCCCGCGTTCCCCCCTGCCGTTCGACTTGCGGTGCTGGTCGGCAACCCATCGGCGGCGGCACCTTACGTGGTTCGGGTCCGGGTACCCGCGGGTGGCAAGCTGATGCCGCACCGTCACCCGGAAGACCGGATCTACACAGTCATCTCGGGGGTCTTCTATATCGGCCTGGGCGAGACCTTCGACGCCGCCAAGTTACAGGCCTATCCACCCGGAAGCGTGGTGGTGCTGCCCGGAAACACCTACCATTTTCATTGGGCGAAATCGGGTGAATATGTCACGCAGGTGAACGCGATCGGTCCGCTTGGTTTGGAGTACCGGAATCTCCAAGACGACCCGCGGCAGAATGGCGTCGCCGGCGGGGTGCATCGCTGAGGCGGCAAGCAACGAATCAATTGGTGCGAGAACGACGGGAGACCGAAACTCAGAATCTCGGATTCTCGTCTCGCCCGCTCGTTCTCTGCGGACTACTGGTGAAACGCCACTCCACGGGTTGCCTCCTCGGTCTTCATCGCCGCACGCATGACACGCACCGCGCAACGCTGATTGGATTTCCTTCGAACGACACCGGCAGTGTCTGTACTTGAAACCGCCCTCCGGCGATGGGAGAGCACGTGTAGCGGAAAACCGTCTTCACCGCGGTCGACCAGGCTATGGCCTCGTTCTGACCTCAGGCGCACAGTCACCTTCTTGGAAGCCGAAACTCCCGTCCATCGTCAGTCGCCTTGTTCATGTTGTCGCATCTCACTCATAGCCGCCTGAGAATCGCCGACCATCCCCGCACCGCCTCTCTGGAGGAATCGAGTGTAGCGGGTCTGCGGAGAGGCCACCTCCTAGTCATAGGCCTCCCTGGGCTGTTCAGCAGCGCAAGTAAGCAAGGTCATTACAAGGACATCTACGAAGACGAACTGTGTCTGCTGCCCGAGTCGAATCCCTTCGACGCCTCGGACCATTCGGTCCTGCTGGCAGTTATCCGATCATTTACCGCTCGATTCCACTTGCCCGCCCGGCAAGCTCCGGCTCAATCGCCGAGCGCATGAAGGCCGCCTGAATCAACTACCCACCGGCGTTCGAATCCCGCGCATTCCTCTCAGCCTGCACAGCGTCCCATCAAAGTCCACGACTCACGGTCTTTTTATTGATTCGGGTCTTCAGACCCCGTAGGGCCCCGGCGATCGCGATGACAGCGGTGTGCGCGACAGTGCACAAATCAGTGCAAAAAGGGCCTGTTGGAACCGCCTCTTGGCGTTGGTGTCGCCTGCCGAACGGGCCCAAACCGCACAGCAGCCTTCCAGTTTCCACTTCAAGATAGCAGTCGCGGCCAACCGTCTTGGCAGTTTCGAGTGTCGGTTACCGTGCCGTCACCTTCCCACCACGCTGCATCGAACCGGCGTTGGCCAGATGACGCTGTCGAAATGGAGACGCTGAGGAACGTCGCGCCGCGCTTGCGGCGTCTGGACAATCCACTGAAAGGAAAGGCTTTGCTGCGCACTGCCTTCTCTCCAGTCTTTGGAGACATTCGTGCCCTATCCAAGTGCGAGTAGTTGATGGTACGACATCCTTCCACGACCGTCTTTCAAAGGACCAAAGTGCCATCAGTCTCCACATATCTGTAATGACAAGGAGTGAATCTGATGATGCGTACACTATCGCTTCTGCTTTCGCTGCCGCTGCTGGGAAGCTTCTTCGGCGCCTTCGCGCAAACCAAAGGCCTGTCGGACGGATTCAAACTCGTCGACAAAGCGGGCAACATTCGCAAACCCAACAATTATCGCGAACAGTATCAAATGATCGGCGCATACACTGTCCTTGATCCAAAGGGAAACGAGATGCATGACACGTACGCATCACCAGGAGCGGCTGAGTACTATCGCCGGAATCACAAGTTCCCCGACGGAGCGGTGCTGGTAAAGGAAGTGCGGGCCACGGACCACACGACAATGACCACCGGTGATGCCCACTGGGCCACGGATACGAAGGTTTGGTTCGTTCTAATCAAAGACTCCAAAGAGCGATACAAGGACAATCCGATATGGGGCGACGGCTGGGGCTGGGCCCTTTTTAAATCGGATTCACCTGACAAGCAGGTCGCAACCGCCTATAAGACGGATTGCCTGATTTGCCATGTACCCGCAAAGGAAGACGACTGGATTTACGTGAAGGGCTATCCGCTTCTTCGCCCCCAATAGCCAGCTCCATTCCAGATCAGAAAGGACAATGCACAATGCAGCGGAGAACATATCTGACAGCGCTTCTTAGTGGAATTGTATTGATTGGAGCGGGGGCCGCGCTGTTCCAGCCAAAGCCCATGGTCGTCCAGGCCCAAACTTCGACGGCGGTATTCACTCCAGACGGCAAATTGAAAATACCTGAAGGCTTTCGCAGGTGGGTCTTTGTAGGTGCCCCATTGACACCGAATGGCCTGAACGGCGGCCAAGCCAACTTCCCAGAATTTCATAACGTTTACATCCAGGCGGAGAATATCGAAGCCTACATGAAAACGGGGGAGTTTCCGGAGGGCACCGTCATTGTAAAAGAACTGACGCGTCTTCTGAATTCTACTTTCCCGGATGGATCCCGCTTTGAGCCGTCCGGACGCGGTTTCTTCAACGGCGCATTCAACGGCATCGACTTAACCGTGAAAGACAGTAAGCGCTTCGCCAAAACGAATGGATGGGGCTTCTTTACATTCGGCCACCACCCCCTGCCGTATGACCAAACGGCAGCGGAGGCCCCTGCCACTGTCTGCGCCAACTGCCACATGGCCAATGTCGCAAAGACCGACATGACCTGGGTTCAGTTCTATCCGATGCTTCTTAACCGGGCAGAGAAAACCCGCTGGGATACGCCGCAATCGAGGTGAACAATGCGAGTGCTTTCAAGGTCATTACTTTTAGGAGCATTTGTCGTCACGGCAGTTGTAGTCTCGCAAACGAACTCTCGCAGCGGCCCCGTATTCACGAAGGATGGTGACCTGGTTTTGCCGACGGGATTCCGGAGCTGGGCATTTATGGGGGCCGCCATTACACCAAACGGCCTGAATAATGGAGAAGCTCCGTTTCCAGAGTTCCACGACGTTTACATCGAGCGGGAGAACCTACTCTATTACCAGCGTCATGGCAACTTCCCCGAAGGGACTGTGCTCGTCAAGGAGCTTGTCCTTACCCAGAAGGGCAAATACCCGGATGGTTCAATTGACTCAACTGCTGGCCGTGGTTATTTCCAAGGCGAACTGCAAGGAATTGATGTGATGGTGAAGGACAGCAAACGTTTCGCGGACACGAACAACTGGGGCTTCTTCACCTTTGGACATCACGCACCTCCTTATAGTCCAAGTGCCAAAGTAATGCCCTCGGGTCAATGTGCCACTTGCCACATTGCCGGCGTTGCCAAAACGGACATGGTTTGGGTGCACTACTATCCTCTACTGCGCGCACAGCAGCAATAGCTGTAGACGGAATGCCACGAATTCGACAGTCGGGGCCTCCGCTGGACAGAGAATTGG
>JASGIE010000006.1:0-104221 GCA_049841055.1 Paludibaculum sp. | reverse complement strand
AAGGTTAATAGGGAAACACATAAAATGCAACAGCACCTAACTTCATCGGCGAGGATGGGAATCCGCTGCAGCTTACCGACGCCGGAGGCACCTCCGAAAACGCTGAACCTCAGCGCCAACGGCACCGGGATCTTCGAAGCGACGACAATGGAGCGCTCACACAAGGATGGGTGAAGGTCGACCTGCCCGCCGGTGTGATCGGCTATGCCATCTTCCGGCAGAGCACTCGGCCGCGCGGACCAGGAGGCGGTAGTCCCGCTGACAGGCACGGCGCTGTCCAGCAGTACGCTCATCTGGGACGACACCGCGTTCGCGACAGCCGTCGGCGTAGCCAATCCCACCGGAGCGGCGGCGCTGGTCAACGTCGAGGTACTCGATGCCAACGGCGCCCAGATCGGCCTCACCACCATGGCGGTTCCGGCGAATGGCAAGACGACGATCGTTGCTGCGCAGTCTGCCCGGGCTGAGCGGCATGACCCGGAAAGCGGGGCGTCGCCAGGTTCTCGGTGCCGTCGGCTGGATTGTCGGTGCTGGGACTGCGCTTCGGCGGCGAAGCGTTTACGTCGATTCCCACAGTGCAGCAGTAGAAATCAGAGTCAGCGGAACTGAGCACTCACTCTCCACGGGGCGCCTTCGCGGCGCCCCGTTTTTGCCTACTGTGCCGGAGCCAGCGGCGGATGCACTTCCACCGAATTGTGCACCGGCTTGAGGGTCCGCAGATAAGTGTAGATGGCGCGCAGATCTTCCTCCGGCAACTGCGACATCGTCAGCCACGGCATCAGGGTGAAGTTGCTTTGGTTCATCCTTGGGGCATTGTCGTAAGTCATATTGGCGAACCCCTTGAACTTATCGACGAACCGCTGCTCGCTCCATTTGCCCAGTCCGGTCTCTTCGTCGGGAGTAATGTTGGCCGTCCGCACCAGCTTGCCGGAGAAGTTGAACTCTGTGCCGCCCGCGAACTCCTTGCCCTCAATCACCTTGCCCTTCTCCATCTGGCTGTGGCACTCGGCGCCGGCCTCCCAACTCGACCAGATACTCGCCGTATTTCAGGCGATTCGTGCGCTCCGGCGCCCGGACTCGCGGGTCGATACCGGGCTCCGGAGAGAACTTGATCATGAGATCCACCGGGAAGTTCAGCTCGGTTCTGGGCAGGCGGTTCTTTACCGGAGGCAGGGTGTTCATACAGGCGACGACGGAGTATGCGTCCTCGTCGCTCATCTTGCGGAAATGCGTGTAAGGCATGAACGGGAACAGCGCCCTTCCAGTTCTTCGACACACCCTCGCGGATGGCGCGCAGCTTCTCTCCGTCACTCCAGGAGCCGAGACCGGTCTCCGCATCGGGGGTGAGGTTGGGCGCTATGACCTTGCCGGGCAGGCCGAGCTCGAGCGCGAAAGACCAAGCCCACCCCGATGCCCGGCCATCGTACACAGGTGCGGCAGACTTATCCCAGTTGCGTTCGCTGTGCGCTCCGCCGGCGATCCGAAACATTCTCGAAGATGTACTTCCCGCGCTGCAGCCGCTCCGCCGTGGCCTCCACCTTGATGGAAGAAGCCGGATTTGTGGCAGGCTTTTTCGAGAACGATGGCGGCATAAGCCCGCCGACCGACAATCACGATGATCGCGATGACAACGTAAAGCAGAATCTTCATCACTACCGGAGCCCCTCCTACCAGGTTCTTCCACACTACGCGTAAATCAGGGTGCGGATGGGATCGAACCCTCTCGTATTTTACGGTGGCGGTGGCCCAGGACGGTCCGGCGCCCTGAAATGCCTGCTATCCGATCTCGCCCACGCGGTGCAGCTTCATCATGTTGGTGCTGCCCGGGCGGCCAATGCTGATGCCCACCACGAAGACCACACTGTCGCGCGGCTTCAGCAGCCCCTTCTCCACCAGGACGCGATCCATCTGCGCCATCATTTCATCGGTCGAGGTCGTATGGGGCGCCACAATCGCGTTGATGCCGAATACGACGGATAGAGACTGGGCGACCTGCTGCGTCTGGGTGAAGACAAAGATCGGCACGGGCGGCCGGAAGCGGGCGACATGCCGGGCGCTGGAGCCCGACGAGCTGAAAACGACAATCGCCTGCGCTCCGGCCATCTTGGCGGCGTGATAGGCGGAGTCCGAGACGATCTCGGCGTGCGTCACATACTCGCGGCTGGGCAGTTCGCGGAAGCCGTACTTTCGGGTGGTTCCTAGGCCTGGGCGGCGGTGCGGTCCATCATGCGAACCGCTTCCACCGGATACTTGCCGACGGAGGTCTCAGCCGGAGAGCATCACAGCGTCGGTGCCGTCGTAAATCGCATTGGCCACGTCGCTGACTTCGGCGCGCGTGGGGAACGGGTTCTCGATCATCGATTCCAGCATCTGCGTCGCCGTGATGACGAACTTGCCGGCGCGCCGGGCCGACTCGATAATGGACTTCTGGATGAAGGGCACCTTCTCCATGGGGCACTCCACACCCAGGTCGCCGCGTGCCACCATCACCCCATCGCTCTCGCTGAGGATGTCTTTGATGTTCTCGACGGCTTCCGGCTTTTCAATCTTGGCAATGATGGGCAGATTGGAGCCCTTCTCTTTGGGGAGAGAGCGCAACCGGAGAACAACGCTGGACCGGCGGACGAAGCTGAGCGCCACCAGGTCGACACCCACCTGCAATCCCGCGAGCATGTTCTCCATATCGCGGCGCGTCAGAGGTCGACAACTGTACGCCGGGCAGGTTGATGCCCTTCTTGTCTTTCAGCAGGCCGCCGGTGACGACACGGCAGCGTGCGCGGATCCCGTCGGAATCGATCACGCTGAGTTCCAGCACTCCCCGTCCGCCAGCAGGACGCGGTCGCCGCTCTTCACATCTCGCGCGAAATCCTTGTACGTCGTGGAAGCGCCCTCGGTGTTGCCGACAACGTCCTCGGTGGTAATCACAAACTCAGCGCCGGGAACCAGCAGAGCCGAGCCGCCCTCAAAGGTGCCGACTCGAATCTTGGGACCCTGCAGGTCCAGCAGGATCCCGGTGTTCAACTTGAGTTCTTCGGAGGCCTTCGGATCTCCAGAGCGGCTTCATGGCGCTGTTCCCACGGTCCCATGGGGAAGCGTATCAGACCAGAAAATCATTGACACCGGCCAGAATCGGCTTGCAGGATGGTCTCCCGGAGAGCTACAGGCCGGTCCCAGTGTGGCAACGATCTTGGTGTTGGTCATGCGGATTGGTGAAGTGTTTCGCCCAACGGTGGCCTTCCCTCCATTATGCCCCGTAATGGTCCCCAAACCCCAGCAACCAAACCGTAATTAACGGGCGGTCCAGCTAGCCACGATGCCCATGTATGCGGTGGTGAGCACGGCCAGACCGAAGACAATCCGGTACCAGGCAAAGACCGTGAAATCGTGGCTGCTGATGTACCGAAGCAGCCAGCGGACGCACAGAAAAGCAGCTGATAAATGCGGCCACCGACCCCACGCCAAACCAGCTCGCATCGGCCATCGACAAGCGCGAGCGCTCCTTGTACATCTCGTAGGCGCCGGCGATCATCACGTCGGGACGGCCAGAAAACGAAGAACTCCGGTGGCGCACCTGGCGCGACAGTCCGAAGAGCAGGCCGCCGATGATGGTGGCTCCGGAACGCGAGGTGCCCGGAATCATGGCCAGGCACTGCGCGCAGCCCACCTTGAGCGCATCGGTCCAATCCATCTCATCCACGGTGTGGATGCGAATCACGTGCTTTCGGCGTTCCGCCCACAGGATCACCAGGCCGCCCACGATGAAAGCCAGGGCGACTGGAATCGGTTTGAAAGGTACGCTTTGATGATCTTGTTGAAAGCCAGGCCAATTACGGCCGCCGGCAGAAACGCCGAACGAAGAGGTTGAAGACAAAGCGCTGTGCGCGCCAGTTCGGGAAAAAGAGTCCGCTCAGGATGCCCGGAGGAACTTCTCGCGGTACTCCCAGATGATGGCAAACATTGCCCCGGTTTGAATGACGATCTCAAAGACCTTGCCCGCTTCCGAGTTGAAGGACAGCAAGTCCCCAACCAGAATCAGGTGACCAGTGGAGGAGATCGGAAGGAACTCGGTGAGGCCCTCCACAATCCCCATGACGAGGGCTTTGAGCAGCAGAATCAGGTCCATCGCCGGATTGTAGCGAATCGGGCCCGTCCGGCACGACGACGCGAGGCCGCATCTTGTGATCCCCCCTCGCTATGGATTCGGTCTGGGTTTTAGCGTGGACAGCAGGATCACCGCCAGCAGCAGCACCACGGCGCTGCACTGGAATGCGGCCGCGAGTCCCACCTGGCTCTTGAGGTAGCCCGCCAGGCCCGCCATGACCCCGCCCAGCAGGCAGGACAGGCAGTTCATCAGGCCGTAGCCCGTGGAGCGCAGGCCGGAATCGACGAACTGACTGAGCACGGGCATGGTGTTGCAGTCGTGAGTCCCCGGCCCAGGCCGAACAGGATCAAGCCCAGCACCAGCACTGGAAACGACCGGGTCGTGCCCATGAGGAAGAGGAACGGCGCCGCCACCCCGAGTCCGATAACCTGCGTCAGAATGCGGCCGCGCGGGGAAATCTGCTGCCACCGATCCGATGCAAATCCGCCCAGGAGGATCCCGGCGTAGCTGGCCACCTGGAGGTAGAACGTCGCCGAGAATCCGGCGGCAGCCAAGCCTAAGAGAGTAGTCTCGACCAGAAAGGCCGGCAGCCAGGTGTACACCAGCCAGTTGGCCACACCCACCAGCCCGAAGGCCGCGCCCAGACGCAGAAAGGCCGGGTTTCGTAGTAGAGCCCCGAACCCGTGCAGCGGATGAGGAACGGTGCCGGACGAGGGCTCCGCCTGCCGCCGGAAGAAGGCGAACAACACAAAAAAGTACGACGCCCACCGCGCCAAGCACCGTGAAGGCCATGCGCCAGCCGTACGCTTCGCCCATCCAGCCGCCCCAGACGCCGCCCAGAATCACGCCGCTGTAGAGTCCGCTTTGGTGGATTCCCGCGGCCAGCGAGCGGGTCTTTTCCGGATGCGCGGCGACGACGAGGGCAAGTGCGGCCGGCAGGTAGCACGCCTCGCTGACGCCCATCAAGGCACGAGTCAGAGCAACTCTTCCACCGTACGAACGTGGCCGGTATCCAGGTAACCGCGCTCCACACAATCAGACCGAACAGAATGATCCGGATGCGGCCGAATCGATCGGCCAGGTAGCCGGCCGCGGGCGAAAGCAGTCCGTAAGTCCAAAGAAATACAGTGCCGACCAGTCCCAACTGCGTACTCGTGGCGCCCAGATCCCGCTGCAGCAGAGGGAACATCGAGAACGCCACCTGGCGGTCGAGATAATTCAGCGCCGCCACCACCCAGAGCAGCCCCACCAGAAGCCAGGGGTGGAGGGTGCGGTTAGACGACTCGGGCACCGTGGGTCTCCACTGGCAGCAGGTCCAGTCCACATACATAGTCGGGTTGCAGGAGCGTTCTATCCTCCGCCAGCGGAGTGACAAGGGCTGGCAGAATGCCGGCAAAATCAGACATACAGCTCCTTCTTCCAGATAATCGATTTGAATATCGATAATATGCCCGGGAGCCCGGAATCGTCAACACAACCGGCATCGGGAGCAGATTTGCGGGTGCACTTTGCACTGCGCTTTGACATACTCCGCTTGAGGTACCCCATGAGGAAGCGACTCTCGTGGTTTGCAGTGACGTTGTTGGTTTGTGGCCTCCCAGCCATCGCTCAGGAACCGGCCAAAGGTCCCCTGCGGATCCTGAAGTCGAATCCGCGTTGGTTTGAGGATGGCACGGGGCGGGCCGTTCTGCTGACGGGTTCCCATACCTGGCAGAATCTCCAGGACAACGGACTGCTGATCCGGGGCGCCATTGAGGATCCGCCCGCCCGCTTCGACTATGACTCCTATCTGGACCGGTTGAAGCAGTACAACCACAACTTCTTCCGCCTCTGGCGCTGGGAGACGACCAAGTGGACCGACGACTATACGACTCGCGAAGTGAAGTATTGCGCTCCGCATCCCTGGATGCGAAGCGGTCCCGGCGCGGCCGCCGATGGCAAGCCGAAGTTCGATCTCGAGCGCTTCGACGAAGCCTACTTCCAGCGGATGAGAACCAGGATCCAGCAGGCAGGCGCTCGCGGCATGTATGTCTCCGTCATGCTGTTCGACGGCTGGGAGATTCAGTTCTCCGATGCCTGGCTGAATCACCCTTTCCACAAGACGAACAATATCAACGGAGTAGAGGCGGATGAAAACGGCGACGACAAAGGACTGGAGTTCAATACCCTCCCCAGCGGTGATGCAGGCCACCGGGTGCTGGAAGTCCAACAGGCCTATGTCCGCAAAGTGATCGATACGGTGAACGATCTCGACAACGTTCTTTACGAGATCTGCAACGAAGGGCACACGGGCTCGACCGCCTGGCAGTACCACCTCATACGCTATATCAAGGAGTACGAGGCCGGAAAGCCCAAACAGCACCCTGTCGGGATGACGTTCCAGTACAAGGGCGGATCGAATGCGACTCTAAACGAGAGCCCGGCCGATTGGATTTCACCCAATCCGGGGACGGCCAAGGAGAGCTACCGCGATGAACCCTGTGGCGATTGTTCTCCCAAAGTAGTGGTCAATGACACCGATCACCTTTGGGGCCATACCGGCGGGGACAATGTCTGGGTTTGGCGGAGTTTCACGCGCGGTTTGAACGTCCTGTTCATGGAGGAGATGCTGCCTTCGCCCACCTGGCAGGATTCGGCCCGGCTGGCGATGGGCCAGGCCCGCCGCTATGCCAGCCGGATGAATCTGGCCGCCATGACTCCCCAGGGCAAGTTGTCGGGCACCGGCTATGCCTTGGCGGATCAGGGCCGGGAGTATCTGATTTTCCAATCAAACAAAGGCGAGTTCACCATCGACCTGACCGGCGCCAAAGGGACCCTTCAGGGCGAGTGGCTGGATGTGAACCGGGATCGCACGATGCCTGCCAAGTCCGTGGAGGGTGGCGGGATCCGGACCTTCACCACCCCGTTCCCAGGCCCGGCGGCTCTGTACCTAAAAGTCAAGGAATGATTCGGCGCGCCGCTTCACGGAATGCAGGCGATTGCAGAGTCTAGGGTCTAGAATTAGAGCATGTGCACCGAAGCGACAGCCCGTATCTCGCGCCGCGGTTGGATCCGGACTTCACTGGCTGGCATGACCGCCGTGGCGGCCATCGCCGCGCCGCCCGGTTGGAATGACGCGGATCTGATTCAGCCGGCCGATTTCGCGAAGCGTCTGGGCCAGAAGGACGCCAACAAGATCGCTATCTTCCATGTAGGCTTTGGGGTCCTTTACCGCGGGAAGCATATCCCGAACTCGACCTACGTCGGTCCCTGCAATAAGCCCGAGGGCATTGAGTTGCTCAGGAACGCTGTCGCCAAGCTCCCGAAGGATCAGGAGATCGTCATCTACTGCGGATGCTGCCCGTGGGACCACTGCCCCAACATGAAACCGGCCCTTGCTGAACTGAAGCAGTTGGGCTTCAAGCGAATTAAAGCGCTCATGATCCCCACGAACTTCTCGGCCGACTGGATCCAGCTCGGTTACCCCGTGGAATACGGCCAAGGTTAACAACCCGCCTGTCGGATTGCCTGCCCGCCGGCTTCTGTTATACTTGCTTTGCTCTGGCTTTCGCTCGCCGGTAAGGCGGATGAGGGTAAAACTATTTACACGCTTTCCACGCCTCAAAGAGGTGACGGGCATTGTGTTGCTCCTCGCCGCTGTGGGGTTTTTGTTTGCTCTGGCCTCCTACGATCCGACTGATTCCAGTTGGAATAACGCCACTTGGCGGACTCCCGCGCATAACAAGATCGGCAGCGTTGGCTCGCATTTCGCGGATTTCCTGTTTCAATCCATCGGTTTGACAGCCTGGGTGGTCCCGTTTCTCACCGCCTGGCTGGGACTGCGCTGGATGCGCGCCAAGAGCCTGAGCTCGCCCATCACCAGGCTGCTGGGCTACAGCCTCATGGCCTTCTCGATCTCCGGTGCCCTGGACCTGCTCCACCCGATTTCGCCCTATGACGGGGCCTTTGCGGTGGGTGGTGTCGCCGGCTTCCTGGTCAGCAGCAGCATGATCAGGATCCTCAATGTCACGGGAACCGCCATCCTGTTGACCTGCCTGTTCATTCTTTCGGTCTACCTGGTGTCGACGTTCTCCATTGCGGCCATCGGAGAGGCGGTCGAACAGTGGTTGATGCGGCAGCTCAATAAGGTGTGGAAGCGGAAACCAAAGCCGGTGGCGGAGCCTGTGCAGGAACCGGTGCCGGCCGAGAGCGCCGAATCCGCCGGGTTGCTGGCGCAGGCGATGGCCAACCGCAAACAAAAGGGCAAGGCAGCCGCCGCGGCCGCGGGCGCCGTGGCCCTCAGTCCTGCCGGCTTGAACGCCGATGTCGCCCAGATGGAAGGCGCCGAGCTCGATGCAGACATCCCTCAGTATGTGAACGGCCGGGGTGAGGTGTACTCCAACGGCCACTCGAACGGGTACGCGAACGGCTCGGCGGGCAACTATCGCAACGGCGGCGCCGCCGTGGACGACGCGCCCCCATGGGAAACCGATATCCCCATCCGTTCGCTGGAAGACGAAATTTCTCCGGCCGTGGTGCCCGCTCCGCCGCTGCCCAAACCGGCGGCTAAGCCGAAGGAGGAGCCGCCTCGCCGCACTTCCTTCCGGGTGCCGCCCACGAACCTGCTGAATATCGTTCCGGAACGAGAGGGTTACGACAGCGCCGAACTGAAGGACGTCGCCAGCCGGATCAAGTCGAAACTCGAAGAGTTCAACGTGATGGGCAACGTGGTGCAGATTAACCCGGGACCTGTCGTGACCACGTTTGAATTCAAACCGGATGCCGGTGTGAAGATCGCTAAGATCACCACCCTCAGCGAGGACCTCTGTCTGGGCTTACAGGCTGAATCAATCCTCATTGAACGAATCCCCGGCAAACCCACCATGGGCATTGAGGTTCCGAACTCCAGGCGGGAGATGATCAGCCTGCGCCAGATTCTGGAATCCGATGAATTCATTGAATCGCCGTCACGGCTGACCATCGCGCTCGGCAAGGACATCAGCGGCCGCATCCGCATCTCCGAATTGGAGAAGATGCCGCACCTGCTGATTGCCGGATCCACCGGCAGCGGCAAGAGCGTCATGTTGAACGCCCTGATCATGTCCGTGATCTACAAGTCCACTCCGGACGAGGTCCGCATGATCATGGTGGACCCCAAGCGCGTGGAGTTGGGGATCTACGATGGCATCCCGCACCTGTTGACGCCCGTGATCACGGAACCGAAAAAGGCCGTGAACGCGCTGCGCAATGCCGTGCTGGAGATGGAGCGCCGCCTCAAGTTGCTGGCCAGTTACGGCGTCCGCAATATTGACCAGTTCAACAAGAAGATCCGGCTTGCCAACGACAAGCCGATGTCGCTGTTCGACGAAAACAAGCCGAAGGATCCGGTGGAGGAAGAGCGGCCGCTACCGTACATCCTCATCGTGATTGACGAGTTGGCCGATCTGATGATGCTGGAACGCGCTGGCGTGGAAGAGTCCGTCATCCGTCTGGCGCAGATGGCGCGCGCCGTGGGTATGCACCTGGTGCTGGCCACCCAGCGTCCCAGCGTCGACGTCATCACCGGCCTGATCAAAGCCAATTTCCCGGCGCGCATCAGTTTCCGGGTGGCGACCCGCGTGGAGTCGCGCATCGTGCTCGATGTGATGGGCGCTGAGCACCTGCTGGGTAAGGGCGACATGCTGTTCCTGCCGCCCGGCACCTCGCGCCTGCTTCGTGTTCACGGCGCCTTCGTGACGGAAACCGAGATCACCGACGTGGTCGACTTCTGGCGCAAACAGGGCTCGCCGGACTACGACCAGAGCTATCTGATTGCTCCGCCTTCCGACGAAGACAACGACGAAGCCGAGGAAGCAGACGGCGAAGAAGATCCGCTGTATCGCGACGCCGTGCGAGTCGTCTGCGAGATGGGCAAGGCTTCGACCTCTATTCTTCAGCGGCGGCTGCGGCTGGGGTACGGGCGCGCGGCGCGGATTTTGGATAATATGCAGCGGGAAGGAATCATCGGTCCGCCCGATGGATCCCGTCCCCGGGACGTTCTGCGGCGCCCAGGCTGGCTGGATGCCCCGGACAACGACGAAGACTAAACTTGTGGTTGTGAAACCGTGAAAGCCTGGGGTCCTACTGAGCCTGGACCCCAGGCTCTTTTCGTCTTCGGAACATGCGGCGAAAACCCGGCGATCCGCTGGCCTTTCTGCCCTGAATTCCGGGCCACTGTCACCTCTTCTTGGGATGCCCGCCGGGCACCCGGCCACAGCAGACTGGAACTGTATTCACGGATTCCAGGAGGAAAATATGCTGCGAAGCCTGAACTCTTTGATTGGCTCGACCATTCATGCCGAAGATGGCGATTTGGGCCACGTCCACGACTTTCTGTTCGACGATCGTGGCTGGATTGTACGGTATCTGGTTGTAGAGACAGGGAGTTGGTTCTCCAGTAAGCAGGTGCTGATCGCGCCGGCGGCCGCCGGGCACCCGGACTGGGACAAGCGAGCGTTGCCTGTGAGCCTGACGATGGACCAGATCAGGAACAGCCCGGATGTGGACACCGCCAACCCCGTCTCCCGCCAGCAGGAGATTGCGGTGGCCGACTATTACGGCTGGCCCGCTTACTGGTCGCTGGAGGCTCCAATGGTCCCTGTCTTTGCAACCCCCCAGAACGGCAGTCATGGAGGAGGACGTTCACCTGCGCAGTTCGAAAGACATCGTCAGCTATCAGGTGAAGTCCGCGGATGGTGAACTGGGTCAGATTGACGATTTGATCATGGAAGATTCAACCTGGTTTGTCCGCTATGTGGTGGCGCGCACCGGCAGCTGGATGAACGGACAGAAGGTGTTGCTCTCAACTCGCTGGGTGGAGTCCATCTCCTGGCCCGAGCGGCAGGTGCTGCTGGCTCAGGCGCACGACGAGCTCTAGATCGAACAGTCGTGGTTGAGACCCCGCACCTGCGCTAGAGTCAGACGTGCGCATCACGCTGATCCTGACTCTCGCCGCCGCGTGCGGCGTGTTTATCTGGCTGGTCGGCCTGCGGCTGCTGAGCGGCATGCTCGACCGCCTCTCGACCAATCGGACCGGCATCCTGTCAGTGAACCAGTTGAAACTCGACAACGGCGTATTGGAACTGGCGGGCACACGGCTCGATCTCATAAGGCCGGGCAGCCTGCCATCCGGGTTCCGGGTGGCACTGTCCGGTCATGGTCGCGTTCTCTGCACTTATGGATCCCAGGAGTTTCCGTGTGGCCCTGGCCGCCAGGCAAGCATGGATGGGCTGCCCGATCTCGAGTTCCAGCCCGATCCAGGCGATTCGGTTACTTTCGCGACGGAACAAAGCCGATTGAGCTGGCCGACTCCGCTGGAGATGAACTTCATGACGGGATCGTCACCCTCCTGGCGACGGCGACTCTATCACCGGCTCACTTGGACCAAACGGAGCGGTGCCCGGCTGGAGATTCTGTGGCGCTATCTGCAGGGGTACTTCCCAAACGACGGCTGGACGGCCGCGACGGTGGAGAGCGGTTCAGCCGGCTACTATCGCGTGAAGATTGTGGAGGCGGAGGATCTGCGGGCGGCGGCCAACCAATACCTCCTGCGGGCGAAGGGCTGGAAACCGGGCGAGTACCGGCTGGAGGAGCATGGTCCGGCTGCGGATGGGAATGCGGAGGTGATCGCGGCTATTCACCGGGGTGACGAAGTGGGCGCTCACCCCGGGGCGGGACGGTCGGTCGTGTTGTTCCTGGACTACAGGACCCGACAGGTGCTTCGTGAGCGGACGTTTCAGTAGAGATCTATTTGGAATGTGCTAACTGGTGCTGTTTGCAGTACTTGGATGAGTCGGCAGCGGCTCGCGTGCAGCGTTTGCCTGAGGCGGTGAGGGCCGCGCAACGCACGGCGACGGGCTTTGCGTCCGCGGCCGACTCAGGTTCTATATTGCGGAGTGCGTTATAAGCGGCGGGTTTGGTCTGCAGCGCCCCTTTCTGCTCGCTCAACCCCCGCAAGATGGTGTCGATGCGCGATTCCAGCGCGGCCACCTGCGTCTTCATCGCCGTGAGTTCCTCGATCAGACTCTCCAACCGCTCTACTTCCGGCTGGGTTCGCGCGGGTGTCTGAGCATGGACCCGCGGGAGCAGCAGGAATAGGCATAGGGCAATACGCGGCATAGTACTGAACTAGTGCCGGTGAGCCGTGTTTATTCTCAGACCTTGAATTCGATCCCTTGCGCCAACGGCAGATCCTTCGACCAGTTGATAGTGACAGTCTGTCTCCGCATATAGGCTTTCCAGGAGTCGCTGCCTGCTTCGCGCCCGCCGCCGGTTTCCTTTTCGCCGCCGAACGCTCCGCCGATCTCGGCTCCGCTGGTGCCGATGTTGACGTTGGCGATGCCGCAGTCGCTGCCGCGGGCCGAAAGGAATGTCTCCGCCGAGATCAGGCTATTGGTGAAGATGGCGGAGGAGAGACCCTGGGGAACTGAGTTGTGCCAGGCGATGGCCTGATCTAGATTTTCGTATTCAAGGATGTACAGAATCGGAGCAAAGATCTCTTCGCTCACGATGGGCATGAAGGCGCTCGCCTTCACCAGCGTCGGCTGGACGAAATAGCCGCCGTTCTGCTCCACTAAGCCACCGCCGTAGAGAACTTCGGCGCCTTGTGCTTTCGCTCGGGCCAGGCCATCCATCATCTCGTCAACCGCGGATTTGTTCACCAGCGGGCCCATCAAGGTCTGGGGATCCAACGGGTCGCCGATGCGCACCTGGGAATAGGCGGCCTTCAGACGCTCGACAAAGGGTCCGGCGATCGATTTGTGAAGGAAGAGACGGCGAATTGTCGTGCAGCGCTGGCCAGCGGTACCGACGGCGCCGAAGAGAACAGCGCGGAGGGCGAGGTCCAGATTGGCGTCTTCCGTGACGATCACGCCATTATTGCCGCCCAGTTCCAGGATGGTGCGGGCCAGCCGCCGGCCGACTATCTCGGCTACCCGGTAGCCCATTTGGCAGCTGCCCGTGGCGCTGACGAGCGGGACTCGTTTGTCGGCCAGCATCTTCTCACCGACCGTGGATCCGCGCCCGATCACGAGCGTGAACACCCCCTGCCAGCCCGTGCGTTCCAAGACGCGATTGCAGATGTTCTGTACGGCGATGGCGGTGAGCGGGGTTTCCGACGAGGGCTTCCAGAGCACGCAGTCGCCGCAGACGGCTGCGATGAGGGCGTTCCAGCTCCAAACCGCTACCGGGAAATTGAAGGCACTGATCACGCCCACGACGCCCAGGGGGTGCCACTGCTCATACATGCGGTGGCCCGGGCGCTCGCTGTGCATAGACAGGCCGTAGAGCTGCCGGGACAGTCCGACGGCGAAGTCCGCGATGTCGATCATCTCCTGGACTTCGCCTTTTCCTTCGGCCAGAATCTTGCCCATCTCCAGGGCGACGAGGGCGCCGAGATCGTCCTTGTACAGGCGCAGCTCCTCGCCGATCAGGCGAACGATTTCCCCCCGCTTCGGCGCAGGCAGAAGGCGCCAGCGTTCAAACACGGCCGCGGCATCATCCATCACGGCATCGTAGTCGGACGCTGAGGCCATCGAGACGCTCGCGATGGGCGCACCGGTGGCGGGGTTCAGGCTGCGCAACTCGCCGCCGCCAGGGGTCTCCAGCCAACCTGCCCCGCAGGCTCCGGAGTTCAAAGGCTGAATACCCAGTCTGTTCAGAATCTCTTCGACTGACATGAAGGCTCTCCGGCCTTCATTGTACGAAGATGACCCGCGGGGCGGCGGGGGATTATTTCGTCAGCCGCTGCACCGAACTCACCAGCATTTCCGCCCGGCGGACCGCGCAAGTCGCGTTCACGCGGGCGTCCTCGCGGCGTTCCTTATCGGAAAGGCCGGCCAGGTCATCCTGCTGATTGTCGACATAGGCGCCCAGCAGCTCGCTGATGGTCCAGGACTCGCGTACAGCCGAGCGCTGTTCATCGTCCAGCGTGTCATAACGGGCATCCAGTTGATCCAGCAGTTCCTTGATGGTCTTTACCTTCACCTGCGCGGCTTTCACCAGTGACGCGGCCTGTTTGGGATCCGATTGGGACTGCTCGAACAGGCTCTGAAGCGATTTCTCGGTCTGGGCGATCGCTCCTGCCTCGCGAACGACGTCGGATACCACCGATTTCGAGGTCTGTGCCGACAGCGTTCTGCCGATGACGATCAGGCTAATGGCAAGAACGAAGATCAATCGATACATCTTTTCCTCCCAACGTCCACAATCCGGGGTTAATCGGCGAAGCTTGCAACTTCCTTCTCAATCTTCTCGGCCAGCTCAGAGGTGCTCTTCGCCTGCCGTTTCAGGACTCCCCAGCTCGGCTTCTTCTCCCCATCGCCTAGCGAGGCCCGCTGAATGGAGGTGAGATCCGACAGGCGATCGGCCTTTTCCTTGAGGCGATCGAGCCTGTGGTCCTGATAGAGTCCTTTGGCACACTCGGCGCGCTCCACTGCATAGAGCTTGGTTTGGATGCGCGCGGCGCCAGCCTGTTGATTCTCGATGGTCTGCCGGATGGCGCCGCGATCCACCGCCAAGCCGTACGGCTTTTGGGCGACATCCTGTGCGGCTACCCGGATCAAGGCGGCTTCGCCTCTTATTTCCTTGGCCGCATCTTTCCACTCAGACGCAGGGACTTCCGTCTGAGCGCCAGCAAGGCTTACGGCCAGGGCCGCAGCGAATGCAATTCGTAACATCTGCCGTCCCTCCTATATAGGAATGACGAAACATTAACCTGCTACGGTTGCAGACAATGCGGCCGCCGGTGATTAAGATAGGCCCTTTCGAGTCAGCGGGAGCTGGACTCGGCGGGCGCATTTTTGACGTATTTATCAAACCACGTCAACATTTCCCAGATGGTGTGCTCGGAGCTCTCCCGGGCGGCATAGCCATGCGATTCGAAGGGCAGCATGACCAGCCTCACCGTACCTCCGTTGCCGCGGACGGCCTGGTAGAGACGTTCACTATTGATGGGAAACGTTCCGGGGTTGTTATCGGCCTCACCGTGGATGAGCAGGATCGGCGTCTTGATCTGGTCGGCGTAGGTGAACGGCGACATCTTCATGTAGGTGTCACGAGCCTGCCAGAAGGTGCGGCGTTCACTCTGGAAGCCGAACGGCGTCAGGGTACGGTTATAGGCGCCGCTGCGCGCCACTCCGGCACGGAACAGATTGCTGTGCGCCAGCAGGTTGGCGGTCATGAAGGCGCCATAGCTGTGACCTCCGACGCCCACCCGGTTGCGGTCCGTCACGCCCATCTCGACGGCCTTGTCGATGGCAGCCTTGGCGCCGGCAACCAGCTGTTCCAGGTAGGTGTCGTTGACCGTCTCCGGATTGCCCACGATGGGGATGGTGGCGTCATTCAGAATCGCGTATCCGGAGAGCAGCAGGAAGAGTTGTGAAATGCCGCGCATCTGCACAAAGCGCTGGGTGGAACCGCCAATCTGTCCGGCCGTATCGGCGTCGTTGTACTCCAGCGGATAGGCCCACATGATGGTGGGCAAGCGCTGGCCTTCCTTGTAGTCGGGCGGCAGGAACAGCGTGAAGGAGAGCTGCACGCCGTCGTCGCGCTTGTAGGTGACCAACTGCCGTTTGATCTTGCGGAGAATTGGCGTCGGGTCCTGGAAGCTGGTCACCGCGGTTCGCGATTCGCTGCCCTTCTGACGGATGAAGAGATTGGGCGGCGTATTCGGTGTTTCGTAGCTGGTGAGGAAACGCGATCCGTCGGCGTTGAGCAGGCCCACGACGGTCTCATAACCCTGGTCGCCCGCGCGGAACAGCCGTTCGGTCTCCCAGGTCTTGAGGTTCATGCGGTCGAGGAAGGGCCGGTCGCCTTGCGGTGTGGCTCCGGTGCCGGAGAGAAAGACGTAGTCGCCGCTCTGCTGCAGGACCATGCCGCCCGTGGGCAACCGTTTGAGCAACGGCAGGCCCGGGTCCTTGTAGCGGTCCTGGACATTGCGGCTGGAGACCAGTTTCGCCTGGGCTGACGGATCGTCCAGATAGATGCGGAACATCTGGAGCCAGCGGCGGTCGCGATCGTAGTCGCTGACAAAGGCCATGCCACCGCTCTCGCCGTACATGAGGCCGCGGGCGCGATGCTGAGTCTTGACGACTTCCACGGGCTGGCCGTTGAACGGCGCGCGCAGCATCAGCAGCTTGTCGCGGAACGGCGCCTTGGTTTTGGGATCGCCGCCGTCCAGCGCTTCCCACCACATGAGAGTCGCACCTTCCGTTGGACGCCAGCCGATGTTGCGGCGGCCGGTAGGAACACCTTCAATGGGCACCGCATCTTCCAGGGGATGGCTGAAGACCTGGTAGACCGTATGGCCAGTTCGATCCCAGACTTCGGTTCTCGTGCGGGAAGCTCGGGTACGCGTGGAGATACGAATAGGGCTTGTGGATGCGGGCGACCAGCAGGTGTTTGGCGTCCGGCGACGGCGACACGGAGGAGAAGATGCCGGGTTTCCCGATGGGCGTGACCCGGCCGGTCGCCACGTCGACGCCGGCAAGCTGCGAGGTGCAGTAGTAGTCAAAGAGCTTTTCATCATAGGGGCTCTTCAACATGTCCTGATAGGTGCGTACGGGGCCCGCGGTGCCCGACGATTCCTGGACATTTGGTCCCGCCGGAGCGGCGGGTGGCTTCGGCGCAGGCCCGCGAGCCGCGACGACCATGCGCACCAGAAGTTCCTTGCTGGATGAGAACCAAACCACCGGCTGGCCGATGGTATCGTTCAACACGACACCGGGAATCTTGCGCAACGTGGGGCTGGCGATGGAGCCGATGTAGAGTTCGATCGCGCTGGCCGTGGAATTCGTGACGGCGAAATACTTGCCGTCCGGGCTCCAGACGGGCGTGTCCAGGCTGGCGCCGGGCGGCGTGACGATCTTGACTTCAGCGCCTCCGTCAATTGTCTTGAGGACGAGACTGGTGGCAGTCCCCAGTGGCGCGTGCGGTCCGTTATTGGCGGGGTTGATTCGCAATCCCGCGATGCGATGCACGGGCGCCGCCAGCACGGCAATGGACGGATAAAGCTGCCGTTGGATGAGCAGAATGTGAGTCTTCGCCGGGCTGACGGAGGGTAGCGGAGAAGCCGGCGCGTGCATGACGTCGAGGATGGCTTGCGGCGGCTTCTGGTAGGTGATTTCGGCTGTCGCCACGAAGGCGGAGCAAAGGAAAAGGAGAGCGGAAACGGTTCGTTTCAAAATGACCCTCGACGAGATGGGGATTTTGAAAAAGTATAACAGCCGCCGCCTCCAGACTGTTCGTGGGAAGGGCCGGATCAGGGCTTCAGAACCAGGGTGCCTTTCGCTTTCACCTGGCTGAATTCCATGGGGAAACTGCGCCCGGCGTAGTAGGATGCCCACTGGTCCTTGTAGTGTCCGCTGAAGATGTGGGCGCTCTCGCCCACAGTGAGGTTAAAGAGGCTGGAGTCCCAGTTGCTTGTGTCGGCGACAAAGCGCAGGGAGGGGCCAATGCGCTCACTGGTGGCGTTGATGGTGGTGCCGAATCCGTTGAGCGGCACGGGCCCGATGTTGAAGAACGTCGCCGCTCCGGGGATCAGCGAGGCGACGGGGTGCTTCAAGGTCAAAGTGTTCATCGCGCCATAGCGCCATTTGGCGGTGTTGCGGCCCTGCATCCTCTTGCCTTCCTCGACCGCGTCGGCCAGCGAGTTGGACAGCCATAGGTCGTAGTCGCTGAACCAGCCGGCGGGCCGCTGGCGCAGAAGTTTCTCCACGACGCTGTGCGAGATGTAGGGCTTGTAGTCGGCGGACTCCTTCGGCGCGGCCCGGTCGGCCATGGAACGGCGCAGGTGCTGAAAGAGCAGGGAAGCCAGAACGGGCGCGGATCCCTCCCGGTTCATCTGCCCATTCCAGTTGCGCAGCAGTTGTGCGCCTTCCCGGGCCAGAGCATTCTGGTCTCCCCGCTTCTCCACGGCGCGGATGGCCTGGTTCGCCATGAACTTGAGGCTGCCGGCGTATACATCAAACTGCACCTGGAGCATCTCTTCCGGCTTCCATTTGGGCTTGGAGAGCAGGCGGGCTTCGATCTGGCGAGCGCGGTGCGTGGAGGCGAAAAAGCCACTGACCTGGTAAGGGGCGTCCAGCGGAAAGCCGTTCTGGTTGGCGCTCACCAGCAGGCCCGATTTTGGATTGTAGTAGGAGGGCAGTTGGTCGAAGGGGACGAAACCGTCCCACTCCTGAGCCCCGGCCGAGCCGTCCAGGGGGACGTCGCCGCGAAAGCCCTTGCGCAGAGGCAGGCGGCCGGCCACCTGCCAGCCGATGTTGCCGTCGATGTCGGCGTAGAGCACGTTGATATTCGGCCCGGTGAGCCGGCTCAGGGCGGATCGGAACTCCGTCCAGTTCCTGGAGCGGTTCAGATCGATCATCGGGAACTCGAAGGGATTGTTCGCGGCGGCGGCCCAGCGCAGAGACATGCGCGCATCCCCCTCCGAGCGAAAGAGGGGGCCGTGGACCGTCGTGTAAATGATCTCTTCAATCGGCTTGTCGCCCTTCACCGCAATGAGTTCCACATCGCGACGGGCCTGTCCGGTCTGCCCCTTGAAGGTGTAGACACCCGTGGCCGGTTCGATGTTTTCGATATAGAGATCCTGGTTGTCGAACTGCAGCGCGGTAATGCCCCACGCGATTCGATCGTTGTGTCCGATGACGATGGCCGGTATGCCGGGCAGCGAGGCCCCCACGGCATTCAGCCCCGGGGCCTGGAGGTGCACTTCATACCAGGTGGAGGGCATGGTCCATTCGAGGTGGGGGTCGTTGGCAAGGACCGGCTTGCCCGTGGTGGTGTGGGCGCCCGAGAGAACCCAGGCGTTGGATCCGGGCATGGGTTCATCGCCCACGCGGTCAGGGAAAAGGAAGTCCACTTTTTCGCGATCGCCCGTGGCCAGCATCTTGGCCTTCAGCAGATCCTGCTCCCAGTTCCCGCTGAGCGTGCGGTGCATCTGCAGCGCGCAGAGCAGCGTGTCGGAGATGAGCCACGGACGAGGCTGATACGCCAGCAGGGCGAATTCCGGGCCCCATTTCCCGCGGTTGGTTTCGATGTAGTGATTCACTCCGCGCGCATAGGCGGCCAGCAGCGCCCGATCTTTGGGCGGCATGTTCTTCAGCCAGAGTTGGGAGATCTGGCGCATGCGCAGATGGCGCGACTTGCGGTCCAGTTCCACGGCCGGTTTTCCGATGATCTCGCTGAGTTCACCGGCCGCGAGCCGGCGCAACGTGTCCATCTGCCAGAGGCGGTCCTGGGCCGTGGCGAACCCCTGCGCGAACAGGGCATCTTCAATGTTCTCCGCGAAGATGTGGGGCACGCCCAGGCTGTCGCGCGCGATGCGGACGGGCTTCGTCGTCGGCGCCTGGATCTCCCCCGAAGTGGCGGGCGTCGGGCGCCAGACAAACCAGAACACGGCAGCCAGCCCTGCTGCCACCAGCAGGAGGATCAGGGCATTCACGGCACGCAGGAATCGCGACATCTCTACAATGGTACCCATAGGTCCGCTGCGGCGAGCTAACACTCACGATTCAATGGAAGATCAACCAGCAAGCTACGGCTACCGCCTGATGCTGATGTTCATCATCATCGGCGTGAATGGGTTCTTTGCGGCCGCGGAAACAGCCCTCGTCTCCGTACGGCCTTCCCGGTTGCGGCAGATGGCCGATCAGGGGGTGGTCGGCGCGAACGCCGCCATGTCGCTGCTGGCCAATCCGGAGCGGCTGCTCTCGGTCAGCCAGGTGGGGCTCACCCTGGCCAGCCTGGCTTTGGGCTGGCTGGGCGAGGCGACGCTGGACAGCATGTTCATGACGCTCTTCTCGGCCGTACGCACCCCGGCGACCGAGGCCGTCATCCGCATCGTCAGCCTGGTCTGCGCCTTCGCGATCATGACGTTCACTCACGTCGTCTTCGGTGAAGTGGTTCCCAAGAACGTAGCCATCGACAGGTCGGACCGCCTGGCCGTTCTAGTGGCGCCCGTCCTGCTGGTGTTCTACAAGCTGGTGGAGCCGTTTGTCTGGGTGATCGAGCGTGCCTCCGGCATCTTCTCGCGGCTGGTCGGAGTGCATGGTCATCAGCATGGCGCTCATTCGCCCGAGGAGCTCAAGTTCGTCGTGGCGGCCAGCCATTCCGCCGGACAGTTGACGGAATTCGAGCGCGAGGCGATCAGCCGCATCATCGACCTGCAGGAGTTCAGCGTGCGGCAGGTGATGGTTCCACGCAGCCAGATGGTGACCGTCGACATTGATGCCGACATCGACGAAGTCCTGCAACTGATGAGTGGCAGCCGCTATTCCCGGCTGCCCGTCTGCCAGAAGTCGCTGGAGAATCCCGTCGGCTTCGTCCACGTGAAGGACGTTCTCGATTTCTGGGCCCAGCGCCGGCAATCGAACTACCGGCGGCGGGCGGTGGAGCCGTTCAAGCTCAGCCGGATCGTGCGCAAGGCGCCCATTGTGCCGGAGTCCCGCGCCCTCCATCTCGTCCTGGACGATCTGCGGGAGCGTCAGGCGCACGTCGCCCTGGTGGTGGACGAGTTCGGAACGGTCAGCGGTCTGGTCTCCATCGAGGACGTATTCGAGCAGATCTTCGGCGAGATCGAAGATGAGTTCGACCTCCAGACCGTGCAGCCGGATCCTGAGGACGTAGGTGGTTTCGAGATCGATGGCGCCACCAGCCTGCGCGACCTGGAGACCCAGTTCGGGGTGCTGCTGCCGCCTGGCGATTCCTACGAGACCGTGGCGGGTTATCTGCTTTTCCGGTTAGGCCGCATTCCCAGCACCGGCGATTCCATTGAGTATGAAGGGCGCAGGCTGACGGTGGCCCAGATGGACTTCAACCGCATCGCCAGGATTCAGATCGATCGATTGGGTACGGAAAAGCTCTCCACGCCGTAACCGATGTAACGCGCCGTGCATCCGAAAGGGTGCCGGGTGTTGGAGCGAATCACCAAAAAGAGCTATCTCTCCTTTTGGAATAAGATCGCAGGGGCTGCGCATCTGATAAGTAGTAGTAACCTGTGTCATCTTACGTACATTTTCTGTTTGCCGCGATGCTCGCGGCCGCGCTTCCTGTTTGTGCTCAACAGGTTCAAGGGATTGACCTGGGTTATCACCAGATGTACAACCTGGAGTTTGACGCGGCCCGCAAGACCTTCGCCGAATGGATCCGCCAACATCCCAACGATCCGCTGGGGCCTGTCTCCAACGCCGCCGCTCATCTCTTCTCAGAATTCGACAGGCTGCATATTCTGCAATCAGAATTTTTCCTGCATGACGATAATTTCCGAACCACTCGCAAGTTGAAACCCGATGCGGCTGCGCAACAGGCGTTCCAGAGGGAACTGGCGCGAGGCCGTGAGTTGGCGGGGCGGGTGCTGTCGCATTCGCCGGGCGACCCGAACGCGGTATTCGCCCAGGTGCTGGCTCTGGGCCTGCAGTCGGACTACGACGCGCTCATCGAGAAGCGGTATTTGAGCTCCCTCAACGCAACCAAGGAGAGCCGTCAACTGGCGGAAAAGCTGCTCCAGTCGAATCCGCAGTTCGCCGATGCCTGGCTGGCGATTGGCGTCGAGAATTATCTGCTGAGCCTCAAGCCGCTGCCGGTTCGCTGGTTTCTACAATGGAACGGCAATGCCACGAACAAGGAACTTGGTATTGAAAAGTTGAAGATCACAGCGGAAAAAGGCCGGTTCCTGCAACCGTTCGCCCGTTTGTTATTGGCAGTCGCCGCGCTCCGGGATAAGAACCGGGAGCTGGCCGGATCCATCCTCCAGTCGCTGGTGCATCAGTTTCCGAAGAACCATCTGTATGCCGAAGAACTTGCCCGCCTCCGTGGAAAGTAGACTCTTTTAATGATCATCGCCAGCGCGGCCAGCGCTTTACCCAAACACAAATACGATCAGCGGGTGCTGCTTACGGCTCTTCGGGACTTCTGGGGACCCAAGCTGGACAACCCTCAGTTCATGGAGCGCCTGCACCAGCGGGTGGGCGTCGAGACGCGGCATCTGGCGCTGCCGATGCAGGATTACTACGGCATCCAAACCTGGGGCCAGGCGAACAACCACTGGATCGATGTGGCCCTGGATCTGAGCGAAGAGGCTCTGACACTGGCCCTGGAGCGGGCCGGAGTGGACAAGTCGCTGCTGGGCGCCATCTTCTTCGTCTCGGTGACGGGCATCGCCAGTCCCTCTGTCGACGCGCGTCTGATGAACCGCATGAGCCTGCCGGTGAACATCAAGCGCGTGCCGATCTTCGGGCTCGGCTGTGTCGCCGGTGCCGCTGGTGTGTCGCGTGCGGCCGACTATGTGAAGGCCTACCCGAAGCAGGTGGCGGCTGTCATCGCGGTGGAGCTGTGCTCGCTCACCCTCCAGCATGAGGATTTGTCGATCGCCAATCTCATCTCCTCGGGATTATTTGGCGATGGCGCCGGCATTGCATTGGTGGCCGGGGCGGAAGTTCCGGTGGATGGTCCGAGGATCCTGGCGACTCGCTCTGTGTTCTACCCCAACACCGAGCATGTGATGGGCTGGGACATTTCGGAGAAGGGCTTTCAGATTGTGCTTTCGCGGGAAGTGCCCGAAGTGGTGGAGCAGAATCTTGCCGGTGATGTGGACGAGTTTCTCGGATCAGAGGGTCTCACCCGGGCCGACATCGGAAGCTGGGTGCTGCACACCGGAGGCCCGCGCGTGCTGGAGGCGACAAGCAGCGCGCTCAAACTGCCCGACGGCGCGCTGGATGCCTCGTGGGCCTGCCTGAAGCGGACCGGCAACCTCTCTTCCGCGTCCGTGCTGCTGGTGCTCGAGGAAGTGATGATGAACCGCCGGCCGCAGCCAGGCACCTACAGCCTGATGGCGGCCATGGGGCCGGCGTTCTGCTCGGAGTTGATCCTGTTGCGCTGGTGAGGGTATGTCGTTACCTACGGAAACTGACGTGTTCATTGCGGGAGGCGGCCCGGCCGGGCTGGTGGCGGCCATCGCCGCGCGCCGCAAGGGCTTTGAGGTCGTGGTCGCCGATAGTGCGCGCGATGCCATCGACAAAGCCTGCGGCGAAGGACTCATGCCGGATGCCGTGGCCGCCCTGCGCAGCCTGGGCGTGACGATCGCGCCCGGCGAGTACTTCCCCTTCCGCGGCATCCGTTTCCGGGGGCACGACCGTTCCGTCGCGGCCGCGTTTCCAGCGGGCTTCGGCTTTGGAGTCCGCCGCACCACCCTGCACCGCATCCTGGCCGCCAAGGCGGAAGAGGTTGGCGTCACCCTCCTGTGGAACTCTCCTGTTGTCGGCCTGGAAGGGCAGCGCGTGCTGCTGCGCCACCACGACCTGAACGCCCGCTACATCGTGGGCGCCGACGGCGCCGGTTCCGCCGTCCGCCGCTGGGCCGGACTCGATGCACGGCTCACCGACAGCCGGCGCTTCGGATTCCGCCGCCATTTCCATCTGGCCCCATGGACCGATCATGTAGAGGTTCACTGGGCCTCCGGCTGCCAGATCTACGTCACCCCGGTGGCAGCCGATCAGGTGAATGTCGCGTTGCTCTCCCGGAACTCGGATCTGCGCCTGGAGCAGGCCCTGCCGCTGTTTCCTCATCTGCTGGAAAGGCTGCGCCACGCCGCCCCGGCGTCCACTGAGCGCGGCTCCATCTCGGCTTCCCGCCGTCTACGCCGCGTCTGCCACGGCCGCGTCGCCCTCATCGGTGATGCTTCCGGTTCAGTGGATGCCGTTACCGGCGAGGGGTTGTCGCTGGCCTTTCAGCAGGCCATGGCGCTGGCCGAAGCGATGGAACTCGACGACCTGGGCATGTACCAGAAAGCGCACAATCGCATACGGCGGCGGCCGGCCCTGATGGCCGATCTGATGCTCCTGATGGATCAGCGCGACTCCCTGCGGCGCCGCGTCTTCTCGGCGCTGTCAGCCCGGCCGAAAGTCTTTGCGGACATGCTTTCGATGCACGTCCACGGGTTTTCCCCCAGGGTGCTGGCCACCGCGGCTGTCACCCTCGGTTGGAGTATGTTCACCGCCTGAGAAAGGCCAGTACCATGCGTCACCTGCTCGCCTTACCGCTATTTGCGGCGGGTCTGTTTGTTCCGCTTCATGCGGCCAACACCGTGCTGGTGTTCGATCCGCCGCAAACCCAGATTCGCTGGACTCTGGACGCCTTCGTCCACACGGTCCATGGCACGTTTCAACTCCGCAGTGGCACGGTTCGTTTCGATCCGGCGACAGGGGTGGCGTCCGGAGAGCTGATTGCCGATGCGCGCAGCGGCGCCAGCGGCAACGACAGCCGGGACGGCAAGATGCACAAGAGCGTGCTGGAGAGCGCCCGGTTTCCCGATGTCGTCTTCCGGCCGAAACATGTGGAAGGCCAGGTGCCGGCCCAAGGCACGGCGACCCTCCAGGTGAAGGGTTCCTTTTTGCTGCATGGCAGCGAACATGAAGCCACCCTGCCCATCCAGGTGACCGTGGAACCCGGCCGCCTCGGAGCCGATTCCAAGTTCTCGATTCCCTATGTAGCCTGGGGTCTGAAAAACCCGAGTACGTTTGTCCTTCGTGTCGGCGAGAAAGTAGACTTAGAGATTCACGCGGCGGCCCGGATTGTGACCAACGGAGCTCAATAACAATGCAGGAAACCACCAGCCAGCGCGTCATTCGCGTCATCGCCGGGAATCAGCGAATCCCTGTCGAAACCATTCAGGCCGGCAGCACCTTCCAGGAACTCAATATCGATTCCCTGGACGGATTGCATATCCTCTTCGCTCTCGAGGAGGAGTTCGATATCGACATTCCGGACGACGCGGGCAAGGAGTTTACCTCCATCCAACAGGCCATCGACGGCGTTGAGATACTTCTGGCCCGCAAGCAGGCCGCGGCTTCCGCCTCCGATCCGGCATGAGGCGCGTTGTCATCACCGGCGCGGGTGTCATCTCCGCGCTGGGTCCCGATCTGCCCTCATTCTGGGCTGCCCTCGCACAGGGCCGCTGCGGCATCGGCCCCATCAAGGCCATCGATTGCTCGCCCCTGCGTTTCTCCAACGGAGCCGAGGTGCAAGGGTTCGATCCCTTCCTTCACTTCGATCCCAAAGTCGCCATGCAACTGGACCGCACGGTGCAACTGGCAGGCGTTGCGGCGGCGGAGGCTTTGAAGATGTCGGGCCTGCCGCCGGATGCGTCGCGCACCGCCGTGGTGACCGGCTGCTGCGTCGGTGGGAAGACCACCGAGGACGAAAGCTACCGCCAGCTCTTCGAGGAGAAGAAGACTCGTTTCGACCCACTCACCATTCCAAAGGTGATGGCGAATGGCGCAGCCAGTTGGATCTCCATGCACCACGGCATCACCGGTCCCGCCTACACCGTCTCCACGGCTTGCGCGTCGGCCGCCCACGCCATCGGCCAGGCTTTCTGGATGGTGCGGGCCGGCATGGTGGATGCCGCCCTGGCCGGCGGAAACGAGGCTCCTTTCGCGTTGGGGTTGCTGCGCAGTTGGGAAGCGATGCGCGTTGTCGCACCCGACACCTGCCGCCCGTTCACGGTGGATCGCAAAGGTCTCATTCTGGGCGAGGGCGCAGCCATCCTGGTGATGGAAACCCTCGAATCGGCACAGGCCCGGGGTGCCCACGTCCTGGCGGAAATCTGCGG
The DNA here is from genome assembly GCA_049841055.1 of Paludibaculum sp. Classification (GTDB taxonomy): domain Bacteria; phylum Acidobacteriota; class Terriglobia; order Bryobacterales; family Bryobacteraceae; genus Paludibaculum. The sequence goes on along the minus strand of JASGIE010000006.1, from coordinate 78,494 downwards.
TTTCGGCATGACCTCCGACGCCTCCCATATCACCATGCCGTCCGCCGACGGCGCCGCCGCGGCCATGCGCGCCGCCTTGGCCGACGGTGGCCTGGCGCCGGAACAGGTCGGTTATATCAATGCGCACGGCACCGGGACGCCCGCCAACGATGTGACGGAGACAAAGGCGATTCGCTCAATATTCGCCCAGCCGCCGCCCGTGAGCTCGACGAAATCGATGCACGGTCATACTCTCGGAGCGGCAGGCGCCCTGGAGGCGGTGGCAACCCTGATGGCGTTCGAACAGGACCTCCTCCCGCCGACAGCGAACTTCACCCAGGCCGATCCCGCCTGCGACCTGGACGTCATCCCCAACGAAGCTCGTCCGGCGAGGATCGAAGCGGCGCTCTCCAATTCCTTCGCCTTCGGCGGGCTGAATGCGGTACTGGCCTTTCGCCGCGCGCAATAGGAGCTAAGCGTCAGGCCGCTTTTCCCGATGCACCACGACCGCGTCCATCGACCGGTCCGGCATCAGCTTGGCTTCCACCGAGACATACTCTCCGGGTTGCAGATCCGTTGCTTTGATGCGCTTCTTCCCATCGAAGAACTCCGTCTTGCGGGTGCAGGTGAATTGCATCGTATTCCCATCATCCGACTCAATCGAGAGGATCTTCCCGTCGCTACCCTTCACCGTGCCCAGGAAGGTGGGCATCGGCAGGGAGGACGGTTGGGCCACCAGCGCCACTTGACAGAGAACCACCAGGATCGCGGCCAACAGAATCGAAGCCGTACGCATCAACTTCATTCTCCGACATTGGAGAAAACCCGTCGACAAGGCAAATTCCCCTCAAACGGCAGGCATCCGTGTCGATAAGAGCAGCGAGACGGACAAATGGCAGACCTCAGCATCGCCCTTGCAGGCATCTCCAATGGCCTACAACTGGCCGAAGGGACCGCCACGCGGATCGCCAGAATGCCAGGTGTCTCAGCCGCGCCCACGGATACCGTCGACCTCAGCGCTGAAGTACTGGCCATGTTGCAGGCCAGGATCACCGTTGAAGCCAACGTGCAGGTTGCTCAAAACTTCGACGACCTGAATCAGGCGATCCTGAATATCCTCGCCTGACCGCCCGCCTGCGTCGTTCGCTACCATGGGAACGACCTTTCCTCATGGCCCTGCTGGAATCCAGAATGCGGCGTTTGCGCGCCCGCTACTTCCTCGACCGCATCCCCCTCGACGCCCGCGTTCTGGAGATTGGTTCCGGATCAGGCTGGGCCGGCGGATACCTGCGGTCCAGGGGTGTTCAGCAATACACCGGCTTGGACTTATCCGGTCCCGCCGACATTGTGGGCGACATTCTGGAGTGGCAGAGTCTCGGCCTGCAGCCCGGTTCTTTCGACGTCATTGTCGCCTTCGAGATCCTGGAACACGTCGACTGTTTTGATGCCTGCAGTCACTTGCTGAAGCCCAGGGGGCAACTGATGCTCACAACCCCCGCGCCTGAGTGGGACTGGCTGCTGAAGATCCTCGAAAACGCGGGCATCAATCAGCGTCGCACGTCGCCACACTGCAATCTCTTCGACGCCCGTCAGGTGCCTGGATTCCGAGTAGCCGAGTACCGCCGCTTCGCCGGCCTGGCCCAGTGGGCCATCCTGGAGAGTGCGCCCCGCGATTAGGGTGAGTCTCCAGAGCCGGCAAATCGCCTACACCCGGGCCGAAGGGTCCGGCTGCGCGGTGCGGGTTTCTAGACCGCACCGCGCGTGAACCCACCTGTTCCGCCTAGAAATCCGCCCGCAGCGACACCTGCATGTGGCGCGGATCTCCATTCAGACTGCGGATCGTGCCAAACCCCGCGGCTCCCACAGTGGCCGAAGGCGTACCCAGATTCACCTGGTTCAAAACGTTCGACGACTCTGCCCGGAAGGTGAACCGCGCCCGTTCATACACCCGGAAGCTCTTCTGCAGTGCCAGGTCGACCTGCATGAATGCCGGCGACCGCAGAATGTTGATGCCCGAGTTGCCCCAGGTGTAGTCTGCCGGGCTCACGAAGGCGTCCGTATTGAACCAGCGGTTGATGGAACGCTGGCTGCCCCCCAGCGAGGCCGGACCCTTGGTGACGATCAGATTCGCGCGGCTGGAATCGATGTCGTCGTTCATCGTTTGCGACGAGTTCACTGAGAACGGCGCCCCACCCTGCAGTTGAACGATCGTGGCCGTCTGCCAGCCGCCCAGAATCTGCTTCGTCAGCCGGTTCCAGTTGCTCGGCGTGGGCACGTTGTAAATGGCGGAACTCACCCAGTTGTAGCCGTAGTCGTTCGAAAGCCGGCCATGCCCATAGGAGAAGTTGTACGGATCAATGCTGCCGTTGTCCCCGATCGAGTTCGACATCGTCAGGGCGGTCGTCACACTCAGACCCCGCCATTCCCGCTGTCGCAGGCTCACCTCCAGTGCGTTATACCGGGCGGCGTTCATGAAGAAGATGCCGAAGCCCTCGCCCAGAAGCGGATAAGGCCGGCGGCTTTGCAGGTCACCGGGCGCCGGAGTAGGATAGTTCACCCGCCAGGAGGTCGCGCCCCGGATGGAATGGAACCCGCTATAGCCCACCTCCACCACTGTGGACTTCGTGGGGCTGATCTGCAGGTTCATGTTGTACTTCTGCACATAGGGGTCCTTGAACCGCGTATCAAACTGGGCCGGTCCGATATTGATGGAGCCCAGCGTTTCGAAGATATTCGCGGCCGGGAATCCTTCGTTGATATCGATGGCTTTGATCGTGTCGCCATTCCGCTGGACCTGGAAACTGAAGGGTGCCCCGCTCGTGTTGTTCATGTTCAGCGCGTCCAGCACCGAGTAATAGATGCCATAGCCGCCGCGCAGCACCATGCGGCTGTTGAGCGAGTAGGCGAACCCGATACGGGGCGACAGATCGATGGAGGTCGACGTGGGTTGCACCTGGTCGCGAGGACGGTACTCATAATTGCCGGGCAACACTCCGCCCGACAGGCCTAGATTCGCCGACACCCAGTCGCGCGTTGTGTCGGAAATGATGATCTTGCCGGTGTTGAGGTCGAAGTTCGTATTCAGATCCTTGGCAACGTTCCATTGCGGGAACCACTCATAGCGCAGGCCCAGCGAAAGGCTCAGCTTGCGGGTGATGCGCCAGTCATCCTGCGCGAAGGCCGCGATGCGGTTGTCCGTCATGCGCGTCTTGTCCAGGTAGTGATAAGTGGTGAGTGCTCCAGCCAATCCCAGCAGGCCGTTGGGTGTACCCGTGCGATTGGATTCGCGCTTGGCTCCCGCATAGGGGACCGTCTGGTAAGCATCGAAGTTGAACTTCACTCCGCCGGGAGCCCAGCCGCCCCCGACGTCGTTCCGGTGATGGATGTACTCCACACCGAACTTGAACGCGTGGCTCCCCTTGTGCCAGCTCAGGTTGTCCATCAACTGAATCGAGTTCTGCCAGACCAGGTAAGGAGTCGGCAGCGTGGTGAGCGGCCGCACCGCCTTTGTCGAGGAGATATTCCGCATCGATACGGTCGGATACCCGGCCTGCACCACCGCACCCGGAATCTGGCTCAGTTCCGAAATCACGGTCTGATTGGAATTGAAGTTGCCGTCCGTGATGTAGTTCCAGCCGCCTCGCGCCTCGTTCACCACCGACGGCGAAAAGATGTGCGTGTAGGTGGCTCCTGCATTCGTGCCGTTCAGCGTCGCGTGGCCGCCAATCCAGCTTTCGGGCATGTAGCCGCTGCGATCCTTCGTGAGCCATTGCTTGGAGTAGCGCAGCGTGACCGAGTCGGACGGGCCCAGGTTCACGTTGCCCTTCAGGTTCATGGAGTCGCGCTTGTCGTTGTTGGTCAGGATCGCCAGGTAGTTGTTGAGAACCGCCGGATTCTGGTCCTTGTAGTTCGGGGTAGGGAAGATGCTGATCAGCTTCGAGCCGATCGGATTGATGCGGTTCTGCGGAATGACATTGTTCGGGAAGGCGTCACGGATCAGGCGCCCCGTGGACGCATCCAGCCTCTGCGTGGCGGGATCGTAGATGCTGAAGCCGCTCTTCGAGAAGTCGCCGGCCCGCTCCAGGCTCGTCGGCACAGTGTCGTACTCAATCGCATTCTGCGGCTGCCTCAACCCTTCGTAGTTTCCAAACAGAAAGATCCTGTCCTTCCTGATCGGGCCGCTGAGCCCACCACCGAAGAGGTTCCGCCGCAGCGGCTGGCGGGCCGGATTCGTGCCCGAAAAGTCATACGGACGCGCGTCCAGAAGGTCATTGCGCAGGTAGTCGTAGCCGAAACCGTGCAGCTCGTTCGTGCCGCTCTTCAGGGCGACATTCACGATCCCTCCGGCCGCCCGGCCGAACTCCGCCGCATAACCGCTGGTCTGGACCGAGAACTCCTGGATCGCATCGATCGGCGGCACCGCGTTCATGCCTCCGGTCAATTCCAGGTTGTTCGAAATCCCGTCGATCATGAAGTTATTGCTATTGACCCCCAGCGGACCCAGCGAAATGGCTTCGCCGCCTGAAAAGTCGCCCACACGGCCGCCATTGAAATGTGAAATGCTCGGCGTAAGCGACGCCAGGCTCAACAGGTGCCGGCTCATCTGCGGCAGGCTCTCCAGTTGCTGCCTGCTGACCACGGTGCTTACTCCCACTGTGTCGGTCTTCGAACAGCGGAGCATCGCCGCTGACGCTGACCGCCTGGCTGATCTCACCCACTTCGAGCCGCAGATCGACCCGCGGCCGGGCCTTAATCGTGATCTCCACACCCTGCGTCTGCACGCGGTGGAATCCCTGCATCTCAGCCGAGACAGCATAGGTCCCCAATGGCAGATTCGTGACGAGATACTCGCCGCTCTCGTTGGAAACCGTGGTTCTTTTCTGATTCGTGGACACATTGGTCACCGACACAACGGCGCCCGCCACGGGAGCGCCGGAATTGTCGGTGATCGTCCCGAGGATGGTGCCCTCGGTCGCCTGGCCCAGCAGGCCCGCGACGCTGAACAGCAGGATCAGAAGCAGTGCGGATAAGACTTCAAACGCAGCGCGAAACTTGGGGCGGCGCAGCGAACTGGCGCCCGCGGAACGGGGTGATGGGTGCATGGAGTCCTTCCCTGAGGCAGGTCAATGGAAGGCCCCATGCTACCCAGCCGCTGTTGCCAATCGCACACGGAATGCTGAATATCCGGTTACTCCGGACCATATCGAAAGACTTGTACCGCGCATCGCCCATCGGGCCAGCATGTGACAGCCGTCAACCGGTCGACTTCGGAACTCCCAAGCGGAGGAATGGCACCTCCGCCCAAAGCCTGCACGATGAGGGGCACGGTTCCTCGGTGACCCACCACCAGGGCGGACCTGCCGGTGGGCACCTCGTCCTTGAGACGCCTCATCAGCCCCTGGATGTCCTTGGCAATTAGTGTATTCCGGTGCTCAGATGGTGAGCTTCGGCCGTCGGTGCGGCAGTCTGTTGAGTCCGCACGGCTTCCGTGGCGAAGATCGCGCCAAGCGGAGCATCCGTCAGCAGTCGTGCCAGCGCTTTCGCCCGCAATCGCCCGGTCTCACTAATGGGTGGATCCTCATTGCCGGGTGCGCGGTCGGCATGGCGGACCACGTAGATCGTCGTCTGGGCGGGTAGCAGGCTGAGGAAGCAGAGGTGCGCAAGCGCCACCGGAAGAACACGGAGCATCCCCAATCTTGGGACTGCGGCATCAAAGGCGCATGACGCCGTCGTGAAAGTCCGATGACCGTCGTTCGGTGGCGGAGGCCGCGGTATCGCTGCGCGCCCCGCCCAAGCCGAACTCGCTATTCCTCTCTCAGGGCGGACATCGGCTCCAGGGCCGCGGCTCGCCGCGCAGGGCCGAATTCGGCGGCCAGGCCGACCATCGCCAGAAGAACAATCGAGACTGCCGTCGATACCGGATCCAGGGCTCCAGGCCGTACAGCATGCTGGCTGCTCCCCGTGCCGCCCACTGCGCCAGCACAACGCCGACACCTAGTCCGGCTACCAGCAGCAGTCCGGTCTCCGACAACACCAGCCGGATCACCTTGCCACGGTCGGCGCCCAGCGCGATGCGCACCCCAATCTCGTTCCGGCGCCGCGCCACCATATAGGCAATCACGCCGTACAGCCCCAGTGTCGCCAGCAGTCCGGCCAGCAGGGCGAACGAGCCGGACAGCGTTGCCATCAGCCGGTCTCGCAACAGCGACTCCTCCAGTTGAGCCGAGAAGGTCTTGAATTCAATGCCGATCGTCGGATTGAACATGGCGATGGCGCCCTTAACGGCGTTCATCAGCTCCAGCGGCGAACCCTGCACCCGCAGCACCATCGACAGACCCGGCCCCGGATCCTCATCCTGCGCCATCGGGAAGAAACCGATCGGCAGGAAATCCTCGCGCAGTTCGTAGTACTTCGTGTTCTTGACCACGCCGACGATTTGGATCAGATCCTCCTGCTTGCCCGCCGGAGCTTCCATGTGGAACGTGCGTCCCACCACATTCGACTTTCCGAAAAACTTCTTCGCGAAGACCTCATTCACCACCGCGACCTTCGGCGAGGACTTGGTGTCCCGCTCGTCGAACTCCCGGCCGGCCATCAACTGGGTACCCATCGTATGGAAATAGCCGGGTCCCACGCGATTGAAGAACGACTGCTTCCCGCTCGCCGCCGCCTGCGTATTGTCAGGCCCGATGTCGTTGTTCCAGCCGGATCCGCTCATCGGCGTCATCATCACCTGCGCCGCCGCCTGAACCCCAGGCTGCTCGGACAGCTTGTCGGAGAGCTCCCGATACAGCGCCGGACGCCGCTCCTTCGGATACTGGCCCCGGCTGAAATCCAGCCCGACCGTCATGATGCCCTCCGGTTTGTCGCCGAGTCCGTGGTCATCAGGTTGCGCAGGCTGCGGACGAACAAAAGCGCGCCCGTCAGCAGCACCAGCGAGAACGCCACCTGGGTCACCACCAGGATCCGCCGCAGACTGAACCGCTCCGGGCCCGAGGTCATGCTGCGCCCGCCCGATCGAATCGCCGACGAGGGCGGCATGTTCGTCGACCGCAGCGCCGGCAGCAGCCCAAACAACAGGCAGGTGCAGACCGCCAGCAGCGCCGTGAACCCCAACACCCGCCAATCCAGCGTCAGGTTCACGAACAGCGGATTGTCCCGGGTGCTGATGAATGTGATGAGACCCTTGCTGAGAAGCTGCGCCAGGCCCGCCCCCAGAGTGGCGCCCATGATCGCCAGCAGCAGGCTCTCCGCCAGGAGTTGCCTCACCAGACGGTTGCGCGAAGCCCCCAGGGCGAGCCTCACCGCGAGCTCCCGCTCCCGTACGCTGGCCCGCGCCAGCAGCAGATTCGCCAGGTTCGCGCAGGCAATCAGCAGAACCAGCCCCGTGGTTGCCATCAGCAGCCAGAGCGGCTGTTCGTACTGCCGCCTCAGATTCGAGACGCCGGTGGCGCCCTCCTGCGCTTCCAGCTTGTTTGCCAGGTATTTTTTGGCCTGCTGCGCCTTGTAGATGGGCGGTATCGTCGCCTCCGTCAGACCCGGCGACAGGGCCTGCAGTTCAGCCCGAGCCTTCTCGATCGTGATCCCCGGCTTCAACCGACCCATCATCGAAAGCCACCAGGCGTGCTTCACCGGCATCCGGCCCTTGCCGTCATCCGACATCATCCGATCCGCGCAGACCGGAATGGCCACGTCATACCGCCGCCCCATCTCCACCCCAAAGAACTCGGGTTTCGTGATGCCGATCACGGGCATCGGATGCCCGTCCAGGCTGATATTCCGGCCCAGGGCGCTCCGGTCTCCGCCCAGCTCCCGTTGCCAGAAGGCGTAGCTGACGACCGCGCCCGGGTTCGGGCACGCTTCCGTATCATCCGCGGTGGTAATGGTCCGGCCCATGTAGGGCGTCACACCCAGCACGCGGAAGAAATCGCCGCTGACGTACATCCCTTCCGACCATCGCGCCTCCCCACCGTCCGACAGGTTGAAGCGCGCCGCGCTCCAGGCCATCACTCCGCTGAACGACTGCTGGTGCTTCTGCAGATGCTCCCAGTGGGCGTAAGTCAGCCGCGCGGAACGGGTCGAGAACCAGCCCGATCGCGCCGATCCCTTCGCGAAATCGACATACACCAGCTCCTCGGCCTTATCCACCGGCAGCGTCTGCAACCGGATCGCCGCCACCAGTTCAAAAATCGCCGTGTTGGCGCCGATGCCCAGCGCCAGCGATGCCACCGCGACAAAGGTAAAGCCTGGGCTCTTTTTCAGTTGCCTGAGACCGTAAGTAATGTCCTGCGCGAAGGATTCAAACATGATTCACCTTGCCAGTAGTTACGGTCAACCCTGCTTCGTGTTCGCAAGATGTTACATTCCCGACTAACTACCAGCGGATCGCGGCGCGCAGTTCCGGCTCCTTCACTTCGATCCCCAATCCCGGGCGGTCCGGAACCAGCCAATGCGCGTTCTCCACCTCCAGAGGAGCCTGCAGGAAGACGTTCGCCATCTTCAGCACGGACGGGTTGAATTCCAGCAGCGGCGCATTCTCCAGCGCGGCCGCGAAATGGACCGCAGCCGCAATCTGCGGCCCAGGGCAATGCTCACATGCGGCAGCACCGCCGCATTCGACCCCGCGGCCATCGTGGCGATGCGCAATCCCTCGGTAATCCCGGTCCGGCCCAGATCCGGCTGAACAAACCGTAGCGCCGGCAGCAGCGGAGCAATCTCATTCCGCGTCCGGTAGCTCTCGCCGGCAGCCAGAGGTGTTTGGATCGCCTCGGCCAGCCGTACATGCGCCTCTGCCTCCTCCGGCATGAAGGGACACTCTAACCAGACCACATGCCTGCGGTCCAGCTGACGGCCGAACGCCGCCGCCCGCTGCTCCTCTAGTCGCCATAGGGCATCCACGGCCAGTTGGGCCGGCGCACCCAGCGCATCGCGCAGCTCATCCAGCAACTGGAACAGCTCGCCTTCCGCCGCCTCATGGAAGATCTTGAAACAGCCGAAGCCCTGCGCCTGGTAGTCGCGGGCAAACCGGCAGCGCTCGGCGAAGGAACCGGACGGCAGCCCGCTCAGGTAGGCCGGCACTCTCGACCGCGCCGCCGTGCCGGCCACCATGGCCGACACCGGTTGCTGCCGCATTTTGCCGGCCAGGTCCCACAGCGCCAGGTCCACTCCGCTGATCGCGTCCAGCATGAATCCGCCGGTCTGGCCGCGAACCCGCATCGACCCATATAGGTTGTGCCAGGTCTTCTCGATCTGCCGCGGCTCCGGCTGGAACTCACTTCCTTGCAGCAACGGGGCTAGCAGCCGGTCCACAATCGAGCACGCCACCTGCGGCGCCAGCGGAGCCTGCGCCTCGCCCCAACCCGTCAGCCCGTTCTCGAGCGTCACTTTCACCAGCGCCGTCTCGAAATGCCGCGAGTAAATGGCGGGTACACTGGACGACCATCGATAGTCGGTCGATCCGTTCCGCAGAACAGAAGGCGAACCAGCCGTCCCCGTCGCCTCTTCCAGGTCCCTCGGCAGCCGCACCGGAATCGCTTCCACGCTTTGGATTCGCGTCATTCACCCCTCTTCTTCAGAAGTACACCCAACAGCAGCAGCGCCGCCGGATGCAGGAAACCCATGATGCAGAAGACCGCCGTGTACGAGTAGCGCTCCACCAGTTGCCCGGTCAGGTTGGTGAACAGAGTGCCGCCCAGACCAGTGCCGAAGGCGATCAGCCCGGACACCGAACCCACCACTGCCCGCGGGTACAAATCGTTCGTCATCGTGGTCAGGTTCGTCCGCCAGGCCATGTGCGCAAAAAGCACAACGCAGATAAGGGCAATGGCCATGACCGGCGAAGGAGTCAGCGCCACGGCGATGCTCAGCGGCATCAGTAGCGCGGACGGAAGCATCACCGCGCGACGCGCCCTGCCTGTCGCCCATCCCCGCCGGATCAGCGCGCCCGACGCCAGCCCGCCCACCACTGACCCTAAATCGGCACAAAGGTAAGGGAGCCACGCCAGCAGGCCCATCTCCAACAGTGTGAATCCGCGGTGTTCCACCAGGTACTTCGGCAGCCAGAAGAGATAGAACCACCACACGGGATCCGACAGGAATCGCGCCCCCAGCAGCGCCCACGTCTCCCGCACAGCCAGCAACTGCAGGTACCCTCGCGCCGCCACCGGAGCCCCTGCCGCCGGAGCCTCGATCAGCGCCAGCTCTTCCTCCGTGATCCGCTTGTGCCGCGCCGGCAGTTCATACAGCAACCACCACACAATCAGCCACAGAAAGCCGATGGCTCCCGTCGCTACAAAGGCGAACCGCCATCCATACTGTGTGGCCAGCCAGACCACCAGCGGCGGAGCCACCACGGCTCCGGCCGCTGCGCCCGCATTCACCAGTCCGTTCACCACCGCCCGGTCCTTCGCCGGATACCACTCCGACGCCACCTTGATCGACGCCATGAAGCTGCCGGATTCGCCCATCCCCAGCAGGCAGCGGAATGCGGAGAGAGAACCTGCGCCCGACGCCAGCGCATGCGCCATGTTGCTGGCCGACCACCAAGCCATGAACAGCGCCATCGACCGCCGCGTGCCCCACCGGTCCACCACCCAGCCGTTGATCACATAGGTGATCGTGTAGGCCGCCAGAAACCACTGCAGGATGCCCGCATACTGCGTCGGCGACAGCCTGAGCTCCTTCGTCAGGATCGGAGCCACGACGGACAGCGCCTGCCGGTCGATGTAATTGATCATCGAAGCGGCGAACAGCAGCGCGGCGATATACCAACGTAAATGCCGGATGCGCATGGCGGGTTGCCGCCGGTTCAGGCGTCCACGGTCGCTTCCGGCTCGGCGGCCACCCATCTCCGCAGGAACTCCAGCTCCGCCAGGCTCTCGCTGGTCAGCGCCGAAGTTGGATGCCGCACATAGGAACTTTCAATGACGCCCCGGGCCACCAGGTTGTGCTTCATCGCCGAGACCCCCAGGCCCGGCTGCAACTCAAACCGGATCAGTGGCAGCGCCTGAGTGAACACCCGCCACGCCTCGTTCAGCCGGCCCGACTCCACGGCATCCCAGATGGCCACGAACTGCGCAGTCAGGTCGCTGCCCGGCATCACCCCGCGAGCCCCGCGCAGCATCTCTTCGATCAGAAACAGCCCGTTCAGCCCGCCGAACACCGTCATCGCTCCGCCGCTCGCCTTGATCACTGACGTCGTTTTCGTCGCCGTCGGCGGCGCCTCTACCTTCGCATAGCAGACGTTCGGCGTCTCACTCACCATCCGCGCCAGCAGCGGAGGCGGCATTGCCACCTGGGTCATCAGCGGAGCGTCCTGCACCATCACCGGAATCTTCACAGCCCGTCCGATCCGGCTGTAATAGTGCAGCAGACCCTCGCCGTCCGTCTTCATCAGGTAAGGCGGCAGCACCATCAGGCCGGATGCCCCCATGTCCTCCGCCTGCCTGCTCAATTCCACGGCGGCATCGGTGCCTGTGTGACCCGAACTCACCACCAGCGGTACCCGCCCATCCACCTCGCGCACCACGGCCTGCAGAATCTCACGACGCTCCGCCGCCGTCAGCGCATAGCCCTCGCTGGCATTGCCGAACAGGCCCAGGCCGTGAGCCCCCGCTTCCAGCAAATGACGCACCAGCCGCAACTGGCTATCGAGATCCACCGCCCCGTCTTCACGGAACGTAGTGGCGAGGATTGGGAACACTCCGGCAAGCGGCGGCATTCGAGCATTTTACATCGATACCCACCCTGGATGCCCCTCTGAAATTTCAGACTTCAGATGGAGCCGGGCCGGTTGGACCCCCGGTACAAACGAAACCGCCGGCGCGACAAGCACCGGCGGTCCTCTATCCTCGGAATGGTGTCCGGGCGGCTAGCGCAAAGTCACCTTGCGCACGGCCAGGTTGTCATTCTCGTCCGCCACCTTCACGGCCACGGTGAACTCCGTGCCGGCCGGCTTCTCCGCATCCAGGTTGTACTCGTGCGAGAGCGAATCCGTCATCTGCGTCGTCGGTTTGGCCGACACCCACTCCCCGCCGTTGACGGAGTACTCCGCAAACTGCAGCGAGGTGAGCGCATCGGTGGCTTTAAACTGCACCCGCAGCTTCGACCCGTCGATCCTCGCCGTCAAACCCTCAATCTGCGGCGGAGTGTTGTCAATGACAAACTCCTCGCTCTCCAGCTGCGTCGTCAGTTCCTGGCCCGGATAGTTGTCCGTGTCGTCCGAAGCCGTCACCCGCAGCTTGTAGCGCCCGTCCGCGAAGGTGGTGGAATCCCAGTTCACCCGCGCATCCTTCAACTTCTCCTTCAGCAGCTTCCATTCCCGCTCTTCGACGCCGCGGATCTCCACCTTATATTCCAGCGTGTCGCCATTGGCATCGTGCGCGCGCCAACGGGCGCCCATCGTCCCTTTGTCGAAGCTCAACGTGGCCGCACCCGCGCCCGTGTCGGTGGCGGAAGAAGGAGACGGCCGCCGCGACTGCCCCAGCGGAGGTAGCGACAGCGAGGAGGACGCCGTCAGCGACGACGACGAGGTGGGGAATTTGTAATTGGCCGGAGTCACTTCCACAGCTTCCAGGACAGGGGCCACATTCTTCGCCTGATACGAGGCTTCAACCAGTTTCAGAACCGGCGAACGCCCGTCCGGCGCTGCCGTCAACGTAGCGCGCCATCCCAGAAAACGGGCTGCGGGCGCCGTCACCCTTGAGCCCGCGGCACCATCCACCGGCACCCACGCGCTCCAGTTCTTCTCGGCACGATCCAGATTGCCGCTATGTGCCTCCACGCTGATCTTGCCGCCGTTCAGTTCCGACTCATTCCGCAGCCGGCCCCAGTACGTAAACCCGCCCGCGTCGAACAGCTCGCTCTCGATGCTGCCGGTCCGCTCCAGAGCAGGTCCAAGCTGGAAGACTTTCGCCGGATTCGCGGTCACCGCAATCACCGCACCGCCCGGCCCGGCGGTCAGCGCCGTCACCTGCTGCGGTTCGCTATCCACCAGCCGGGTGAAGGTGAAATCGGTGTCGATACGATAGATGCGGCCCATATTGCCGGTGCCGGCCAGCAGCTTTCCACTCTTGTCCAAGGCCAGTGCGTAGACAGTCAGTAGCGTGTTCGACCAGATGCGCCTCGGTTCGCCATCGGCCGCGATCCGGTAGATCTCGCTGTTGCCGGGCGCCGATGCCACGCCAATACTGGGTGGCGCCACTGCCTGCGGCCGCGCTCCACCGCCAACCTGGATCTGAACCCCGCCGGTCGCGGCTGCCGCCGGCGCCGGAGCGGGAGCCGGTGCAGGAACTGGTGCAGTCTGAAGCGATGCCGCGGATCTTGTCCCGGAAGCCGCCGCATAGATGGCGCCATCCTGCGCCGCCACCACGGCCGTCACTTCCCGCTTTGCCGTCTGATACAGTACGAAGCCCGTTCCGTCCGGACTCACCCTGAGCACCAGACCGCCCGGTTCCGTACCCGCGATCAGATTGCCCTTGGTGTCCATCGCCAGCGAGCGCACATGCGTCTCTCCCGCGTCATAGACCACCGTGGCCTTCCCGTCCGCCGCGATCTTCTGGATCTGGCCCGGATTCCCCGTCGCCGCGTAGAATCCACCGCCCGCCGCCGGTACCAGAGCCCACACATACCCCGCCTTCAGGCTGGAAAACAGCGTGGACTTCCCGTCACTCTCCACCCGGTAGACCTTTGCCTCCGGCGAAACGGCGGCGTAGAGGTCGTTCTTCGTCCCCGCCGCTAGCGCGTAGACGGCGCCCCCTTCCAGAGTCGCCAGCGTCCGCCCCTTGCCCTGTGCGTCAATGGCGAAGATCTTGCCGTCGGCTCCGCCTGCAAACACTTCGCCTTTGGCGTTCGATATGGCGCACCACAGATGAGGCACTCCGGCATCGAACGTCTCTTTCCATGTGGGAGCCAGGCTCAGCCTGCCTTCGCTCGAGAGCGCCAGCCCTTTCAGCTTGCCTTTCTCGAACTCGGCCGCCTCACTCTGCGTCCAGTTCTTGGTCTCCAACGGCAAACGCAGAGACAGCGGCCAGCGCCGCGGGCAATATCCAGAATCTGATCTTCATGTGTTCGTTTCGAGGCCTTCTACTTCACCGTGAAGCGCAACGCGGCATTGCCGCTCACAACCTGATCGAGCGGAATCGACTCCACCAGATGCGCTGTTTCCGCGGTCGCCGCCATCGGACGTCCGCTCCTGCCGGACTGCATCACATTCAGGACGGAGGTCGGCACATCCGCCAGCGCCCGGTCGTCGGCATACACCGTCGGCCGTGGATCCACCAGCGAAACATACAGCCTGTCGTTCGACCGTTCCTGGTTGATCAGCGACACGGTTTGCGTCAGATCCAGCGTCCGGTTCGACATGCCCGCCATCAACTGCGTGCGGTTCAGCGTGTCTGAGTCGCTCAGCAGCAGGCGGTGATCCCCGCGCGTAATGCTCTCCGGGACCTTGACCTTGAACTCCCTCAGCACGCGCTCCCCGCGCCAGGGTCGCAGCGCCACCTTGCCCGTCAACTCCCCGCCGGGAGCGATCTCCGAATTGTCCAGCCAGGCGCTCTCCACCGTCGTCACGCGGCGCTCCGCCTGCATCTCCACCACGACTTCCACGTGCTTCACCTTCGGAATCTCACGCGGGTTCGAGAACAGCCGGCTGAACTTTTCCGCCCACCACGAGCCGAGCTGCATCGGCGCCGGCATCGGCGCATCGCCGCTCACCACCATCGTGCTCGCCTGCAGAGGCTCCAGCCCGTCGAATTCCACCTTGCCGTCCAGCTTGAAGGTCGCCTCGTCCGCCGCCGCCGAGTTGATGTCGTTCAGCGTGTTGAAGGTCGTCAGCATCATCAGGAACGGCGTCCACTTCGGGTGGATGAACGCGTCGAAGTGATAATTCTTTTCCACGGTAGATCCCCCGGGACCGGCTGCACCCGCACCTTCAAATCCACCGGGATCATACTGGCCGACGCCCCCAACTCGCCCATGATGCCGGAATGCCGGTCCTGGTGCAGCGCGCCCGCGATCTCCGTCGCATTCGCGAACTTGTTCGGCTGGAACGCGGAAGCTCAGCACCATCAGCACTTCGCTCTTTGCTCATCGGCATGCTCAAGGGGCCCAGGTTGAAGAAACTGTGTCCGAAGCCCAGAACCCGCTTGCCGTCGTTATAGGTCACCGTGCCCATGCCCGTGATGCTCATATCGCCCGACACCAGTACCCCCGCGATCGCTTCACCCGGGCTGCAGCGCGTTCTGCCACCCGGCCGCCGGCTTCGATGACGTCACCGCGCCCGCCGCTCCGCCCTGCACCGCCGTGATCCCCATCTGGTCGAAGTACGGCTTGAACTCCCGCAGCGTGGCCTCATTGAAACCCGAGAACGTCAAAGGTGTGTCGATCGGAACCAGCCGCGCGGAAGGATCCAGCAGCGAGGCCGGCGGAGCCAGTTCGGCCCTGGGCCGTCGGCTGCTGCGGCGACTTCGAGTTCGATGGCCGGCTTTCATCAATCGAATTGATCTCCAGCATCTGCTCGATCGGCGTAATGCCGCAGATCGCATCCGGCGAGAACACGCTGATGCGCAGCGCAATCGCGCCCACCAGCTTCCCGTCAATATAAACTGGGCTGCCGCTCATGCCGCCTGCGACGTTCGTCTTCGCCGCCTTGCCGCCCAGCTTGGCGAGAATCGACATCCTGCCGCGGACCCCAGGCGTTCTTCCACGGACCAATGATCTCCACCGGAATCGCCTCAGGGACCGTGTCCTGCAAAACCGTCCACGCAATGCCCTGCATGCCCGGCTTCACTTCGGAGGTCCTCATGATGGCGACTGGTCCGGCTTTCGGGCGTTCCGGGAGCGTGGCTGGGAGTTTCGGAGCTTCGCCGTAGGGCGTGTGAACAGAGGCGGGTCGAACGGGCGGCGCAGTCTGCGCGCAAACCGGGAATACCAGTGACACGGCGCCCAGTAACGCCGCGCAGAGCTGCTTCATGTGGATTGGATCCCTTTCGAGCCGATGTCGGATATTTTCATTATCCGTTACATTGGACGTCGGCGGAGGGTGGTCCGGTATCGCGAAACTTCGCCTTCCTCAGGGCTGGCCGGTTCTAGCCCCACTGCGCTTTAGTACTGTGACCGGTGATGAAACGGCGCGCGGCCGCTCCGCCACCGGTCTGTCTGTCGAGGGTCGACAAGCCCACCCGGCCGTCGGGCATCCCCAGGTACCGGGAATTCGAAATCGGGGTCCTCACCGGACCGCTTACTTCGCCATCGCCGCGACCATGTGGTCGGAGTAGGCCTTGTCCTCCAGCAGAATGTGCTGCGTGAGCCAGTCCCTCAGGAACTCCATCACAGTCACCGACATCGTGATCGAGCCGGAGTCGTAGTCGTTCCGGAACTTGATCAGCTTCGAGACAAAGTTCCGGTGCTGGGACTCCTGCGCCAGGATCTTCGGGTACCCGTGGCGGCTCAACAACT
The DNA here is from genome assembly GCA_049841055.1 of Paludibaculum sp. Lineage (GTDB taxonomy): Bacteria > Acidobacteriota > Terriglobia > Bryobacterales > Bryobacteraceae > Paludibaculum. The sequence continues at coordinate 62,060 of JASGIE010000006.1, read as the reverse complement.
CCTCCTCAAAGGTGAAATGGTACTTGGTGTACTCCTCAAGGTCCACCAGGACCGAATGAATCACGTCTTTCCCCTTGCCTTGGAGCATCGCGTCCTGCAGCCGGTTGATAGTCCCGACCAGCCGCTTGTGCTGGGCGTCGATGTCCGGTAACTGGACGGAATAGCTCTCTTCCAGGGGAACCATACGTTCGCGGTTGTTTGATTCGGGCTCAGATCGTACGTCATTTCGTTTTGCGGTAGTGCTCAGGTCTAAATCATTCAGTGGAGTGTCAAAGTCTCTGGGTAGATTGGAGTGGTCTCAGGCGCTCAGCGCCCGCACCAGATGAACCGAGTAGCCCCGGTCTTCCTGCATGATGTGCTGTGTCAGCCAGTCCTTCATGAACTCCATCACCTGAACCGACATCGTGATGGAGCCGGCCCGGTACTCCGCCCGCAACTGCATCAGTTGCGCGACAAACGCCCGGTGTTGGGCTTCATGCGCCATGAACTTCGGGTAACCGTGCTTGGCCAGCAGATCCTCCTCGAAGGTGAAATGGGTTCTTGTGTAATCTTCCAGGTCGCTCAGAACCGATTCGATAACGGCCCGCCCCTGTCCCTGGAGCATCGCATCCTGCAGACGATTAATAATCGCCACCAGCCGCTTGTGTTGCTCATCGATTTCCGGCACCTGTACGGAGTACGCGTCCTTCCACGGAAACCAAGTTGTAGCTTGTGCTTGCATTCTCTTCCCATCGGTGCGAGCAGCAAGGATCTTGACCCAAATCGGGACTTTAAGTTCTTAATCAGCTAATTATCTTTCGATTGGTGCCCCGGTCTCCCATGTCCGAGCCCTCCGGCTCGCGAAACACGCACCGCGGGCACTTCCCACGGTTTCCGCTACACTGGAAACGAAGAGCTCTGCGGTTCGCAAGTAAGCCCTTTCTAATCAGTGTGCCCGGGTGGCGAAACTGGCAGACGCAACGGACTTAAAATCTGATATGGCGCCGATTCCGGCCAGAACTCATCTCTACGTGTTTTCAGTAAGTTAGCCACAAGCAACTCAAAATAAACCAGTTGTGGTGAGTTTTGAGTGCCAAGTGTCCAGTCGAGTCCAACCCAGATACACGAGGGGTAGCCACAATATTGGCCACAGTTCGATGTGGTGTAGAATCGGAGAGCTCACAAGCGGGAGGGCTCGCGTGTGCTCGCCACGTTACGCCAAAATGCCTTCTATCTCCACTGCACCGGACGGGCTGATTCTTGCGATGAATGGTGGGTGTGTGCCATCCAGGATCTTGAGCATCTTTGGGTAAGCCGTAATGAATGCCTCGGCGCTCGCTTCCTTGGTGAGGTCGCCGTACCTAAGGTAGAAGAATCGGGCCTTCGACGCGAGCAGCGCTTGATACTCCAACGGTCGACTACGGATGCGCTTGTCTTTTGAGACGATCACCCACCCACGTCGAGCAGCCATGGGAATCCACTCATGGTCTTCTCGGCCATAGGGGAAGGCTTCCGAGTGCCTCTTAACGTGCGCGTGTGTGGCTCGTGCGAATTCTTCCGGAATGAATCTGCCGAGGCTCTCCTCGAACAGGAAGACCCACTCCGACATGGATTCAGGCCGCCTTTAGGATGGTCCGATTGTAGCTGTACCACTGCACGGCGAGAATCACCTGCTCTGGTTTTAGGCCGAAGTCTTCGGCAATCTCCTCGGGGCTCTCCTGCGCTGCGAAACGCTCGTGAAGGGCCTCCACTTTGATCGCCGTACCTGGCACCACAGGCTGGCCAAAAGCGATGGTGGGCGCCATGACCACCGGCCTCGGTGGTTCTGGATTCTTGAATACCTCGACGCGATACGCCGGCAAAGGGAAGAAACGGACCGGTTGCCCCTTCTCGCGTTCGATCCGCCTCAACAGGCCGCGGACAACATCGTCGATCGCGACTTGCCCGCCCTGGGAGACCACAATCAGTCCGCCCAGCTTGTCGACCAGCAGATCAAGACCATCGGTAAGAAAATCGTGCTCGGCGAGTGGGTGTTCTGATCGAAACGCCTGCTTCAGATACTCAATGGCCGCCCTCACCTTGCTCAGCTTGAGTCCCTGATCCTGCCGGATGAGTCGTAACATGTGAAGCTCGATCAAATTCGTGTATGAGAGCAGGCTCTGGCTGGAATCGGGGAGTTCAATGAGAGGTTCAAACCGTTTAGCTCCCCCAGCCGTTTGGTAGGACCGGCCCAGCGCCCAAGCGCGCAACGTGGCTGGTCTCACGCGTAGATAGAATGCCGCCTCTGTCGGCAGATACACCGGCAGATCGCGCGGGTCCTTCCCTCCGTACATGTGCGGTCGCCTCGACATCCTGACCTTCTAGTATCACAGATCCTTTTGAGAGCCAAGGTCCCTGATCAAACCGGGCCTCAATCCGCTGCCGCTAGTTGGACGTTTCAGAACATCCGCTAGACGGATGTAACCAATTGAAAATAAATGATATGAAATGCGTCGCAGTGCTTGAAGCCCCCGGAAGATTTGTGCTAGTTCGCAGTGGTCCGACAAACCTTATAGGGGGAAACATTGGAACAGAACGACCTTACCTTCGACGAAGCAGCTGCGGCGCTCGGACAATCGCACAGGACGATTCAACGGCGCCTGAAGACCGGCCACCTCAGTATCCGATACACCGACTCGAACGAGCCGAAAATCACCCACGACTCCATTCGCAATTTGCTTCAGGCGCGGGAACGCGTAGCACTAATCAGGAAGTCCCCGAAGCGGGTGTGGGAGCGAGCCATCAACCATCCTCGGTTCGGTCCCGTGCTCCTGGCTATTGTGAAACGCATCGAGCCCCTCCCGCCAGATCCGTACGCGCCGGCACCTAAGGCGCGCATCCGGGGTGCCATCAGTATCTATTGCTTCGGGACGAAATCCTTCGCGCAGATCAACTGGAGCGACGGAACTGTCGAGCACTTGGGACCGGCATCCGAGATCGGACGGCCATATGCGCTGGAGGACGAACAGCATGGTTGAACCCACGAACGAGCCATTTATGACGATCGCCGAAGTTGCGGCGCGTGTCGGGGTCTCGACGAAGACCGTCCGTCGTGAGATCAAACGAGGGAGGCTCCACGCCTACCGGATCGGAGCAACCTGGAGAGTCTCATTGGAGCAACTGGAAGGATGGCTTGAGGCCGGAGGACAGGGATGAGAGACACCGGCGTTTTAATCTTCATGACGGATCGGCAGGACGTAGCAGAAAAGATCAAGGCAGTCCTCCCAAACAGGGTCGATCGATGGGTGGATTTTGCAGGAGCTGACCTCACGGAGTGCGGGGCAACCGCGGAGACAGACAACACAAACGTCATCCTCGTCTGCGGAGGACTCTCGGATCAGCACCCGACGGTGCTTCGATGCGCGCGGAAGCTGGCGCGGTTCTTCAGCGCGATCTACTTCGTGAAGGTCAATCCTGACCTGTTCTGCCACACATCGGCCGCTGAGGTGAAGCGGTGTCTTGATGATGCCAGGCTCCATACTCCTGGGCGGAGCGCGTCAATCTCAAAGTGCGATCTCTTACGCGCGAACATTCCGCCAGTCAAGTGGTGCATTCAGGGCATGGTGCCGGCCATCGGCCTAGCAATGGTCGTGGCGCGGCCAAAGGCCCGGAAATCCTGGTTTGCTCTGTGCGCTGCTTTGGCCGTCGAGCGAGGAGTGAAGTTCGGAGGATATGCTCAGACTTCCAAGGCCGCAGTCTTGGCGTATTTCCTGGAAGATGGTGTAGCCCGGATCGGCTCCAGGCTACAGTTTCTGGGAGGCAAAAACGAGCCCGGCGCCGCGGGCATAACCTTCAGGACCAGCTTGCCGGGGCTCGACGACGAACTTGAAGACGAGATACGCGCGGCCGTCGCGGAGACGAAGGCGAAGTTCCTGGTGATTGACCCATTCGTGAGGATCAGCCCGGAAGCAGACCGTTCAGACCTCTTTCGCGGGCAGTACCTTGGCCTATCCCGACTCAGGGATCTCGCCGTCGAATTGGAGATCGCGATTTTGCTGGTTCATCACACGCGAAAACCGGTTGCGGGAATGAGCGATAGTCCGGTAGATTCTGCGCTGGGAACAACCGGCATCTCTGCCGCTGTGGATTCGATCATCGCGATAGCGGGCACGCCGGCCAACCCGATCGTTCATGTGGTTCCCCGCGACGCCGAGGCGATAGACCTAGCTGCCCGATTCAGCCAGGAAGGTGGCGGGTGGGAATTGCTCGGCTCGGTTGAGAAAGCCTCCAAGCGGAATCAGACGCAAATGGCAATCCTGGAGGCGCTGAAGAAGTACGGGCCGCTCCAGGCCAGCGAGATCGCCACGAGGGCACGACTAGTCCCTAGTTCTGTTCGCCGTGAACTGGCAAACCTCCGGAACGACGGCCGAGTTGAGAAACCTGGAAAAGAGTATGTTTTGCTCCCCGAGGAAGACCAAGAGCCTCAGGAATGACGAGCAATCCGAGCATGATGAACAAGACGAGCAGGCGAGCAAGACGAGCAATCCGAGCAAGCCACTTTAGGTGGCCATTACAGCCCAAAACGTTCAAATGCAGGGGCATTTGTGCTCGCGGCGCGAGCAGCAGCGAGCATGGTCCAAGCAACTGGAAAATAAAGGCTTACGCTAGTTGCTCGCGTGCTCGTTCCGCTCACGACATCCGAGATCGGATGTTGGTTTGCCAGAGCGACCATCGGCGTCCATCTAGCAGAAGGCCAGTTCTGGGCTCCAGCCCTCAGAGCCAAATTCTGCTCGTGACCCCACGAGCAAAAGCGAGCAATGACGTCACAATGACACACTTTTGCGCCCTCCCGGCCTATTTCAGCTATCGAATGGACCTGAAGCACATCCGGCTAGCAAAGCCACGCTCGCCACTTGTCGCCCGGAAGACGGACGAACGCCGGAGCCCCGGCACTCCTGGCCAAAATACCGCCGCCTGCGCGACTTTGGAAGAAAACTGGCAACATCCTACTAGCAGGAACAAGGAAGGCTCCTGGACAATTTCGGCCAACATCCGACATCGGATGTGTTTCGGACTACGTCCTGCTAGCAGGCGGCGCGGAAGGCTCCAACGCCGAGAGGCGTTCCAAGGCTTCTGCAAGCCTGGTGCGGAGTACCGAAAGCTCGCGGACCTGAGCGTCGAGGCGGTCCCTCAGGCCCGCGAGTTCACAAGAATGCGCGCGGACGTGTTCACGGAGGCCGGCCAACTCATACGGCATTGTCTCCGCCTTCAGTTTCGCGCGAGCCCGCGCGACGGTCCGAACGGAGACGCCAAACACCTGCGCAACAATCCAGGAAGGATCGGGGTGGCCACAAGTTCGATAGTGGTTCGCTATTCGGTCCTCCATGCTGAGTTCTTTGTCAAAACCAGAAAACTCTTTCAGCAAATCTTTCTCAGTACCGGGTATCTTCCTTCGTTTCATAATTACTCGTTGATATGAAATATGCCGTCCTTATTTCTATTTTTTATGTACAGATGGCTGAGGTCAAGCGGTCAATGCGGCTACCCCGTCTTGTGACTCCCGGCACCCTGTGCCGCACGGCCGGCCGGCACCCGGCCGAGTGTGTTGTCGGTACGAATAGCGAAAACCCCTGACCAGCGTACTACCGCTGGACAGGGGTCTCGAAAACTCTAGCACCGAGAAGCGAACCTAACACCGAAAAGCGACTATCAACTGTAAGGAGGCTATCACCGGAGCGACTCAGCGCGCTCACCTATCAACGAATTTAGATTAGCAAGGATCACAGAAACCGTCAATAGTATTTTGCGAGGAAATCCAAAAAAGTTGAATTAGAGGTGGATCAAACCATGTCAGGACGAAACAGAGACGCAGAGAATGCACAAGCAGCGCTTGCCAAGCAACAGCAGGCACAGATGACCGCGCAACTCAACGCGGCAAACTCCCGAATGGGTAAGATGGACGAGCTGATGAAGCCGGCCATCGACGTGAACAAGACCATTGTGTCTGGAGGCGCGGATGCGATCAGCAGTGCACTCTCGATCCCGCTCACCAATCTCGCCAAGGCTCAGAAGGCTACGGAAGGATCAATTGCCGACACCATGCCGGAGGGACCGGCGAAGGATTTCGCCATGCTGGCAGCCAGGCGGGACGCCAATTCCAATGTCGCTGGCTTGAAAACCGAGGCCTACAACTCCGCGCTCGACAAGTTGCTCAATATTGGACAGGCCGAGGGCGCCACCGGATTGCAGCAGATGGGTGCAGGTGTCCAGTTGGGTCGGGATGCCGGGGTAACGAACAATGCTCTGATGGATGCCGCGGCCAAGCGGAAGTCGGCCACGATGGGAGCGATCGGCGCCGCAGCAGGCCTCGCCGGGACGGCGGCGACGGGCGGATTCAAGAAGGGGAAGAGCTAAAAATGGACCCGGGCCAGGCGCTAATCGCTTTGTCCCGGGTCCACAAACTTTCTGACTAGTGATAATTGAAAGTTATCGCTAGTCAGACTAAAATGAACTATGGCACGAAAGAAGCAGGCCCCTGCGCTCGTTCCGGTCTCTTCCGAGGTCGGCCTTGTCATCCCTTCCAGTCTGAAGGAGAGCGCGCGGAACTATGTTGCTCACTCAAAGGCCGACAACACTCTCCGGGCGTACCGGTCCGACTGGAAGGAGTTTTCAAGCTGGTGCGCTGAGTTCGGCGTGACGCCTCTGCCGGCTTCCCCTGAGACGGTTGCCCTGTTCATCACCTCCAGGGCGGATGCCGGACGAAAGGTTGCTTCGATAGGACGAAAGCTCGCCGCGATCGCGAAGGCGCATCAAGCTGCAGGTTATGAGAGTCCGGCCAGCATGAAGCACGCCGCCGTATCAGAAGTCTGGCATGGGATCAGGCGGCAAAGGGGGACCGCTCAATCCGGCAAGTCGCCAGTTCTTGTGGAAGACCTGCGAGCCATGGTGGCGGCCTTGCCTGGCGGGTTAGTCGGATTTCGAGACCGCGCGCTGCTCTTAGTCGGGTTTGCCGGCGCATTCCGCCGATCTGAACTGGTCAGTCTGGAGCGGAGAGATATCGATTTCGTGAACGAAGGGCTAGTAATTACTCTGCGAAGGTCCAAGACTGATCAGGAGGCAGCAGGGCGAAAGGTAGCGATACCCTATGGCCGATCTCCGGAGACGTGCCCCGTCCGCTCCCTCGAGGCATGGCTCACTGAATCAGGAATCACGAATGGCCCGCTCTTCCGCCCAATCACGCGACACGGAGTAATTGGCCAGGCTCCTCTCACCAACCAGAGCGTCGCTTTAGTCATAAAGCGATACGCTGAGGCCTGCGGCCTAGATCCAGCGCGATTCGCGGGGCACTCGTTGCGGAGCGGCCTCGCGACAGCAGCGGCTATAGCCGGCGCTGATGAACGTTCCATCTTGGCGCAGACTGGCCATCGCGGCACGACGATGCTTCGACGATACATCAGGGATGCGAACCTCTTCCGTGACAACGCGGCGAGCAAGATTGGCTTGTAGGCGCCCTTAACCTATCAACTGCGCAGTTACCCCCTTAGCACTTCATGGCAAAGATGGGATAGAATCGACAGCTTAAGAACGCATTTTCACATGAATGTTTCAGGCCAAATCGCCGATCCCCATAACTTTCCCGAGCTCGTTTTTGGACTTGTGGGACCGGTTGGCGTGGACCTTCATATCGTGTCCGGAACCTTGACTGAGGCCTTACTCCAAGTCGGATACACCTGCGAGGCAGTTCGGCTTAGCAAACTCATGAACGATCTCCCCGGTGAGCCCTGGAAGGACCTACCTACTGGCGGCCCCTACGATGAGAGCCTAAGCGCATACATGAGCGCTGGCGACAAGATTCGGGAAGTTGCCGATTGCGGTGACGCTCTCGCCTTGTTGGCAGTTGGCGCGATTCGGGAGATTCGAGAGGCTCGCGCTGGCGAGCCGGGCCGAGCCCTAAGTCGAGTGGCCTACGTGCTTCATTCGCTGAAGCGTCCTGAGGAAGTGGAGACGCTCAGGCGGATCTACGGGCCAACGTTCTTCTTGGTGTCCGCCTATGCCCCTCGTGACAAACGTGTTCAGTATCTGGCGAAAAGGATCGCTGAATCCCGGTACAAGCACCAAGCGGCAGAATTCGTCTCCAAAGCGGAAGACTTGGTTGGTCGTGATGAGGCGGAGGGGGGGCGGAAGTATGGACAGAACGTGCAGGACACGTTTCCGCTCTCCGATGTGATTGTAAACACGGAGGACGCGGGATCGCTGAAGGCGTCGATCAGCAGATTCACCGATCTGATCTTCGGTAACCCTTTTCACACGCCCTCACCAGATGAACAAGGTGTGGCCCACGCATACTTGGCAGCTTTGAGGTCGTCTTCGCTTGCACGCCAAGTTGGAGCGGCTCTCTGTAGGAGTGACGGAAGTCTTATCGCCACTGGCGCGAACGATGTGGCAAAGAGTGGTGGAGGCTTGTACTGGGCGGGTGATGAGGGCGATGGGCGAGATTTTCAGGGCACGCGCGACAGTAGCGACAAGATGCGCGAAAGCGTACTCGCCGACATCCTCAAAAATCTGCAAGACGCAGGCTGGCTCTCAGAAGAACAGCAAAGCAAGCCGGTTGGACAGCTCGTCCAATCATGCCTCTATTCGACTCATTCACCGACAGGTGTAGAGCGTCCGATCATGAAGGGCGCCCTGTTCTTGAGAACCATCGACTATGTTCGAGCGGTGCATGCTGAAATGGCAGCGCTGACCGATGCGGCGCGCAATGGCGTTTCCGTGAAGGGTGCCGTGCTGTATACCACGACATTCCCATGCCACGATTGTGCGAAGCATCTCGTGGCTGCCGGAGTTGAGCGCGTGGTATACGTCGAGCCGTATCCAAAGAGCCTCGTGCAGGAGTTGTATCCTGACTCTGTCATGGTGGATAGTGGGAGTGAGTGCGGAGGGAAGGTGCGATTTGAGCCGTTCGTCGGCGTGGCGCCGAAGCGGTACCGCGAACTTTTCAGCGCCATTAGAAAGACGCGCAAGAAACCTAATGGCGAGGTATTCGTCTGGCGGCCTACTGGAGCGGCACCACACCTGCCCGAGTATCTACCCTCTCCGCTCACGAGGCTGACAGCCGAACAAGAAGAGCTGAACAGATTCCGGCAACTCTTGGTAGAGAAAGGGCTTGCCAATGTACAGGGAGGAAGTGGCAATGACGCTTAAGAAAGGCTGGCTGAACGGCCAGTTCGATAAGGTCTCGGCTGAAGTCAACTCTTGGCCAGGCTGGATGCAGCGGGAAGCGGGATTCAGAGTCGTGGCAGAGCCCACCTCCCCAAAAACCATGACGGCGGCAGCCGGCCGTGTTCCCTCTGTTCAGGAGCCCGTCGACCGCCCGGCCTCCGTTGCCGATCCTAAGGCGAATCGCTAGCTTCCGCGGCAGCCTGCTAGCCGCTGCCGATTCAAATGAAACGCAGATCGCCCGATTCGAGTAAATCGTTAATTAGGCGGTCGATGGAAGCTGGCGTCTTACCTCCTCGAATTATCACGCCGAGCTCCATGTTGATCTCGAACGCGGCCTCGGTGAGGTTGGCGCTAGTGATGAACGCGAGCTGAGAATCCGCGACTGCAACTTTCGCGTGCATCACACCTGCATGCCCACGTTCATCCCTTGTACGTCTCTCGGGTGTCCATTGCAGGAGCGAGACCTTGCCTGTGATCTTCTTTCCAAGTTGTTGACGTTGAGAAAGAATCTCCTGCTCGCTGCGCATCTCGCGGTCACCCAAAACAATGCGGACTAGCACTCCCCGCTCCGCTGCACGCTCCAGCTCTTCGGCCAGGCGCATCACCTGGAAGATGCCGAAGCTGGTGACAGTAAGGCTGTTCTTCGCGGATGAAACGACTTCGAGGAGTGCCTGCTCCGTCTGCCGTGGTTTGACCACCGACGTTGATGGGCCGGTCCACACCAGCTGCGTCGTTGGTTCTGCACGTCTTGCGGCCAGGGCCACTTCCAGCATCGGCGCCAGCTCGTGGCGAATGTCCATCCGAAATCGGATGAACTCGTCAACCCGTCCCTGGTATTTGGGACTTGGCATTGCGAGCGGAGCCCCGCAGCGCAGATTCGCAATTAGCGACTCCACCAAGCTACTTGGTAACTCCTCAACGAGCTTGAGACACGCCTCGGCCGCCGTCATAGCTGAAAATACGCGAACTCCTCGTGCTCCATGGTTGGGACCAAGACCGTCCGGTCCAAATATCGGTTCCCCCTCTCGCAGGACGTTTCCGGAAGGAAAAGGCAGTTGTGGCACGCAGCGCCGTGCAAAGACATGAAAGCCTGCTCAGGCAGCGTCTCCGCACAAAGTGGATCCGAGGAGCAGATCTCCAATCCTTCCAGTGCCTGATCAAGGTGCTGCTCCAAGTTGGCCATCTCGCCCAGGCTCACCAATCCACCCAGTGTGCCTTCGCTATCCGGAGCCGCAGTGTAAATCAGTATGCCCGCCATCGGCTCACTGTCATCAGGGGTGGACGAGTAGATTCGTTCACGCAGACTCGCCGCACCATATCCGCATTCAACTGAGAATTGACGGATCAGTGCGTGGGCGAGGGAGTGTAGCAGGATATACCGCAGCCCCGGGAACCCAGGTGAAGGTTCCAGTCCCCTTTGTGCTCGCCAGCGTCGATGCGCACCGAAGAACTGAGCCTCAAGCGGCTCGCCCTTGGCTGCCCATTCGCTCACCATCGATTCGGACAGCCGCAAGAATAGCCCTTCCCCTCGCACTTCGGCAGCAGGTACCCAACTTGCCGGGCCACGCCGCAAGGGTGCCAACTTTACCGTCGAATCGTCCCCTCCAGGTTCGAGACGCGTAAATCCCGCCAGGGCCTGCACTTCACGCAGTCGCTCAATCAGCAGAACTGAATCTATCCGCGAGGCATACTTTGCCGGCGGCTTCACAATTCGAACTCGCAGATCTGGAGTATTCTTTGCCGGATCGGGCTTGGAGAAGAGCTTCCATTCGGGAAGCCTCAAGTCACGCGGGGTGAGAGGGGTGTCACTCTCTCGCGCTCGCAGGCACTCTATCGCCTTCCAGATCAGCGCATCCGTATGCGCGTCGTAGCGGGGGTGGCCCCGGCGCGCCAATTTGACATCACGCTCAGACTCCACGTCCTCGAACAGGGAAGTCAGATCCTGTTCAACCATCTGCTCCAGTGGATTGGAGGTAGATGGAATCGACAGCGCTGACAGTGTCCGTGAGAACCACATGTTCGTTGCGCCCAGAGTGATCGGCTGCGATGGCTCGTCGCACTCTTCAAGTGGAGCGACTCGAAGATGTGGATGCCGACCACGGCATGCAGGCAGTGCTGCCTTGCCATCTTCTGAGAATGCGGGCGCCATCGGCTTGCGCTTGAGGCAAGCCCTACAAGTCAGCATCACGTCCGTGGCTTCTCCGCTTGCACCTACATCACGCAACTCAAGGGGACCGGTGCAAGTGCTGACTCCACCATGAAGGTACTCGCCCCAAGGGAAGTCATCGATGTGGCCGTTCTCGCAAGCCACTAGGAAACGTGCGGGAATCGCTGCTGCTTTAGCCAATCGAGGACAGTTTCTATGAATGAAGCCTGACCGCTCCGGCCGCTGCGTATCTGATCGGAATTCGAACAGGCCGGAGCGGATTCGGGGCCAACAGCCTGCATTGTGTGCAAACGAGCCAACGCGGGAATGCTGCTACCGGTACTCCGTCTCCTGTGGAGTTCCGAAATAGTGGGCCGGGCGAGTCCTCTTTTATGGGAGCAGCCTTTAGCTGCTTAACCTGCGCGCCGAGAACGCTTCGAACCACTCGCAGTAGTCGATCTTCACGGATCTCCTCCATGTCTGCGGCTGGCCAGTCGTCCAATCCCATTACCATGGCAGAGAACTGAGGCAGATCAACCGCCGACCCCACGCCGTAGGTGTAGATCAGTTGGCTGGGGCGCACAGATCCCACATTCTCACCGCTCATTCACTTGCCTCCACGCTATCCATACCGCTGTCATTGAACGTCAGTACGGCGTCAGGTTCAATGTCTCTCAGGGAATTGAGCACAGTGAAGTCGCCCCATCTGGTTGCCCCAGGCATTTGAAGCAACCCGAGTGTGAGGCCGTCTCGGCTGTCGTTATAACCGAGCCGTGCACCTCCCCTCATCCTGAGCGCACGGTTGCGCCACAAATCGATGCGCTGTTGAAGTGCCGCTCGCACGAAAGCCTCGAGCGCGGCACCTCCAGTCCCCGCCTCTCCGGCCCGCACCGGCAACATAGCCAGCGCATTCTTCACAAGCTCATGAATTGGCTGCATCTGCTGCGCGCTGTCGTTCCGATTGAGATCGGAACCACCTTGCCGGACAGCACTCACCAGCAGGCCGGTCAAGGCTCGATCCATCGCCCCCGTCGAATAGGGAGTGACGCTCAGCGCTTCCACCTGCCTGTAGAAAGTGGCGTGGTAGTGACTGAAACTCTCGAAATGCGATAAGTCGCGCGGACGTGCCCAATTTGACACAGTGATGACGAGCCCCGGACTCGCTCGGCCAACGCGGCTTGTCGCCTGGATGTACTCCGAGGTCGACTTCGGTTGGCCCGCCACAATCATCAGCCCTAGCCTGCCGACGTCGACGCCCACTGAGAGCATATTAGTTGCCAGCAGCACATCGATCGGGGGCTTGACCGCTGTCTGCCCGAAGGGAGGGAACTTGCATTTCATCCGCTCCAGTACTTCGGGAATCTGCGTGGCAGACTTGCGTGAGGTCAGTTCCTCCACTGAGTGTGGCAGCCGCAATGTTCTCTTCTTCAACCCACGTGAGCCAATCTGCGTGAGCAATGACCGCACGTCGTCGTCCACCAGTCGCCGCATGCCTCCCAGTTCCCGTAGAGAGCTGAAGTAACCTACCGCAGTCAAGAACGGATCAGCGGCATCTCCGTACTTCTCATACAGGGTTTGGCCAGCGGCGAGGGCCGCCACATCAGACCCGAATCAGCGCCGGCTTCAGCCGTCTTCCCACTGCACACACGCCCAGGTACAGCCGTCCGGGCGCAGCATCGCTCACAGGCAATTCGCGCGAGAAGAAGTTGGCGCCTGCCTCCAGCCCCGGCGGCGGGAACACGTTCACCTGCCGGTTGAACAGCGCCGACACCTGCGCCGCCGCTCGCCGTACCGTCGCCGTTGACGCGATCACCTTGGGACGCACCTTCGTCCCATCTACCTCCCAAGTCGCTAGTTGATCCACCGCGCCTTCGTAGATCCCCACCAGGCTGCCGAGCGGACCGCTGATCAGGTGCAACTCGTCCTGAATAATCAGGTCCGGCGGGCGCAGAAGTGCATGCGGCCGCGTCGCGGTCGCCGGGAACCTCCCCGCCGCCTGGTGCGAGTTTGTATCCTCCAGCTCCGGCGAACGGAACCCGTGGCGAGGACACCACCCGGTCACCTGCCCGAACAGCGTCTGCACTGGCCCCTGCCAAGCCATCTGTGCAAACTTGTCCACTGTCGCGATCAACATAGAGGGCGGACGCCGGTACATCTCCTCATCCACCACCAGAAGCGGCAAGCCTTCGTCCGGCGCCTGGCGGCGCGAATACTCGCATTGGCCTCTCGCGTCGCCGCAGTAAATCAGCGTGCGCGCTCGCCCTGCCGGGTAGTGCTCCACGGTAATGTGTTGCCCGGGGTCGATCACCGCGCCGCACCACGGACAGGCAGGGAACTGGTGCGGCGACCCGACACCGAACACCGGACGCCGGCCACTACGCAGCGCTTCCACCACTTCGGCTGATTGCGCGGTGCGGTTTGGTGTGGTCTTGCGCCCCACCCACAGGCCCAGCCGAAAGGGTGTTTCGCCCCACTTGGCGGTGTCACCCAACCGAATCTGCTCGCAGGCGCACATCAGCGTTGCGGCCCTCTGGAACTGCTGCAGCGTAAGAAGCCGCAGGGTGTACCGCATCATCACGGCGACGCCGTTTTCACCGTCGCGACTGCCCACGTCCTTCTGCAACCGGCGCACCGCCATGGTGTAGGCTGCGAGCCCCAGGTAGGCTTCCGTCTTACCTCCGCCGGTGGGGAACCACAGCAGGTCCGCGCTGGCATACGGACCGGTGCCGCGGTCCGGGTGATGCAGACTGGTGAGGCCCGGCAGATTGATCAGGATGAAGGCCAACTGGAACGCGCGCCAACTCCGGTTCTTCGGAATGTCCACATCGGCCAATTGAAGCGCCGGTTCAGCCTTGCGGGCCTCCATCCACACCGACCGGACGCGCTGCTGCCACATCGCGCGGTTGGCGAAACGAAAAGCTTCGCGTGCGTCCGAATCCGCCGCCAGCAGCGCAATGCCTTCTTGCAACCGGCCCAAGACCTCGCGGCCACGTTCAACCACCTGGGCTGAGGCATCGGCGTAATCAAGCAGGTCCGCCTCCGCCGTGCGCCTCACGTCCAGTTCCGCGATCCACGCGGTGTAAGCGTCCGTCAGCGGGCGCAATTTCGTAGCCAGATCGCCGTCCGCGGCTTCGGCGAGTTCTTGCATGTCAGTGATCAGTCCCGGAACCTCGCACTGCTCCACCGATCGCACGACCGCGCGTGGCATCGCCGCCGTGCGGATACTTACGGCCTGGTCCGCCCGCCCCTCGGCCATTTCCCACTCCACGCTTGTGCCGTGGCCTCGGCCGAACTCCACCTCCCGCCGGTACAGCATCTCGTTGGTCTGGTCCTCGAGGCGCGATACAGCGTCGAGTGTCGAGACGTGCCCCATCCCCGGACGCCGCGCGAATCGCCCACGCACTGCGAGTTCCGACTGAAACAGCCAGTACATGTCGCGTGGACGGCCTTCTTCCTGCTCGTTCGACAGGAAGAGTGTGACGCTCCAGTGATCGGCGCGTCGGCGCACCCGGCCGCGGACCACCACGCCCGGGCTCTCCGCATCGGGAGACCACGGGCGCCAGATTGCCTTCCTTCAATGGGATGGTCAAATTGCCGCCTCGCGGATACCGTTTCCAGACGGGCTTGCCGTCGGCGTCGGCCTCCCGGAGATACTGGCCCCAGTGAGCTTCCGCCTCAAAGGCGGTTTCCGCAAGGTCCAGGCAAAAGCTCAGACCGAAGGTGGACGGCGCCACGCCGCGTTTTGCGGGCGTGGATGGTTCAGCGGTTCCCTCTTCGGCGTTGTCTTCCGAGGCGTCGGCCAGTTCGTCGAAGGGCTCCTCGTCGACTTCGACGACCTTCAGCGGGGCGAGCATGCCCAGCAGGTAGCGGTTGCGGACGCTCTGCTCGGTGATGGTTTCCTGCTCGCCACCTGCAGGACCCAACAGGTCGCGGCGGATCAGATCTTCGAGTTCCTGGCGGAGTGGCGCGGTGGACATTGTGGATTCCTTAGAATAGACCCGCCTGTTCTGGCGTGCGCTTGCGCGCTTTGGCCTTGGGCTTCGGACGGGCCGCAGGTGCTGCCTGCTCCGCGGCGTAGCGCTCGTGGTTCAGTGCGAGCAGGCGGTCAAGGACCTCGCGTCGCGCGGATTCGGAAATGGTGTAGCGGATGCCCTGCTTGGTCTGGTGGAAGCCGTGCCCAAGTACAAGGTCGGCCCACCCGTACGCGGCGGCGACAGCGTGATCCATCTCGATGTGCAGCGTGCGGAGGGCGGCGATGTCATTCGAGACTTCGTGCGGGGAGTGAAAGCGGTTATAGGTGGCGGTTAGTCCTTCGCGGTGTGCGCCCATGAGATCGCGCCGGTACGATGCATACCGCAGACCGATGTCTTGCAGAGGCTCAACACTATCCGGAAATGGAAACGTCTTGAAACAATCGCTGGGTGAGTAATTGAGTAGTGACAGATTTGTCGAAGAGTGCTCCCACGCCCATGAGTAATGCAGCGACGACTGTAGCAGCGCGAGTTGGCCATCCAATTCAAGCGGGAACACGGCGAGTTTATGGGCAAAAACCCAGGTGGCAGGAAGAAATGTGAAGCTGATGTGATTAGTGATTAGCGAAACAACAAGGACCCTCCGCATACCTGCAATGCTGGCGTAAAGATCGGGCCGTTTGTCAGCGTAGTGCCACCACCGCTCATATAGCGGATATCGAAGTTGATATTCTCCGTTGTCCTTCTTCCTGGTTCGCTCTGGCTTAACCAGCCTTTCAACGATCTCGAAGCACTCTGGGTATGCCCGTGCTCGTTCTATCGGCCAGTCGTGGAAGTTGATCACCCAACGGCGTGGCAACTGATCCCAACCGCTGTTCAACTCTTCGCCGTTCAAATAGGGGAAGAGCACGTCAGCGTTGCGCGGGTCCCTGTCTATTAGGCGTCTCGCCTCCTCCGATTCGAGGACGAAGCCGAGTCCGAGAACAAACGAGCCCGTGTAGCTCTTACCAGAGTTCACCGCCAGCGGAAGTGGCTTCCCTTCAACTCTGCCGGGTTGCTTCAATTGGCTTGTGATGCCGGAGACGGGCGCACCGTCCAGAACGTGCTGCCCGTGCCAATGGCCCTTGAGTAGCCACACGTGCACCACCTCCAGCGTGGCCTCGCCGGGCCACTTCCGACTGGAGACGGCCCTGTAAATGTCGGCCCCGCGGGCTATGATCCGGTCTAAGCCAACTTCGCGCGTGTCGCCCTGGGCTATCGTGCTGGTGGCAACGAGTCCGGCTGTTCCCCCTCCTTTCAGGAGACGTTCGGCGTTCAAGAAGAAGTAGGCTACGTAGTCAGCGTGCCCTCTGATTCCCAGCCCGATCCTCTCGACGAGGTATTCGCGATATGGAGTGCCAAGAACGCCCGTTATCTTCTTGCCGCCAATGAACGGAGGGTTGCTAATAATCCCATCAAAGCCTCCACCGTGCAGGAATACTTCTGGGAACTCCACAGGCCAGTGGAAGGGACGCCTCCCCTCCAGAATCTTCCTCGCCTCGACCTCCTGCTCCTCTAAGCCCATGGCCACGGCTGCAGCGGCGGCTTCGGAGTTGGCATCAAATGCTGTCGCGATTAACCGGTCCGCCGCGGCATGAAGACGGCGCGTCCTCTCCAACGCCGCGTCAAGCAGTCGACGCTGGTCGCCCGTCCGGTACTGCATCTTCATGAGCCCCTCGCGCTTGTCAGCGGCGAAGGTGAGGTCATCATCGAAAAGCACGCTCTGCTTGCCCTCGCCCGAAAGGCTCCAGGTGGAAAGTTGTTTCAGGTCCACGCCCAACAGCGAGTCGCCGCATCGGATAGCGTGATCGAGAAACGTAAACGGACGGTTGCGCTGGAGGGTCAACAGCCAGAGTGAGAGCTTGGCCATCTCTACCGCCAGAGGATTCCGATCCACCCCATAGAGACAGCGCTCCACCACGATGCGTAGTGCGTAGAGTCCTCGCTCATCGGGATTCGTTGGAATCAGTTCTTCCTCCGGCAGTCCGCTCGAAGGGTGGCCGTAGGGCGTGATCTGGACATTGGCCCCATGCTCGCGCTGAGCGGCATCCCAAGCTTCGGCCAACCGCGCGGAGAGGTAACGCGCGGCGGCCACGAGGAACGCCGCGGAGCCGCAGGCGAAGTCGCAGATCTTCAGCTCGAGAATCTGGCCGGCAGGCTTGAGCCGCCAACCTTCCTCCGGCAGCCCCTCCGCCGGGCCAGCGTAGACCAACGGCGCCAGCGCGTGCTCGACCACAGATTCGGTGAGCGAGCGCGGCGTGTATTGCGTGCCGGTCTGGCGGCGCGCCGTCCCTGCGGTTAGGTAGAGACTGCCGGCCAGGATCACCCACGGATCGCCATTGTCATCGCGGCGGACCAGCCCGGCGAACGCCGCCACCAGCTCCCACTCCGGCCAGCGTAAGGGATCATCGACTGTGGTCTGCGCCAACGCCTTCTCGATGGCTTTGGCACTGCGGCCGGTCTCGTCGGCGAGCCATTCGACGAAATCCGGCTGTCCGCGGCGGCGGTTGAGTTCGGAGAGCGCCACCTCAATCTGTTCCTTGCCGTCCAGCCCGAGTACGACGTCCGTGGCGCGCCGAGCAGTGTGGTCGAGCAGGCCCTCGTAGACGTGGCCAATCTGTTCGATATCGAGGGCCCGAAAGCTGAGCCGGCGTGTCTCGCGTCCGCCGCCCGGTACCTTCATTGCCAGGAACTGGAGAGCGCCGAGAAGGTGAAGTACGGTGCGGTTGTGAATCGGGCACGGCTGGGCGGGCGTGGTACGCCAATCCGAGCCAGCCGCGCGGCCCTCGAGGAATGGGAAACGGTCGGGGTCGAAGAGGTCGCCGCCGTAGGCCGGGAGCGCGGCAAGATCGTGCGCGATGCCACCGTGGACGGCGCGGAAGCTGGCCAGCAGACGGGGAAAGGCGTCGTAGCGGCGCTCGAGCACCTCCTCGCCCAGGCGATCAGCGGCTTCGCGGAGCTGGTCGTGCAGTGTGGAGACGGCGTAGTTCTCGCGATAGACCGGGTTGGTGATGGGCAGCAGGTCGCGCTCTTCGGCAAAGAAGAGGAAGACCAGGCGCATCATCAGAGTGAGTGCGGCCTCGTAGACCTGCTCCTCGGGGATGCCCTGTAAGAGCACGCGCTCGCTTTCGCGGTCGGCGCGGTCCAGTGCGGCGACGAACATCTCTACGGCGCGGCGCACCTGGCGGCCGAGCGTGACAGAGACTTCCTGCTGGTTCTCCAGGCTGCGGCGGTAGAGGGCGTCGAGAGTCTGCTCGGGCGGGCGGTTGAAGAGCGCACCGGCCGAGAGGAAGTCGCGGAAAGCGCGCAGGGTGAGGCGCTCGTCGAACCACAATTCAGCGCGGAAATCCGCAAAGCCGGTGGGCTGGCCGGGCTCGGCGTAGACCAGGGTAAACCGCTCGCCATTTGTGACCAGGCCGAGGGGAACGCGCGTGGCGTGCAACAACTCCGCCATGCGTGCGGCGCAGGTAGCGTTCCATGTCGTGGAGGGCGGGCGCCGGTCAGGCTGTTGGGCCGGCGGAAGCACGCTGATGAGCAGGCGGGGCTTGCCGTCTTCGATCAACGCCAAGTCGGGGCGCAGGGTCTCGTGATGCTGGGCGACGAAGTGGCAGATGTCCTGTGGGATTGCGTTGGCTTCGGTGAGCAGATCGGCGGGCCATTCTAGTAGCGTCAGAAAGACGGCGCGCAACCACTCGCGCTGGGCTGGACTAACGATGTGCGGGGCGAGCGCGCGGCTGGCGCGCCATTCGGTGTGCAATTCGCGGAGTTCGCGCGTCAGGTCGGGCGCATCCTTGATGAGACCCTGCGGGAAAACCTCACGGAAGATCGGCAGGCTGAGGAACGGGCCGGAGACTTCGATCAGCTTGAGCAGTTCGGCGTACTCGGAGGCGGCTGACATCAGGCAAGTCCCTCCGGGACGAGAAACGTCACCGCTACGGGGAATAGGCGCGGCTGCGGGTCAGAGTACGGCGCCGGATCGCTTCGGTTTCGCGTGCCGAGCTCGGAGGGGATCTCGGCAAGCCGCGCGGCGAGGAAATCGCGGTTGCGTTGCTCCTGTTCGCGTTCGGCGTCGGTAAAGAGCGAAAGCTGCTGGTCAGGTTCACGGCCAATCTCCGTACGAATCGCGATTTCCAGTTCGCACAGGATAGCCGTGATCTTGCCGGTTTCGTCTTCGGCGCGGTCGGCGAGCTGCTTGCGGATGGACTCAGTGCGGTCGCGGCCGCGGGCGTCCAGGGCGGCCAGCAGAGGTCGGGTGAGTTGCGGCCAAAGGGCGGCCAGACGCCGACGAATGGAGTCGGGCGGCTCGGCGTCGCCTGCCGCGGCTAGGACTTCGGCGGTCTGGGTGACGTTCCAGCGTTCCAGGCGGCCCTCCTGGATGACACCGCCGGCGGCGATCACCTCCTCGTGGAGGCGGTGGCTATCGCTCGAGACCACGGTGAGACGCGCGTGAGCGAGGACGGCGGGCGCACGCAAGGCTGCGCGGGGCACGGTTCGCACGGTGACGCGGTGGATCTTCTGGCGGTCAGTGGGCGCCCAGACCTCGGCGCGGAGCAGGCGGAGGCAACGCTGCACGAGGCGGTGGTTGAGGTGAGCGAGCACGATGTCGTCGCGGCCAGCGGCGGCCTCGGGGTCGAACGTGATGGGCCGTTGCAGGCCCGTGTGAGGATGGATGAGGCCGACCAGGCAGGGCTGCCAGGAAGGGTCTACGAAGCGGGGCACATCGAAGGTACGCGGGACACCGTCGATCGCGGCGGGGATGAGGCGCGGCTGGCGCGCGAGATCGAGCGCGATGTGGACCACGGCCTCTATGTTGGCGGGGGTGAGGTGGAGATCGCGCCGGGTCTCGTCGAGCTGGTCTGCATGGCGGCGGGAGAGTTCGCGGATATTCTGTTCGAATCGGAGCAATCGCTTGACGGGCTCGTTTTCGCGCTCGGCACGGGCAGTGTCCAGGCGTCGGCGTTTTCCGAGCATGGCCTCTTCCACCTGCTCTGCGATAACAGGGCCGACTTTGCCCAGATCCTCGCGGATCTGCTGGACCTTTTTGGCGGCGCGGTAAAGGAACTCCAAATCGGCGGCGAGGGAGGTGCCGGAGCCTTCGGCGAACTCGCCTTCTTCGCGGAAACCGGAGGCGACGAAGTGATAGACGTTCACCTCGGGTGCGTGCTGGCCGTGGCGGTCAATGCGGCCGTTGCGCTGCTCCAGGCGGTTGGGGTTCCATGGGATCTCATAGTGGATGAGACGGTGGCAGTGGCGCTGGAGGTCGATGCCTTCGCTGGCGGCGTCGGTGGCCAGCAGGATGCGAACGGGTGACTCCTTCGGGTCGAACTGAAAGGCGGCCTTGACGCGCTCGCGGTCGTCGCTGTCCTGCGCGCCGTAAAGGAGTTCAAGGCGGTCGCCTTCCTTGAAGCCGCGCGTGGCCAGGTGGTCATGGAGCCACTTCTGGGTGTCGCGGTACTCGGTGAAGATGATGACCCGCTCGTGGTTCCACTGCCCGTTGGGGCGGACGACGTCTTTCAACCAGTGGAGGAGCTTGTCCGCCTTGCTGTCGAGTTGTGCCGCGGCCCGCTCCGCCCAGCCGGCAAGGTCGTTGAGGATCTGTGTCTCAGCGGTCGATGAGGGCCGAAAGGCGCGGGCGGCGGCTTCCAGCGCTTCAAGCTCGGCTTCCTGCTGCTCAGCGTCGTCGGAATAGTCCTCTTCGGCTTGTTCGAAGATGCGGGCGAGGGCGCCAGTGGAACGGGTGAGCGCCTCGTAGCGTGCAGATCTGCGGAGCGACGTGCGGTGACGGTTGAGGGTATTGAGGAAGGCCTGCGGCGAGGAGAAGAGGCGCTTCTTGAGCAGCTTAAGTACGAACTCAGTGGCGAATCGCTCGGGGTTATCGCGGTACCCGTCTGCCCGCAGCCGGGCGTACTGGGTCAGCAGTGCATGGATGCGCTGCTCTTCGACGGTGTAGTCAACCGGGATGTGCTCCAGCGTGCGGCGTGGGAACTTGTCGGAACCATCCCAGTTTTTGATTTCGCTCTTGAGGCGGCGAACCATGACCGCGCGGAGTTGCGCCGGCTCCGGTGCGACGCTGCGGGCGAAGCGTTGATCATCCAGCAGTTCCAGCAGGGCGGAGAAGCTCTCCTTGTAGCCATTGTGTGGAGTGGCAGTCAGGAAGAGTTTATGTTCGAAGTGCTTGCCGATTTCGCGGAGGGCCTGGGTGCGTTGCGAGTCGAGGGCGAAGTTGCCGGTGCCGCTGGGCGCGGCGTTGTGGGCCTCATCGACGATGAGGATGTCGAAATCGCGCAGGCCGGGACGCGCACCGTCGTGGGCCACGGCCTCGCGGAACATGCGCAAAGGGTATTCGCGCTTTACGTAGTCCATCGAAGTGATGAGCCGCGGGAAATGGGTCCAGGGGTTGGCGTAGAGGCCACGCTCGCGGCGTAAGCGCTTGATGAGCGCGCTGTCCACGATGGCGAAGTCGAGCCCGAACTTCTCCAGCATCTCGTCACGCCATTTGATTTGCAGGGAGGATGGGCAGACCACCACAACGCGGTTCGCGCGGTGGCGGAGCATCAGCTCCAGGACGACCATACCCGACTCGATGGTTTTGCCGAGACCGACGTCGTCGGCGATGAGCAGGTTGACGCGCGGCATCTGGATGGCGCGAACCACAGGGTCGAGCTGGTAGCTTTCTATTTCGATGCCGCTGCGGAAGGGCGACTGAAGCTGACGAGTGTCGGCGATGGAGGCAGCGCCCCAGCGGACAGCATCCAGAAAAGCATCCAGGTGCGCGGGTTGATCGAATCCTTTTAGCTCGGGCAGCTCCATCTTCTCGAACGCATTGGCACCCGGCTCGATCTCCCAGACAACCTGGATTTCCTCGCCGAGAGCATCGTCTTCGATAGACATGAGGCTAACCAGGTGTTGAGGCTGCTCGGTTGGTTGCAGTTCGTTGAGACTTCGACGCACATCGGTGACGACATACTGCCGTTGCCGCACGACCGCGAGTTGACCTTGCTCGGGTACTGAACGGAGCGTTTGCATTAAGATAATGTTTTATCAGTTTTAGAGTAGAATTGTGGTTCGATTGTCTGGTTGTACCGCCAGATCACAGCAGGGAGGATCATGGCGTCCCCATTAGAGCACGGCGACATCGTGGTACGCCGGAACAAGCGCGACGAGCGCGGGACTATTCGCGGTTCAGCACAACGGCTTGCGGGTAGGAATTACTATCGCGTACTGTTTCCGAGTAGTCCGAATCCGGTCCAGGTGTCAGAGGCAGACCTCGAAAAGGTTGTTCTCGACATGTCGATCGAAGAGCGGCTGCTCAGCGGCGATTTTGGAAACAAAAGCACCTTCTCCCGTTTGATTACGTACGAAAGGCTGCGCCGCCCCCTCCAGGAGACGCTCTACTCTCTGCGGGCCAGCCGGACCGATTTCCAAGCGTACCAGTTTAAGCCCCTCCTGAAGTTCCTCCGTTCAGCTAAGCAAAGGCTGCTTCTCGCCGATGAAGTTGGTCTCGGCAAGACCATCGAGGCCGGCTTCATCCTATGCGAGATGCAGGCCCGGCACCCAAGCTCCTTTCGGAGGGTGCTGATTGTGTGCAAAGCCTCGCTCTGCCTCAAATGGCAGATGGAGATGAAGAAACGATTTGAGCTCCACTTCGAGCTCTGGAGGGCCGAGCAACTACGTGAGTTCCTTCGGCGCTACCGCGAAGACGAGGACCCCGCATTTCAGGCAATCTGCAGTCTCGAATCCTTCCGCAACTCCACAGTCACGCAGGAGTGGGAGGCGATGCCGCCACCTCTCGACGCCCTGATCATCGATGAAGCTCACCATTTGAAGAACTCGGAGACGAAGGCCCACAAGGCCTGCCGAATGGCCGCTGAATCGGCCGACGCCGTCTTAGCTCTTACAGCTACGCCCATCCAAATTGGCTCACGTGACCTCTTTAATTTGCTGTCGTTGCTGGACGAAGAAGAATTCGCTTCGTATCAGTATTTCGAGGCATGCATGCTATTCAATCGCAACATCGTGCAAGCCGAACAGCGCATCACTCAAGCGGATCCTGAGCGGTTTGCGGTCGTTCGCGGAATCCTAGAGTCACTTGGCAATCCAATAGGTCCTTTGGCTGAAACGGCCCTACGTGAAACAGGGCTGAGCTCATCGCGGCTGGAACTGCTGGAAGGCTGGATGGCAGTTTGTTTGGCGCTGAGGCAGCACCCGTTGTATGCAGAGACTCTCCGTCTGCTCAGCGAATCAGATCCATCGAACCGAAGAGCTACGGTGGAGATTCAAAGAAACCTAACCGAGTTGAATTTCCTCTCCCGCGTCTTCAGCCGCACCCGGCGCCGAGACGTACATCTTGGGACGGTCAGAACAGCAAGCGTTGTAACTGTCCTCATGACTGAAGCCGAGCGCGGATTCTATCGGGCCGTCGTGGAGTTTGTCCGGGCGAGGTACAGCAGCGAAGGCAAGGATCTGGCCTTGCTCTTCGGGCTAATGATGCCACAACGGCAGTTGGCAAGCTGCATTCCCGCAATGGTCGAGTATTATGAGGCGCAAGTGGGGGCAGCCGAGAGGGCCGGTGGCCTCGACGACGAGGAGTCTGATTTGGAAGGGGAGGACTGGAACCACCTGGCGGAAGACGCCCACACCGATCGGGGCAAGGAGCTGCGGGACCTGATCCGGATGTGGTACCGGGAAGGTCAACCCGACAGCAAGTTTGACGCCCTTCGAGAGAGCCTTGAGCATCTACAGACATCCCAGCCCGGCGAGCAAGTAGTCATCTTCAGTTACTTCAAGAAAACACTCGAGTATCTCTCGCGCAGGCTCGGCGCGCTAGGATACTCAAATACGGTGATTAGTGGCTCCTTCACCCCAGCGGAGCGAGAGCACAGAATCAGGCAGTTCCGAGAAGGGCGATACCAGATCCTGCTGTCCAGTGAGGTTGGAAGCGAAGGTCTGGATTTTCAATTCTGTCACTTGCTTTTCAACTACGACCTGCCATGGAATCCCATGGTGGTCGAGCAGCGAATAGGCAGGCTGGATCGTTTTGGGCAAACCGCCGAGCGGATCCTCATCTTCAACCTTTCCGCTCCAGGAACAATCGAGGACGAGATCCTGAATCGTCTCTACCGCCGCATCAACCTGTTCGAATCGTACATCGGCGATCTGGAGGCAATCCTCGGCGGAGAGGTCACGAGCCTGACTAGAGACCTCTTCAACCCGGATCTGACGGACCAGCAGCGAGCGGACAAGATCGAGCAAACGGGGCTACTGCTGGAGAAGCGGAAGATCCAGTTTGAGGAATGGGAGAGGTCGAGCCCGCAGTTCATCGGACATGACGAATACTATCGCCAGGAGGTCGACCGCGCTCAGGCGCTTGGTCGTTTCATCAGAGGGGATGATCTCTTAGTTTTCGTACAAGACTTCCTGGCGCAATTTGACCGAGCCTCACAGCTTGTAGCCCAGGGGGCCGGGGTGTATCGAGTTGACGCCGGTGAAAAACTTCTGCAGTTCATCATCAACACTTCTGAGGATGCTCAGAAGACTGAGTTCTGTAGGAGGATGCACCTGAAGTCGCTGGACATTACGTTCGATTCCGAGGTTGCTGAGCGCGATCAGAACGCCATATTTATTCATGTGAGGCACTTTTTTGTCAGGGCGATCCTAGCGTCATACAGGAGTGGCGCAGCGCACTTCCACCCAGTTGCTGCAGTTCAATTAAAACGATCTGACTCCCTGCCTGCTGGAGACTACTTGTATCTGCTTTCTCGGGCAACCATTCGGTCGGCCCGTGAGCAAGACGCCCTCTTCCCGGTAATCGTTGATCTGCAGACCCTGGAAACGGTCGATGAAGAGATCGCTGAACATTGCCTGAGTCGCATGGTAGCGGAGGGGAGCGATGCCCCTCCTGCGGCCATAGACACAGAACGACTCCAGTGTGCGTTCACGATTGCCGAGTCGACCATGGCGGAGCGATTTCACGCCCGGCGAGAAGACGTGGAGCGGCTCAACCAGGCATTCGTAGATGCAAGGCTCTCAAGCGTCCGAGAGTCTTACCGGCTCAAGATTCAGCGGAAGAATGCTTTGCTCGACAACGCACGAGCTAAGAAGCAACAGTTGTCCTATATCAGAATGCTGGAGGGCGGCATTCGCAACCTGAGTGCCGAACGAGACTTGCGCGAACAAACAATCGAGAGGCTTCGCGACGTGACTGCTGAGCATATCCTTACAGCCGCTGGGCTGCTTCATGTCTGCGAAGGGTGAGACAGAATGAAAGTGACTCTGCAACTGCGTCGAGGCGGGCTGCGGGCTGTCCTCCGGCACGTATGGTCATTTCTCCGCGGATTCCTTACTTCGGAATTACGCCCTTCGAGCCCCACGCCTCCACCGCCTGTACCAAGCCTTCCCAGCTCTGAATCCACTCAGAAGGCGATTGCGTCTTCTCAGCCCAAGAATGAGAGAACGTTGATTGTAGGGATCGATTTTGGGACAAGCGCGACAAAGGTGATTTGGCAAGATTTGAGCGATAACCACTTCGAAGTATTTAAGTGGAATAACTCCGGAGTTGTGTTGGATTCATTACTCTTGCCGTCAACGATCACATTTCGAGACGGTTTAGTCTATTTCGGCATTCCAGAATCTGAGGTGCTCCAAGGTGACGTGTGGCTTACCTCCATCAAGCTATGCGTCCTATGCAGCCGAAAGTCTTCCATATGTCGCTGCAAAAATGTCGGCGCGGACGCGGGAGTAATTCGGAACCAGAGCGATGGTAGTGCTTGGCCCGCAAGGGCGCTTGCAAGCCTCTTCCTGGGCAATGTGATGCGTGAAGTGGAGAATAGGCTGTTGACACGGTACGCGAGTGATGAATTGGTCATCATTTGGAATATCGGCTGTCCAATGGACCATTTAGACATCGAGGATCGGCGGGTCGAGTGGGAGAAGATGGCGGCTGTTGCCATGGCTCTGCGCACGCATATATTGAATCCAGTTAGTAGGGGCCTGGTCGATGAGGCTGTCGATCTACTTGAAGGCATATCTGTTGCGCCACAAGAGGAGAGGAACTTCTTCGTGCAGCCAGAGGGACTGGCGGCCATCAAGGCATTCTTGGAATCGCCGCATGCGGAAGCAAAGACTTATGCGATCGTCGATGTGGGAGCCGGCACAACTGAAGTCTCATTCTTCTTCAATGGTCATATCATGACTGAACGGGATCTACCGTTAAGGGCGAGCTACCTGGCTGATTCAACCGAAGCAGTCGGCGGTCGGAAGATAGATATCGAGTTGGCCGACGAACTGAAGTGCAGCGTCGAGGAGGCGCGCCGCCGTAAAGAGTGTGAGCCGTTGGGTTTTCCAAACCTGCCGACGATCGGCGAGATATCCATGCAGTACCGCCGGACGTGTGGGAGGGTGGTACAGAGCCGCAAGCTAGTGGCGACAAGCGATAAGCTCTTTGATCTGTTCATCATCGGTGGGGGTGGCAGGCTGGAGGTTCTCCGCCACCAATTACGCACGAGGGAGCTTCCCGGGAGCTTTGTGCTCCAGCGCTTACGGCATTTGAGTCCGCCAAGAAGCCTGAAAGACCGAGAATCCGTGGAGTCCGACTTTGACTTCCTTGCGAATGCCTGTGGTTTGGCAAGTTCGCTTGATTGGCAATATTATCCGCCCAAAGATATTTCGTCGCTTGATACCCCTCTCGTAAAGCCGCGATTCGAGGCCGAGGAGCTATATCCGAAGTGACCGCTAAGGCTTTGTGATGCGAGGAATCCGCGCGATGGACCTGGATCGCTGCGGCGTGGGGCCTCTAGATTTAGGCTGGATACGTCACAGGGACGTCGGCCATTGGCTGCCGCTTACTCGGTCGATACAATGCAATTGGGAGGGCGAGGGGCCTGGATGGTCTACAAGCGAGGCAAGACCTGGTGGTATCAATTCGTCTGGCACGGCGAGAGATTCCGCGCAAGCACGAAGACCAGCAACAAGCGCACCGCGGAGCAAATAGAAGCCGCCCAGAAGACCGCCCTCGCAATGGGCGCGGCGGGTATCACGGAAGCTCCGAAAGTTCCAACGCTGGCCGAGTTTGCCGTTGGATTCGAGGAGGAGATCAAGGTTCGCTCCGCAGAGAAGCCGAGGACTGTAGCCTTCTACCTGGAAAAGCTCAAGAAGCTGCTCGCCGATAGACCCCTTTCTCGTCTCAGGTTGGACAAATTGGATGAGGCGGCCGTCGACGCCTATACGACTCGTCGAGCCGGCACCCAGACCAGGCGCAAGAAGACGATCGCTGTCGCCTCCATCAATCGAGAGTTGGCCACCTTGCGCCGGCTGATGCGCCTCGCCTTTGAGTGGAAGGTCATCGCACGAGTCCCGAGGATCCGGCTCTTGCGTGGGGAGATCCCTGCGTGACTTCGTTCTGGACGCGAAGGACGAGGCGCGATATCTGGCCGCTTGCCCGCCGATCCTCCGCGACTTGGTCGTGATCCTGCTCGACACCGGCCTCCGCATGGGCGAACTGCTCAGCCTTGCGTGGCCGGATGTGCATCTGAACCCTGTGGGCGGATCGAAGTACGGCTACTTGACGGTGCGCGCCATCAATAGCAAAAGCAGCCGAGCGCGGAGCGTCCCATTATCGGCTCGGGTCGCTGAAGTACTCCGTCGGCAGCATCCTAAGCCTGAAGGGCTCGTATTCCATCGGGAGGATGGGCGCCCACTGGTTCAGACCTGGTTGAATGAACAGCACCGATCGGTCAGGGATCAGTTGAAGATGCCGGCCGAGTTCGTGCCCCACTCCTTGAGGCATACCTTCGGAACTCGACTGGGCGAGAGCGGCGCCGACGCTTTCGCTATCATGAGACTCATGGGTCACAGCACGATCACGATCTCACAGCGATATGTGCATCCATCGCCGGAGGCGATTGAGTTGGCCTTTGAGCGGTTCGAGGCGGCACAAAGCCAATCGACCGCGGCGCAGGAGTCCTCGATGCTCGGGGTAGCCACAAAAATGGCCACAGCGACTCGTAGGACTACTCGTCGATCTGCTGTAAGTGATAGTAAATAAAGATTGCCCGGGTGGCGAAACTGGCAGACGCAACGGACTTAAAATCCGTTGACCCGAAAGGGTCGTGCGGGTTCGATCCCCGCCCCGGGCACCAGAGCCTCTCCTCTCCATCCACCTCCTCCTCGAGCCTCAGCCTGCCGACCGGCCATTCCCTCCATCATCATCCTGGAAGCCCTTTCAAAGAACCTTCCTCTTCGCCCGCCGCCGGGCCCCGTGCGCCTGCCCCTCATTCTCGATAGAATACCCAGGAATCGTCGCAGTCCTTCTGGAGGCCCTATGTTTCGTGCCCGGCATCTGGCGCTCGCCGCCCTCGCCTTGTCTCTCTCGCTAGCCCACGCCCAGAGCCCTCAGGCTCGCATCAAGATCGACACAGACCGCAAAGTCGGCGAAGTCCATCCGTACATGTTCGGCAATTTCGCCGAACACCTCGGCCGCTGCATCTATGGCGGCATCTACGAGGAAGGCAGCTCGCTTTCCGATGCAAGCGGTTTCAGAAAAGACGTCATGGAAGCTACCAAAAACCTCGGCGTCTCCCTGCTCCGCTGGCCCGGTGGCAACTTCGCCTCCGGCTACAACTGGAAGGACGGCATCGGACCCAAGGCCCAGCGGCCCGTCCGCCCGGACCACGCCTGGGGCGACCTCGACTCGAACCGCTTCGGCACCGATGAGTTCCTCCAATACTGCGAACGCCTCGGCGTCGACCCCCTACATCTGCATCAACGCCGGCTACGGCACCGTCAACGAAGCCCGCGAATGGGTCGAATACGTCAACGAGAGCCGCAGCACCTACTGGGCCGATCAACGCCGCAAGAACGGCCGTGACAAACCCTACGACGTGAAGATCTGGGGTCTCGGCAACGAGATCGACGGACCCTGGCAACTCGGCCACAAGAACGCCGAGGATTACTCGAAGTTCGCCCTCGAAGCCGCCAAGGCGATGCGCCGCGTCGACTCCTCCATCCAGTTGATCGCCAGCGGCTCCTGCTAACTTCGGGGCCAACGCCGACTGGATCGCCTGGAACCGCGAGATCCTCCAGCACCTGCGCAGCGAAATCGACTACATCTCGCTCCACACCTACATTGGCAACCGCGAGGACGATTTCGAACGCTTCCTCGCTGCCTCCCAGGATCTGGACGAGCGCATCGAAGTCGTCGCCGGCCTCATTCAGGCCGCCCAGGCCGGGCAGCGCAATCCGCGCCCCATCTACATCGCCTACGACGAGTGGAACGTCTGGTATCGTGCCCGCGGCGATAGCGAGTTCGCCACCGGCTCCACCCGCCTTGAGGAGATGTACAACTACGAAGACGCCCTCGCCATGGGCATGTTCTTCAACTCCTTCATCCGCCGCGCCGACATCGTCAAAATGGCGAACCTCGCCCAGCTCGTCAACGTCATCGCCCCCATCTTCACCAACGAAACAGGGCCTCTTCCTGCAGCCCATCTTCTTCCCCATCGCCGAGTACGGCAAACAGCGCAACAACATGTCCCTCAGTGCGCTGGTCACCTCTCCCACCTATACACCCGGGCCCGGCCGCAAGCCGCTCGGCTATCTCGACGTCTCCGTCACTCACAACACCAAAGAGAACGCCCTCTACGTCAACGTGCTGAATCGCAGCGAGAAGATGGACATCGCCACCCGCCTCGACAACGTCGAAGGCGCCGTCAAGCCCAACGTCGGCGTCTGGACGATGAACTACGACGACTTCAAGGCCACCCACACCTTCGGCGCCGACAAGAAGATCGTCCCCGCCACCTCCACCTACACTGCCAAGGTCGAGAAGAACGGCTTCAACTACACCTTCCCGAAGCACTCGCTCACCATCCTGAAGGTTCAACTCCAGTAGCAGGCCGCGCCCGGACCCCGCGTCCGGGCGCTATCCTGCTTGCATGTCCTCACAGCGATTGAGCGGGAAGACCGCCATCTGTCACCGGCGCCTCGCGCGGTATCGGGCACGCCATCGCCTCCAGCCTCGCCGCCGAAGGCGCCCGGGTCGTCGTCAACTACACCCGCTCCGCTGCCGAGGCCGAAGCTCTCTCGGCTGAGATCGGCGGCCTCGCTGTGCAGGCCGACATCGCCGAAGTGGCCGACATCCGCCGCCTCTTCGACGCCGCCGAAGCCGCCTTTGGCCCCATCGACATCCTCATCAACAACGCCGGGGTCGCCAACTTCCAACCCGTGGCGCAATCGACGAGAAGAGCAGTACGACCAGATCTTCTCCGTGAACGCCCGCGGCACCTACTTCTGCTGCCGCGAAGCCTCCCTCCGCCTCCGCGAAGGCGGCCGCATCGTCTCCGTCTCCACCGGAGCCACCGTCGCCAGTCCCGCCGGGGGCGGCATCTACTGTGGGAGTAAGGCGGCCATCGAACAATTCAGCCGGATCCTCGCTCGCGAACTCGGCCCCCGCGGCATCACCGTCAACACCGTCTCCCCCGGCTTCACCGATACGGACATGTTGAACCAGTTCCCCACCCTGGTCGGCATTGCCGCCGGCATGTCCCCCTTAGGCCGCGTGGGCCAACCGGCCGACGTCGCCGAAGTCGCAACCTGGCTCTGCACGGACGAAGCTCGCTGGATCACCGGCCAGAACATCCAGGCCGGAGGCGGCGCCAGCATGGTCTAGCCCCCGCCTTCGACTCCGCCGCATTGGTAAGGCGGACCCCCAGGTCCGCAGCCGACCCCCTGGTCGGCTCTGCCTTCGCTGCTACCAAGAGGAACACCCACACCCTGCCCCGAACCCTCCAACCCTCGGGACGGCGGACCCCCAGGTCCGCAGCCGACCCCCCGGTCGGCACCGCCTTCGCCGCCAGCAAGAGGAACACCCACACCCCACTCCAAACCCTCCACCCCTCGGGAGGGCGGACCCCCAGGTCCGCAGCCGACCCCAGGTCGGCTCCCCCTTCGCCGCCAGCAAGAGCAACACCCGCACCCCACTCCAAACCCTCCACCCCTCGGGACGGCGGACCCCCAGGTCCGCGGCCGACCCCCGGTCGGCTCCCCCGTCGCCGCCAGCCAGAGGAACACCCGCACCCCACTCCAAACCCCCCACCCCTCGGGAGGGCGGACCCCCAGGTCCGCAGCCGACCCCCTGGTCGGCTCTGCCTTCGCTGCTACCAAGAGGAACACCCACACCCTGCCCCGAACCCTCCAACCCTCGGGAGGGCGGACCCCCAGGTCCGCAGCCGACCCCCCGGTCGGCTCCGAGTTCGCCGCCAGCAAGAGGAACACCCGCACCCCACTCCAAACCCTCCAACCCTCGGGACGGCGGACCCCCAGGTCCGCAGCCGACCCCCCGGTCGGCCCACCTCTCCCTCAGTGAGGCCTCCCCGCCACCGCACCCGTCCCAGGTGTAGGATGGAGCCGTCATGCCGAGCGTCACCCTATTGCGCGGAGCCGTAGCGGCCGGAGAGGGCGTCGTTCGCCTCGCCCAACTTCGCGGAAAACGGCGAACGCTGGATCGCCTCCATCACCGAGCCCCATCTCAGCTCCATCGCCATCGGCGCCCGCCGCATCCCCCTGCGCGATGCCTTCGACAAACTCCACGACTGGTACCTCGGCCCGCAAGCGCCCGACTGGAACGTCCTCGCCCGCTGGACCAAGGGCGACCTCACCCTCCAGCCCCTCGACGATGTCGAACTCGGACCCGTGTCCGACCGTTGGGTCCTCGGCCCCGGGGAAACCAGCCATCTCCAGTACAAAGGCCCCCTGGTTCTCCTCTGCCTTCGCGGCCAGGGCCTCATTGCCAAGGTCGAAATCCAGGCACCCCACGTCCTGCACGAAGGCAAACTCACCCCCGACGAGGTCTTCATCACGGGCGAGCGAGCCCGCCGTGGCCTCGAAGTCCGCAATACCAGCGACAAAAAGCCGCTCGAACTCCTCCGCATCTTCTCCGAGGACCCCGCTCTATGAACCGATGCGATAAGCTCGAAGGCACTCTATGAAAGCCAACCTCAGCCCCACAACCTGGGCCGCGGGCCGCTTCCCCTCATCGTGCAAACGCCCGGCGGACCGCGCCCGCCGGACCCTGTTCGGCAACCGTCAATCCTAAGGACCCCGCATTATGAAATTCGGCATCAATACTCTCCTCTGGACCGCCGCGTTTGATTTGGACCATCTGCCCTGCTGGCGAAGATCAAGTCCTGGGGCTTCGACGGCGTGGAGGTCGCCCGATTCGCCTTTGAGGGCTTCCCCGCCCGGCTCATCCGCGAAGCCGCCCACAACGAAGGTCTGGAAGTCACCTTCTGCTCCGCCCTCACTGGTGACGTCAGCCTCGTCACGGACGATCCAGCCATTCGCGCCCGTGCTCGCGAGTTCATGAAACGCGGCATCGAAACCGCCGCCGAGATCGATTCCCCGGTCTTCGTCGGGCCCTGATCTCTCTTCGCCCGTCGGCTACCTGCCCGGCCGCCGCCGCACCGAGGACGAATGGAAGCGTGGCGTCGACGAGCTCAAGGCGCTGGCGCCCACTCTCCGCGCCCACGACGTCACCCTCGCCGTGGAACCCCTCAATCGCTTCGAAACCTACGTCCTCAACACCGCCGCCGATGGCGCGAAACTCTGCGCCGAAATCCACGACCCTTACATCGGCATCCTCTTCGATACCTTCCACTCCAACATCGAAGACAAACACGCCGGCGACGCCATCCGCGGACTCGGCCAGCACATCGCGCACGTCCACACCTGTGAGAATGATCGCGGCATCCCCGGCACCGGCAATGTGGAATGGACCGATGTCTTCGCCGCGCTCCGCGACACGGGCTACGACGACTGGTGCGTCATCGAAAGCTTCGGCTCCCGCGTCCCCGAAATCGCAGCCGCGGCCTGCATCTGGCGCGACCTCGCCCCCACTGTGGATTCCATCGCCAGCGAAGGCGTCGCCTTCCTCCGCGAAACCGCCGGCCAGGCGATCTCCGCCACCGCCGCCCGAGCGGTCTAACCACTCCATCGCCCGAAGCGGAAGCGGCGGGCTATTCGTCGTCTTCAACCGCGCGAACAAGCCGCAACGAACACCGACCGTCAGGAAGGGGTCCCGACGGCACTGCGAACCGCGCACGTCAGTAAGCGGGCACCCGTCTCCGCCGCGTCTTCAATAGAGTACCCAGAGCCCCGAAGACCGCCAATGCGGACTACCCCCGGAGCGTAAGCGACGGGCTAACCAGTCCGCCACGCCCCGCGAGTGGCCGCGTACACGACATGCTCCAGGCCGGCGTGCACCCGCCGCCCTTCGTAATACAGCCCGATTCGCTGCATCACCCGCTGCGACGCCACATTCTCCGGCCGCGTAATCGAAATCACCTTCGGCAGACCGCACCGTTCAAAGGCATCCCGCAGGGCCACTCTGCCGGCCTCCGTCGCATAGCCATGTC
Source organism: Paludibaculum sp. (assembly GCA_049841055.1). GTDB lineage: Bacteria > Acidobacteriota > Terriglobia > Bryobacterales > Bryobacteraceae > Paludibaculum. The sequence continues at coordinate 28,320 of JASGIE010000006.1, read as the reverse complement.
CCCAATGCACCGGCGCCAGCCACCAGCCGATCTCCAGTTCATCCATCCCCGTCAGCCGGCCTACACCCGTAAACCCGATCGTCTCCCCCGTCTCCTTCAACTGGAGCCGCCAGCGGCACAACCCCAGCTCGGCATACAGCGCAACCTGCCGGCCCACGAACCCCTCGAATCTGCTCCGCCGTCATCCGGCGCTCCGCCGGTGATGTACCTCATCACCACCGGATCCGTCGCCAGCGGCTCCAGCAGCCACTCGTCCCCCACCTGCCATGGCAACAGCACCAGACGCTCGGTCTCCATGGCTCAGCGTTGATCCGTCCGCTTCTCAAACCGCTCTTTCTCTTCTTCTCTCTCAATGAACGGGATCCCCTTCTCCATCCACTCCGGCTTGTCCGCATCCTTCAGGAAGTGATCGAAGAACTGCTGCATGCGCATCGCATAGTCCTTCTGATCCGGCCGTCGCCGCAACCCGTGCAACTCGCCGTTGTAGTTCATCAGGTAGGCTTCCTTGCCCAGTCCGCCGCAGTGCCAGGAAGAACTCGATCCCCTGATACCACGGCACCGCATCGTCGTTGTCGTCATGGAGGATCAGCATCGGCGTCTCCACCCGCTTCACCTGGAAAATCGGCGAGTTCTCGATGTACATCAGCGGATTGTCGTACAACGACGGCCCGATGCGGCTCTGCGTTTTCTCGTACTGGAACTGCCGCGGCATCCCGCTGCCCCACCGGATCCCGCTATAGGCCGACGTCATGTTGCCCACCGGAGCCCCGGCCTCCGCCGCCTTGAACCGGTTCGTCTGCGTCACCATGTACGCAATCTGGTAGCCGCCCCAGCTATGACCCTGGATGCCGATGGCGCTTCTCGTCGACGAACCCCAGATCCACCACCGACTGGATCGCCGGTAGCACGCACTTCAGCGCACTCTGCCCCGGATGCCCCACCGAGTACACAATGTCCGGCGTCAGAATCATTACCCGTTGCGACGTGTACTGGCTGAAGTTGATGTTATGGCTCGGCCGTCGGTTCGACGAACGTATGCACGCTCTGCGACAGCTTCTCGTAGATGTACACGATCATCGGGTACTTCTTCTTCGGGTCGAAGTTCGCCGGCTTGTATAAGGCGGCCTGCAATTGCACGCCATCCGTGTTTCTGTACGAGACCAGCTCACCCTGGCCCCACAGGAACGGCTCCATCTGCGCTCCGCCGTTGCTCACTTTCCTGGGAGCCGCGAAGTTCGTGTCCGTCACCTGCAGATCAGGAAACTCATCGAATCGCGATGCCGTCACCAGCAGGACATCGGCTTCCTTCGCCCGCGTCGCAAACCGGTAGTTCTTCGCGCCCCACAGCAGCCGCTGCGGAGCGCCCAGCCCCGTCACCCGGTAGAACCCGCTCTCCCGCGTCTCTTCGCTCTCGGCCCGGAACGTGAACGGCTTTGCCGCATCCACGCCGCGGTCTTCACTCTCGTCTACCGCATCCACACGTTGCAGCCGGAACTGGATCTTCGCCTTCCGCCCCTCGCCCGACGTCAGATTGCGGGCCGGCCGCCCATCCACGAAGATCTGCCATACGTCGTAGTGGTCGTTCACGAAGAAGCTCTGGCTGTCCTTCGCCCACCCCGAGTGCCCATACGATCCCGGCGGATTCGGCGTGTCGTCTTCCTCGTCATAAAACGCCACGCCCAGCGACGAACTCACGTTCTTCGAAGCGCCCTCCGGCAGCGTCATCAGGTGCCACGACTTGGTATTGAAGTAGAACGCGTGCTTCCCGTCCGGAGCAATCTGCAGCCCGCCGCCCGGACCGCCGCCCCCCGGCAACTGCCGCAGCATCAGCTTCCGCTGGCCGCTGCTGCCGTCCACCAGATACACGTCCTGGTACGTCGAGTCGAAGTCGATCATCCTCCGCCAGGGCCGGTCATCCATCCCCAGGCCCATCCGCCCGTCGTCTGTCGGCAACACCGTCTGCATCGCCGGCGTCGCCAGTTGGACATACTTCTTGGCCGCGATATCGTACACCCCGCGATACGTCCGGTTCCGCTCCTGGTTCGCCCGCACTTTCTGCATGGGTTGCACCAGATCATCGTTCCAGCGCCACAGGTCCATCAGAACCTTGTCTTCCGCGGCCGTTGCCTCTTCCGCCGGCTTCTCCGCCTTCGGCGGCACTGCCACGGGCAGATACAACCTCTTCCCATCGCGCGAGAAGCTCACCGCGCCCTTGTCGCTCACCACCATGCCCGCCGGCAGCCCCGCCGTTTGCGCGTTCACCACTTCCACGGCCTTGCCGGCCGAACCGTCCCAAAACATCGCGCTCTTCTCAAACAGGAACGCCACCTTGTCCTGCTCGCGGCTCCACGAGATCTTGGAATACTTGCCCTTGCCCGACGCCAGCGCCGCCGCGGCTCCTTCTTTCCCGGCCGAAACCGCGTAGACTCCGTTCTCCTCTTCTTTCTTGGAAGAAACCGCGTAGATCAGCGTGTTGCCATCCCGCGCCATCGTGTATTCCGACACGTTTGAAAACGTCCGCTCGCCGCCGTCCGCCTTGGTCAGGTCTCGCAGCACCAGATCCGTGCCAAATTCCTTCTTGCCGCCCGTTGCGCCCCGTCCGGCCGCCCCACGCGCCTGATCCTCGCTGTCGCCGTCCTGCTCCGTCGTCTTCACGGCATCAGTCGGCTTCGCGGGCACCGCGGCTTCTTTCAGGTATGCGAGCCACGGCCCGCCCTTCTCCGGCACCTGGAAGCTCTTGACACTCTCCACGCGCACCGCTTCGCCGCCGCCCAGCTTCAGAATCAGCAGACCCTGCTTCGGCATCTCTTCCGCGCGTTTCTTCGCCTTCTTCGCCTGTTCCGTCGCGGCTTTGGAAGGATAGGTCTGCGCCACCAGATACTGCCCGTCGCTCGTGAAGCTGATCTTCACCGTACGCGGCGGTGGCGGCGTCTCCACATCCACCGGAACAATCGCCGGAGGGGGTAGCGCCCCCACACTCTGCCGCCACTCCTGACCCGTGGCCAGTTCGCGGACAACCAGGTCCCCGTCTCCATCCTGCGGCATGTACGCATACGCCAGAAACTTGCCGTCCCGCGACAGCGTCTGGCCGGTAATCGAACGCCAGGCATCGAAATCCTTGTGCAGGATGGGCCTCTTCGCCTGCGCGAAGCCCAGCACGGCACAGAAAACGGTGAGAGTGAACACACGAGGGGCGAGGGACCTGAAACGTGCAGCCATGTGTCGGATTATAGGGCTTTTGCGTCGCCCTGCGCGTCCGAAACATCTGATGAGCTAGAATTGTCGTTGTTTCACCCCGGCACTAATTTTCGTTAGCGGTAGCTCTATGCCTGACACCCTCTCTATTACAGACAACCGAACCGGTAAGACCTACGAAGTTCCGATCGAGGATGGAACCATCAAAGCCACAGACCTCCGGAAGATCAAAACCGACCCGGAAGATTTCGGGCTCATGGCCTACGACCCAGGCTTCATGAACACCGCCGCCTGCAAAAGCCGGATCACGTTCATCGATGGGGACAAAGGCATTCTGCGCTACCGGGGCTATCCCATCGAGCAGCTCGCCGAACAGAGCGACTTCCTCGAGGTGGCTTACCTTCTCTACTTCGGAGAACTCCCCACCCGCTCTCAGCTCGACGACTTCAAGCGCACGGTCCTCAGCCACACCATCATCCACGAGCAGACCAAGAAGTTCATCGACGGCTTCCGCCACGACTCCCACCCCATGGGCGCCTTCCTCTCCACCGTGGCCGCCCTCTCCACCTTCTACCGCGAAGTCAAAAACATCTTCGACGCCCAGAACCGCGTCATCCAGTTCGAGCGCATGGTGGCCAAAATGCCCACCATCGCCGCGTTCTGCCACCGCCACTCGGTCGGCATGCCGTTCGCCTACCCCGACAACGACCTCAGCTACGCCGGCAACTTCTTGAACATGATGTTCAAGGGCACGGAAACGAAGTTCAAGCCCAACCCCGTGCTGGAGCGTGCCATGGACGTCCTCTTCATCCTGCACGCCGACCATGAGCAGAACTGCTCCACCACCACCATGCGCGGCATCGGCTCCAGCCACTGCGACCCCTTCACCGCCCTCGCCGGCGCTGCCGCCGCCCTCTACGGCCCGCTCCACGGCGGCGCCAACGAAGCTGTTCTCAAGATGCTCGTCGAAATCGGCTCCAAGGACCGCGTGCCCGAGTTCATCCGCCGCGTCAAAGCCGGCGAAGGCCAGCGCCTCATGGGCTTCGGCCACCGCGTCTACAAGAACTACGACCCCCGCGCCAAGATCATCAAGAAGGTCGCGTTCGAAGTGTTTGAAGTCACCGGCCGCAACCCGCTGCTCGACATCGCCCTCGAACTTGAACGCATCGCCCTCGAGGACGACTACTTCATCGGGCGCAAGCTCTATCCCAACGTCGACTTCTACTCCGGCCTCATCTACCAGGCCATGGGCTTCCCCACCGAAATGTTCCCCGTGCTGTTCGCCATCCCCCGCACACCGGGTTGGCTCTCCCAGTGGGAAGAACAGATTCTCGATCCCGAACAGCGCATCGTCCGCCCCCGTCAGGTCTACCTCGGCTACGACGAGCGCGACTACGTGCCCATGGCGATTCGCGAAGAATCCACGCAATCCGTTTAGGACTACGATCGTACTGAGGCGGTGCCACCCGCGGCGCCGCCTCCCGGTCTACCCATGATCGCCCCCCTGCTGCTGGCCTTCCTCTGCTTCTCCGATCTCCACACCGCCGCCCGCAGCGGAGACATCGAGACCGTAGCCACGCTCCTCTCCAAGGGTGCAGATCCCAATGCCTACGACACACTGGGCGGAACACCCATCCACGACGCCGCCTGGAGCGGCGAAGCCGCCATCGTCGAACTCCTCATCAGCTACAAAGCAAATGTGAACGCCCGCCACAAAGAGGCCGGCTCCACGCCCCTCCACTACGCCGTTCTCATGAATCGCCGGCAGGTCGTCGAGATCCTGCTCAAAAACGGTGCCGATCTCAACGCGGCGTACAAGAACGGAGCCACGGCCCTCCACCTCGCCGCCAACCGCGGCCACCTCGAACTCGTCCAGCTACTCCTGGACAAGGGTGCGAACGTCAACGTCCGCGACGCCAGCGGCTCCACCCCCCTCGACGAGGCCGCCTGGAAGGGCCACGCCGACGTCGTCAAACTCCTCGTCGATCGCGGAGCCAAGGTGAACATCCGCAGCGAAGAGACCGGCCAGACGCCCCTCCACGAAGCCGCGGTGAAAGGCCACTCCGACGTCGTCGAAGTCCTCCTCGCCGCCGGCGCGGATGTGAATGCCAAGGACAACTCCAACGCCACCCCCATGGACGAGGCTTTGCGCTACAAGCACACCCGCGTGATGGAGCTGCTCTCCGCCAAGGGCGCACCCCTCAGCATGGAACGCCAGCTCCGCGAAGCAGTCCTCCGGGGCCAAACGGACGTAGTCGCGATGATGCTGTCTCTGGGAGCCAACCCGAAACCTCTACTCTCCGACGCGGCCCTGAAAGGCCATCGCCAGATCGTGGAACTCCTCATCGAGCACGGCGCGGATGTGAACGCCATCACCCCGGCGGGTTCGACTGCCCTGCACGACGCGGCGCTGGCGGGCCAGAAGTCGGTCGTGGAACTGCTCCTGGACAAAGGTGCGAAACTGGACGTCCCGGACGCCGATAGCGGCTCCACGCCATTGCACGTCGCCGCCAGTTGGGGCCGGTTGGAAGTTGTGCAGGTCCTGCTAGCCCGAGGCGCCAACCCCCGACTCCGCAACAAAGCGGGCCGCACCCCCCTGGAACTGGCAAGAGCCGGAGGCTTCACCGAAGCCGCCGCCCTCCTGGAAGCGGCCCTGAAGCCCAAATAGCTCTACCCTACACCCCCATCCAGTCACCAATTCCGCACTTCCGGCCCCACCCCACCCCATCCAACCCCCGCCCCAGCATTCCCCTGGGCATTGCCCAGGGCCCGCCGCAATCCACCAACGACTCCCATCCAATCACCAACTCCGCAATCATCCCCACCCCAACCCATCCAACCCCCGCCCGAGCAAGACCCCCGCCAAAGTCACGCCGCGCCCCCAACACCCCCCATCCAATCCCTCAATCCCCTGACCACCCCTACTTCACCACCGGAGCATCAAACGTAATCGTCGACTCGCTCCCAAACTTCCGATACTCCGAATACCGGATCGTCAGCTTGATCCGCAACGGACCCGCCTTGAACGGCAGCATGTCATCCGCATGCGTCAACACCGGAAAATAATGGACCCCATCCAAAGCCCTCCGCAGCGTGGTAAACCGCGGAAACAGATTCTCCTGACCCTTCGAGTAAATCGGAGGCACCGCCTGCCCGTACGTCCGCACCACCCCCAGCGACTGCTTGTCCACCCACATCTCCCCCTCGAACAGCCGCATCCCCATGAGAATCTGCCGCGGCTGCAGACTCAGCACCCAGCAATCCACCCCATCGACCTTCTCTTCGCCCCGGAACTTCACCAGATACCGCGGCAACAGCTCCGGCGTCAGCAGCAGCGGTTGAATGTTCCGGATATCGTGAAAGTCCTCATCGGTCAGGATCAGCCGTTGCAGCCGTGACATCGGCTTCTCCGCAAACTGTTCCGTCCGCTCACCTGTCGGGGAAAAAATCACCTCGCGCAGCTCCCGGTAGCTCCCCGCCATCCGGCCCCGTTCCGCGTACTCTTCGATGTTCACCGACTGCCGGTACAGATACTGGCTCCGCACCGTCTCCGTCTCGGCTTCCCGCTGTGCCACCTGCCGCAATAAGTCGGGCGGTGGCTCCGTCTGTAAGGTTAGGATGGCTATGATGAGTGCGACCATGTGGCTGCCCACTGGAATGGAGGATATCGCAGGCTTGCTCCCCTGGGTAGCGGCCGCCGTCCTCCTCGAAGTGGCCGCTTACCTCAGCCTGGCCTCCGAGCGTGCCCGCCACTGGTGGACCCGTGAGCGCGTCACCCTCTTCGCACCCGTCCCGTACCTCCTTTACGCCCTGCCCTTCCACCTGCTCGACTGGGCCGGCGTCGTCGCCATCCTCACCGCCATCGGCGTCGTCTCTTACTGGTTCGTCCTGCTGCCGCGCAATCGATTCTCCGACACTGGCTTCGTCGTCCTCATGGCCGCGCCCCTCATCTTCAAATCGTTCGCCTACGTCTACGCACGGCCCCACCCCGACATCCGCCTCGAATTCCTCGGCCAGCTCCTCTGGATCCGCGCCGGCGTCCTCGCCGTTCTGAACGACCGCAAGCCCGAGGGCATCGGCTTCGGCTTCTGGCCCAAACTCAATGAGTGGAAGATCGGCGCCATCGTCTACCTCGCTCTTCTCCCTGTGGTCTTCGTCCTGGCTTCCCTCACCGGCTTCGCCACCTTCACCTGGCCGCCCTGGACCTGGCAGGAAACCACCTTCCGCGCCGTCGGCACCTTCGTTGGCATCTTCTGGGTCGTCGCGCTTAGTGAGGAGTTTTTCTTCCGCGGACTTCTCCAGCAGTGGATCGGCATCGTCGCCGCTTCCATCCTCTTCGGACTAGCGCACCTCGGCTTCCGCCAGTTCCCCAACTGGCAGTTCGCCCTCGTCGCTGGAGTCGCCGGCGTCTTCTACGGCTTTGCCTTTCGCCGCGCGGGCGGCATCCGCGCGGCGATGGTCACTCACGCTCTCACGGTCACCACCTGGCGGGTGCTGTTTAGATAAGCACCGTCGCCGCGATGTGATCCAGCGCCTGCTCGAAGTCCCTCAACAGATCCCGCCAGTCTTCCAGACCCACTGAGATCCGTACCAGCCCGCTCGTGATGCCCGCGATTCTCTGCTCTTCCTCGGAACAGCCCGAATGCGTTGTGCTCCCGGGATGGCACACCAGCGTCTCCATCCCGCCCAGCGACACCGCATTGTGCGCCAGCTCCAGCCGCCGCAGGAACTCAAACGCCGCCGCCTTCCCGCCGTTCAGGTCCAGGGCAATCATCGCCCCCGGATAGTCGCACTGCGACAGCCGGATCTTGATCTGCTCCGTATCGTCAAACAGCGTCGGGTAGTAAACCTTCCGGATCTCCTTGCGGTGCGTCAGGCTCTCCGCGATCCGCTGCGCATTCTTGCTCTGCCGGTTCATCCGCAACGACACCGTCGGCAGCCGCCCGTCCAGAATCCAGCATTCGTCCGGCTGCAGGATATTCCCGAACAATCCGCGCTTGGCCCGGATCTTCTTCTGGATCCCCGGATCCGCGCCCAACGCCACCCCGGCCAGCAGGTCGCTGAACCCGCCCAGATACTTTGTCGCCGAATACAGCACCAGATCCGCGCCCAGCGTAATCGGATGCTGGAATGCCGGACCCAGGAACGTGTTGTCCACCATCACCACCGGCTTCGGATCCAGCCCGCTCGCCAGAATGCAGGCCCGCTTGATGTCGGTCATCACCATCGTCGGATTCGCCGGGGTCTCAATCAGAATCACCCGCAGATTCGGCGTGTTCTTGATCGCCTCATCCAGATCCGCGCCATGACCCGCCACCACCGGCTGGCACCGGATCCCGAACGGCTCCAGCAGGTCGTGGATCAGGTTCTGCGTCCCGCCATACAGCGGCACCGTGTACAGCAGACAGTCCCCCGGCCGCAGCAGAGCCATCAGCGACGTCATGATCGCCGCCATGCCCGAGTTGAACACCACCGCCCACTCGGACCCTTCCTCCAGCGGGATGATCTGGTCCTCCAGAATCTCCGCGTTCGGATGATTGAACCGCGAATAGATCAGGTCCGGCACCTCCCCCGGCTCCACCGATTCACGGCCGGAAACCAGATCGAAGGCGCGTTCCGCCGCCTCGGGCGTAGGAAATACGTATGTAGAGCTCCGGAACACCGCCGGCCGGGCTGAACCAACTGAGAGGCGCGGGTCGAATCCGCGAGTCAACACGGCGGTCGACGGATGCGCGCTAGCATTGCCACGTTGTTTGGCCATAAAGAGTTCTCCGCGCCATCAGTGTACCGCCGCGCGCGGTGGAATCTCCGGGCCGCGTAGCCCTCGCCTCCGCCTGCCCTACCGCTGCGGGGGAGCCTCGCTCACAGCCTCGCCGGCCGGCAATACCCGGCTGTCCGTCTGGAACTTCCGGTAGTCCTTCCAGGTCAGCTCGACATCGGCGCGCATCTTCTTCACCAGCCCCAGTCGCGCATCCACATGCGTCAACGCATGCACCGGCAGCCACACCTCCGAGTTGATCCGCGCCTGCCGGAATGTCAGCTTCGCCCCAGGATCCAGCCGCGCCAGCACCCAGCCGAACGAGACCGGGGCAATCGTCTCCGCCTCCACCCGTACCCACTGATACTCCTGCTGGTCCACCCAGATCCGGCCCTTGAACTTCGTCAGCAGCTCCCAGCGCCGCGCCTTGCCCTTGTAGCCCGGCCGCGGTTGCGCGTCGATGATCCAGGCGGCATGACCGTCCACCGAATCCGTCCCCACCAGCGTCAGTTGGAACGCATCCGGAATCTCGGACAGAAACGCACGGCCCTCGGCCCGCCGCTTCTCCTCTTCCGCCATCCGCTTCTGCCGCTGCTCCGGATTCTCCTGCTGCCGCTTCTTCAGCTCTTTATCGAACTCCTGTTGCGCCCGGGCCGCCTCCTTCTCCGGCAGCGGCCTGTCGTTGTGCGCGATCTTGCGGCTGTAAGGCCGTTCGCCGATCATGATCACATCGAATGTGTCCGATTCGGTATTCTTGACCTTGCCCTTTGAGTCAAGATCGCGCTTTTCCGCGCGCTGAGTGTAGGTATAGTCTTTGGCCCGCGCCGTGTTCAGCCGGTCTCGCTCCAGGCTGCGGCGTATGATCGCTGAGGGATCCTGAGCGGTGTTCTGCGCAAGCATCACCGCGATTGGGACGAAGAGGACGCAAAAGAATCGAAGAATCATTCGGCTGACTGGGATAGACTAATCCGTTGGTATTAGCGATGCAATGAAGATTCACTGGCCCTTCCCCATGCTCGACACCGGGCGGGCTCTGCGCCTTCGGGCCGAGTCGCTAGGGTGCGTTTCGACTCCGGACGGTCTCCCGGTTTCGCCCGGCGAGGCCTCCGAAACGCTTCATGTGATCTGCCCCAGGAGGCCACTCGACGGGGCCGCCGAAGAAGTGCGCGCCGCCCGCCAGATGCTCGCGCCCGGCGCCGTGCTGCTCGCTGCCGGCGAATGGACAGAGCCCTCCGACATCGGACGGATCCTTGCTGCGGGTGCGGATGATTACATTCACCTGAATTGCGAGACGCGGGAACTCGCCGTCAGGTTGCTCGCTCTCCGCCTGCGCATCGAAGACGCCGGCCCGAAACAACCGCCCCTCGACGAACGGCTCCGCCGCGCCCAGCGCCTCGAAACCCTAGGTGGTCTCGCCGGAGCACTGGCTCACAACTACAACAACCTCCTCGCCGCCATCCAGGGCAACGCCCAACTCGCCCAGATGGACCGCAACCTGCCCGACAGCCTCCGCTATACCCTCACCCAGATCGACAGCGCCTCCCAGCGCGCCGGCGATCTCACCAGACAGATGCTCGCCTATGCCCGCAATCAGGAAGGTGCTCCCCGGCAGTCCGTCAGCCTCAATCTCATCATCCAGGAAATGAGCGAACTCCTGCGCATTTCGGTGCCCCAGGGCTGCGAGGTCAAAGTCTCCCTCGCCAGGAACGCTCCGCCCGTCTCGGGCTCCGCCGGAGAACTCCGCCAACTCCTGCTCAATCTCGCCTGGATCGCCTGCGAACGTATGGGAGAACTCGGCGGGGAACTCCGTCTCCGCACCGTCTTCGACGAAACCCCCTCCGCCCCTCGTCTTGCCTTGGAAGTCGAGTCCGCCGGACCCATCGACCAGGAACAGCTCGCTTACGCCGCCTCCACCGCCGGCGCCGAAGCCTCCGCCCTCCGTCTCACCGCCTCCCAGGGCATCGTCCAGTCCCACGGCGGCCAGTTGGAATCCCGGTTGTCGCCCGAAGGCGCCTTCCTCCGGGTCACCCTGCCCCCCATCGCCGATTGGCACATGGCCTCCGGTCCTCAGTCCGCCCCAACCGGCGCAACCATGCCCGCCGCCACCGTCCTGCTCGTGGAGGATGAGGCCGTCGTCCGCGATATGGCCGAGAAGATGCTCCGCCGCGCCGGTTACACCGTATTCTCCGCCGACAACGCCGCCGAAGCCTGGGGGCTCTGCGAACAGGTCGGCATGGCGCTCGACGCCGTCATCCTCGACCTCCATGTCCCCGGCATGAAAGCCAAGGAGATGATGCGCGGCATCCGCTCCATGTTCCCCCGGCTGCGCATCATCATCTGGAGCGGTCAGGATCAGGAAGCTGCCCGCGCCAAACTGGCCGGGGCTGAACCCTATTACTTCCTGCCCAAACAGTCCAAAATGACCGAGTTCATCTCCGCCCTCGACGGACTCTTGCGCAGCTCCCGCGAAGCCTGATCTCAGGCCACCGGCGCCGTGATCGTGAACAACGCCCCAACCGCGTCCTTCCGGTTCTCCGCCTTCACGGTCCCGCCGCACTGCTGCGTGATCGTATGTACGATGTGCAGACCCAGCCCGCCGTGCTTGCTCCGCGTGGAAAACCGGGGCTTGAAGATCTTCCCGAGAATCGCGTCCGGAATCCCCGGGCCGTTGTCCGATACCCGCAACTCCACTGACCCGTCGGCAGCCTGCGCCACCACCTCGATCTCGCCCCCGCCGTTCTCCTTCATCGCCTGTGCCGCATTCAGGAACAGGTTCATAAACACCCGCTCCCAATCGCTCGGCTCGCCCTGCAGCCGCAGGCCCGCCGGTACCTTCCGGATCACTTTCACTTTGGTGCCCGGCAGATGCGTCAGGAAGTCCTGCAGAAACGTCGCCGCCCGCTCCACCACCAGGTCGATCTCCGGACCCGAACGGCTCTGGTCCACATACAGACCCACAATCCGCCGGCCCCTGTCCACGCTCCGGTGAATCGCCTGCGCCAGCGCGCGCGATTGCGGATCACCCGACACCAGTTCAGCCGCTTCCGAAATCGTCTCGAAGACGTTATTCAGATCGTGGACCAGTCCGGCCAGGGTCAGGTTCTGGAGTAGGATTCGGGTCATCCACCACGGAGGGCTCCACCACGCGGCTCAAGAAATGATCCCTCGCAGTGTACTCCAGAATTCCGGGAAACTCACCGACGCCGCTTCCGATCCATTGATAGCCACCGGCCCGTCCGCCCGCAGCGCCGCAATCGCGAACGCCATCGCAATCCGGTGGTCGTGGTAGCTCTCCACCTCCGCCGAATGGAAGCCCTGCCCGCCCGGAATGTGAAACCCGTCCGGCGTTGTCTCAATCGTCACGCCCAGCTTCCGCAGATTCGTCGCCACCGTCTCAATCCGGTCCGATTCCTTGATCCGCAGCTCCGACGCATCCCGCACCGTCAGCCCGTCGGCGCTCACCGCGCCCAACACCGCCAGCACCGGAATCTCATCGATCAGAGCCGCCGCCCACTGCTTCTCAATCAACCCGCCCTTCAGCTTCGACCCCTGCACCAGCAGGTCGCCCCGCGGCTCACCATTGCTCATCCGCATGTCCAGCACCTTCACGTCCACGCCCATCGAGACCAGGAACTCGATCAACGTCGCCCGCGTCGGATTCAAACCCACATCCTGCAGCACCAGCTTCGACCCCGGCACAATCGCGCCGGCCACCAGGAAGAACGCCGCCGACGAAATATCGCCCGGCACCGTCAGCTCCCGGGCCTCCAGCCGCGCCGGACCCTTCACCCGGGCCCAGCCCCGCCCCGTTTCGATCTCGACCCCGAACTCCCGCAACGCCACTTCCGTGTGATCCCGCGTCGTGGCCGATTCGTGGACCGTCGTCTCCCCTTCCGCCGTCAGCCCGGCCATCAGCACGCAGCTCTTCACCTGCGCACTCGCCACCGGCAGCGTGTAATCAATCGGCTTCAACGCCGTCCCGCGAATCTCCAGCGGCGGATACTTCCCGTCGCGAGCCGTCAGCGTCGCTCCCATCTGCGTCAGCGGACCCATGATCCGCTGCATCGGCCGCTGCGAAAGACTCTCGTCCCCAATCAGCCGGCTCGTGAACGGCTGCCCCGCCAGCAGCCCCGATATCATCCGGATCGTCGATCCGCTGTTGCCCGCATCCAGATCGGTCGAAGGCGCCTGCCATCCATGAATCCCGCGGCCTTGGACCTTCACCTGCCGGCCGTCCACCTCCACCTCGATCCCCAGCGACCGCACGCAGCCCAGCGTGGAATGGCAGTCGGCGCCCGAAGAGTAGTTGTGGATCGTCGAGGTGCCCTCCGCAACTGCGGCCAGCATGCCGTAGCGGTGGGAAATGGACTTGTCGCCCGGCAGACGGACTGTGCCTTCCAGGGCGCCGCCCGGGGTGATGATTTCTCTCATAGGTGTGTCTTTCCGCCGTTCCTTATTCGATAGGGAACGGTCCGTTGTTCTTTAAGTCGATCCAGCGCTCCATCCGCGTCCGGGTCTCAAACCGGATCGCAATGGCGCGTGCCGGAAATGGGGTCTCCAGGCTGATCTCGGCCTCCCCGCCCGGCTCGATGTCCGTTGCATCGATGTCCGTCTTGCGGGTGGCTACTACTTTCTTCCCTGGCCCCACGAAGTAAATCGTCAAAACCACGTCCTTGATGCTGTCTTCGCCATCGTTTCTCAGCTTGGCGTCGAGCAGAATCGTGTCCTCGCGGCGCACGGCTTTGCACTCAACCACGTTGAGCAGCGCCCCCTTCTGCTTGCGCTGGTCCTGCGCCGCGCACAAAAATAAGGAGGCTAGCGTGATGAACGCGAGCAACCACCATTTCATAAAGTTTCAGTGTAGCGAACGCGAGAGGGGGTCTTCCGATGCGGAGACGGGACTGGTTGTTGTCGAGCGCCGCCTTACCAATGGCGGCGCAGGCGATGCAGAGCGCGCCGAAGAACATTGTGATCTCGAGCGCAAACGGAATGTTGGCCTGTGAACGGGCCATGGCCGTCATCCAAAGGGGCGGCGATACGCTGGAAGCGGTGGTGCAGGGCGTCACTACCGTCGAAGACGATCCCAACGACACGAGCGTCGGCTATGGCGGCCTCCCCAACGAAGAAGGTGTCGTCGAACTCGACGCCTGCGTCATGCACGGCCCCACCGGCCGCGCCGGTTCCGTCGCCAGCGTCCGCAACATCAAGAACGTGGCCCGCCTGGCCAAAATGGTCATGGAGAATACCGATCACGTGATGCTCGCCGGCGAAGGCGCCACCCGCTTCGCCAAAGCCTGGGGCATCCCCGAAATCAACCTCCTCACCGAGAAGGCCCGCCTCGCCTGGATGACCTGGAAACAGTCCCTCCGCGACGCCGACAACCACAACAACTGGACCGACGGCCTCGATGCCCCCGAAAAGAAGGGCACCGCCATGCTCCGCGAGATGTTCCCCAACGCCACCGAGGACGACTTCCTCTGGGCCCGCTGGATGGCCAAGCATCCCACCACCGGCACCATCAACTGCCTCGCGCTCAACACCAAGGGCGAGATGTCCGGCACCACCACCACCAGCGGCCTGGCCTGGAAGATTCCCGGACGTGTCGGCGACTCCCCCATTGTCGGCGCTGGCTGCTTCGTCGACCAGGAAGTCGGGGCCGCCGGCTCCACCGGACGTGGCGAAGAGAACATCCGCATCGCCGGAGCCCACACCATCGTCGAGAACATGCGCCACGGCATGGCCCCCGCCGACGCCTGCATGGACGCCCTCAAGCGCATCGCCCGCAACTACAAAAACGACGAGAAGAAGCTCGACCAGTTCGACATCAACTTCTACGCCCTTCGCAAGGACGGCGTCCACGCCGGAGCGTCCCTCTGGAACGGCCGCATCCGCCGCGACGGCTACATGGCGTCGTTCGAATACGCCGTCAACGACGGTGGCGGCCAGTCCCGCAAAGAGAAGTGCGTCTACCTGCTCGAACGCAAAAAGGGCTGACGCTCAGCACAGTGCCTTCATCACCTTGCGCGGGTCATTCGGCTCGCGCAAGCGGATGAAGAACAAACCAAGTCTCATCAGCGGGCCCGGCTTCAGCATGAACCGGCCCAGCACCTCGACAAAATCGTCGATCTCCACGATCCGCGCCGCCAGCCCGTCCTTATCCAGACGCACCAGCCCCGTCGCGTTCTGCCACGCCACCGCCCGCGCCCGCCAGATCGAAAACTCGACCAGCCGGCCATCCGCCCGGCCCCCGATCTTGTCGAGAATCCAGATCCACGGCGACACGCTCCCGATGCAGTCCGTCACCTCCTGCACCATGGCAAACAGGATCGTGTTGATCTCTTCGAAATCGTGCCGCAGCGCCTCGATATCGTCCAGCGTGCAGATCTCCGCCGCCGAGATCCCCAGATCCAGGTTGATGTGCGCATTCATCCCGGCCAAAAGATGCTGCAGAATCGTCGGCTGCCAGCGCTGCCCGGCCTCAAACACCGCCCGCCACGACCCCGTCACCGGCCGCCCGCTCCGCCAGCACTCATACGCATCCAGATACCGGTTCGCGAACGCCACATCCAGCCGCGCCATTCGCGGACCATCCTGGAACCGCCCCTGCTCAATCCCCAGCTTCACCTGCGCCGTCACCTTCCGGTACAGCGAAGGAAAATACCCCAGGTAGGAGTTGGCGGACTCCGGCGACACAATAATCTCATCGAGTCGCGCCAGAACTTCATCGATCGTTGTGCAATGCATGGGCGGCGGGCGGTCCCTAGTGGCCTGACATCATATCGCGGATGCTCAGCAGCACCAAAGCGCTCGTCAGGCCAATCATCAGAATCACCGACAGCCAGCCCACCACGTTGAACATCGTGCTGTTCTTCCACTTCTTCATCAGCCGCTCTTTGTTGATCAGCAGAATCATGAAGATCAGCACGAACGGCAGCAGCGCTCCGTTCAGCACCTGGCTCATCAGGATCATCTTCACCAGCGGGAAATCCGGCAGCAGCACCACGCCCGCCCCAATCAGGATCAGCAGCGTGAACAGCCAGTAGAAGATCGGGGCCTCGTTGAACCGCCGGTTTACCCCCGACTCGAACCCCATCCCCTCGCACACCGTATACGCCGTCGAAAGCGGCTGGATACACGCCGCGAAGATCGAGGCGTTGAACAGACCCGCGCAGAACAGCAGCACTGCATACTGCCCGAACGGAGCCAGCCCCTTCGCCGCATCCGTGGCATCGGTGATGTCCCTCGGCTTCACCGTATGGATCGCACCCGCGCACGCCACAATGATGAAGAACGCGATCACCGACATCGCAATGCAGCCGACAATCACCTCGATCCGGCTCTCCGCATAGTCCTTCGCCGTGATCCCCTTCTCCACCACCGCCGCCTGCAGGTAGAACTGCATCCACGGCGCCACCGACGTGCCCACCATGCCGATCAGCATCGTCAGGTACCCTTCATCCAGCATCAGCACCGGCTTCACGCTGTTGATCGCCGCTTCCTTCCAGTCCGGCTTCACCAGGATTCCCGAGACGATATAGCAGACATACAACGCCGTGGCGAACAGAAAAACCTTCTCCACCCGGTCGTACGTCCCCTTCACAATCAGCAGCCAGACCCCGATTGCCGCAACCGGCACGGAAATGAACCGGCTGACGTGAAACATCTCCAGCGCGCTCGCAATACCCGCGAAGTTCGCCATCACGTTCGTCAGATTCGCCAAAACCAGCACAGCCATCATCAGGAACGTCGTGCGCAGGCCGAACTCTTCCCGGATCAGGTCCGACAGCCCCTTCCCCGTCACCGCCCCCATCCGCGACCCCATCTCCTGCGTCACAATCAGCAGCAGCGTGATCGGAGCCAGCGTCCACAACGGCAGGTACCCATACTTCGCGCCCGCCTGCGAATACGTGAAAATACCGCCGGCGTCGTTGTCGACCATGGCCGTGATGAAGCCCGGGCCGATCACCGAGAAGAAGATCAGGATGTGATACTTCAGCCGTTTGAGTAACTGCATCAACGCTGCCTCAGCGCCGAGATGATGTCATCGGCCGTCACTACGCCGGCCATGCGTCCTTCTTCATCCACCACGGGCAGAGTCAGCAGGTTGTACTTGTCAAACAGTTCGATGATCCGGTCGGCCTTCTCATCCACCGGCACCTTGATCACATCGTCCTGCACCAGTTCGCTCAGCTTGCGCGTCGAACGCGACAGAAACACGCGCGCCACCGGCAGCGCCGCCATCAGCCGTTCATCCAGATCCGTCAGAAAAATCGTATTCAGCGTATCGGCCAGCTCCTGCTGCCGCCGCAGCGCCTCCAGCGCATCCGCCACCGTGCCCTCTTCATGGACAGCCACGAAAGCGGTGCTCATCATGCCGCCGGCCGTATCTTCGTCGTACTCCAGCAGCTCCTCGACCTCGGCCTTCGGCTCGCCTTCCATCTCTTCCAGGATCTCCTCCGACGTTTCTTTGCCCAGCTCCGCCAGCACGTCGGCGGCCTCGTCGGGATCCATCTCTTCCAGAATGTCCGCGGCCTTCTCCGTCTCCAGCGACTCGATAATCTGCGCCTGGATGTCCGGCTCCATCTCCGACAGCGCCTCGGCCGCCGCTTCCGTATCGATCGCCTCGAAGATGGCTTCGCGATCCTCCGGACTCAGCTCTTCCACAATGTCCGCCAGGTCCGCCGGATGCATCTCTTCCAGCAGCGTCAGGTCGATGTTCAACCGCAGCCGCCGCTGCGGATCCGGCTCCAGAATGTTGCACAGCTCCCAGCGGATCGAGTTCACCGGAATATAGTGCTGCAGCTTCCTCACCACCCGCCGCGGCAGCGCACCCTGCACCAGCCGCCGGAAGACGCTCCGCACTCCGATGTCGACTTCCAGGACATGCAGCACATCCCGCAACGCCTCACGCCGGATATCGAACGTGATGTCGGTCACCCGCACCACCTTCCGGCCCTGCGCGTCGATAATCTGCTGGTCCAGCAGGTCCCTCACCAGCCGCAGGACATACTCGTCCTCGTGATAGGGAATCAGGTGTTCGTCGCTGAGGTAGATCCCATCCAGCGTGATCGACTCGATCTGGTCATACCGGACCGAGACCCACGTATACCCGCCGCCGCCGCTTAACAGGATCCGTTCAATGCGCACCGGATGCACCACGGGCACCAGCGCGGCATCGCGCACCCGTCCCAGCACTCGGCGCTTCAGATCATAGACCTTCAGCCCAAGCAGTTCTGTGAGATAGAGAATGTTCTCCGCCATCCGCCATCGCTGCCTCCAGGCTTCCTTCCACTATCCCGCAGGGGCATTGGCCGTGGCAATGCGACCCATGCAAAAAGACGGCCGCCGGTGGGCGGGAATGCCCCGCGCCCGGCGGCCGTCTGGTCTCAATCCGAGTCTCGATGTCGAACGTGTTACTTCGGCGGAGCCTGCTCACCCGTAATCTTCGACAGCGCCGAGGTGCCCATCATGCCGCCCAGCCCCATCGTCTCCACCGCCGAGGAAGGCACAATCACCATGGACCCCTTCTCCTTGATGGCCTCATACAGCATGTTCATGGCGCGCAGATGCAGGGCAATCGGGTTATCCCGGTACAGCTCCGCCGCCTGCGCGAACTTCTCCGAGATCTCGGTCTCTGCCGTACCCAGAATGATGCGCGCATGCCGCTCCCGCTGCGCCTGCGCTTCCCGCGACATGGCGTCCTGCAGCTCCTGCGGAATCTGCACATCCCGGATCTCCACGCTCTGCACCGTCACACCCCACGGATTGGTCTTCTCGTCGAGAATCCGTTGCAGCTCCTTGCCGAGAACCTCCCGGTCCGTCAGCATCTCCGTCAGCATGTGCCGGCCAATCGATTCCCGCAGCGCGGTCTGGGCGCTCAAAGTGATGGCGCTGAAGAAATTCTCCACTTCCAGAATCGACTTCTCCGCGTTCCACACCACCCAGAACACAATCGCATCGACGAACACCGGCACCGCGTCCCTCGTCAGCGACGACTCTGCCTTCACATCCGTCACCCGGATGCGCTGGTCGATGAAATCGCTCAACTGGTCGATAATCGGAACGATCGTGAAAATCCCGGGGCCTTTCAAGCCCTGATACTTGCCCAGCCGCAGAATCGCCACCCTCTCCCACTGCTGGGCGACTTTGATTGCAAAGAGGAAGTACAACCCCACCAGCACCATGACCAGCACGGCGAGCGGGGCCTTGAGAATAGCGCCGAGGGCGCACCCGATGAGAACACAAACCGCGAACACAGTGGCGCCGATACTGCTCACCGGCTGCGCCCGGACGACGCTCGAACCGCTCGTGTTCACCGTGAAACCTTTGGGAAACATATACTTCTATCTCCTTGCAATCTGCATGACCGACATTTCGTGCCACCGCTCGCCGGCGAGTTCAAACAGCACTCGGCGAGCTTGAAAGAGATCCACGACGCCGATGGCAATAACCGTCCACGCTGCCAACCAGACGGCGCACTTGCCGAACATCTCTCTATCCTCCTGAGTCCTCTACCCTTCGGACTCGCTCTCGGGTACCAGATCGGCCAGCCGGCCGATCAAATCACGGACACTGAAGCCTTCAGACCCGGCCCGGGTGGCGCACTCGGCCGCCAGCCGGCTCAACCGGGCATCGCGCTGCACCTGGTCCTGCTCCACGCGGGTCAGGGACACAAACGTGCCCAGCCCCTGCTGCGTGGTGAGCGTCCCCCGGATCTCGAGTTCCCGGTAAGCGCGCATAACGGTATTGGGATTGATAGCCAGGTCAACGGCGACCTGGCGCACGGTAGGAAGCTGATCGCCTCCCAGCATGGCTCCGGAGGCGATGGCTAGCTGAACCTGATCAATCAGTTGTCGATAGACCGGAACGCCCGTGGCGTTGTCCAATCGAAACCGGAATGGCTCTGACTTGCTCATCTAGTTAGCTAGTGTACTAGTGTTCTAATACAAGTCAAGAGAAAAAAGCCCACCCAATCGCCGCAAGCCCAAAAATCTAGAACGAAAGGAACCGCCGCCAGGGACTGGTCCCCCGCTACGAACCGCGCACGTCAGTAAGCGGGCCACGGACACCCCCTCAGCGCGTCTTCAACGGAGTTGTCCCCCAACCGCTTGCGAACCGCGACTGGCAAGGAGCGGGCCACGGACGCCAGGACCCCAAGGCCGCCCCCTCATCAGACCACCCCTGTACCCTTGAACTCAGATCTCGCCTGAGGTAACTCGGAGAGACTGGCCACGCTGGCGAGAGTGCCAATCGCCCCCTGCGACATAGCGCCTGGGGGGGACGTGCGCCTCGCCGGCGCGGACCGTGAGGCACAACCAGTGGGGAGTCCGCGCGCAAAGCGCCAGTACAGGGGCCGTTGATGCGTCACGGGATGGCCGGGAAAGGAGCGCCTGTGAGTCAACAGTATCGTTTCTTTGTCGGGATCGATTGGGCCAAGGAAGAACACACCATCTGCGTGCTGGATTCCGACCAAAGGATCCTCGATCGACAGACCATCAAACATAGCGGAGCTGGGATTGCCCAACTCGTCGAACTGCTCACAAAGCTATCGGATAATAACCCGCAAAGTGTGGCCGTGGCCATCGAAATCCCACGTGGAGCAGTTGTGGAGTCTCTGGTCGAGCGGGGCTTTGCGGTGTATTCATTGAACCCGAAGCAGATGGATCGCTTTCGTGACCGGCACACGGTGGCCGGCGCCAAGGACGATCGTCGGGACGCATTCGTGATGGCGGACGCACTCCGTACCGACCTCCCTCTGTTTCATCGGATACAACTGGATCACCCGCTGGTCATTCGCATTCGCGAACTGTCACGAACCGACGAAGATCTCCAGCAAGACCAGGTCCGCGCCGGCCACCAGCTTCGCGAACTTCTCAATCGCTACTATCCGCAAATGCTCGCACTCTGCCCCAGTGTCGACGAGCCCTGGTTCTGGGAGTTGGTCGAACTGGCCCCGCTTCCGGTGAAAGCCGCCAAGCTGTCGAAATCGAAGTTGGACCACTTGCTGAAAATTCACCGGATTCGTCGTCTGGATGCGGCAGCGGTGCGGGCGGCGGTCAACGTGCCCGCGCTGAGGCTCGCACCAGGCGCGGCCGAGGCGGCTGCCGAGCATGTTCTGCTGATCTTGCCGATGCTGCGTTTACTGATGCGGCAACGCAAGGACCTGCAAAGCCGCATGGAAGTGCTACTGGAGCAGATGAGCACCGAAGGGGAATTTAGCGAGCATCGTGACGTGGCGGTCCTGCTTTCCTTGCCGGGAGTTGGCCGGGTCATCACCGCCACGATGCTCGCCGAGGCCTCTCAGGCGCTCGCAGAACGAGACTACCATGCTCTGCGGAGCTATGCCGGTTCAGCGCCGGTTACCCGACAGAGCGGCAAGCGCAAATGTGTCCTGATGAGGCAAAGCTGCAATCAACGGCTGCGCAACGCACTGTATCACTGGTCCAGAGTCAGCATGCAAGCCGATCCGCGAAGTAAAGAGCACTACGCGGCACTGCGAGCGAAAGGCCACTCCCATGGCCGGGCACTACGCGGCGTCGGAGAACCGATTACTGGCCGTTCTGGTGTCGATGCTGACCACCGGAACGAAGTACGATCCAGCGCGGCGAATGGGGCGGACAACGGAGTAGGTCGGAGCTACAATCGAAAACGCTTGCGCAGAGGATAGGGCTCTCCAGGGATGGAACCCGAGCGCTGCCGCAAGTGCGGACTGAGCGGGGCGGTCCAAGCCGCCCCGCCGCAAGATTCAGTCTGCCCGAAAGCGACAAATCCCAGGGGGCATGGGGGAGGATCCCCCATACCAGCTCAGCAAGAACCCCTCAAGAAACCAATTGACTAATGGTGGGGAGTCCCCCCAGACGCGAAAAGGGCGCAGCCTCAGCCGCGCCCCTTCCAATCTCAATCAAACTGTCAGTCCGGACTACTGCCCGTAATACGCCGCGTTCTTCGCCGTATACTCCGCCCACTTCTCCGGCAGATCGTCGAGAGCGAAAATCGCCGACACAGGGCACACAGGCACGCACGCACCACAGTCGATGCACTCCACCGGGTCGATGTAAAGCAGTTCGCTGGTCTCGTACGCCGGCTCATCTTTCTTCGGGTGGATACAGTCGACCGGACAAGCATCCACACACGCAGTATCTTTCGTTCCGACGCAAGGTTCAGCGATTACGTACGCCATGAAGGTCCCTCTCTGAAAATTCTCCAGCTATATGCCGTTGAGCAAAATATAGCACACCCCCCGAAGCCCCACAATTTCGGTGTTTTGGGGTGCTTTCGCTTATTGAATCAACACTCTGACACGCTGCAGCGCCTCTTCCGCCAGACCATACCCGGGCTCGATATCCAACGCATTCTGGAAACACTCCCGCGCGCGCGAAAACAGTTCCAGCTGCACATACGCCCGGCCCAGGTTGTACCACGGATAGTGGTAAGTCTGATACCTCTTGCACGTCGTCGCCCGCTCCAGCCACTCGATCGCCTCCTGCGGACGCCCCAGCTCAATCAGATACGCCCCCGTATCGTTATACGGATTGCCGAACTCCGGATCCACCTCGATCGCCTTCCGGCACTCCGCCATCGCATCCTGCAGCCGCCCCTGCTCGTGGTAAGTCCAGCCCAGAAAACAGTACGCCTCCGCCGTCGGATGCACCGCAATCGACTTCCGGTACAATTCCGCCGCCAGTTCAAATTCCGATTGTTGCTGGAGTTGGCACGCGCGTTGGAACAGCTCGAAAGCGAGGTCGCGCAGTTCCGCACTCGGCCTTGTTTCGCTGTCCAGGTTGTCTTCGGGGCGCGGCATCGAGGCTTCCAAAGAACCTTACAAGCATCGCCGCCTCTTTAACTTACGCGGGCGGCTACAATGGACTTCATGATACCGAAAGTGCGCAAAGCCGTCTACCCGGCCGCAGGTCTGGGGACCCGCTTCCTGCCCGCGACGAAGGCGATGCCCAAAGAGATGTTGCCCCTGGTGGACAAACCCCTCATCCAGTACGGCATCGAAGAGGCGATCCACTCCGGCATTCACAACATCGTGATCGTCACCGGCCGCGGCAAGACCGCGATCGAAGATCATTTCGACGTCAGTTTCGAACTCGAGCATCTCCTCGAAAAGAGCAAAAAGACCGGCGTTCTCGCCGCCATCCGCGGCATCTCCGACATGATCGATGTCGCCTATGTGCGCCAGAAGGAGGCCCTCGGCCTCGGCCACGCCGTTCTACGCGCCAAGGACCTCGTTGGGCCCGAACCTTTCGCCGTCGTCCTCTCCGACGACGTCATCGACGCCCCCACGCCCTGCCTTCAGCAGCTTCTCAACGTCTACGGCTTCTTCGGCTGCTCCGTCCTGGCCCTCATGGAGGTCCCCAAGGACCAGATCTCCGCCTATGGCGTCGTCCACGCCGAACCCGTCAGCCACAACGGCGAAAGCGGCCGCCTCTTCCGCATTCACAATCTCGTCGAGAAGCCCAAGGCCGAGGATGCGCCCTCCAACCTCGCCATCATCGGCCGCTACATTCTCACACCGGAAATCTTCTCTTCCATCGAGTCCATCGAACCCGGCCGCGGCGGCGAAATCCAGCTCACCGACGCCTTGAAGCACCTGCTCGCCAGCAGGCCCGTCTACGGCTACAAGTTCGAAGGCACCCGCTTCGACGCCGGTGACAAGCTCGGCTTCCTCAAGGCAACCGTGGAATTTGCTCTGCAGCGCGAAGACCTCGGTGGCCCCTTCCGCGAGTACCTGAAGGCCATCACGCTGTAGCGGAACTCTGGCGGGCAGTCGCCGGTCTTCACAGATGCGCCGTCGGCGCCGTCATCGGCCCACCCGCATCGCCGGTATTGACCGTAGTCACCGGCTCGAACAGCAGAACCTGAACCTCCTCCTCGGCCACGGGACGGTGCTCCACCCCCCGTGGCACGATGAGGAATTCTCCCGCCGACAGCCAGCACGACCGCTCCCGGAACTCCATCCGGAACCGGCCCTGCACCACCAGGAACATCTCGTCCTCGTGCTCGTGCTGGTGCCACACAAACTCACCCTGGAACTTCACCAGCCGGATCGCCTGCCCGTTCAGTTCGCCCACAGTCTTCGGGCTCCAATGCTCCTCGAACTGCGCGAACTTCTCACGGAGGTTGACCGGCTGCATGCCGTCCATTCTACATTTCCATGTACGGCATCGGCGGGACCTTGCCCAGCAGCCGCGCATACACCGTCAACGCCCCGCGATGATGCGCCGTGTGGTCCGTCAGCGCGTTGAAAATCGCAATCCGCGGCAGCCCGCCCATGATCGGCCCCGGCGGCAGCGCGGCCATCCACTCTGCCTCGGTCTTGGCTTCAATCGTCTCCTGGAGCG
The DNA here is from genome assembly GCA_049841055.1 of Paludibaculum sp. Taxonomy (GTDB): domain Bacteria; phylum Acidobacteriota; class Terriglobia; order Bryobacterales; family Bryobacteraceae; genus Paludibaculum. The sequence goes on along the minus strand of JASGIE010000006.1, from coordinate 4,020 downwards.
TGGCGCAGGCCTTCTCAAACCAGGCGCGCGCCGTCGCCAGCGAGGTCACACCCCGCACCTCCTGGTCCATCCTCTCGAATTCGAGGCTGAACCCCTCGGCCGCGAATGCGCCGCTCACAAACCATTCCACCGTCTGCGCGACGTGGGCGACCACCTGCGCGGCCGTGAAAATCCCGGCCTGCGGAGCAAAGCCCGAGTCGGCCTCCTCCAGCGCACGGGTCGAACGGTCAAAGTATTCCTTCATGGCGGCCATCTGGCCGGCAAGCATCTCTTTCATGAGGACACGAGTCTCCTTTACGGAGAATCATCATGACCGAATCGGCTGGAGGGCTCAAGGGGCTGCTGAAGGCCGCATCGTCAGCGGGCGTCAACGGCCGTCTGCTCAGCCTGGGACGCAGACAGCAATCGCAACAGCAGCAAATCGGAGGGCTGGAACGTCGTCATGGATAGATTCGCCAGTTCGTCCTCACTGTGCAGAATGTGCTGGCGGACCAATGCGCGCAAACTGTCGATCGTAAGCCCGAGCGCCTGAGCTGCCTCAGTCTCGCTGTAGTAACCCTTGGCGGGCCGGGGGATTGTCATAAATTCAGAATCCGCCTCTGTGGGCATTGTATGAGGCCGCGGGGCAATCCCTGAATCGGGGAATCGGCTGAGTTCGCTCCTCAGTTCATCACGGGTAACCGGACCATGACTGCCTATGTACTAAGTAGTCCAGGGCTCATCCTCGTCCAGCCCTACGCACTTTTCGCCAACACTCAGTGGTAAGTTAGTTCCCAGGCCGATTTGCGTCCCGCAAGGACCTCCGGCCCGCTCGTCTGCCGCCGGCCCCCGTCCGGCATGGCTGGACTCCTCAGCTCTTTGCCGTTTTTAAGTCCTTCATCCATTTGGGCTTAGTAAGTTCACTGAAGAATCGCTAGGGTAAATTGCCGATGGCGCTAAGGTTTTACAGCACTCATGACGATTGTTCCTATAGCGGGGAAACGTGCGCCCGCGCGTTCCATCACGCCCCAGGAACATGACCGCGATGCGAAAGGTGCCGAACGTTCTTTTGCGGACCGCCGCCGGGTGGCAGGCCGATCGCATTGCCGATCCCATCGAACGGCTGCGCTTCCTCCGCCACACCATCGGCGACCGCTGTCTCTGGGATCCCCGTTCGGAAGCCGGACGCGCCTACCTCAAGAGCCGCCGCACCCCCATGATCGTCGCCCTGGCCGCCTTGCTGCTGCTGCCCGCCGGCACCATGACCAGCGCCAGCCGCCTCTGGAAACGAGGGCCCATCGTCACAGCCCAGGCCGGCGACTCCGGCCCGGAAACCTTCCCCAACGTCTGGAAGGTCGAATCCAACGCCGGCTACGAAACCTACTCCAACGGTCTGCGCATTGAACGCCGCTACGAAATCGCCAACGAGCCCCGCAAATACCCCGTCTTCCGCCGCGGCGACGAGGACGCCGGCCCCGTCGAGGAGCGCACCGCGCCCTCCGGCCTCGTCTTCCACACCACCGAAAGCAACCAGGTCGAATTCGCCGAGGACAAGACCAAAACCATCCGCCGCGTGGGCGCTCAGCTGCTCGAATTCCTCCAGCGCGAACACGCCTACCATTACATGGTTGATCGCTTCGGCAACGTCTGGCGCGTCGTCCGCGAAACCGATTCCGCCAACCACGCCGGCTACTCCATCTGGGCCGACAACAAATTCACCTACGTCAACATCAATCGCGCGTTCCTCGGAATTTCCGTCGAAACCGTCACTCAGCCGGGCGAGGCCAAGGCACAGGCCACACCCGCTCAGATTCACGCCCTGCGCGTGCTGACCGAAATGCTACGCGCAAAATACAAAATCAGTACAGCCGACTGCGCCACGCACGCGCAGGTCTCCGTCAACCCCGACAACATGCAGGTGGGCTACCACTACGACTGGGCCTCCAACTTCCCTTATGTCGCCGTGGGACTGCCCGACAACTACGCCGTGCCCTCGCCGGGCCTCTGGCTGTTCGGCTTCACTTACGACCCGGCATTGGTTCAGGTGACTGGTCAGGCCTTTTGGCGAGGCCTGCTACTTGGTGAGGATCAATTGCGGCAGAACGCCACGGCCCATGGCCTCGACGTTCCCGCCTATCGCAAGGCACTGGAGAAGCGCTACAGGCAGGTGCTCTCCCGGATGAAAACTAAAACAGAGCTGTCCAAGGAGAATAAAGGATGAAAACCGAGCAACAACAGCCGACCATGATCGGACTCGACATTGGTACGAGCCGCGTTGTCGCAGTCAAGCAGCGAAAGGAGCAGGAAACCGTCGAGGCGCAGCTCAACGCCTTCGTCGCAATCCCCTACTCCAAGCTCACTGAAAACAGCTTGAAACGGGAAAACGTTCCGCACTCCGTGAGTGACGGTCAGTTGGTCGTCTTCGGCAATGAAAGCGCCCGCCTGGCCGATCTGTTGGGCCGCGAAATCCGCCGCCCCATGACGCGCGGCATCCTCAATTCGAACGAGCCCGAAAGCCTCCAGCAGATGGAGGAGATCGTCAATTCCGTGCTCGGCGAACGCCCCGAGGGCGGCGCCAAGGTCTGCTTCAGCATTCCTGCGCCTCCGCTCGGCCAGGAAAGCAACCTCACCTACCATGAGGCGACCGTCCGGCAGATCCTGAATCAACTCGGCTTTCTGGATGTCCGCAGCGTCAATGAGGGCGTCGCCGTCATCTACAGCGAACTGGAGGACTCCAACTACACCGGCATCGGCATCAGTTGCGGAGGCGGCCTCTGCAACGTGGCCCTCTCCTATATGTCCGTGCCCGTGCTCAGCTTCAGCGTCCCCAAGGGCGGCGACTTCATCGACTCCAGCGCCGCCGGCGTCACCGGCGAGCTCATCAACCGCGTCCGCATCGTGAAGGAAGAGGCGTTCCACTTCAACGGACACTTCTCCGACAAGGTGCAGCAGGCCCTCACCGTCTACTACGACGACATGATCCAGGCCGTTGTCCAGGGCTTGAAGGAATCCTTCCAGTCCTCCCGCAACGTGCCCAAGTTCGGCCGGCCCGTGCCTCTGGTTCTCAGCGGCGGCGGCGTCCTGCCCGAGGGCTTCCGCGACCGCTTCGCCAAAGCGATCGGGGCCACCAGCCTCCCCGTGACCATCTCGGAGATCCGCATGGCCAAATCGCCCCTCGAAACCACCGCCCGCGGCGCCCTCATCGCCGCCCTCAGCGAATAAGCGCGATTGGGGACGTTCGTCCCGATCATGGCGGGGACGTTCGTCCCGAGCATCGTGGGGACGTTCGTCCCCTGTCCCACAACGCAGGCTGCCCGAGATTTCAACGGCAGCCGCAGGCGGACAGGGTGCGAACGTCCCCCTCCCGCCGAGCCCTCACTCCGCCAGCGTCGCCACAATCCGCTTCGGATCGAAGCGCAGCAACTGTCCGCCCTTCACGTCCGCCAGCCAGATCGACCCCAGCCCGAACCGCAGCAGCCCGCCACCCTCGCCCGTAAACTGTTGAACGTACCTTGTCCGTCTCCGGATTGATCCGCATCACCGGGAATCCAGGCACGCTCGCCCACACCGAACCTTCTCCGAACTCCAAACTACCTTCCGCGTTTGGCACACCCGTTTCGACCGTCGCCGAGACCTTGTTCGTCTTCGGATCGATTCGCGAAATCTTGCCCTGTTCTTGCACAGCACCCAGATCGAACCCGCGCCCGAGGCCAGCGCCACCGGACCCGCCGCCGTCTCGATCCGGTTCGTAATCACTTCGGTCTTGGGATCGAGCCGCAGCACTTTGCCCTGCTGCGGGCACGCAATCCACACCGCGCTCTCCGCCGACAGAACCGCGGAACAGCCGGCCGGCAGCCTCAGCTCCGACACGACCTGATTGCCTTCCGGATCAATCCGCATCAGGTTCGTCCGCCCATCCGCCAGCACCCACAGGCTGTCTTCACCGGCCGCTACAACGACGCAGGTGCTGTTCGGATTCTATCGTGTTTCCCTATTAACCTTAGCAATACGTACTCGAACCAAGAACAGGGCATAACACAA
>JASGIE010000005.1:0-37798 GCA_049841055.1 Paludibaculum sp. | reverse complement strand
AAGGTTGATCAGGAAACCCAATAAGAATCCGAACAGCACCTATCCGAGCTTCCTGAGCAATATGCTCAGAAACGCGGAATCCAGCACAACGTCCTGAACGCCAAGTTCCACGACCGGGAAGCCGAAATCATCGCCCAGGCGGGAAATTGGCGCAGTCACCATCGCCACCAATATGGCGGGCCGTGGTACCGACATTGTGCTCGGCGGTAATCCGGAGTTCATGGCGAAGCAGGAAATCCGGAAACTGGGCTATCGGAAGAATTGATCAGCGAATACACAGCTACAACGATACACCATGACGAAGAAATCCTGAAGGCAAGGGCAAGCTTCGCAAACTGAACGACGAATATAAAAAGGAAACAAACACGGAAAAGGAGAAGGTCATAGATGGCAGGCGGACTCCATATCATCGGTACCGAACGGCCATAATCGAGACGTATCGACAACCAGTCGAGAGACGTTCGGACGTCAGGGAGATCCGGGTTCCTCACGCTTCTATATCTCCCTGGAAGACGACCTGATGCGGCTGTTCGGAACGACAGGCTTACTAACGTTGTCAAGACGCTCGGGCTGGAAGACGATGAGCCGATCGAGCACCGACTTCTGTCCAATGCCATAGAGAATGCGCAGAGCAGGTGGAAGGACAAGATTTCGACATCAGAAAGCACGTCCTGCAATATGACGATGTTATGAACAAGCAGAGAGAGGTCATTTACACCCAGCGGAAGCAGGTGATCGACGGTGACAAACCTAAGGGATTCCTTCACGAAGATGATCGAAGGCATCGTGGATAGCATCATCACCACCTACTGCTTGACAGCATCCGGACTTCTGGGACTGGGAAGGCATCAAGCTCTATGCCGAAAGCATTTTCATCCGAAGGGAGAGCTGATAAGACCCATGACGAAATGGAACCTATACCAAGGAAGACCTCAAGGAATAGATGGTCGGCCAAGCGGCATTGCAGGCATACGAAAACAAGGAAGCTGAGCATGGCTTCGAGCTGATGAGCGAGATCGGAACGGATTGTCCTGCTTGAAGGTCGTGGACGAAAAATCGATGGATCAACATTGACGCCATGGACCAGCTCCACGCAATCGGCATGAGTGGATATGGTCAAAGTGATCCTGTAGTCGAATACAAGATCGAGGGCTTCGAGATGTTTGAGGAAATGATCAGAAAAACATCCAGCAGGATTCCGTAAAGCTTCTCCTGCATGCACCGATGGACCGCGAGCATGAGGCTCCGCAAGCGTGAAAAGGTGGCCGAACCGGTTACCGCAAGCCATGGAGACGGATGCAGAGCCAAGAAACCGGCAACCCGGCAGCGACAAGGTCGGAAGGAACGACCTGTGCCCGTGCGGCAGCGGAAAGAAATATAAGAAATGCTGCGGCATAGACTCCTGATGAGGGCTGAAGAATGAACTATACGGAAGCAATGGAATATATCCACAGGACCCTCAAGTTCGGCAGCAAGCTTGGGCTCCATAATATCGGCGTATTCCTCGAGCCTGATGGGTAATCCCCATAAAAAACTCAAATACGTCCATGTGGCGGGGACCAACGGAAAGGGCTCCGACTACGTAGCCTTTCATCAGCACGCATTCTTATGGAGGCCGGTCTACCGAGACGGGAATGTTTACACCTCTCCCTATATCCAGCGTTTTACCGAACGGATCCGGGTGGACAGCGATGAAATCAGGCCGGAGGAGCTTGCCGGAAATCACAGGCTTTGTGAAATCCAAAGTGTCGAACAAGATGTGGAGATGAGGAAACCATCCGACGGAATTTGAGATCGTGACGGCCATCGCATTTGCAGTATTATATCGAGCGCAGTTGCGATATCGTCGTTGTACTGGAGGTCGGCCTCGGCGGCCGGTTCGACCCCACCAATATTATTGATTCCCCGAGCTTGCGGTCATTGCAACCATCAGCTACGACCATACCGACATCCTCGGGGATACGCTATTGTCGGAGATCGCCTTTGAAAAAGCCGGAATCATAAAGAAAGGCGCTGATGTGCTGACCTGCCGCCAGCCGCCCGAGGTGGAGGAGGTCCTGCGGCAGGGTTGCCACAGAAATGGATGCGAAGCTGACCATTGTTGATTATTCAGGGCTTACGCCCGGCTCATATGATATATCAGGGCAACGCTTTGATTTTGGGAAATATCAGGGGCTGGAAACCGCACTGCTGGAGAGCATCAGCTTGAAAATGCTACGTTGGCGGTGACGGCGGCTGAAATCCTGGCTGAAAAAGGCTTTAGCATCGTGGAGAAAACATCCGGGAAGGGCTGCGAAAGGCTCGCTGGCCGGGCAGGCTGGAGATCCTCAGCAGCGACCGGAGCAGGATCGACACCCCGGCAACCTTCCTTGTCAGGCGCGCATAACCTGCAGGGGGTTAAAGCCCTGAAGATGGCTATTGACAGATATTTCCCGGAAAAGCGGCTCACCTTGATCATGGGCGTACTGGGTGACAAGGATTACAAGAGGAATGATCAGGACAGTCGTACCGGGTACAGGCAGGGGTTATAACCGTTACGCCGGACAGCCCCAGGGCACTGCCTGCAGAGCAGCTTGCTGTGGAAATTAGTCCGTATTTGTGATGATGTAATTATTGGTGATACAATAGGAGAAGGCTGTAAAAAAAGTATATTGGATGCAACGGATGGATGTGCGTGTGCGTTCGAGATAGTTGTGTATCTCGGTAAATAATTAAGGGGGCGTGAAACTTGGCCCGGTGGATTGACATAACTACACTTGACTTAATGATGCGGGGGGTGTTGGACTTGATTGATCTCAAATTGGAGTTGCAGGATTACCATGTGATTGATTTACAAGCAATTGCCGAAAGGGAATCTCCATATTCCGGATGATATCGGAATTCAATTGTTCTTTACAACAAGGCAATTGAAAGTCTCAAATCGGGCAGCGAGGATATTGCGGTTATTGAGCTGAAAAAGGCTATCAGCGAGTCAACCCCAATTTCCATGAGGGCTATAAGAACATGGCTTGTGTACAGCTACCTCAAAGACTATGAAAAGGCTGCAGAGATGTTCAACAGGGTCGTCAGAGCTGAGAATAACAGCATCAGGGCGATGAATTACCTGAACCGTATGAATACTCCGGCTGAAAATCCGACCCGGAAGCAAAAAGGCAGGAAACCGGCAGAGGATGGTGCTCCGCAAGCTGCATCCGCAGATGTCCTGGGCAGGCTCATCGGAAGCCTGGGGCCCGGTGACGCGGACAAAAAGCAGCCCGACAGGAAGCAGCCCGAAAAGATACAACCGGAAAGGACCCCGTACAGCAGGAGCAGGCTCTCCGGCCTGAATGGGAGCCCCCAAAAAAGCACCGGTTCAATGATCATAACGGGAGTCGTCTGTTTTGTCCTGGGCTTATTGATTGCGTTCCTGATCCGATCAGGAAAGATAGAAAACACCGAATTACTGTCCGGATACCGGGCGGAGGCCGATGCGAAGGTCACCGCCGCCGAACAGAGCCTCAAAGAATCGGAGTCCAGGTACAATGAGCTGTCAAAGGAAAATGAAGAGGTCAAGAAGAATCTGGCAGCCGCATTGGAAGAGGTCGAACATTATAAGGCAGTCACCCGGCTGAGTGAGGTGGAAAGCCTGGCTGCCGCGAAAAAATATGAAGAGGCGGCGGACATGCTGCTGCTTATGAAGACAACCTCCTTTCAGGAGGAGGAACTGGCCCGGTTTGAGACACTGAAGGAGAAGATCCTCTCATCGGCGGCCTGGACAGTCTACGAGGACGGATATAAGCTTTATAACAATAAAAAATATGATGAAGCCCTGAAAAAGCTGGGAAAGGTACCGGTTTACAATTCCTCCTTCGAACGGATGGATGCCGTCTATTATTATCTTGGCAGGTGCAGCCAGCAGCTGAATGATTCCCGGAATGCCCTGGCTTATTATCAGAAGCTTCTTGATACGTACCCTAAGAGCAGCTATGCAGATAATGCCAAAGCGAAAATCAGGCAGATTTCCTCCCAACCCTAGAAATCTCGCCTGATTCGAAGCCCGTTCGGGTTTGGGCCGAGCGGGCTATGAACTCATGCTTTATTTTTTTATCATTTTGTATTATTATTGATTAATATTCTTTGTAATGGGGGAAATGCAACCATGTATTATCAAAGCACACGCGGAAGCCTGGAATCGATATGGGCGGCGGAAGCGATCATAACAGGGATAGCGCCCGACGGAGGTCTGTTTGTGCCGGAAAAGACACCCAGGCTTTCGTTGGAGGAAATAAAAAAACTTTCATCCATGGACTACAACGAAAGGGCTAAGACCATTCTTGCCCTGTTTCTGGATGATTTTACAAAGGAAGAATTGGCGGAATGCGTTGAAAAGGCCTATGACAAAAGCCGGTTCGATCATGAAGCCATCGCTCCGCTGGTGAAGCTCAACGACAATATTCATATACTGGAGCTGTGGCATGGGCCGACCTGCGCCTTTAAAGATATGGCACTGCAGATCCTTCCGTGGCTTTTGGTCAAATCTGTCCGGAAAATGGGTGAAACCGATGAGATCGTCATCCTCGTCGCAACCTCCGGCGATACCGGAAAAGCCGCGTTGGAAGGCTTCAAGGATGTTGAAGGGACACGGATCATCGTGTTTTTCCCGGAGGAGGGTGTCAGTGAAGTACAAAAAATGCAGATGATCACGCAAACCGGTAAAAATGTTTATGCAATCGGCGTGGATGGAAACTTTGACGATGCGCAGAGCGGGGTCAAGGAAATATTCGGCGATACCGAAATAAAGGATGAAATGCTGCTGCAGGGCTTCAAGTTTTCCTCCGCGAATTCCATCAACTGGGGCAGGCTTGTTCCCCAGATCGTGTATTATTTCTCCGCCTATGCAGACCTCCTGAAAGAGGGCGCCATCAGCGAAGGAGAAAAGATCAACTTCGCAGTACCTACCGGCAATTTCGGGAATATCCTGGCGGGGTATTATGCAAAGGAAATGGGGCTGCCGGTCAACAAGCTGATTTGTGCGTCCAATGACAACAATGTTCTGACTGATTTCATCAGGACGGGAACCTATGACAGGAACCGTGATTTCATGAAGACGATTTCTCCCTCCATGGATATCTTGATTTCCGCGACCGGCGAGAGCGGCTATGGGATAGCCGTTCGCGATCGCCTTGCCCAACGTCGTCAGGTCGGGTGTGACGCCGCAGAGCTTCTGGTAGCCTCCCAGCGCTGTGCCGGAAGCCGAGGTGATCACCTCGTCGAAGATCAGGAGGACGTCGTTGCTCTGCGGTCAGTTTGCGGACTCCCGCGAGGAAGCCCTCGGCAGGAACTCCTGACGCACACCGATGTTGTGTGGAATCGGCTCCGACGATCATGGCCGCGATCTGTTCCTACATTATTCTCGGACACCTGCGCCACTTCCCCGTCCAGGTTGTTGAACTCGCAGACGAACGTATCCGCCACGACGGCCGATGAGGACCCAGCCGACACAGGGTCCTGCTGCCCCGAGCTTCTGCTCCGGCGTGATGACGTTCATGGCCAGGGCGTCGTGGAAGCCGTGATAGCAGCCCTGGAACTTGATGACCCGGGTGCGCCCGGTGACCGCGCGCGACAGGCGGATGGCGTGATAGGTCGCTTCGCTGCCCGGAATTGCAGAGCAGAACCTGTCGCCCGAAGGGATGTGCTGGACGATCTTCCGCGCCAGTTCGATCTCGCCAGCGGACCAATGCCGACCCCCACCTGATCGGTATCCTGGATGGCGGCTTGCACGCCGGTTCGTCACCGCCGGATGAGCCGTGCCCCAGGATGGGCGGACCAAAGGCTCCGTGATAGTCCAGGTACCTGGTGCCGTCCATGTCGTAGAAGTAGGCGCCTTCGGCACGCACAGGCCCACCGGCGCGGTTCCGCCGCCCGCAGCGAGCTGTTCACTCCGCCGGGAATGAGACTCCATCGCCTGCTCCAGATGGTGCTGTTTCGCGATGAGGCAGTCGGTTTCAATCACATGATCGATGTTGCTGGTCAACACGATGCTAGTTTCCTCGCTTAAGAATCACGTTGATTATCAAGCGCATTGCCGGCGGCTTCAAACCAGCATTGTGGATTGTCCAGATGACTGGACAAAAACAGGACAGAACGCGCCGGGCCCGTTGTGCGCCGGCATGATAATCCGGCTTCAGGGACCCGAGACCGCGCAGGAGCCCTGAAGCCGCCCCGTCCCTGGCAGAAAGGTCCTGTCGCAGCCGTGTCTGATCTCCGTTGGCGCCTCGCTCTAATCCTCCTCACCAGCACCCTGTTGCACGCACAATCCGGTTCCACCGGAGCCCTGGAGGGCACCGTGCTCGATGCCGCCGGAGCCCCGGTGCCCAATGCGTCGATCACGATCCACAACCCGGCGACCGACCAATCGCACACCGCCACGACGGACGAAAAGGGCAGCTTCCGCTTCTCCCTGCTCCAGCCCGCTACTTACGACATCACGTTCAGCATCACCGGATTCAAAACGGCCCGCATGCCACAAATGGCGATCAGCGTCTCCGAAGTGCCCGTCCTGGAGGCAACCCTTGAGCCCGGCAATCCGACGGAGTCCATCGATTGCGATTGCCGCGTGACCTCCGCCGCGCCATCCACCGGCACCTTGATCGATCAGAAGACCATCACCGCCGTCCCGCTGAACACCCGCAACTTCACCCAGGTGCTGTCGATGTCGTCGGGCTCCGCGGCGGACGTCAACAACGCCGGCACGCTGGGCCGCGGCACGTCCAGCGTGAACATCAACGGCAACACCGCGGCGGGCGCTTACACCATTGATGGCGCTTCTTCGCCCAGCACGGTGCCAAATCCCGACACCATTTCAGAGTTCAAAATCCAAACATCTCAATACGACGCCGGCTTCGGCGCCATGGTCCCGAACACCAACCTGGTGACACGCCGCGGCGAGAACGACTATCACGGCAACCTGTGGGAGTTCCTGCGCAACGACATCTTCAACGCGAATGCGTTCTTCCGCAACTCCACAGGACAGCCCAAGCCGAACCTCAAGCAGAACCAGTTCGGCGCCACCCTCAGCGGTCCGATACTCCGCAATAGGTGGTTCTTCTTCGGATCCTATCAGGGGACCACGCCAGATCAACGGGCTGGACCCGACCTCCATCGCCAACCTGATCCTGCCCGCCCTCGGCACCGACCGTTCCGCCGCCACGATCGCCGCGCAGTTCTGCCCTGGCAACCACTCGAACGCATCGGCGTACCTGACATTCGCCGGCGGACGCCAACTCGACTGCAACAACCAGAACACGGCCACCACTGCCGCCATCAACCCTACGGCACTAAAGCTACTGCAGGCTAAAGCCGCCAACGGCACGTACCTCGTCCCCATTCCGCAAACAATCATCTCCTCGGGAGCCAACGCCGGTCTGGGCTTTTCGGCCTACAGCATGCCGTCGAAGTACAACGAGAACCACTTCCTCGGGAATACGGACTATGTCCTCTCGCCGAAACACACGTTCTCCGGCCGGCTTTTTGCGGCCACGGTTGACCAACTCCGCAGCTTTGGTTCGCCGGGCGGTTATCCAGGAGCGCCGGTGGTGCCCGGCTGGGGCGCCAATCAGGTCTTGAAAGCCACCGATGTCGCCACCAGCGGGCGGCTTACCTCGAATCTCACGGCGAATCTCGTCAACGAAGCCAGCCTGGCGTTCACACGGAACAACACCGACGCCGTCGGCGCGGGTTTCCCCCTGGCCTCGGATTTCGGCATGAAGGCCGTGGACGCCCTCTTCCCGCACCCACCGGAGATTACGGTACTGGGCGCGCTGGGCACGTTCCGGCTGTTCGGCACCAACCCCAATGACAACCATTTCCAAACGGTGACTTACTCGCTGGCCGACAATCTGTCGTGGGTCCACGGCCGGCAGCGCGTGCGGGTCGGCGGCTCCTATCTGAACCAGTACAACGGCCGCGCCGACACCGGCGGAGCCCGAGGCAAGATCACCTCCAGACTTCACTGACTTCCTACTCGGACTCAGCGCCGCGGAGAATCTCAGCCCCGCCGGACGCAGCAACATCCAGACGGTCCAGGCCAGTGAAGGGGTTGGCACAACGGAGAAGTGGAATACCGATATCGCCGCCAGTACGCCTCCGGCTACATTCAGGACGATGTCAAGTTCGGCCCGCGCTTCACTCTCAATCTCGGGTTGCGCTGGGAGTTCATCGGACCTTCGTACGACACCGCGGGCACAATCGGCAACATGTCCATGGCCGAATTGCGGAAAGCCGCCGTACCTCCGCTGGCGGGTACCCTGGCCGGGAATACGGTGGCGGCCAATTACGATCCGAACCTGATGAACCCATACACGGGCAAGCCTTTCGGGGCTCCGCCGGCGGGCGTGGTCATCCGCTCAAACAGCAGTTTCTACGACAACGGCACGCCACGTGACCGCTTTGCTCCCCGCCTCGGCTTTGCCTGGCAGCCGCTCGGCTCTTCGGGCAGAATCGTGGTGGGCGGTGGTTACGGCTGGTTCTTCCAAACCCCAACCTTTAGCGGCAACGCCGGCGCTGCGCCTCTCTTTACGGCCCCACCTTTTGCCCAGAGCTTTACGAATTCTGACGCCAGCAACAGCCAGTCGACCTTCCAGCAGCCGTTCCCGCTCACCACACTTGGTTATGTGCCGCGGACGCCCACATCCCAACTTTCTGACCGCATTGCCGGGCCGGAGTACCGCCTGCCCCGACTGCAGCAGTGGAACACGAGCCTCAAGTTGAAGCTGAGCCAGGCCATGTCGATGGATCTCGCCTATGTCGGCTCACAGGCGTCCAGCCTACTCTTTGCCCACGGCCTGAATGAGCCGCTGCTGGCCAGCCCGGCCAATCCGGTGAACTGCGGTTACGATGGCGATTCGTCCCATTGCATCACCGCCAACACCTCTCGAAACGCGAAGCAGCGGGTGCCGATTCTCGGCGAGAATCCCACTGCGCTGCTCGCCAGCGAGTTCGGAGCCAGGTCCTGGTATCACAGCATGCAGGCCACTCTGCGCGGGCGATCGGCGCACGGCTCACTTTCCAGGCGGCATACACCTTGTCGAAGGCGATGAGCGATACAACCGTCCTGAACGACCAGAACAACCTGTCGCTGGCCAAGGCGCGCACCTCGTTTGACCGGACTCACCGTCTGATCGGCAACTTCGATTACACGCTGCCGGCCTTCTTTCACACACGCGGGCTGCGTGGCGGTCTGTTCCACGGGTGGTCGGTGTCCGGCATCATCATTGTCCAGAGCGGCCTACCCATGACGTTGACCGACCCCGCCGGCGGTGCGGTCTACGGCCGTGCGGGCACGTCGACCGTCACCCTGTGTCCGGGCGCCACTTACGCCCAACTCGTCACGGACGGCGGCATCACCCAGCGACTGGGCCGCTGGATCAACCCGGCGACGATCTGCCCGGCGGCAGCGGTGGGGGAAGACGGAGCCACGGGCTACGGCACCACCGGCCAGAGCATCATGAACGGCCCAGGCCAGGTGAATACCGATTTCTCGCTGGGCAAGCGGACGCGCGTAGGAGGCCTGCGCGAAGACGGCGAACTGGCCTTCAGGGTGGAGTTTTACAACGCCATGAACCACCCGCAGTTCTCGAATCCCGGGACAACGCTAGGCACGGCCGGTTTCGGCGTAATCACGCAGTCGTCGGTCGCACCGAGGCTGATCCAGTTCGGCCTCAAGTATCTTTTCTAGGAATCCGGGAGATCAGGCAGCGGGTTCCAGGATGGCGGACATGGAACCCTTGCAGTTGGGCATGCGCCAGTCGGCGCCATAGCCGTGGATCTGGTCGCGAGCGAACTCGGCGGCCGGCTTGTCGCAGGTCATGACGATGGTTCGGCCCGTGGAATCCACTTCGACAGCGTTCCCGTAGGCTTCTTCGACGGTTTTGAAGAACAGGCGGCAAAGCATCTCGATCACGTAGTCGTACGTGTGGTCGTCATCGTCGAGGAGGACGACGTTCCACAAAGGAACCAGATCCTGTTTTTCTTGTTCGCTCGACTCCGTACCCGGAGTGGGCGCAGCGAAAGCCATGTTCGACTATCTAGTGTCGCACGCCCACGCCGCCGCCGCGAATCGCATTTCGTCGCTCCAGCCCTCGATTTCGCTGGACACCCGGCCGAAAGCGTGGAGTATTGGACTCATGCCGAAATCTCTGTTTGTGGCGGTAATTTGCCTTGCGGCGTGGACTCCCTACTGGTGCTCCGCACAAGCGGGCGCCGTGATTGTCACAGGCCCAGTGCGGATCCAACCACAGGCTGCCGGCAACGGCGATGATGTGGAAGTTCTGTTCCGGAATAATTCGGGAAAACGAATCGTCGCCTACGTGATCTTCGAGAACTTCTACTCGGGAGACACGTTGGTCGACACGGTGGCCCACCAGTATGTCTCCAACGACCCATCGTCTCGCGGCTACGAGCCGGGCACCGATTGGAACCAGTCTGTAACGATCGCCCACCCGCCCGGCAAGACGGCCACCCGCCTGGAAACAACGGTGGACTGGGTGCTGTTTGAGGACGGAGCGGAGTCTGGACCGAACAAATCCGGGTGGAGTGTGAGGGTGAAAGCCGAGATGCAGGGTGCCTATCGGGAGAGGCTCCGGCTGAAGCGGATTCTGGAGCAAAAGGGGCTCGCCGCCGTGGAGACGGAGCTGCGAAATGCGGGCGCCCGCCCGAATTGACACCGCGCGGGGTTGGGGCTTGCCCCGGATGTTATCCTGAAGGTGTAGGAAAGGAGGGGGCGTAACGGCTTCGACGGGATGATTTCGTTGTGATGAGGCGTGCCGGGTTCCGAGCTCCCGTAAAACGATCGGAAAACCAAAATTGCCAATCAGCAATTTGCTTACGCTGCCTAAGATTTAGGTAGCCGCTCGCCGCAATGAGCCTGCGCGTTGCGGGCCGAGCGTCATTTTGCAGGATAGGCTGTAAGCCGCCACCTGAGGCTGTAAGTCGAGATCAATCAGGCTGGGCCGTGTCTCTTCTTGCCGGTTCTGAGAGCACGGTCGAGAAACTGAATCGGAAACGCACGTAGTTCTTGTCATGGCGGGCCATTTCGGACGCGGGTTCAACTCCCGCCGCCTCCACCAGCCTTCGCCAAGGCTTCGGCTGGCAAGTCGAAGAGTTGACGAAGGCTGTCCGCCGTAGCTCGAAGAGCGAAGGCGGACCCCTCTAACTTAAATCACGAACGAGGACTCCTCCTCCCCACTCCCCCAGCCGCCCACCTGGAGAACTAACTCAAACCAGTCTCCATGCACTACGTCTACCTCCTCCAAAGCCAAACCCACCCCACTGAGCGCTACACCGGACTCACTTCCGACCTGAAAGCCCGGCTCCAGAAGCACAACGAAGGCGGATCTCCCCATACGTCTCAACACCGCCCCTGGAACCTGCAGACGTATGTGGCCTTCCAAACCAAAACCCAAGCCGCCGCCTTCGAACGATACCTCAAATCCGCATCCGGCCGAGCCTTCGCCAACAAACGTCTCTGGCCATAACTATTGAGAGCGGCGAGCCGGAGGCGGTAGAGGCCGGATTTCCGACATCCTCGGCGCTACAAGCGGAACTGGGGGCCCCCAATACTCCACACTCAGGCAGTTGCGCTCAAGCTTGCAGCGGATCTCGGGCGGCATCGACGGAGGGGACAGCAACCTCCGGATAGCATCCGCCGCGAACAGACTCAGCACGATAGCCACGATCGATCCGGCGATCCATTGAGACGCCCTGGACGAGTTCATTTCACTACAATCCAGCACTGGCTATTCGACCCCACCGGGAACCAAACAGTTCCTGATTTCAGTCCTCCGGCGGCCTCGTTCCTCTACTCAAACCACCCCACACGCGAGACAGCACCAGTCAATCAGGTATAGAATTCTGGTTACCAAGGCCATGACTACCAGACGCCAGATACTCCAAAGCGCGGTTGCGCCTATGATCGTCCCCAGCTTGGTGCTCGGCCAGCGGGCCGGGGTCACCGCACCGAGCGACAAAATCACCTTCGGCGGCATCGGCATCGGTTCCCGCGGTGCCCACGTCCTCAGCAAGCTGCTCAACGTCGAGCAGGCCAACTTTGTCGCCATCTGCGACGTGCGGAACTCCCGGCGCGAAGACCATCAAGTCGACGGTCGACCAGAAGTACGGCGATCATGGCTGCCAGATGTACTCCGACCAGTACGAACTGCTCGCCCGCCAAGACATTGACGCCGTCCTGATCGCCACCGGGGACCGCTGGCACACCCCGCTCTCCATCATCGCGGCGCAGCACGGCAAGGACGTCTATTGCGAAAAGCCCTGCTCCATGTCGATCGAAGAGAGCTGGGCCCTCGGAGCCGCCTTCCGCCGCTACAACCGGCTCTACCAGGCCGGCTGCCAGCGCCGCAACGGAGCCAACTTCCAGCTCTGCAAGGAATTGCTCAAGTCCGGAGCACTGGGCAAACTCCAGGCCCTCTACGCCAACGTCGGCCCTTCGGTGAACTGGCCCCCGCTTCCCAGCCGCGACTGGCTCGCCGCCGAAGAACTTCCGCCGAAACAGGTGCTCGACTGGGATCGCTGGCTCGGCCCGGCTCCGTGGCGCCCCTATCACTCCTCCTACGTCACCGGCGGCTGGCGCAATTTCTACGACTTCCACGGCGGCGGAATTCTCGAATGGGGCTCCCACACGGTGGATCTCTGCCACTGGGCTGCCGATTACGACGATACGCAACCAGTGGAGTATGAGCCCGTCGGCACCAATGTCGGACCCTACCAGGTCAACTGCCGCTACGCCAACGGCGTGAAGCTCGTGATGCGCGACAACGCCTGGGACGGCGCTCTCAAGACTGGCTCCTGCAGCTTCCGCATCGAGGGCGACAAGGGCTGGGTGGAAACCGGCGACGCCACGAAGATCGAGTGCTCCGACAACATCCGCCCGCTGCTGCGGCCCACCGAACCCGCAAGCTTGGCGCTGGAGAATCATGTCAAGGAACTGGTGCGCTGCATCAGGACCCGCCAGTCGACCAGTGCCAGCGCGACGGCCGCCGCCAACTCCCACGTCACCTGCCACGCGGCTTTCATCGCCTACCAGCGCGGCAAGACGCTCACGTGGGACACCACGAAGCACGAATTCACGAACGACGAGATTGCGAACCGGATGCGGTCGCGCGCCCTGCGCGAACCGTGGCGTGTGTGAACGAAGGAGACGAACCATGCAGCAACCTACACAACCCGCGCCGGCAGTACCCGCCGCCAAGCCGAAGCCGCCTGAGCCGCCGCCCGAGTTCCAGGAAGGCGCCATCGCCACGATGGACGCCGCGGCCCTGGTCCGCATTGTCAGCGACGCAAAATCCACTGAGTTCCAAAGAGCCAAAGCCTGCGTGCGGCTGGGCGAACTCGGCGCCAAGGAGGCCATTCCCGTCCTGGCGTCCCTGCTCGGCGACGAGCATTTGAGCGTCTACGCCCGCTACGGCCTGGAACCGATGGCCGATCCCTCCGCCGACGAAGCGCTACGCACCGCGCTCTCGAAACAGAAGGGCGTCCGGCTCATCGGTGTCGTCAACTCCATCGGCAAGCGCCGTGACGCCAAGGCGATTCCGGCGCTCGTCAAGTTCATGCAGGGCTCCGATGTCGATCTCGCCCGCGCGGCGGCCTCGGCTCTGGGCAGCATTGGCGGAGAAGCCGCGGCTAAGGAACTTCAAGCCGCGCTTCCGAAAACAACCGGCATGCTGCGGATGGCGGTCGCCGACGCATGTCTGGTCTGCTCGGAACGCCTGCTGGCCGAGGGCAAACGGGATCAGGCGCTCGCCTTTTACACCTCGCTCAGCGCAACCGACCTGCCCAAACCGGTGCGGCTTGCGGCGATGAGCGCCATCATTCGGGAAGAGACCCTTTCCGTGAAACCACGCTGAAACCGATCGAGCGAGATCAACCTTCAGCCGCCCCGCGCCTTCCATGGCACAGGGGCGGCTGATTGTTTCTGGGCCGCCAGCGCCGGGCTCCATGGGTCACTGCCCCGGCCTCTCTTTCAATTTCGGCTGCACAGGAGCGCGCGGATCACTCTTCGACGCCAGACTCGAGTGAAGCCTCTTCGCGGGCACATAGACGAGGTATTTCATCTCCCTGCGCGCGTCGTCCGGCCGGACTTTCGACAAGGCCGCAATGGGCGGCCGGCCCACCTCGTAGTGCCAGTCCAGCCGCACAAATGTCTCCTCGCCAGCGGCCGCGTCGATCGTGAGAGGAACTCCATTCTCGACACCCAAGGAATGACGGCCCGGCGCCAGGTACAGTGCAAAGAAAAATCCTTGCTTCACCTCGGCGGCAACAGCGCCGCGGCAGGAAACAGCGATCCATGACCGGGCTTCGGTCTCGCGGCGGGCATAGACGTAAACCCGCGCCGAGTCTTCCGCCCCGCAGGACGGCGACAAGCCGAGGAGCAGGCAGGCCAGAGCCATCAGGCGGAAAGCCATGCGTTCATCCTGACACTGCGTGGCTGGACCCGTCCAGTCAAGCGGGCAACTTCTACCGCTGACTCGCTTCTCCCGCCGCTACCTGCCTGTTGAATTCAGCCGACCGGTTTCTCGGTACTGTCAGGGAATTCCACCGATCGCAGCCCAGATGCTTCGACAGCAGGACGATCTGGCCCACGTGATAGGAGTAATGCGCGATCTGCCGGTTGATCGCCTGCATCACGGAATGAGCCTCGCCGCGGATGGTGACGGTGCGCGCCAAGATCTTCGTCCGAGAGAGGCTCCAGCGCCTGGAAGACGCAGGTCCAGCCCTCTTCCCACACCTGCATCAGGTCCGCGCGAGACACCGGCGGATTCTCGAACTCCGTATCGCGATGGCGGTCCGGCTTTTCGCCGTCGGACGTGAGGAAATCAGACCAGCGCGATCGCATGTTGCCCGCCATGTGCTTCACCACGATCGCGATGGAATTCGCTTCTACGTCCAGCACGGTGAACAGGTGGCCGTCGTCCACCTGCTCCATGGCCTACTCGGCCAGCTTTTTGTAGTAGCGGAACAATCCCAGTGAATCCGCGAGATAGGAGGTCGTGAACTCCAGTGCCATCCTTCCATTCTAGGATCGCCTGGTCTTCACCTTGACGCCGGCTCGACCCCGAATCTTGGCGGGTTCGCCGCATCCGCCACTTTCTCCGCCACCGCGTACGTCAGCCGGATCACCTTCTCCATCTTCGGAAAGTTCAGTTTCTCCACCGTGTCGGCCGGCTCGTGATAGCCGGGATGAAATCCTCCAAACAACCAGACCGCCGGGATGCCGGCGGCGAGAAACGGCAGATGATCGCAGCGAAACAAGGCATTCAGCGAATGGTCGCGGTCGAACTTCGTATCCAGCACTAGCCCCGCGCCGCGGTTCTCTTCCTCGATCAGCTTCAGGAGATCCGCGCTATACATGGCGCCTACCAGGTTCAGCTCGTTGCTCGTATCCGGCGAAATCTTGAGGACACCCTCGCTTTGCGGGATGTGCGCCTCGTTGCGTCCGATCATGTCCAGGTTCAGCACCGCCCGCGTTCCGGACAACGGACGCAGCGGATGCGCCGTGTAGTAGAACGAGCCCAGCATCAATTGTTCCTCCGATCCGAAGACGAGGAATAGCAGACTCCGCTTCGGGCGGCGCCCGCCGGCCGCAAACATCCGCGCTAGTTCCATCACGGCCACGGTGCCGGAGGCATTGTCGTTGGCGCCAGGGTACACTTTTCCATTCTGAGTGCCCAGGTGATCGTAGTGGGCCGTGATCAGGACCGTCTCGGATCTCAGCACGGGATCGGAGCCCTCCAGCAATCCGGCCACATTCAGCGACACACCGCGGTGCATTTCGGCATTGCCGCTGCCCAGTTCGATTCCTGTATCCGGCAAGTCTGCCGATTGCGGCCGCAGACCTGCCTCGATGGCACGCTGCCGGTCCGCCGGCTGCGGGAGCAACTCCGCCAGCACCGAATCTGAGATGGAGAACGCCGGAATCTGGGCATCGTCGTCCAACGACTGCGGAGGGGCGTTCGCCCGCAATGGTTGTCCCTGCGTCGTTCCTCCGGGTACCAGCTCCAGCAGGCCGCGATGACTGCGCACCGGCTCGCTCGCGATCAGCACAGCCAGAGCTCCGTGCCGCCGGGCATTGGCGACCTTGGTTGTGCGGCCCGCGTGCAAGGTATGGCCCGTCCCGTTGAACACAGCCTTGGGATCGTCTTCCTTTGGCTCGTGATCGAAGATCAGGACAACCTTGCCCTTCGCGTCGATGCCGGCATAGTCGTCGTAGCCGTATTCAGGCGCGGTGATGCCGAAACCGGCGAAGACCACCGGACTCCGGCCGATGTGAACATCCCGGCTGAACGCGCCCGTGAAGTCAATGCCGGCCGTCCACGGCTTCGCCCGACTTCCGCGGAACAACGTGAGCAGCCGTTTCCGTGGATCCGACCGGTAGGCCACCAGAGGGAACTCCTGGAGGAACGATTCTCCGGCCGCGGGGATGAGCCCGCTGCGTTGGAAATCGGCGGCAATGTAGCGCGCCGCTATCTCTGCTTCGTGGCTGAGCGATATGCGCCCCGCCAATGCGTCGGAGGTAAGAAACTCGAGGTCGGCTCGCAAGCGGCGGCGCTGCCCCTCGTCATTCAGGCTCTGTCCGCAAAGGACCGAGACCACACACACGGCAACCGCAAGGGCGAAGCGCATGGATCAATTCTGACGCAACTCCGGGGCCGCGATGCGGCACCCTCAGGAGGTCCCGCCCGGCCGGATGAAATAGAGCACATAACCGTTCAGATCACGGATTCCGAACTGACGAGCGTGATAGAAGGTGTCATTGATGTCTTCCTCAAACTCGACGGCGAACGGAGTCGGCGCACCCGCCAGAGCGGCCTGCGAGGACTGGAGCTGCCTCGCCTTCAGAGTCTGATAGATTTCGTCGATGCGGTCTGTGTGCAGCCAGAGACTCACGTCGTGAGTTCCGGATTTGCCATGCAGGTTCAGCATGATCTCGGCATCGCCCAGCCCGACCATGCCGAAGTTGACCACTTCGTTGTACTCATAGCGGCCCAATTCCT
The DNA here is from genome assembly GCA_049841055.1 of Paludibaculum sp. GTDB lineage: Bacteria > Acidobacteriota > Terriglobia > Bryobacterales > Bryobacteraceae > Paludibaculum. The sequence continues at coordinate 20,753 of JASGIE010000005.1, read as the reverse complement.
GGAATCCGATGGAAACATACCAGTCGAGGGCAGCCGCGACATCCGGAACGTTGATGAGCGGCACCACGCGCTTCACTGATCCCGCGAGGTCCGCCATCGCATTGCGGAAATCGGCCACAGGTGGAACAATCAGCGGCCGCGCACCGGCCGCATTCAAACGGGCCATCGCCTCCCTGTCGCCGCGCAGCATCGCCATGCCCATCGCGGTCTGGCCGCTCTTGTCGACGGCCTCCAGGTCCGCGCCAAGCTCGATGAGCAACTGCAACAAGTCATACCGTTTGCGGTTGATCGCGAAGTGAAGCGGTGTCTGGCCATTCTCGAAAGGCGACATGCGACGGTCCAGGGCCTCCGGATTCTCCTCCACCAGCCGCTGAATGAGTAGCGGGTCGCCGCAGACAATCGCGGAGAAGATGTGGTGTCTGGCGCCGCGTTCCAGCAGGAGCGACACCACATCCTGTGGATTGTCGCCGGAGTCGCGAAAAAACGTGGCCCAGCCGATGACGTCCATCGCGTGGTCATCGCCGAAGCCATGCACCTCACCGCCGGCATCCAGCAGCGCGCGCACCACTTCCAGATGTCCGCGAGCGGCGGCCCAATGCAGCGGATACGTGTCGTCGCCGGTCTCCCTCGCATTCGGATCGGCACCCTGGGCAAGCAACAGCTTCACGGCTTCCAGGTGCCCGCGACCGGCAGCCGCGTGCAAACCCGTGGCGTTGTAACGCCGCGGATTGCGGGCGGTCACCAGCCCAGGTTCGTGTGAGAGCATGCGGCTCAGGGATCCTACATTGCCCTGCTCGCACGCTTCAAAGAACTCGTCATTCGCTTTCGTCTGGCGGGCTTCCACTTCCGCTTTCAACGCACGCCAACTGGAGAATCCGTGTTCGCGGGCTACGTGGAGAAGGGCGGCCGCGAGCTTTGCGTCCGGATCCGCCCGGCGGAGTTCCTGCCAGTCGGTTCCTCGGCGAGTTTCTTGAGGTATTCGAGCGACGGGACGCTCGGGGAGTTCGAATTCTGCATAGACGCCTTCCTTCCCGTTGTGCCCGGTGTCCGCGATTCTCGGGCTGGAAGTCAGGGTCTCTGACGATAGCAAGCCGTACGAGGTGGGTTGAACCCTTTACGCGGACCGTTGGCCGCCTCATCGGCCTTGCGAACGAGTCTAGCATGCCTCAACCTCCTCCCCAGCCCAGCGTCGCCAATAGGAACCGCGCTCTTTCCTCCGCGGGAACGAGAGGAAGTTCAACGAGTTCATATCCGCAATCCTGGTAAGTCTGAACCAGCTGATCATGGGTTCGGCTCACTTCCTCGTAGGGCTGTTTGCGCTCGCTGTCCGTCTCGTAAATCGCTTCCCAGGGCGGCGCCACAAAGACCACCGGCGCATACCGGTAACGGCGGCACGCCCGTTCGATCGGGGCCAGTCCGCCAAGCCCGATCAGGCGAGCATAGGCCAAAGTGTCGGGCAAACCGCGGTCGGAGAAGGTGAGTGCCGCAAGTCCGCGGTGTTCCCGGAAGAGACTCGATCGATCGCCGCAGCATCAGGTGCGTATAACTTTCGCGATCGGCCCACGGCAGTGCCGTTCCCCCAGCCTGCACCTGTTCCCGAATGATCTGGCGCGCCACTTCCGGGGCATGACGCACCCCTCTCTTCTCGAGTTCCAGCAAGGTGGTCGTCTTGCCCGTGCCGGGTCCGCCGGTGATGATCACGAGGTTCCGTATTGCTTAGTTGCAGCTTCATTTCCCACAACTCTCTCCCTTTCCAGACTTGACGCGCGCGTGTGCCGCGCTGAACAATGGTCGCGGATACTCCATTTCGCAGCCTCCTCATGCCGACCGTCGTAGTTTTCTCACCACCGCCGCGGCCCTGCCGCCGCCTTTGCCCAACATGGCGAGTTTTCCCATCCGCCGGCCCGCGCCCGCCGATCGAAAGTTCACCAGCTCCGCCGTGGAGGAGACCGATCTCGACGGTCAGCAAGGCCATTGCCGATCCTGAGCTTGCCTGGCTGTTCGCCAATTGTTTCCCGAATACGCTCGACACCACCGTCCGCTACAGCGAGAACGGCGGCCAGCCGGATACCTTCGTGATTACAGGCGACATCAACGCGATGTGGCTGCGCGACTCCACCGCGCAGGTCTGGCCCTATCTGCCACTTGCCGCACGCGACCCAAAGCTCAAATCGCTGCTGCGCGGCGTGATCCGCCGCCAGGCACAGTGCATTCAGATCGACCCGTACGCCAACGCGTTCAACTTCGGCCCAACGGGCAGTGAGTGGGCCAAGGATCTCACCACGATGAAGCCGGAGTTGCACGAGCGCAAGTGGGAAATCGACTCCCTTTGTTTCCCGGTTCGGCTGGCGCACGCTTACTGGAAGGCTACCGGCGACGCCTCGTGCTTCGACGCCGAATGGCGGAAGGCCGCGGCCTTGACCGTGAAGACGTTCCGTGAGCAGCAGCGCAAGACCAACCGCGGACCGTACAAATTCCAACGCTCGTCACCCGTCGCCTCCGACACGATGCCGAACGGCGGCTACGGCAATCCGGCCCGGCCGGTCGGCCTGATCTATTCCGGCTTCCGTCCGTCGGATGACGCGTGCGTCTTCCCGTTCCTTGTACCTTCCAATTTTTTCGCAGCTCAGTCCCTCACGCAACTCGCTGAGATTCATGCGACTGTGCTGTCCGACTCGGGGTTCGCCGCCGAGTGCAAAGCCTTCGCCCAGGAGGTTCGTGAGGCGCTCGCCAGGCACGCCGTGGTGGAACACGCCGTCCATGGCCGCATTTATGCCTACGAAGTCGACGGATACGGCAGCCGATTGCTAATGGATGACGCCAATGTACCCAGCCTGATGTCGCTGCCGTACATCAACAGCGTGGCGCCGCAAGACCCGGTCTACCTGAATACGCGGAAATTCGTGCTCAGCTCCGACAACATGTTCTACTACCGGGGCAAGGCCGGCGCGGGGCTCGGCGGACCTCACAGCGGGCTCGACATGATCTGGCCCCTGGGCATCATCATCCAGGCCATCACTAGCGACGACACGAAGGAGATAGCGGCGTGCCTGGCGACCCTGAAATCGACCCATGCCGGCACGGGCCTGATGCACGAGTCCTTCCACAAGGACGATCCGGCGAAATTCACCCGGAAGTGGTTCGCTTGGGCCAACACGATGTTTGGTGAACTCATCATGAGGGTCCACCAGACGAACCCGGGCTTGTTGCGCGGCTAGTCTTTCACAATCTCCATCGACCGCACGAGACCCTGCTCGAACCGGTAGACGTGCTGGATCGTAGTGTCGGCCAGGAGCTTGCCTTCCTTGTCCTGGACCAAGGAGTGGACATCTACAGCCAAGGATCCATCCTCGCCGGGATGGAAGCCGACCGGTTGGACAATGGGATCCAGCACGGCCCACTGACGGGTCCAGTACTCGCGAACCGCCTCGCGCCCCTGCAGGCGTCCGCCTTCCCAGCCGTTGGGCCAGTCCACATCGGGGTGCATCGAGGCGAGGACGGCGTCAATATCGCGGCGATTGAACGCCGCGTACATCGTCTCTAGTTGGGACTGCGCTGTCAGCGTCATGCTGCTCCTGTTCTCGAGGAGTCGACTTCATCCCTCTGCTCTGAAGATACCAACAGGAGGCGCCGCTTCCCAACGCGTCCGGTTGTCGATACACTGTCCGCTCAGGTGCAGATTCCATGAAACTGGCGGTCTTTCTTCTCGTTTCTCTCTCAGCCGGCGCGCAGCCTGCCTACGACCTTCTCATCAAAGGCGGGCATGTCATCGACCCGAAAAACAACGTGAGCCGGGTGATGGATGTCGCCGTGGCGAACGGACGCATTGCGGCAGTGGCGGCCAACATCGAAGCTTCGACGGCCAGACGCGTCGTTCAGGCGGGCGGGCTTTATGTGACTCCAGGGCTGATCGACATGCACGTGCACGTCTATGCGGGCACGGGGCTGAAGTCATTGACCGGCGACCTGAGCGTGTACCCGGACCCGATCTCGTTTCGCAACGGGGTCACGACCATGGTGGATGCCGGCACCTCGGGCTGGCGCAACTTCCCGGACTTCCGGCAGCGGGTCATCGACCGTGCCAAAACACGAGTGCTGGCGTTCCTGAATATTGGCGCGGTCGGCATGGCGCCCAAGGGCGAGAACAATCCGGAGGACATGGATCCGGACGAAGCGATCCGGGTGACGCAGGAAAACAAGGACATCATCGTGGGCTTCAAAGTCGCCCACTTTTCGCACGGCGGATGGCAGGACATTCACAACGCGGTGAAGGCAGGCAATGCGACCAAGCGGCCCATCATGGTTGATTTCGGCAATACTGACGCGGACCGGAACATCAGCACGCTGCTGCTGGACAAATTGCGGCCCGGCGATATCTACACACACTGCTATTCGGGCCGGCGGCTGGAGGTGCTGCCGGGTGGCAAGTGGAATCCAGTCATGCAGGAGGGACGGAAGCGAGGGGTCCTCTTCGATGTCGGCCACGGCGGAGCCAGCTTCTACTGGCCGGTGGCGCTGCCGGCGATCCAGCAGAAGTTCTATCCGGATACCGTCTCGACAGACCTGCACATGGGGAGTATCAATGCCGGCATGAAGGACATGATGAACGTGATGTCGAAGATGCTGGCACTGGGCATGTCCGTCGATGACGTGATCCGAATGTCCACCTGGAGCCCGGCGAAGGAGATCCAGCGGCCGGAACTCGGAAACCTCGACGTGGGCGCCGAAGCGGACATCGCGGTGCTGCAGGTGGAGAAAGGCAAGTTCGGCTTCCTGGACGGCGCCGGAGCCAGGTATCCCGGCACTCAGCGCTTTGTGGCGGAGCTGACTGTGCGCAAGGGGGTCGTGGTTTGGGATCTCAACGGCATTGCGGCGCCGGACTGGAAGGACTACTCATACGGCAAGACTCTGAAGGTTTTTGCCCAATGAAGACTCGCAGACTGATGGCCACGCTGTTGTGCGCGGCGGGTCTGGTCTGCGCCGCGCCGCCGCTGGTCGATCCTCAACAGGGGTTGATTGCGTATTGGCCGGCTGCCAATGAGAAAGCGGTTGGCCTGCTGAAGGAACTGGGGGTCAGGACGCTGATTTCCACAACGCCGGAGGCCGCGGCGGCGGCGAAGGCGTCGGGCATGACGGCTCTTGTCGAGGTACCGGTCGCTGCCTCGATCGAATCGCTGTCCGCCGCAATCGAGCAGTCCAGGTCGATGGGCTATGCGGGGGCCGCGGTGGAAGCCGTCGGCGAGAGCGCCGCGTTTCAAGCGTTCCTGAAGGCACAAGGCGGCTATATCGCAGTCGTCTACCTGAAGCCGGAGCAGATCGGCTGGGATGTGGCCCCGGCACTGGCCGTCCTTCGGGTGGGATGTGGCCCGGGATTGCACCTCGGGATCCAAACGCCTCAGGCGCCACCGAGGCCGTGTGGCTGGATGCCAATGCCTCCCTCGTGGCTCACCTGAGGGCGCTGTACCCCAATCGCCCAGCCGTGCTCGGCTACCGCCCGGACAAAGCCGCCGGCGTACCCGAGACAAGAAGTCTGCCGCCACGCGCCATGGAAGTCGTGCTGGCCGACGCCTATGCCGCCGGAGGCTTCGCGGTTCTATCGTTTCCCGAAAGCTTCCGCAAGGGTCTGCTGGCCGGCGAGACCCGGATGACCGCCGGATGGAAGGATCTGACTCAACTGGCGGCCTTCCATGCGGCCCATCGCGATGTGGTGCGGCAACCGGGTCATGCGCGGACCCTCGTGATCGCGGGGGACCTGGAGCAATCGGGCGAAGTTCTCAACCTGGCATTCCGGCGCAACCTGTGCCCGCGGGTCGTCGCCGCGGCACAGGTACCGGCACTTTCCAGCGCGCAATTGGACGTGGTGGTCGCGGCAAATATCCCCTTGCCTGCTCCCTTAATCGCCAACCTGAAGCGGTTCGTGAGCGCAGGCGGGACGGTGATGGCGGCGCCGGCGGAAGGCGACAAGACCCGGTGGTGGTCGGGCGGCCGAAAGCTCGAATCCGAGGAAGAGAGAGACAAATACTCGCTCGGGCGCGGGTTGGTGTACGGGTACCACGACCAGGTGCTGGATCCGGGCACCTTCGCCTTGGACTTGAAGGAAGCCTACGCGGAGAAAAGCATGCCCACGGACGGCCCGAAGAACATGGATGTGCGGCTTTGGGCGGCCGAAACCATCCAGGTGGTGATGCATCGTACAGGCCCCAAGCAGATCGCGGCTGTACTCACCTGCTATGGAAATCCGCCGAACCACGACTTCCTCATCAGCTTCCGCGGACGCTATCAGAGCGCCACGATTTCCGACCCGAGCCGGCCGGATCGAGAACCCCTCACCCTGATGCCCAGAACGGGGCGGACCGAGATCAACTTGAAACGGGTCGGCCGAAGCGCCATTATCTACCTAGAGGAGCTTGGGCGATGATCACTTCCCGACGGGAGTTTCTTGCCTCCGCAGCGGCTGGGACCGTGCTGCGCCAGGCGCCATTTTTCGGCCTGCATTCCTTCATTGAGGCCAACCCGAAAGCTGTGTTCATCCGGCGCACCAAAGTGCCGCAGAAGATGGACTCCGCCCGCAAGCTGCAGGAAGGACTGCAACTGGCGCGGGAGATCTTCGTACCGAAGGCAAGCGGCGGGATTCCGATCACGAACAAGATCCTTCTCAAGCCGAACATCACCAGTGTCCGGAGCCGGCGGCCCGACGTAGACAACTGGGGCACGGGCACGGATCCTGACTTCTACGAAGGGCTCATCCTTGGCCTGAAAGAACTCGGCCTCAAGAGGTTCCACTTCGCGGAGGCAAACCTCTACTACGCCTGGCATTACCGCGGATTCATGGACATTCACCAGCGCCACGGCGTGAAGATGAACGAACCGGAACAGCGGCTCGACACCCGGCGGAAGAACGTCGAGGTGGTGTGGAGCACGGTGCCGGATGCGGTGGTCTACAAGCGGATTCCGCACTTCGCTCCGACAAACGAAAGCGACACTTGGCTGCTGAACATCGCCAAGTGGAAAGGGCACAGCATGTGCCTGACGCAGTCGGTGAAGAACGAGCAGGGCCTCGTGGTGCTGCCCTATGTGCGGTTCTGCCCGGGGTGGTCCATGGTCACCGGCTGTCCGGACCACATGAAGGAGAACATTGCGCAGAACGTGCAGAAGCGCGTGGAGACCTACTTCGAAAACCACCGTCGCATCGGGTATGAGCGGTACAACGTACCCGACGAGCAGAAGGTCTCACCCATCGCGCAGGAGATCTGGGCGCACAAGACGTGCGACAACCAGAGCGTGCTGAAAACGGGACTCTCGATGATCGAGGGCATCTACGGCCGCGACGGCGACGGCTTCGATATCGGCAACGACTACCTGACCAACCTCGTGATGTTCGGCAAGGACAAGTTCCGCCTCGATCTGATCGGACTGTGGCTGGGTGGGCATGAACCAGGCAACATTCACCTGTACCGGATCGCGAAGGAACGCGGCCTGTCGGACACCTTCAATCCATGGGATGTGCCGGTCTATGAGTGGGTGGACGGGCGGGCGGAGCCCCGGAAGTTGAGCGACTTCCCGAGAACTCCGCTGAAGAGTCCATACCTGATCAAATCCGGCGAGCCGATGCTCCACCTGACAGCCGAGCGGTTCGACTACGACAAGTACAAGGTGTGAAGGCGCCCGCCGATTCCCGGGCCGTCCGCGGCTAGACCTTGAGGCTGTGCAGGTAGGGGAAGCTTTCCTGCATGGCGTCCATATTCACTTCGACGAAGTAGTTCTTCACGCCGCCCTTACGGGCCGTGGCGAAAAGCTTCTTCCAGTCGACTGCACCCTTGCCTACTGCGACCGTCTTTTTGGAAGCGCTGTCCCAATCGGCGAGGTGAAGCGACAGGATGCGGCCCGGGTATTTCTCCATGTAAGTCGCGGCCTGGAAGCCGATGCTCACCACGGCCACCTGGAACTGCATCTTGACCAGCTTCGGGTCGAGGCGCCGCATCAGTTCGTCATAGATGAGGACCCCGTCCTGTTCCTTGAACTCCCCGTTGTGGTTGTGGAAGCCGCATTGGATGCCGGCTTTCTGCATCTTCTCGCCAATCGGATTGAGCCCGTCGGCCGCTTTCTTCCAGTCATCAAGAGTCGCGGTCTGGGGCAGGCCGAAGCTGGACAGGATCATCTGTTTGAGGCCGAGTTCCTTGGCGAAAGCGATTCGCTCGTCGAGGTTCTCCTTCAGCTCCTTTGAGCCGTAGTGGCAGCTTTCGCAGCGCAGACCAGCGTCCTGGATGGTCTTCTTCATCGTGGCCGCGGACATCGAGACCAGCGGGCCGAAGCCGGAGCTAACGTAGCCGGGCGGTGAGCACATTTCGGTGGTCTTGTAACCGATCTCGGCCATCTGACGAAGAGTGCCGGCGAAATCCTTGGCGAGGGCTTCGCGGATGGGGAAGACCTGGAAGCCGGCGGGCATCCCAAGAGGCTCGGCCTGAAGCGCAGCGGCTCCGGCTGCCAGCGCCCCGAGACATTGACGGCGGGTCATGTGGTGCATGGTGATTCTCCTTAAAGCTCCCAGCCCTTGCGGTATTCGCGATAGAGGAATCGATTGGCGTCGGGCAGATTGGTGATCTTCATACTCTCGCTATCGAGCACGACCTTACGCCCGGCCCGCAGGGAGACGGTTCCAAGCGTCACGGCGTCGGAGATGCCCGAAGCGTTGAGGAAGCTGCCGGGCGACGGCGGTCCACCCTGGAACGAAGGCAGCCAGACGTTGACACGATCGGCCTGTCCTCCGTCGCGACGGGGCGGGGCTTCTCCCGGGAAGAGAGGTTCAATCTTGCCCTTGGCGGCGAGTTGAGGAGTCTGGCCGTTGAAGCCGGCGAAGATCTTGCCCTGGTCGCCGACGAAGAGAATGCCTTCAATGGGCCATTCGACATTGGCGGCATCCAGTTCGGCGGGCAGGCGGGGCTTGATGCCGCCGTCGTACCAGAACAGTTCGGGTGACGGCGAGCCGCTGCGTGCTGGGAAGGTGAAGTGGATGGTGCAGGCGGCAGGAAAGGAGAAGTCGTTCTTGTTCCGCTTGCTGACCTGCTCTTCAATGATGTTCGTGTGGGTGGCCCAGGCGTCAGCACTGATGGGCGAAGGCAGTTTCAGCTCCGTAAAGACGGGCCAGAGGCTGTAAATCCCCATGTCGGCCATGGAGCCGCCGCCGAAGTCGTACCACCCACGGAACACGGCATTCGTGTAGTGGGGACTGTATGGGCGGTCTAGCGCGGGTCCGAGCCAGAGATCCCAGTCCAGGCCCGGTGGTGGCGGAGGCGTGTCTTTGGGGATCTGCGTGTACTGCGGCCAGACGGGACGGTTCGACCAGTTGTGGATCTCGCGCAACGTGCCGATGACGCCTTCGTTAATACGGGCGCAGATGCGGCGATTGCCTTCGCCGGCTCCATAGGGGAGGAAGTGGGTGGCGCAGCCGGTCTTGCGGGCGGTCTCTATGACCAGCCGGGCTTCGTACATGCGATTGGCAAGCGGCTTGTGCATGACGACATGCTTGCCGCGCTTCATGGCCGCGATGGAGACGGTGGCATGCAGGTGATCCGGCGTCATGATCTTGACGGCGTCGATGTCGCGTTCCTTCTCCAGGAGTTCGCGGAAGTCGGCATAGGCGTTGACGGCGCGGAACTGATCGGTGGCCCGCTGCTTGGCGTAATAGGCGTCGATGACCTGTTTGCCGATATCGCGGCCGCCCGGGCAGCCGGTCTCATTGGCCTGCCACTCGGGTTGTTCGAGGATGCGGCGAATGGTGTTGCGGATGGAACCCTTGCCCCATTCGACGTAGTCGTTCGAAGCGCGGTTGGGATCGCAGACGGCGACGATCTGGATCTTTGGGTTGGTCAGGAGACCGGCAAGTTCCGTGAAGCTCTGCGTACCCATTCCGATGTGGGCAAGGGTGAGCTTGTCACTGGGCGCGATGTAGCCTGTGCCTCCGAGGACTGCGCGAGGAACGATAGTGAAGGCGCTGGCGGTGGCGGCGGAGCCGACGAAGGAGCGCCGGTCGAGGTTGGGCGGCATGCAGATCCTCCTGGGGTGACCGGGTGTTGCGCGGTCTGTGGGATGAGTCCGGAGGCGAGTATATATCAGCCGGAGGTGGGAGAGAACGGGGTGGGCTGCTCCAGGAGGATATGCCACGCCGCGGAAGGTGCCTTGCCCTCCCGAGCAGTCGAAACCCGTCTCTTCGCGCCCGGCTGAAAAGACACCTCAGCTCAACACGGGCTCGACGAGTTCCCCATGCACGTCGGTCAGCCGGAAATGGCGTCCCTGGAACTGATAAGTGAGCTTCTTGTGATCGATACCCAGACAACGCAGAATCGTGGCCTGCATATCGTGGACATGCACCGGGTCTTTCACAATGTTGTAGCTAAAGTCGTCGGTTTCGCCGATGCGCACGCCGGGCTTGACGCCGCCGCCCGCCATCCACATGCAGAAGTTTCTTGGGTGGTGATCCCGGCCATAGTTCGTCTCGCTCAAGCGGCCCTGGCAGTAAACCGTACGTCCGAATTCCCCGCCCCAGACCACAAGCGTGTCCTCCAGCAGACCGCGCTGTTTCAGATCCGCCACTAGCGCCGCCGTCGGCTGGTCGGTTCCACGGCATTGCAGTACGAGATCCCGCGGCAGGTCGTTGTGCTGGTCCCAGCCCCGGTGGTAGAGCTGGATGAACCGGACTCCGCGCTCCGCCAGACGCCGGGCCAGCAGGCAATTGCGCGCATAGCTGCCTGGCTTTCTAGACTCGGGTCCGTACATTTCGAATGTGCTTTCGGGTTCTTTCGAGAGATCGACCAGTTCCGGCACCGAAGTCTGCATGCGGTACGCCATCTCATACTGCGTGATGCGCGTTTCGATCTCCGGATCGCCCACCTGCTTGAACTTCATCTCGTTCAGCTTACCGATGGCATCGAGCATCGAGCGCCGGTTTTCCTTCGTGATGCCCTTCGGATCTGACAGATAAAGCACCGGGTCCGACGACGCCCGGAACTTGACCCCCTGATAGTTCGACGGCAGGAACCCACTGCCCCAGAGTCGGGAGAAAAGCGGTTGGTCGGTGTTGATGGCATGCGCCTGGCTCACCATCACCACGAACGCAGGCAGGTTCTCATTCTCGCTGCCGAGCCCGTAGCTCACCCAGGCGCCGATGCTCGGCCGCCCGGGCTGCTGGCTTCCGCTCTGAAAGAAGGTGATGGCCGGGTCGTGGTTGATCGCTTCCGTATGGACGGTTTTGATCAGCGAAACCTCATCGATGATCTTCGCGGTATGCGGCAATAACTCGCTCACCCACGTACCGGTCTGACCGTACTGTTGAAACTGGAACATCGACGAAGCCACGGGGAATGTTGCCTGGCCGGAGGTCATGCCCGTGATCCGCTGCCCGTTGCGCACGCTGTTGGGCAGGTCCACGCCCTGGTACTTCTTCATCTGCGGCTTGTAGTCGAAAAGGTCCATCTGAGACGGCCCGCCCGACTGGTGCAGCAGGATGACGCGTTTGGCCTTTGGAGGCAAATGCGGCAGGCCCGGCAGACCGGGAATCCCTTTCCTGGTCTCGGCGCCGAACAGGTGCGACAGCGCGGCCACGCCAATGCCCATGGGCAGTCGTGTGAGGAGTTCGCGGCGATTCATGGGTCATCTACTCCTTCGTGATCGTCTCGTCCAGGTTCAACAGCACTGTGCAGAGGTTCGTCCAGGCGGCCAGAACGGCCGGCTCCAGCTTGCGATCCACGGCGGATTCGCCGATCTTCAGCAGATCCTCCGCGGTGCCGGAGTTCTGGCGGTAGCTAGCCATCTCGCCCTTCAATGAGGCCCGCAGCACCTGAAGTTCCGCGTTGGAAGGCGGCCGGGCGGTCACCCGCTCGAAGGCCTCGCGCAGGCGCTGATCGTCGGTCTCCTTCTTCTCCAGAAGACCCTGCGCCAGGTTTCTCGCAGCCTCGATGTATGTGGGGTCGTTCAGCGTCACCAGGGCTTGCAGGGGTGTGTTGGTGACGGCTCGTCGAGAGGTGCACTTCTCCCGGTCGGGTGCATCGAAAGTGTTCAGGGACGCAGGCGGGACCGTCCGTTTCCAGAAGGTGTACATCGACCGCCGGTAGAGTTTGTCGCCATGATCCTGCTTGTACTCCTGCGCCGAGAACGCCTCCCCGAACGCCAGCTCTTCCCACAGCCCCGGTGGCTGATAGGGCAGCACGCTGGGCCCGCCGACTTTCTCCTTCAGCAGTCCACTCACGGCCAAAGCGTTATCGCGCACCATCTCGGCCGGCATGCGGAAGCGCGGCCCGCGGGCCAGCAGACGGTTCTCCGGATCCTTTTCGTGCAGCGCCGGAGTGACTTTGGACGATTGCCGGTAGGCGGCGGACGTCACAATCAGCCGCTGCATGCCCTTCACATCCCAGTCGGTGCGAACAAACTCCGTCGCCAGCCAGTCGAGCAGTTGGGCGTGAACCGGCGGTTCGCCCTGCGAACCGAAGTCTTCCGACGTTTTCACGATGCCGGTGCCGAAATACATCTGCCAGTAGCGATTGACAGCCACACGCGCCGTGAGCGGATGGTTCGGATTCACCAGCCATTGTGCCAGGGCCAGACGGTCGGCCTTGGCGCCGGCGGGCAGCGGCGGCAGCATCGACGGGACGCCAGGTGTGACCTTCTCCACCTTGTTCGTGTAGTCGCCGCGTCCCAGCAGGTAGGTCTCACGAGGCTTCTTTGCCTCTTCCATCACCATCGTGGTGGGGATCTGTTCTTCCAGCAGTTCCTTCTGCTCGCTGAGCTTCTTGAACTCCATGTAGGCATCTCGCCACTCGGCAGGACCGGCCTTCGTCAGGTAATACTCACGGAGTCGCCCGTACTGATCGCCAGAGCGCTTGCCCGGCGTCGCCAGCAGCACCTCCGCCGGATAGTCCACTGCAAGCCGCGAGGCTTCCGCCTGCGTCAGGGACCGGTCATAGAAGCGAAGATCGTCGAGACGGCCGCGGAAGAACCCACCAGTCGCCGTGTTGTTCAGATCGATGGGCGCGTTCACGTCCAGCGGTCCGGCGAGCGTCTGCTTCTCGATGAGCAGTTTGGAGGGTTTGCCGTCAAGAAACAGGCTCACCGCCCGCCCATCACTCACCAGCGCCGCGTGATACATCCTGCCCTGCTCAATCCACTCGTCCGATCGCAAGGCGAACTCTTTCGCGGATCCGTCGAACCACCGGACTTCCAGATGATGCCCACGCCGTAGCCGGGGCAAAGTCTCCGGCGGGCCGAATCCCAATTCGAAGCCTTTCGCGACCTCGAGTTGCTGGAACATTTTCGATTCCTTCTGGCGCCCGATGCGGAACCAGAACGCCAGGGTGAACGGCTTGCCCGGCTCCAGCACGCTGGAGGGCCAGCGGAGTACGGCGGAGGTGTCGATATCCGCTGCACGATTTACCGGACCACCAGAGCCATAATTGATGTCGCCTTTCAGCAGGCGCCCATTCCGGAAGTGGCCGCTGATGTCCGTCAGATTGCCGTCGAGTTCGTACCAGGCGCGGAGTCCCTCCACGGGCGACGAGGGATTGGCTGTCTCAAAACTCGCCTTCTCCCAGGCCCACTGCGCCACCATCAGATCCTCGGGAGGCAGCAGATCCATGCGGGCCTGCAGCGACTGCTTCAGCTCCGTCAGTTGTTTCTCCTGAACCTCATCGGGCAGCTTCAGCAGAGGTTCGGCGTTGCCCTTCTGGCCATCCAGTCCCTTTTCCGGCAGGGTATTGAAGAAGGCGCCGAAGCGGTAGAAGTCTTTCTGCCGGATCGGGTCGTACTTGTGGTCGTGACACTTTGCGCAGCCCAGCGTGGTGCCCATCCAGACGTTCGACGTCGTTTCCACGCGATCGGCAACGTACTCCACCTGATACTCCTCGGGGATGGCGCCCCCCTCGAAGTTGATCATGTGATTCCGATTGAACCCCGTCGCGACCCGCTGTTCGCGGGTTGCGTTGGGCAGCAGGTCGCCGGCCAGTTGCCAGACCGTGAACTGATCGAAGGGCAGATTGCGGTTAAACGCCGAGATCACCCAATCACGCCACGGCCACATATCGCGATGAGAATCGATGTGGTAGCCGTGCGTATCGGAGTAACGCGCCAGATCCAGCCACTGCATGGCCATGCGCTCTCCGTAGCGCGGCGACGCCAGCAACCGGTCGACCACTTTCTCGTAAGCATTGGGGGACTTGTCGTTAAGGAAGGCGGTGACTTCTGCCGGAGTGGGCGGGAGACCAGTCAGATCGAAAGTGACGCGACGGATGAGGGTCGATTTCGACGCCTCCGGTGACGGTTGCAGTCCTTCGCTTTCGAGCCGGGCCAGCAGGAAGGAATCAATGGGATTGCGTGCCCAGTTCGTCCGCTTCGTTACAGGAACATCGGCACGCTGCGGCGGGCGGTAGGCCCAGTGGGTTTCCCATTTGGCGCCCTCGTCGATCCAGCGCTTAATGACGCCGATTTCCGCATCGGACAGCGTCATACCGGACGTGGGCGGAGGCATCCGCATGCCCTTCTTCTCGTGGCTGATGCGTTTGAAGAGTTTGCTGTCGGCCGAGTTGCCCGGAGTAATCACGCCCTTGCCGAAGGCGCTCTCCCTGTCGTCGAAACGCAGGCCCGCTTTCCGGGTCTTTTCGTCAGGGCCGTGGCATTGGAAACACTTATCGGAGAGAATCGGCCGCACTTCGCGGTCGAAATCGACGTTCTTGGCGCCCGCGGCAAGCAGCACGCCCGGCAAAACAACAGTGATCCAGATGGCCCGCATCCCAGCCCGGCTCCTCAGTAAGTGATGCTTGCCATGTTATCTCAATGCGCGCCGCATCACACCCGTCCAAGCCCTGGAAAGCACCCCGGGCGGCGCAGGTAATACCGCCCGGGAGCGTGCGAACACGACCTAAATCGCAATCTGCGGACGCGACGGTTCCGGCCAATCGATATGGAAGAACTTCCCTCGCGGCTGGTCGATGCGCTCGTAGGTATGGGCACCGAAGAAGTCGCGCTGGCCCTGCAGTAGGTTGGCCGGCAGGCGATCGGCGCGGTAGCTGTCGTAGTAGGCCAGGGCCGAGAAGAACGTAGGCGCGGGGACGCCGTAACTGGCCGCCGCCGCCACCACCTTGCGCCAGTTCTCCTGGCACCGGTCGATCTCGCTCTTGAAGTACGGATCGAGTAACAGGTTCGCCAGTTTTTCGTCCCGGTCGTAGGCTTCTTTGATCTTCTGCAGGAACCGCGCCCGGATGATGCAGCCGCCCCGCCAGATCATGGAGATCTCACCGAAATGCAGGGTCCACTTGTACTCCTTCTGGGCCTCGCGCATCAACTGGAAACCCTGCGCGTACGAGCAGATCTTCGAGCAGTACAAGGCATCGTGAATGGCCTGCACCATGGCTGCCTTGTCGCCGCTGAACCGGGCGGTGGGCCCGGTGAGGATCTTTGATGCCGCAACCCGCTCTTCCTTCACGGCCGAGATACAGCGAGCGAACACAGCTTCCGCAACGGTCGGCGCCGGAACGCCCATATCAAGCGCGCTGACAGAGGTCCACTTGCCGGTCCCCTTTTGCCCGGCCGTATCCAGGATCACGTCCACAATCGGCTTGCCCGTCACCGGATCCGGCTGGCCCAGAATGTCGGCCGTGATTTCGATAAGGAAGCTGTCGAGGACGCCCTTGTTCCACTCGGCAAAAACCTTCGCGCACTCAGGCGCGGTGAAGCCAAGGACACCCGACATCAGGGCATAGGCCTCGCAGATCATCTGCATGTCGCCATACTCGATGCCGTTGTGGACCATCTTGACGTAGTGCCCGGCTCCGTCCGGTCCGATGTAGGTGGTGCACGGCACACCGCCGGTAATCGGCTTGCCCGGCGCCGCACCCTCGAGAGGCTTGCCGGAAGCAGCGTCCACCTTGGCGGCTACCGCTTCCCAGACGGGACGGATGAACTCGTAGGCCGCGGGATCGCCGCCGGGCATCAGCGAGGGACCAAACCGGGCGCCCTCCTCCCCACCCGAAACGCCGGAACCGATGAATCGGAGTCCTTTCGCTTTGAGCTCGCGTTCCCGCCGGATGGTGTCGTTCCAGTTCGCGTTGCCGCCGTCGATAATAATGTCGCCGGCTTCCAACAGCGGAATCAGTCCGTCGATGACGGCATCGGTGCCGGCGCCGGCCTTCACGAGAATCATCACGCGCCGCGGCTTCTTGAGCGACGCGACAAACTCCTCCAGCGTCGCGAAGCCCTTCAAGCCACCCGGAGTGTTCGGGTTCTCAGCCACGAACTTCTCCATCGTGGCCGTCGTTCGGTTGTAGACAGAAATGGGAAATCCGTGGTCGGCAACGTTCAGGGCGAAATTCTGGCCCATCACGGCAAGGCCAATCAGGCCAATATCGGAAATTGGTTCAGCCATAGCGCTCCTCTGGTGGATCTGTCCCTATGGTAGCCGCAACCACCGAGAGACAGCACTATGACGTATAGATTCGTAAGCCCCACCCCCGGCTGCAGCAATCAGAGGCTGCCGGTGAATCTGGCCTTCACGCGGTCCGTTTCAACCGCCCGCAGCAAAGTCACACTCTGCCGGAGGTTCGAGCGAGAAAGCGATGCTTTGAACAACCCCTCGGAGGCGTGGTGGGGCTCCTGCAGGAGGTAGTGGAGCAACTCGTGCGCCAGAACACGCGCCATGGCCTTGGGCACCGCGGGAGGGTATTCGACATAGGCCGCGAGTTTGTCGCATTCCAGAGTCATCAGGGGCCGCAGGACGCCATCCACGCTCTCGGTGGTGGCAAGCGCCCCGCCGGTCCAGGGGACCCTATCCACGCAGGCGCCTTTGACATTCACATACACCACGTCATCGACGGCGCCAAGCTGCATTTCCCCGTCCTCGGCCAGAACCTGGAACCGGACCGGGGTCCCATCATAGATGGCGTTCAGTTCCGCTTGCACGGCCGCCGGCAATCCCGGACCAGCCGCGAAAGCAAAGTGGAGCAGAAGGGCGACGGTGTGTGTCATGGCGCTGGCCTCTATCTCCGAGGACGAGGCCCCGCCCGTGAAGGCATAGCGCCGGAATGTGAAGAAGTGTGAGTCCTGCCCCTCAGGGCGCGAGGGGCTGCGCGAGCAGGGTGCGCCAATCGGAGGGATCCGGTGTGCGGCCGGGGTCGGTGACATAGGACTCCCAACGTGGACCGGCCGGCTGGCGTCCATTGATTTCCAACCACTCATCCAAAGCCATATGGCTGGCGGGCAGCCGTTCGTAGACGCCCTCGTGAACCAGCGTGGCGCAGGGACCGCCCGGCAGTTCCACCGCCTGCACGGGGGCCTGGCCTTCCACCGGTTCCAGGACCGGCATGCCAACTTCGATTTCCATGAGCCCCTGATCGTCGAACTGCAGGTAGCGGGTGAAGGGTGCGCCCGAGATGGTGGCGCCCCGTTCCATCGCGCATTGCCAGATGGCCGGCAGGCATCGATGCAGGACGGCCGCGATCTGGTCGGGCACGGTGGTGGCGCGAATCACCAGCGCCGGTTGCGGGGCCAGGGTGAGGACGGTAGGTTCTGGCATGGATCCGACTTCAGTTTAGCGGCTGAGCCGTGGACCATCGCCGCAGCCGATCGAAGCCGCCGCGCAGCAGGCGCCAGATCCGGCGCGCGAGCCAGACGAACATCACCAGGAAGCCAAGGACGAGGACCAGAGCAATGAGAGGGTGAGAAGTGGTCAGCCAGACCATAAAAGGTGCCGCGGCATCGCCCATCAGGCTCAGCGCGGCATTGGAGAAGGGCTCCGGACTGTGGTTGACCGCCAGCCGGGTCGCCGCCTTGGTGGCGTGAGTGGAGAGGGCAACACCGCCGCAGAGGATGACGAGAACCAGCCGGACCACGGGATCCAGGTCAGCAAAGGCCGCGGCCGCCAGCACGACCGCGCCAATCGGCCGGATGATCGTGTGCACCGAATCCCAGACACTGTCGACCCACGGAATCTTGTCGCCGATGAATTCGGCGGCAAACGCTACCCCGGCGGCAATGAGAACAGCCGGGTGGGCGAGGACGTCGAGTCCGTGCAGGCTCTCCGGCAGTTTCAAGACGCCATAGCGGATGGCGAGTCCAAGACCGAGAACCGTGGAGTACAACCTCAACCCCGCGGCGAAACCCAACCCCAAAGTCGTGGCCAGCAGATGTACCGCATCCATAGATTGTTCGATCCAGATGTCAGAACATGATACGCCGAAAGCCTTAATTTCGTTCCCTGGCCTATCGGGAAGCCCATGCGCGGCCCCGCACGCGATATCTTGGAACGGGAGGACCTTACGGTCCAGCCCGCATCGCCATGTCACTCGACTACACTTACGAAGACGTCGCGAAGATGATCGACCACTCGCTTCTGAATCCAACCCTCACTTGGGACGATCTGGAGCAAGGCATCAGTCTCGCCCTCGCCTACGATACGGCCAGCGTCTGCATCCTGCCTTACGCGCTGCGCCATTGCGCGGAAAGGCTGCGCGGCAGCCGCGTGAAAGCCAGCACGACCATCGGCTTCCCGCACGGCGGCCACTCGACCGCCATCAAGCTAGCCGAGATGCGCCAGGCCCTCGCCGACGGAGGCGAGGAACTGGATATGGTCGTTAACATCAGCGCCGTGCTGAGCGGCGGCTGGGGCTATGTCGCCAACGACATCCGGACCGTCGTGGACGCCACCCATGCCGCGGGGCAGAAGGTGAAGGTCATCTTCGAAAACGCGTATCTCAACCGGGAACAGAAGATTCGCCTCTGCGAAATCTGCGCCGAACTGCAGGTGGACTGGGTCAAGACATCCACTGGGTACGCGCCCTCCGGGGCGACGGACGACGATCTGAGGCTGATGCGGCTTCATTCGCCGGCAGGTGTTCAGGTCAAGGCCGCCGGCGGGATCCGGGATCTGGATGCCCTGCTACGCGTGCGGGCGCTGGGCGTGAGCCGCTGCGGCGCAACCCGCACGGCGGCAATGATGGACGATGCTCGCCAACGCCTGGGTCTGCCGGCCATACAATTTCAAGGCGCCGCCGCGCCGTCGGGATATTAAGGAGATCACTGAATGCTCAAATTGGGATTCGTCAGCGCGATCCTCGCGGACCAGACGCTCAGCGAGGTGCTGGAATTCGCCGCCGAGAGCGGATTCGATTGCGTCGAACTGATGTGCTGGCCCAAGGGCAAAGCGGAACGCCGCTATGCCGGAGTCACCCACGTCGACGTCGTCGACATGAAGAAAGCGGATGCCGCCCGGATTAAGGAAGAGTGCGCGGAAGCTGGCGTCTCGATCAGCGGCCTGGGATACTATCCCAACCCCCTGACGGCGAATCTCGCCGAAGCCAAGGTGTACACCGACCACCTGAAGAAGGTGATCAAGGCCGCAGCCCTGCTGGAAGTGTCTGTGGTGAATACGTTTATCGGGCGCGATCCGGTGAAGAGCGTCGATGAGAACTGGCCTCGGTTCCTCAAGACCTGGAAGCCCCTCATCGCGTTTGCCGAGGCGAACGGCGTCAAGATTGGGATTGAGAACTGTCCCATGTCGTTTACCCGCGATGAATGGCCCGGCGGCAAGAACCTGGCTACCTCGCCCGCCATCTGGCGCCGCATGTTCAACGACATCCCGTCGGACAGCTTCGGGCTGAATTTCGACCCGTCTCATTTTGTATGGCAAGGTATGGATTACGTGGGCGTGCTGCGCGAATTCAAGGCGAAACTGTTCCATTTCCATGCAAAGGACGCCCGCCTGGACCAGGACCGGCTGAATGAAGTCGGGTTGCTGGCGTATCCGAATCAGTACCACACCCCCAAGCTTCCAGGGCTGGGCGATGTGAACTGGAGCAAGCTATTCTCTGTGTTGACAGAAGTTTACGACGGTCCGGTGTGTATTGAAGTGGAAGACCGGGCCTATGAGGGTAACCTCGAACTGCGCCAGGCCGCCCTGTTGCAGAGTGGCGGTTACCTCGCGCAGTTTCTTCCCTAACCCGTGACGCCGGGCAACGATCGTGCCGGCCGCCGCATCTCTAGATAGAGAAGCAGCATTGGCGGCCGGAACTCTACGAATTCGTCTGGCAACGCGGAATCGCGTTGTAGTAACCTTATGTTTGGATAGGTACGATTCAGAGTTGGAGGTCTCTTTCTTATGTTGCGCAAGCTCCGCAAAGCGGCCCTGACGGCAGCCACCTGCCTCGTCATGGCGGGTTTGGCCTTCGGCCAGATGGGCACATTTACAGGCAAAGTTACGGGTGAGGACGGCAAAGGCGTGCAAGGCGCCGTCATCAAGATCGAACGCAAGGACATCAAGGGTAATTGGAACACCAAGACCAATAAGAAAGGTGAATGGACCTACAGCGGCATGCCGGTGCCGGGCCAGTTCATCATCACCTGCGAAGTCAATGGTCAGGTAGTGGATTCCGTCAACGGAATCCGCAGCCAGATGGGCGATCCCCAGGAAGTCAGCTTCGATCTCCGCAAAATGGCCTCCAGACGCCAGGCAGCGCAGAAGGCAGCCGAGACGGGTCAGATCAGCCAGGAAATGGCGAAGGAAATGACGCCGGAGCAGAAGGCCGCCTATGAGAAGCAGTTGAAAGAGCGCTCCGCCCAGATGCAGAAGAACAAGGCTCTGAACGACGCATACAACGCCGGCATGACCGCGAAGGAAGCAAAGGATTACCCCACCGCGATCGAGTCGTTCAAAAAGGCGGGTGAATTGGATCCGAAGCAGTCCGCCGTGTGGATCCAGCTTGCCGCGACCTATGACCTGC
>JASGIE010000004.1:0-19061 GCA_049841055.1 Paludibaculum sp. | reverse complement strand
TTTTTGCGCGCCTGGGTTCGTTACGTATTGCTAAGGTTAATAGGGAAACACGATAAATCCGAACAGCACCTTGAAAAGCTGGAGAAAATCCGCAGCGCCGAGCAGGGCACGGATCCGCAGGTGGAGGCGGTGATCAAGTCGATGGAGATCGCCTACCGCATGCAGACGGAGGCGCCCGAGGTCTTCGATGTGCGGAAGGAGTCGCAGGCGACGCTGGATTTGTATGGCCCCGGTCCGGTCGCGCGCAGCACTGACGGGCGTCCGCCTACTGGAAAAGGGCGTCCGGATGGTTCAGCTCTACTATTCGAAGGGCGACCCGTGGGATGCGCATGGCGACATCATGGCGCACAAGGTGAATGCCAAGAACTCCGACCAGGCGTTCACCGCGGTGGTCAAGGATTTGAAAGCACGAGGCTTGTGGAAAGACACGCTGGTTGTGTGCGGTTCGGAGTTTGGCCGGACACCGGTGCGGGAAGTGGGCGGCGGTGGCGGCAACGCCAAGAAGGGGCGCGACCACAATCCATTCGGCTTCACGATGTGGCTGGGCCGGCGGAGCGGTGAAGGGCGGCACGATCTACGGGGCGACCGACGATTTCGGTTTCAAGGTCGTGGACAAGCCGGTACATGTTCACGATATTCACGCGACCATACTGCACCTTTTGGGTATCGATCACACAAAGCTGACGTATAGGTACAGTGGCCGCGACTTCCGGCTGACGGATGTGGCCGGCAACGTCTTACATGACGTCCTAGCATAGGTTTGGCGCCATTTCGGCACCTGCCGACTATCCGGCATCGACGCTCGAGAAAAACACGGTGACAAATTGCGGTGAAAACACCGCAGTTTCACCGTGGTTTGCGGTGCGGAATCCGTGCCGGAGTGACGTATTTGGTGACGCCGGCTTCGAGCACGAATTCTAGACGCTGATCTGGACACGAGCGGCTTCAGTGCGAGTGGTGGCTGCGCCCGATGATGGTGAACATTTTGAGGTTGATCCTTACGAAGCGCCGCATCTGCCACGGTAGGAACGTTCTGAGGAAGACTGTGCCACGCGTGGGCTTTGTGGCGTAGAACCAGGGCTTCAGGTGTGCCTTCTCGACGGGTGTGAGGTTCTTTTGTTCCTGACTCATAGCTACTCCGGGATCATTGCCCAGCCTGGGAACAGGCGGGCTTTGTAGAGAAACATCTCCGGTGGAGAAGGATCTGATCCAATGGCCGGCGAGGCCGATTTCTCCGAACGTGTAGTCGATGTCGCGGCCGTATTCGGGATAGCGTTCATAGTCCGGCACGATGGGAAACACGGTGATGGAGGCAGCGGTGCCGGTGAAGGGATTGGCTCCGGCGGAGGCGACGCAGGCGGCGCCCATTTCGGCCATGGAGGCGGTGTGGGTGGGTTCGGGTTTTCCTTGGACCATGTCCCTGATGGAATGGGCCACCGCTTTGGCGATCATCGCCGAAGGCATGCCGGTGCGGGGCGGAGCGGGTGCGATGACCTGCCCCGAGGCCGTGGCTCGCGGTCGTGAGATGGCGTGTGGCGGTGCAAAGGCGATGCCGGCAGCGAAGAGGTTCTTGTACGCGGGGCTCTGATAGGTGCGCGGCCAGTCGCGCGGCTTCCAATCTTCGTAGGGTTTCTTGGTGTAATCGGCGTCGACCTTCATGAAGCCATTGGGCGCGAAGAGGGTGGACGAAATGTCCTCACCGCCGGCATTGAAGGCCTTCAATCCTACGCCCGTGAAGGGAGGCAGGAGCATGGCCATGTCGAAGGGCACGGCGCGCTGGTCGCCGTCGAGGGTCTCGATGTTGGCGGCTCCGGGTTCGACTTCGCGGACATGGGCGCGGGTGATCCAGTCGATTCCGCGCTCGGCGAAGAGCGATTCCTGGAAGATCTTGCTGGGCGTGATGTAGCCGCCGCTGCGGATGTGAACACCGTCCATGCCAAAGTCACCAAGTTCGTATTCGTTGGAGAGGTAGACGACTTCGGCCTTGTCGCGGACGCCCCGACTGCGAAGTTCAACTCGAGATTGACAACGTATTCGAAGGCCGCGCCCTGGCAGGTGCAACCGCCATGGCCGGTACCGATGAGGAAGCGCTGTTTTTCACCGCGCCTCATGCGTTCCACTTTTTCGAGGAAGATGCGGGAAGTCTCTTCAGCGTGCGAGGCGGTGCAGACGGAGAGGCTGTTCTTGCCGGGTCCGAGCCCGGCGGTGGCCTCGAAGTTGAGCCTGGGGCCTGTGGCATTGAGCAGGAAGTCGTAGGTGACGTGTTCGCGCTGGCCGGCCTTGCCTTCGGCGGTGTATTCGATTTCCACGGCGGGGCGGGCGTTGCCGGGTGTGCCCTCCGGGTAAAGGGCAAGGGCGCGAGCCTGTTTGAAATCGATGCCGGCGCGGTGGTAGACGGGGGCGAGGGGAAAGGTGACCTGCTCTTTTTTCAGGAGACCGACGCCGACCCAGATGTTGGAGGGAATCCAGTTGTATTTGGGCTGAGGGGAAATGACGATGATTTCGTCCCGCTTGCTCAGCCATTTCCGGAGGAATGAGGCCGCGGTGTGTCCGGCCACGCCCGCTCCCAGAACGACGATACGAGCCATGTGAACAGTGCCTCCCGGCGCTGCGGGACTAGATACATTCCGCGGAAGAACGTGACAGCGAAGATTTCCGTGTCGCCGAATCGGGTGAACCAGGGGTAGCTTTCGGGGGTAACCGTAACTCCAGTGCCGAGTATTCAGCGATATGGCGATCACAGGGTTCGGGCTGCGAAGAGTGACGGATCACCTCGCTTATGAGGTCCGTCATGCCTGGCGGATGGTGGTTCAGAACCCGGGGTTCAGTGCCGTGGCGCTGCTTTCCATGGCGCTCGGCATTGGGGCCAACACCGCCATCTTCACTTTTGCCGATGCCGCTTTCCTCAAGCCGTTGCCTTATCCCGGCGCCGAGCGGATTGTTGCCCTGCGGCAACGGCCCAGGCAGGACGCTCGCCTGACCGATGTTCACCCTCGCAGTTTTGTGCGCTGGGTGGAGACTGCACGCTCGTTTGAGGCATTGGCTCTGGCCCAGGCGGTTCCCGTGAATACGGAAGGGCCGGACGGGGCGGAGCAGGTTCCGGGGTTGTGGGTCTCGCCCCAGTTCCTCAAAGTCTTTGGCGTACAGCCCTGGCTGGGCCGGGATTTCCCGGCGGAGGGGCGCGCGCAGGAAGTCATCCTCAGTTACGAGTACTGGCAGAGGAGATATGGTTCCGATAGCGGTGTGATTGGCCGCGCGATGCCGCAGGGGCAGGGCTCGGCTGTGATTGTGGGGGTGATGCCCGCGGGATTTCGTGTGGGCCGCCTGAAGGTGGATGTGTACACGCCGATGCAGATCGAGGCGAGCCGGCCCGAGGCCGTGGGGTCGCGCAGTTTCCTGTGTTTCGGGCGGCTGCGCAGCGGCGTGACGCTGGAGGCGGCTCAGACGGAGATGACGGTGGTGGCGGCCCAGGTGGCTCGGGCGGAGGCGGGCGAGAAGGACTTCCAGGCGGTGGTGGTGGGGCTGCGCTCGTTCTTCACCGGGGAGAACCGGCCCGTGCTGCTGCTGCTTTGGGGTGTGGTGGCATTGGTGCACCTGATCGCGTGCGCGAATCTGGCGAGCCTGCTGTTGACGCGGGGCGCCGGGCGTCGAAATGAGCTGGCCGTGCGCGCGGCACTGGGCGCAGGGCGGGGACGGATTGTGGCGCAACTTGGAGCGGAGAGCCTGGTGCTGGCCCTGCTGGGCGGAGTGCTGGGGCTGCCGATAGGGCTGGCGGGCAGCCGCGCGCTGGCGGCCTTGTCGGCGAACGTATTCGACTTCGGCCAGATGGTGGAGGCCGGGCTGGACTTGCGCGTGTTCGTGTTTGCGCTGCTGTTGTCGTGCCTGACGGCGCTGCTGTTCGGGCTGCTGCCGGTGTGGCAGGCGTCGCAGGTCGATTTGAAGAGCAGCGTTCAGGCGGGCAGTCGCGGCACGCTTGGCGGCCGGCGGCAGGAACGGCTGCGCGGCCTGCTGGTGGTGGGCGAGGTGGCGCTGGCCGTGGTGTTGCTGGTGGGCGCGGGTCTGCTGCTGCGCAGCTTCACGAAGCTGATGAGCGTAGAACTGGGGTTCCGGCCGGAGAATGTGGTGACGATGCGGACGCTGGTGATGGGCCGGCCGGCGGCGCGGTCGCAGTTTGTGGAGGCGGTGCTGGAGCGGGTGGACGCGCTGCCGGGCGTGCAGGCGGCCGGGACGATCCAGTTCCTGCCGCTGACGGGTTTCACGAACCGGGGCGCCTTTCATTTCGTGGGGCGGCCGCTGCCCGTGGATCCGAAGAGTGTGGAATCGGATGTGTCGACGGTGAGCCGCGGGTACTTCGCGGCGATCGGAATGACGGTGTTGCGGGGCAGAGGGTTTGAGCGGGCGGATCGGATGGAGAGCCCGCGCGTGGCGGTCGTGAACCGCGCTTTTGTCGAGAGATTCTCCTCGGACGAGGATCCGATTGGACGGGTGATTCTGGGGGACTGGGCGGATCCGAAGCCGACGCGGATTGTAGGGGTGGTGAACGATATCCGCCAAACGGCGTTGACGGCGGAGCCGCGGCCGACGGTGTTTCTGGCGCAGTCGCAGGTGCCGGGGTATTTCACAAATCTCGTGGTGCGGACCAGGATGGAGCCCGCGGTGGCGGCCGCGAACATCCGGCGGCTGGTGCGGGAAGTGGATCCGAAGCAGCCTTTCACGGATGTGCAGCCGATGGAGCACTACGTGGCGACGGCCCTGGCGAGGCCGCAGATGTATGCGGGGCTGGTGGGCGCCTTTGCCTCGCTGGCGATCTTCCTGGCGGCGATAGGGCTCTACGGGCTGCTGGCGCATGCGGTGAGCCAGCGCCGGCAGGAGATCGGGCTGCGGATGGCGCTGGGCGCGCGGCCGGGGGATATTCTGCGGGCCACCGTGGGGCAGAGCGCGCGGCTGATCCTGGCGGGCGTCGCGGTGGGGAGTGTGGCGTCGTACGAACTGGGCGCGGTGGTGTCGAAGTTCCTTTACGACGTGCGGCCGGGCGATCCTGCGACCTATCTGGGCGTGGGTGTGGTGCTGGGGGTGGCGGGTCTGGCGGCGACGCTGGCGCCGGCGCTGCGCGCGGTGTCGGTGGATCCGATGGCTGCGCTGCAGCACGAGTGAGGGGCTGACCGGAGTGGGTGTGTTGTGTTCAGCCGGCGGGAGGCGGGTCAGACGTCCAGGAAGCCGCGTTTCATGGCGATGAGGACGGCGTGAGTCCGGTCGTTCGCATTGAGTTTGGCGAGGATGCTCTTCATGTGGCTTTTGACGGTGTCCTCGGAGATGCCGAGTTGGCCGGCGACGGCTTTGTTGGAGCAGCCCTGGGCGATGTTGCGGAGGACTTCGATTTCGCGGTCGGTGAGGGTGTCGGAGTTGACGAACTCGGCGATTTCCTGGGCGATTTCGGGCGGGATGCGGCGGCGGCCGGCATGGACGGCGCGGATGGTTTCGACGAGCTCCTTGCGCATCATGCTCTTGAGGAGGTAGCCGGCGGCTCCGGCGCGAATGGCGCGGATGGCCTGGACATCGCCGGAGTAGGTGGTGAGAACGATGATGCGGGCGTTGGGATGATCGCGGCGGATGGCGAGGATGGCATCGATGCCGTTCATGACGGGCATCTGGAGGTCCATGAGGGTGATGTCCGGCTGGTGTTGGAGGTAGAGGTCGGCTGCTTCCTGGCCGTTGGTTGCCTCGGCGACGAGCTGCATATCGCGTTGGGTTCGCAGCGCGAAGGCGATGCCATCCCGGATGAGGGGGTGGTCGTCGGCGCAGAGAATGCGAATGAGCGGCGCTTCGGCGTTGTCCGATTCAAGTTGCGGCATAGATCCCAAAGGAGGCCCTCACGGAGCTGCCTCGGACCTGGAGGCGCGAATGAGGAGGTGTTTAGGCCCACGTTAGCACGGCGAGGAGGGCGGCGGGTCACAGGATGTGGAGATGCGCGCTGAGGTGAGCGGGACGGGAAGATGATTCCGCGCGTGTGGTGGCGGTGTTCCGAGGTTATTTCAAATTTGCCAATGCTGTATCGATCAAGCCGCGCAGTTCCTGGTGTTGTGGTCCGAGCTGGCTGAGGGCTAGGGCGCACTGTCCACGGGCCTCGGAGGGCCGCCCGGTCTGGCTCAGAAGGCGGCAGAGGAGCCAATGGGGCTGATACCAGTTGGGCGCCCGCTGGATGGCGGTGCGGAGGTTCTCCTCGGCCTGTGGAGCGTTCTGGGCGAGGATCTCGATGACCGCGGCGTGGTAGTAGGCGAGATTGAGATCTTCACCGGGGGACCGGATGGCGGCGCGGCTCGATTCGACGGCTTCTTTCCAGATGGCCATGCGGGTGGAGTCGAGGTTGGGGGTGGAGGCCAGTTTGGTCATGCGCTGGGCATACCAGAGCTCCGGGGCGGGTCCGGCGGAGGGGAGGCGGGTTTTTGAATGCCAATGGACGGCGGCCTGCCAGTCGCCGGCATCGAGGGCCGACTGGATCTGCTGGTAGGCGAAGTCCGACCAGGCGACAGAGAGGGCGCAGACTGTCAGGGTCAGTCCGGCGAGCAGGGGGGCGAGATCCCAGAGTGGGTTGATGGGGCGGACGGGGCGGGTGGTGGTTTCCGGGTCCAGAGAGGCCAGGGCGGCAAGAATCACGAGTAAGGCGCAGAAGGATGGCAGGGTGAAGACGAAGAATGTGTGCGTAACCGCGATGGCTGCGAGGGCGGCGATCAGGCAGGCGGGGAGGAGACCGCCGCGACGGGCGCGGAAGCCCCAGTAGAAGCCGGCCAGGAAGAACGCCAGGAGGTAAAGCAGGCCGGGGAGGCCGTTGGAGACGGCGTTGTCGATCCACGCGCTGTGCGGCGACTCGTGGTAGAAGTCCGGGTAGAGCTGGCTGAGGCGCAGGGACTGGTAGAGCGGGAAGACGACCGGAAACGTCTCCGGGCCCCAGCCCCAGGGCCAGCGGCGGCCGATCAAGTCGAGACTGTCGAGCCAGAGGGGGAGGCGCGTGCCGCCGGAGAGGTCGAGGGTCCACTCGTTGGCGCGCGAGACCATGGGGGCCCAGGCAGGAGAGAGTCGGAGAGCCAGGGCGATGGCGGCGGCTGTGGCGACGGTCCAGCCGAGGGTGCGTCTGGCCGGCATGCGCAGGGCTCCGCCGCGAGTGGCCAGAAGCAGGAGTAAGACTCCGAGCAGCAGGCCTCCGAGGACAGCGCGGGTTCCACTCACCGCGATGCCCGCGGCGCTGAGGGCGACGGCGGCGAGGCAGAGGATTCGCCAGGGCTTGCTGGTCTCGCGGGACTGGGCTGCGAGGCCGAGGAAGAGGACGACGACGAGGAAGCTCCCGAGGTAGGCGGCATGGCCGAGAGTGGCTGGTGGCCGGATGGTTTTGGCGGGTGGGGGCAGGGCGTAGAGGGAGGCGTCGAGGAAGGGGTCGAGGCCCATGGACTGGGAGACGGCGTAGGCGCCGGCAAGGAGGCCCGCCAGGCAGAGGGCGCGCAGGGCGATGCGGAAGTAGCGTGGATCGGTGGCGAAGCAGGCAGCGGTGTAGAGACCGGTGAGCAGGATGGAGAGTTGGGAGAGGGTGCCGAGGCGACGCCAGCCGCTGCCGTAGAGGGAGAGGACGGGGTTCTCGGAGGCGGCTGTGGAGATGAGGAGGGTGAGGGTGTAGAGACCGCAGAGGATGAGGAGGAGTTTGCCGGCGGGCTTGGCGTAGAGGGCGGTTAGGCGGTGGAAGAGGCGCCGGGGCTGGAAGAGGAGGATGGCCGCGAGGAGTTGAAGGAGTACGGCTTTGGGGGCTGAGTCGAAGTGGAAGGAGAGGCCCGGCGCCCAGGCGAGGGGGGCCAGGGCGACGAAGGCGGCGATGAGGCAGGCGTCGTGGGTGAAGCCGAGAGCGGCAGGCGATGGGGCTGTACTCTGTTCAGGTGAACCGGAACTGGAGGTGATTGTCATGACAGCCGCCGCCACCGAACAGACGCGACCCGGGTTGGGTCAGAGTTCTATTCCTGCATCCTTGGGGTTGGGGCGTTGGCGCCCTGGCGGGCAGTGGTTGC
Organism: Paludibaculum sp.; assembly: GCA_049841055.1. GTDB lineage: Bacteria > Acidobacteriota > Terriglobia > Bryobacterales > Bryobacteraceae > Paludibaculum. The sequence goes on along the minus strand of JASGIE010000004.1, from coordinate 11,013 downwards.
CGTGGCGGGCAGATTGGCCGTGCTGAGGGCAATGGGATTCCACGAGCCGCGTTCCAAGTAACCCGTGTCGGATGAGTAAGGGCCCATGACTTCCGTGGCGCGCAGATACGTTTTCAAGGCAGCCGGGATGCCGTCGTGGAACGAGACGGCGGCGGACAGGAGGCGGAAGTTGCCTGAATCGGAGGCCGAAGAGGAGGCGAGGTCCAACGTGCACTGCCCGATGTGGAGGGTGCCGGCGGAACCGGGCGCAGCCGGGCCGACGAAGATGATGTTGTCATTCGACAGCCACAGCATATTGCCGGCGCGGTCGTAGTGGATCACACAGCCGGGTTGGCCGCCCAGGTCCGGGGCGGTGGCAAGGAGGATTTGTTCCACCTTGATGGGCGATGTGGGGTCGGGATCCCAGAACCTGGCGGTGAAGACCTGCTGGCCGCCTGCGCCGGCGGAGGGGGTGACGTCGAAGGGAACGGGCAAGGTGTCGTAGGTCCAGCTACCCGCCCACCGGAACCCGGTATCCACCCCGATGGGGTCGATTGTGCGCAGGTTGAGATAACCGTAGCCGTCCATGTAGTAGGTGAAAAAGACGGGTAGTTTCCACTCCAGATAGCCGCCCATGCTGACGGCGGTCGTTCCCGCAGTGTCAACAGTGCAGGTGTTGTTCTGGAGTGTGGTGCCAGGCGTCCCAGGCGTAACGGGTCCGATGAAGAAGCCACTGTCGCCGTAGAGCCAGAGTCCATTGCCGGCACGGTCGTAATGGACCAGGCAGTAGGATGGCTGGCTCGCGCTGGGATTGGCAAAGAGCATCTGGGCCCAGCCGAGCTGGAGTCCGGTAAAGCCGGGGGCGTCAGGGAAGATCGCGGTGAAGGTTTGGGCTGCGCCCGTGCCGGAGGAAGGGGTCATGGAAATCGCAGGCAGGGTTTTTGTGGAGATAGAAACCGAGCCTTGCTGGACCATGCCGGTGTCCTGTTCGGACCGGTCGTAAGCGCGCAGGTAGATATTTTCCGAATAGGAATGATCTGTCTTGAAAGTCACCGGTAAGTTCAGCGTGAGTCTGGAGCCGAGGGAGGTAACCGTTGCTCCGCTGGTCTGGACAGCACAGAAACGATTCCTGAGTGCGGCCGAGAGGGTGCCAGGGGCGACAGGGCCATAGAAAAAGCCTTCCTCGCCGAAGAGCCATAGTCCATTACCGGAACGGTCGTAGTGAATGAAACAGAAGGGATTGGTTCCGCCGTTGGGTGCACTGGCGATGAGGAGTTGAGCCCAGGAGAGGTCGTTCACGCCGTTGGGATCGGAGACGACGGCGGTGAAGGTCTGGCTTGCCCCGCTGCTGGAGGAGACGGTGACAGAGTCAGACGACGGGGGCATGGGGCCGAGCCCGCCCTGGACGGGGATGGAGACGGTGTTGCTGGCGAAGGCGCCGATCTGGAGGAATACGGGTTGCTCGCCTGGCACGGTAGCGGCAGGGACCATGAAGGCGACCTTGTACTGACCGAGCAACGTATTGGTGAGTTGTGCGAGTACTCCGGTGGCCTGCCGGCCGCCGATGGTGACGAGGGGAGTGACGGCGGTGGGGAGTGGAGTGACCGGGATCTCGCGGGTCGTGACTGAAGGGACCGTGGGGCCGAGTCCGGTGGCATAGAGGGTGACCATGGAGCCGGGCACGGCGAGGTGGGAATCCGTGATGGCGACTCCAGAGGCATCCTCGGCGATGGCTCTGCCCTGGCCGGTGCCGTTGACGGAATAGAGCCCGGGCGCGTATTGGGTGAGGTTTACGGAACGCGAGGCGACGGTCTGGCCCTGGCGGCGGATGGTGAGGTCGATGGAGCCGGTGGGCAGTTCCCTGGGGACCTGGATGGTCATCTGGGTGGGGCTGGATTGCAGGATGGGCGCATCCAGTCCGTTGGCCTTGACCGAGGTGACGATGGTGGTTGGTTCCGGGAGGGCGAGGTCCGTGCCGTAGAGGATGGAGAGGCTGCCGGGGGCGTGTGTGTTCTGGAAGGAAGCGGCGTTGACGACGGAGGTGATGGTGGTGGTCGCCTGCGGTGTGATGAGAGCGGACGCCTCATCCCGGAGAGCCTGGGTGGGCGGCAGGTGAAGAGGGACTTTGCTCAAATCACCCGGCGAGGGTTGGCTCGCGGACCATTGAGCGAAAAGAACAGCTCCGGCGCACGGAATAAGCACACAGAGCGCGAGACGACGAACGTTGACCGAATTCATGGACGACCACGGCTCCAAGGGGCATCCATTGATATAACACAAAAAGGTCCTATACTTCTTTTAATTTACGGGCTCAGTGGGAATTGTCAGTCAATTGTGGGGATAGCCTTACTTTGCCGGGTTTGGGGACGACGCCTCGGGGCTCAAACTGTATTCACATTGGGGTATTTGCGGGCCAGAAAAATGCCGGGTCCGAACGGCGGAGATTGTGATGCCCTTTCGGGGGATCTCCGCCGGTCCGGAACCCGGCATTTATTCAGGACGGACTCGAACTAGGACTTGACGGTGTGGAATTCCCAGCCCTTGCGGAAGACGGGCTTGAGGAGTTTGTTGGCTTCCACGTTGTTGGTGATGCGCATCTTCTCGGGGTCGTATTCGAGCTTGCCTTCGTGGCGGAGCGCGATGACGCCGAGCAGCATCCACTCGACGAACGGCGCGGCGACGTCGAAGTTCGAGCAGGCCGGGTCGCCGCCCTTGCAGGCGCGGATGAAGTCGCGCATGTGGCCGGGCGAACGGGTGAGCATGGGCGTCGGGCATGCTGGTAGTCGCTTCATCTTCTCGACCGGCAGGAGGCGGGTGACTTCGCCGTAGGTGCCGGTGGTGAGGATGCCCTTGTCGCCGACGAAGACGCTGCCGTTGGGAGTCGGGAAGCGGAGCTGTGGCTGTCGGCCATTCTTCATGGCGCTCGAAGTCTTCGTAGTTGAAGACGCGGCCGGGGGAGTGGAAGTCATTGCCGGTGGGGCGATATGCCGGGGCCGCGCCCTGGCTGCGAGCCCTGGGGGCCGCGGCCGGGTCCACCGGGCTGGCGGTGCGATGATGAAGGGCGGGTCGCCGAGCCACTCGCCCTCGGGGACGCCTGCGATCTTGGGGTTCTGCTTCATGCCGTCGTACCAGAAGACCTTGAGCGCGGGCATGTTGCCGTACGGCCGCGAAGTCGTAGCGGATGACGGAGACCTTGCGGGAACATGAAGGGGCTGGTGCCTTCCTTCTTGATGCACTCGACGCCGACGAGCTTGCGTTTGGCCGAGGTGGAGGGCCATGTTCGGGGCGCCGAGGATGTGGCAGGCCATATCGCCGATGGCGCCGCAGCCGAAGTCATAGAAGCCGCGCCAGTTGAAGGGCTGATAGAAGAAGCCGCCCCAGCGGTCCGGTTCGTTGGGGCCGCCGGCGGTGAAGGGACGCTTTTCGGCAGAGCCGAGCCAGAGGTCCCAATCGAGCGTGGCGGGCGGCTTCTTCCGGTGCGGGATCTCGGTGAGGCCCTGGGGCCACGAGCGGGCGATCGCGTCCAGGCGTGGACTTCGTTCACGTGCGCCGATGTCGCCGGTCCAGACGATTTCGGCGCACTGGCGGGTGCCTTCATTCGAGTAGCCCTGGTTGCCCATCTGCGTGGCGACCTTGTACTTGTTGGCGGCTGCGCGAAGCTGGCGGGCTTCCCACACGGTGCGGACGAGGGGCTTCTGACACGTAGACGTGCTTGCCGCGCTCCATGCACCACGATGGCGGCAGTGGCGTGCATGTGGTCCGGGGTGCGACGATGACGGCGTCGATGTTCTTGCCTTCTTTGTCGAGCATCTTGCGGAAGTCCTTGTACTTCGGGGCAGTGGGGTAGCGCTTGAAGCTGGAGGCGGCGCGGCGGTCGTCGACGTCGCAGAGGGCGACGATGTTCTCGGTGGGGCAGCGGCGCCCATGTTGGATGCGCCCTTGCCGCCGGAACCGATGGCGGCGAAGTTCAGTTTCTCGTTAGGGGACTTGTAGCCCGCATCTTCATGGAAGCAGTGCTGCCGAAGCCGGCCGTGGGGACCGCGCCGGCCAGCAGTGTGCCATAGAAGAAATGCCGTCTAGTGTGAGCCATTGCTTATTCTCCGTGGAATTCTTCAAAGTTCAGACTGTACGAGCCGCCTGGCTACGCCAGGCAACTCTTGACGTAGGCGAGGCACTTCTTGGCCTCCGCGATGATATCAGAGCCTTCGGGGATCGGGTATTCCAATTCCAGATTTGCCGGGTATAGGATATTTCTCCGCTTTGAGGAGTTGCATCACTTCCTTGATGGGCGTATCGCCGGTACCCCACACGGCGACGTTGGGACCGTGATCCTTTTTCCGGTCTTTGACGTGGAGATTGGTGATTTTGGCGTGGTGTTCCTTGATGAACGCGACGGCATCGTAACCGGCGGCGGTGAAGTGGCCGATGTCGAGGTTTACGCCGTTGTAGCCGCCGTACGCCATCAGGGTCGTCGTAGCTTTCCAGCGTTGCCGTCTGATTGGGGTCGTTGGTGGCGTCGTGGCCGTGATAGCCGACCAGGAATCTTGTACTTGTCGGCGATCGGGGCGATGCGCTTCGCCATCGTCAGCGTCGTGCTGGTGGTGATGCCTTTCACGCCGAGCGCCTTTGCCATCTCGAATCCATAGACGATGTCATCGTCCTTCATGGAGTCCTGCATGTTGTAGCAGAGCAGGTGCGAGGTCGATTCCGGCGTCGCTGAACTTCTTCGCCACTGCCTTCCAGGTGGACGGTCCAGGTGGATTTCGCGCCACTCGGCGATCTTTTCCATGGCGGCTTTGCGTTCGGCGATCTGCTCCGGCGTCATCTGCGGGCGGCTGCCGGGGCCGTTGGGCGCGCCGGCGGGGGACGGGGCGCGGGCCGGGGCGGAAGAGCCGGGCATCGGCGGGGCTCCGGCGATCGCCTCGCAGTGATTCGACATCAGTTCCACTTCGCCGAGACCGATCTCTTTGCAGGCAGTTGAGGATGGCGTTCGCGTCGGGGCTGGCGATCCGGTTGAAACTCCATGTGATTATGCCGAGCTGCACGCCGTAGAACTTTGGAGTTGATCTTTTTGGCCGCCTGAAGCGCGCCGGCGAGAGGCGCGGAAGCGAGTGCGAACCTGGCCAAGTCTCGCCTTGTGAACTGCATATAAGTCCTTTCAGTACGAATAAGAAACTGCCTGTGGGGACAGCGTGAGGCCAAAGCCCGAGCCTACGGCATGGGCTTGAATCTATTACGGGCGCAGTTGTCCACAAGTAGGTTACCAAGGCGATCGGTTTGGGGGAGGTAGGGGAGGCGCAGAACAGGCGAATCTGCCGAGGGTGGTGAAGTTTGTATTGACAAGAGCCGGCTGGGGCGGCGGAGGGGAGGAAGAAGCGAAGAAAGACTCCGGAGAGAGCCGCGGGTGGCTGGGCCGCGGAGGCACGGCGATGCGGCAATTCCTTCCCGTTAATTTCGAATTAAGTAAAATTTACCCATTGCATAGTATTCCAGTAACCGGCTGGCCGCGTGGCGGGACGGCGGGATGTGCCGTTTCTGAATGGAGATAATTCAAGAGTTTACGGAGCGACGCGCAAAGCCTGCGCCAGGTTTCTCAAGATGTTGCCATTCCGCTGCATTCTCCCACTGGAAGACAGTGCACGAAGAAGGCCAAAGTCTAAGAAGGCTAGAGGGTTACGTGGGCTCACGTGCGCACTTTGGAGGCCGGTGCGGCCAGAGAGGCGGGCTTTCGATGCGGGGCCGCGATGCCAATTGCATGACAGGAATCGGGTGAGTGTATTCAACGGATTAATAAAAAAGTGGCAATTGTTTGGTTGCGATGATTTGTTTGAGAAATGCATAATGCCTGGAGGAGCTGTGCCACGCGGAGATCTTAAGAGACCACGGCGAAGTATGACAAGCCGAGGTCTTTCGAACGCGGGCGCGAGCGACGAATCGCAGAGACGGTGCCGAATGCATGTCCACGCAGGACATGGCCCGTCACTTGCAAGCCTAAGACAAGAGGCGCATCGAGTTCCACCCAACGGTCCATGAGTTCCGGGCCGGACACACGGGGCTCACAGAGCGTGAGCTACGTCCGGACGGGTGGTTTGCCACGCTTTCGTATGGCTCCGATGCTACTGATCAATGGAGACTTACCTGTTGAACGGGGCTAACAGCGGCATCGCGCCGGAGAACAGTATTTGAGGGCAGGAACGGGGAGTCGCGTCCACCGTGTACAAGTTCTCCCCCGCGTTCGAGATGCGCGCCGGCGTGCGCTACACGAACGACGACAAGGATTTCGCGTCCATGTGCCCGGGAGTATCGCGTTCCCCGATCCGGATGCGCCGACCGATGCGTCGCTCAGCGACAGCAAGGTGAGCTGGGATCTGAGCGGCACGTACTCCGTGACCGACGCGGTGAATCTCTACGCGCGCATCGCGACCGGCTTCCGCGGCGCGAGCGTCCAGCCCGCTTCGGCGTTCGGCAACATGTCGGTGGCCGCGCCGGAGACGAACACGTCGTATGAAGTCGGTGTGAAGGCGAACCTGTTCGACAACCGCGCGAAGATCTACTTCAACCTGTTCCGTTACGAGGTGAAGGATCAGCAGCTGACCGCGGTCGGCGGCGCGAGCAACGCGGTGCGATTGCTGAACGCCGACAAGACCGAGGGCCAGGGCGCCGAGCTCGATCTGCAGGCCTACCTGACGCCGCACTTCCTGGTCACGTTGGGCGCCAGCTACAACGACGCGGAGATCAAGGATCCGAACATCGCGGTGGGCACGTGCTTCGCGTGCACCGTGACCGATCCGATCGTCGGCGGCTTCGCGGTGATCGACGGCAACCCGCTGCCGCAGGCGCCGGAAGTGGATCGCCAACATGTCGTTGCGTTACGGCATGCCGGTCGGCAACGGCGAAGTGTTCGCGTACACGGACTGGTCGTATCGCAGCGAAGTGAACTTCTTCCTGTACGAGTCAGACCGGTTCACCGGCAAGCCGCTGACGCAGGGCGGCCTGCGCGTCGGTTACAACTGGAACAACGGCAAATACGAAGCCGCGCTGTTCGGCCGCAACATCACGGATGAAGTGGTGGCCGTGGGCGGCATCGACTTCGACAACCTGACGGGATTCCTGAACGAGCCGCGGATCTTCGGCGTTCAGTTCACGGCGAAGTTCTAGTTGAGTACGGCTCCCCGGCGTCACTCGACGCCGGGGACGATTCGCAGATCGCGCTCCGCGCCGTTACCCAGCACGCGCAGCGCTTCCTGGTAAGGCGCGCAATCGTGAGCGGCGATCGCCGCTTCGACGCTGTCGAATTCCCAGACGACGACGCGTTCCATCATGCCGAGTTCGTAGACCTTCGACGGATTGCCGCGGACTACGATTCGGCCGCCGGCGCCGATCAGCGCGGGGGCGGCGAGTTTTGCGTAGGCCGCGAGCGCGTCCGGATTGGAAATGGAACGGTAGGTGTTGACCCAGTAAGCCTTCGGCATGGTTCCTCGTCGGTTGATTGTTTCGGTCGGGGACTCTACTACGCCGGCCCTGCCAGGCCCCCTCCGCCCCCCAACCGACACATATATAAGAGTGCACGGGGCCCCGAGACAGCTCCTGAATTCAGTCCCGCAGACTCAGGAACGTCTCCATGCGCGCGAGCTCGGCATCGAGCGCGCTGCCGGAAGTGCCGGATCCTTGCGGCGCGCGGCCGCGCACGTGAACCCGAAAGACGGCACGAGCTGCCGCCCACCACCGACAGGTTGCCCCAGCCGATGACCGTCATCGCGCCACATCAGCGGCAACGCGTAGTAGCCGCGCACGCGCTTCGGCGCCGGCGTGTACGCCTCGAAGCGATACGCCCAACCCCAGAAGGTCTCGAAGCGCAGGCGATCCCACACCACCGGGTCGAATGGCGCGAACAGGCGCACTGTCATCCGCGACTCGATGTCGGCGCGAGCGCGGCTCCTCGCCCTCAGGCCAGAACCACGTGTGGCCCTCGACCTTGGCCGTTCGGCAGCCGCGCCTTCGCGCGGATCACCGCGTGCTTGCGCTCGAGGCCGCCAGTGCGGGACCGCGAGTCGAAGCAGCATGACCAGCTTCCGGACAGCGTGGTTGCCGGCAGCGGCGCGTACTTGTTCACGACCACGTCGACCAGCCGGTCCATGGTCCGCGTCGACGTCCTCGGGCGACGGCATGAATCTCGCGCGCCGCGTAGAGCCGGATGCCCGCCCTCGCGGCGGGCGATGCGCAGCAACCCGCGGTAATGCATGCCGTCGAGCAACTGCGTCGACGCGTTGCTCGAGCCGCCGAACCAGTTCGTCGTCTTGCCATGTTCGAAGTGCGCATCCACCTCGCGCGGATGCACCACGCCCTTCTCGCGCACGAAGTCCAGGACTTCCTGCGCCTTGCGTCCAGCGTGCCCGCGTCCATTTCCGGCGGCCTTGCGCGGATGCATGAGCGCATGGATCTCGCGCGGCAGGAAGCCGTAGTTGACGAAGAAGTCCTCTTCGATGGGCAGCCGCGGATAGCGGCGTTCGAGATCGCCGGCGCGGTAGCCGGATGACCCGATGGCGAAGCGTGAGGTCCTGAGCGCGGGCGGGCGCGCGGATCGGATCCGCCTGCACGAAGCCGAGGCGCGCGATCGCCTTGGGACAGTGTCGTCGGCTTGAAGAGTGAACGGGCGATCGCGTAGCGGCGCAGATCGTCGAGAGTCGGCAGGGGCATGCGCGCATTCTATGAGTGCGCGGCGAGAACAGCCCCACAACTTCTTTAGTCGGGTTCAGAAAACGTCGCTGGAATCAGCGCGTCACTCCAGACTGGCCGCCAGCGTCCGCAGCGCGGCGCGCGGATCATTCACGATCGGGTCGCCATGCGAAACGATGATGCGCCGCAGGTTCGCATTGTCCGCCCAGCGCCGGAACTGAGCGGCGACTTCGCTCTTGTGCTTGCCCATCAGCAACTTCACGGGCGCCGGCACGTGCGGCTCGTCGCCGGCGAACCCCATCACGCGCAGCAGCCAGCCGCCGACGCCGGACTCGCCGTGGATATCGCCGATCAGGTCGTTGACGACCAGCGTCACGCCATCGTCGCAGCTCTTCCAGCACCGAGTCGCCGGCCAGCTCGACATAGCGCACACCGGGATCACCGAAGTCCGGCGTGCTGGTGTCGACGCACCCACTTCGCCTATCTTCTGCGCGCCGGCGCTCGGCGCCACGACGATGATGTTGGGATATCGCTGCGCATAGGACGGCGCATCGAGCCGGTGCATCACGCTGGGCACGACCAGGAACTTCGGCTGCCCGAAGGCCTCGAGTTCGGCCATCTCGTGGTCGAGTAACGCCACGGCGCTGAAGATGATGAGGCCACCGGACTTGAGACGAACCGCGGTCATGCGGCGCGGCAGTTTCAGCAGCGGCATCTCCACCTCGCCCACCACAGTGATGAGGCGCTCATTGATCTGGGTGAGTTGGCCGTGCGGCATCACGGTCCATTTTTTGAATGGTGCGGTCATTCCCGTCTCCTCAAGGCTGGCCCTGCCCGCCCGCCGCGCCATAGACCTGCCCCGGTCGTGAAGCTCGCGTCGTCAGCCGCAAGCTGCACATAGATCGAAGCCAGCTCCGCCGGCTGGCCCGGGCGGCCCGATCGGCGTCTGGCCGCCGAACTTCTCCAGCTTTTCCATGGTCGCGCCGCCCGCTGACCTGCAGCGGCGTCCAGATCGGACCCGGCGCCACGCCATTGACGCGGATGCCCTTCGGCGCCGAGTTGCTTCGCCAGCGACTTCACGTAGTTCATCGTCGCGGCCTTGGTCTGCGCGTAGTCGTAGAGCTCGGGCGACGGATCGTAAGCCTGCTCCGAGGTCGTGCCGATGATCACCGCGCCCGGCTTCAGATGCGGCAGCGCCGCCTTGATGATCCAGAACGGCGCATAGATGTTGGTCTTCATCGTCGCATCGAAATCCTCGCTGGTGATATCGAGGATCGAAGGCGCGCGACTGCTGGCGCGCGGCGTTGTAGACCAGGATGTCGAGACCGCCAAGCTGCTCGCAGCGCTTCCTCGACCAGCTCGCGTGCAGAAGGCTTCGTCGCGCAGATCGCCGGGGATCGCCGACGCCGTTGCGGCCCGCCTCTCTCGATCAGCTCGAGGACCTCCTGCGCGTCCGGCTCTTCGCTCGGAAAATAGTTGATGGCGACGTCGGCGCCTTCGCGCGCGATAGGCGATCGCCGCGGCGCGCCCCATGCCGGAATCGCCGCCTGTGATCAGCGCCTTGCGCCCAGCAAGCCGGCCCGAGCCGCGATAGCTTGTCTCGCCGTGATCCGGCGGCGGATCCATCTTGCGCGGCGAGGCCCGGCCATGGCTGCGACTGCTTCTTGAACGGCGGCTTCGGGATACTTCGTGCGCGGGTCTTTCATGCCGTCAGTCTGCGATCGACGACGGCGGCCACGCTGTCGGACAGGGCAGACGTTCCCGCCGGAACGTCAGCTAACTGCCCGACTTCCGGAGACGCGTGTGCGTGTACGTCCCCGCTGACTGACAGTCGCCGCGCGGCGGCTCATACCACCTCCCTCTGCGAAAGGAGCTCCCATGTCAGCCGCACGCTTCCGGCCTCTTTCCCTGGCAGCGTCGTGCTGCTTCCTGTGGTTCTCGAGCGCGGGCGCGGCCACCCTCCCCGCCGGATTCACCGAAACCCGCGTCGCCACCGGCATCGCCAGCCCCACCGCCATGGCCATCGCGCCCGACGGCCGCGTCTTCGTCGCGAGAAGGCGGCGCGCTGCGCGTGGTGAAGAACAACGCGCTTCTGCCCACACCGTTCCTCAGCGTGAGCGTCAATACGGAAAGCGAGCGCGGCTTGCTCGGCATCGCGTTCGATCCCGACTTCGCGAGCAACCAGTACGTGTACATCTACTACACGACCTCCGCCGCGCCCATCCACAACCGCGTGAGCCGCTTCACTGCGAATGGCGATGTGGCGGTGGCCGGCAGCGAACTCCCGAATCCTCGAACTACCCACGCTCGGTGCGGGCAACCACAACGGCGGTGCGATCCACTTCGCACTGGATAGTA
>JASGIE010000003.1:0-63738 GCA_049841055.1 Paludibaculum sp. | reverse complement strand
AAGGTTAATAGGGAAACACGATAGAATCCGAACAGCACCTAATCAGCATGTCCAGCGAGCCAGGCAGCGAATCGTTCTTTTTCGGTTTGCGTCCCATATACTAAGAATTCTTAGCTTACCCGGCAAGGCCACGGCCGTCAAGAGGGGGTTGGCGGTCCGTCGTGCGCCGCGCGAGTTTCCTTGAACAAATCGCACCGCAGCCCACCACCGCTGAAAAGGACGGATTGGAGTTAGCCCATCACCCCAACGTTGCTCGTCGAGTCACCTCGAGGGGACGCCCGCCCGCGCTCACTCTTCCCGTAGCACGCAATTCGGGGTCGACCCGCGAGGGCCGCCAGGCAGGCAGCCAACTGGCCGTCGCGGCGACAGCCATCATCGTCGCGATCACCAGCGCGATCGTCGCGGGATCCACCGCTTGTACACCAAACAGCAGAGAGGCCATCCACCGGTGGACAGCCAGCGAGCCTGCGAGGCCGAGGGCGATGCCGAGCGCCGGTAATGTGAGCCCCTCTACAGGATCTGCAGCCGCACCTGCGAGCGCGAGGCGCCAAGCGCAACGCGAATCCCAATCTCCCGCCGGCGCTCCCCCACCATGGACGACAGGACGCCGTACGTGCCGATGGCCGCCAGAAGCAAGGCCAGTCCGGCGAATCCACTGAAGAGTTGGGCCAGCAGGCGCGGGCGCCGGATCGATTCGGAGAAGACAGAGTCCAGTATCGCCGCACCCTCACCACGGGCACGGCGGCGTCCACTTCGCGCACCGTCCGCTCAATGGCCGTAGTCAGCGCGGCGGCGGGCAAAGAGGTTTGCAGAAACAACATTCATGCTCGGTGGCGATACCCCGTGTTGATCCAGGGAAAGATATTCAGCTCGGTGCCCGCCGCGTGATCCACTCCATTCTGTCGAACGTCCCGGGCCACGCCGATGACCGTATGCCATTCACTCCCGGCGGCGCCAAAGGAACCGCCCGGCGGGCGCAGCCGCTGGCCGATCGGGCTCCGCCCCTTCCAGATCCTCCGGGCCAGGGTTTCATTCACGATGGCGACCTTCCCCTTCGACGCCGAATCCGCACGCTCAAAGGCGCGGCCTTCGACAATCGGGATGCCCATCGTCCGGAAATAGATCGCCAATCACCAGTTGGTAATAGTCGATGGCCAGGGACGGCCGTCCATCCTCGGCGGAGTAGTTCTCAACAGGAGTGGAGATGGCGTCCGGCGTCCGGTTCGGGGGCGAACCCGACATGGCGGCCGCGCCCGGCACCCCGGGCAGGGCGCTGAGTCCATCGAGAATCCGCCGGTAGGCCTGCGCGCGCGTGTCGGGATCGGAATTCGCCATGGGCAGCGTCAGGGAGAACGTGACCAGGCGGGCCCGGTCGAAGCCGGCATCGGCCCTCGTCAGGTGATAGACCGTTTGGACCAGCAGGCCCGCGCCAAGAACCAGCATGACGGCACGGCAACCTGGGCCATGACGAGTCCGCTGCGGGCGTGATGCTGCCGCGAGCCTCCACTTCCTCGCGCGCCCTCCTCGATGCTGGCGGTCCATGCATACGGTCTGCCGCGGTCGGCCGAGCGACGCAAAGCCGAACAGGAACGCGGTACCCATCGAGAGCCCGAGCGCGAGCAGCAGAATCGGCCCATCCATCGCCAGTGCGCCGGTCCGCGGGATGCCTGTGGAGGAAGACCGGATGACTGCGTGCACGCAGGCGTCGGCCAGCCACAGGCCCAGAATTGCGCCGGCGGCGGACAGCACGAGGCTCTCCGTCACGGCCTGGCGGAAAAGGCGGTTGCTGCTGGCGCGCGAGCGCGGCCCGCAGAACAAACTCGCGCCGGCGGGAGAGGGAGCGCGCGATCACCAGGTTACCCAGGTTCGCGCAGACCGGATCAGGCGCCAAAGCCCACGGCCGCCTGCAGGACCCACAGCGTCTTTCCGGCGCTACCCGCAATCGCCTCCCGCAGGGGTTGCAAGTGGAGGGTATGCTCTGAAGCGTGGACAGGATGACTGGTCGGCGCGTGGCGCTGGCGGCCGGCGCGCTCGCCCCAATCCTCCAGCAGGGTTCGCAATTCCGCCTGGGCCGTCTTCAGACGCGTGCCGTCGTTGAGCCGCGCGATGACGGACAGGACGTGCGCTCCGCGCTCCTGTGCGATGTTCGGGTGGAGCCAGAGAGGCAGCCACACTTGCGGGCGGCGATCCATCAGATCGGCGCCGGGCGGCAGGATGCCCACAATCTCATGCGGGCGGCCTTCGATCTCCACCTTCTGCCCGATCAGCGGACGTCCGCCAAACCCGGACTGCCACAGCTCGTGCGAAAGCAGCGCCACCGGCGGCGGAAGAGTCCCGGTCCGAGCGCGCGGTCCTCTTCCTTCGCGGAAAAACCGCCCCTGTTCCGGCGGCACGCTCCGAGAGTCTTCGAGCAGACGGGCATCCACAGCGACCGAGCGCACTCGCACTGGGCGGTCACCCGCCATCAGATTGACCTCGCCGGTCGTGTAGCCCGCTCCGCCGGTCGAAAAGGCGCCAACCTCCGAGAACGAACGGTTCATCTGGCGGAATTCGGTGTACTCGGGCGCGGAAAGCGCATTGCCGGTCCCTCCCGTGGCGGGGGATTCCGCGGTCAGCAGCAGCAGCCGTTCCGCCCCAGGGTAGTCGAGCGGGCGCAGGAGTACACCACGCACGATGGTGAAGATGGCCGTATTCGCCCCAATGCCGAGGGCCAGCGTCAGAATCACGACCGCCGTGAAGCCCGGACTCTTGGCCAGGGATCGGAGCGTGAACTTTACATCCTGCACAAGGTCCTCGAGGAATTGGACGCGGCGCGAATCCCGGCACTCCTCCTGGAACTGGGAAATGCCGCCCAGCGTGCGCTGGGCCGCCCAACGGGCCTCCTCCGGCGTCATTCCGGCGGACAGGTTCTCCTGGATAAGTTGATCCAGGTGGAAGCCGAGCTCTGCCTCGAGCTCGCGTTCCACGGTCTGCCGCCGGAACAGGGATCGAAGCCGTAGCATTGCTTTATCCAACATCCGCATGGCTAAACCTCCTGGACGACGAGATTGATGCCGGCCGAAAGCCGGGCCCAATTGGCCAGTTCCACTTCCAGTTGCTTGCGGCCCGAGCGGGTGAGCGAATAGAACTTGGCCATTCGTCCCGTTTCTGTCGCGCGCCACTCCGCCTGGATCCAGGCCTGTTGTTCCAGACGGTGCAGCGCCGGGTACAGCGACCCCTGCTGAATCTGAAGAGTCTCCTGACTGACCTGCTGAATCCGTTTGGCGATGGCCCAGCCATGTTTTGGCTCGAGCGAGAGGGTCTTGAGGATGAGGAGATCGAGGGTGCCCTGGACGAGATCGGTCGGCTTGGCCATACGCCTAGATTATCAACAATTGTAGATAATCTGAAATAGCCACCTTGGCCCAAAGAGCAGGGAAGGAGGCCGCAAGCCCAGGACCGGACCACATTCCAATCGCCGGCACAGGACTCGGCCAGGGTGCGCGAGCACTTTCACCCATTCCAGGCCGGCCCGACGGCAGCGGCAAAACCCGGCTGGCCCCGGCGATAGCGCGGAGGCGATTCGGAGCTATTCCTAGAGGAGGGCGAACTGTTTCGCGATCTCATCCTGGTGCGAGCCCTCGGCAGTGACGGGCAAGAGGATTCCATGACACAAGGGCGTTTCTCGGTACTGATGTACATCCCGCTCAGCAGCCTGATGAAAGCATGGAGGTTCTTGCGATCCTTTCGTTCCTAGATCCGCCTTGCATGGCATGGCTGAGAGCCCCGCACCGAAAGGGCGCTCCTAAGCTCGGCAAAGCCCATCCCACCATTCCGGACTGCAACACGATAGTATGTTGTCGTCACCGCCAGAATCTGAGGATTGCTATTGCCTCGGAACGTAGCCCGGTCTCGCGCTTCCCGGAATAGTGGCGTGTGCTCAACGATTTGAGGAACGGCCGCTTGTTCTATGATCACTGATCCCGCGCAAATCGCGCCGTCAGACGACTCGGGTAGCGAAACTTTTGAGCGGTTTTGCTACCAAGCACATATCGCATTCCCTTACTGCCTAAATTGCGCCCTGGGTGGAGATGTCGTTTCCGTCGTAGCGGAGCACATCGAGGATGTGGCCGTAGAGTTCCAGAACAGTTGGCGCTTCCTGCAGATTAAGACGCGGGATCTCGAGAAGGGCCCGTGGCGCTTCAGCGACGTTGCAGGAAAGGGCGGCGGCCTTCATAGTCTGCATCGCACATACAAGGCGGTAAAGCACGCGGAGGCAATCCTGGAGCTACATCTTGAAGGCGTCATACATCGGAACGATCCGCTACACCGTCTTCAGCCGCACGAGGATCACTGCGATCCTTCACTTGTATCAGCCGTTCGGAATGCCCTCAAGATGGAAGAGGGCGACTGCCACGACTTTCTTCAGCGCGTGCGGGTAATCCATTCACATCCGACCCGGGCCACAATTCAGGCTCAGAATCTGCGGCTTCTTGTTCACCAGGCGGGTCATCTTCCTGCGTCTGTCTTAGATGATATCTACGAGCGCATGCTGAGCCTCACGTATAAGGCGATGCAAGCGAGGCTTCTGCCCGTGAAATGGCACTCGACCTTTCTTACCGGTGGACGATTGAAGGGGAAAGCGCAAGAGCTGTTTGCACAAAAGAGACTCACAAAAGGGCATCTCGCAACGATTGTTGCTCCTCTGACAGCGGCTCCGCGGCCGCTTTTGAAGCGTTTAACCGAGGGACAGCTTCCAATGACCGCGCTTGAGCAGAAACTTGTCATTGGCGGCGCCTCGCCAGATCTGATCGAAGATGCAAAGACGTTACGAGCAAATGCGAGCCGAATCGAGTTTGAGATCGCCGCTTCTGCGATGTACGACGAAGCCGTGTTGGAGGATGTACACAACAGACTACTAATGCGGGCTCATGGGCTCGTTAACCAATATGGGACGGGCAAGACCCCGGCCGCAGCGATCTGGAACAACCTCCTCCATCTGTTGGGTCAGCAGTGTCAGACGATCGATAGCAGAGGCCTGTTTCATCGTGATCCCGACCTTCTGTTGGGTGCCATCTGCGACCTGTCCGACAAGTGCAGAACGGGCTGGGGCACCGCTGATGCGTAAGGAGCTTTTTCAGCCGACAGCAGAGGGTGAGGCGCGCCTTCTTCTTCTGATCGATGCGTTTACCAGCACTAGCAAAAGCTTGGAAGGGCGAACCAAGCTGGCAAAACTGGATTTCCTCCTTCGCTATCCACAATTTCTTCAACGGGCCGTGTACGCGCACCTCCGAAGCCAATCCGCGGTGGAGTCCACATCTAACATTGAGGAGACGATTGAGACGCGCATGATGCGGTATCGTTATGGGCCGTGGGACCCTGCCTACTTCGCAACTCTCGGTAGTCTCATCGGGCGCGGCCTCATAGATCCTGTTCCAGTCGCAAATGGTGTCGGATACAGAACGACGCCAAGGGGTCGAGGATTGGCCAAAGCCATTGCGGCCACAGCACCATGGGCGGATGTCGCTGTCGCAGCCCGGACGCTCAGAGTTCATTTCGACAAGAGCGGGACCTGGCTGAAGGAATTCATATACAGGCACTTTCCTGAGGTGAGCGAGAGTTCCTGGGGGGCGACGCTATGAGAGTTCGTATCGAGTCGGTGCAATTGATTGGTACAGCGCGTGAAGTGTCCTTCACGCCAGGCCTCAACATTATCACTGAGCCCGATTGCTTCCGGCAAGACGACGCTGATCAGGCTGTGTCATGCCCTATTCGGAACGGGTCTTGAGAGCTTCCCTCCGGAAGTTCGTGAAAATGTGGCGGCGATTGCTGGGCGACTCGTGCTTGGCGAAAACGAGTACTCAGTTGTAAGACCATTCACAGCGACCAAGACGTCGAAAGTCGATATCGCCGGCCTAGGCTCGACGTTGCGGCTACCCGTGTTAGTTCTCGATGCCAGCGCGGCGTATACATACGGACAGTGGCTTCTCAGAACGCTTGGTTTACCCGACCTGCGCGTGCCATCTGCACCATCTCGCCCGGACAGCGACCCGACTCCACTCTCCATCAATGATTTTTCTTGTACTGCGTCCTATCTCAAGACACTGTCGACAACAGCGTGTTCGGCCACAAAGACCCGTTCAAGAACATCAAGCGTAAGTACGTCTTTGACGTTCTTTATGACATTCACAACCCTGAGGTCTATAACCTCCAAGAACGTCTTCACGCCGTCAACGTGGAACTTGGGCAGCTCACAGCGCAGGCCGCTGGATTCGAACGGATGCTGTCCGGAACGCCGTGGGAAAACCGTGCCGCTCTAATTGAGCAGCTTCACACAGCTAGAGCATCACTACAGGCCCTCGAAGCTGCAGTGATCACTGTCGCCGTACACACACAAACACCAACGAGAGAAATTCAAGCACTTCGGGCGGAAGTGCTCCGGCTCGACGAATTGATCGCCAACTCTCGAGTTGCTCTCGATCGCGAGGAAGGAAGCATAGCTCAGCTAGAGCGGCTCTTGCGCCAACTCGAAACGCAAAGCAAGCGGCTTACGAAGGCGATCATCGCAAAAACGTATCTGACGGATTTTGACTTTATCCTCTGCCCGAGATGCGGTGCTTCGATCAATGAACAACGTGCCACGGAAGGTGCATGCACGTTGTGTCTCCAGCCTCCAGCTCCGACCCTCGACCGGAAAGATTTCGTAAGTGAGCAGGACCGAGTTACAGCGCAGATTGAGGAGACGCGGGAGCTTGTCGATTTGCATCAGCGCTCAATTGCTAAATTGGTGCAAAATATCAGCGACCTTGAAGAGAGGGAAAAGAACTGCTCACGAGCTAGATTTCAGGACCGCAACATATGTGTCCGACTCTGCGACTGCACTGTCAAAAGCAGCGAGTGAGCGTCCAGCAGGCCTCGCACTTGTCACGCGTCTCGAGGATTATCTAAGCCTTTATCAACGGCTGGACAACATAGTTGAACAGCGAAGCCGGCTTGAGAATGAAAAGCGGGAGATCGAGGGAATGCTTGAGGTTCTCAAGAGTCGTGAAAACATGTCAGGCCAACGCATCCGAGCTCTGGAGCGACACTTCGAGCAGAGTCTCACAGCGCTCGGCGTTCCGCGCTTTTCGGACAAGCCCCAATCGGGTATCGACCGCCGTACGTATCTTCCTTTTCTTGACGGGCGCAGGTTCGATGATCTCAGCTCCCAGGGACTTCAAACACTCGTAAACGTTGCACACGCTCTCGCCCATCAGAAGACCGCAATCGAGTTGGGTCTACCTTTGCCTAACATCCTCATGATCGATGGTTTGACCACAAACGTGGGACAGGAAGGATTCGATGTCGACCGCGTGCACAATGCATATTCGTACCTTATCGATCTGTCGCAACGTGTCGGGGACACCCTTCAGATTATTGTTGCGGACGGCAATGTCCCCCAAGAAGCCGAGGAGTACATTCGCGTGCGGTTGTCAGAAGAAGACAGGCTGATTCCGCTTGCTGCAGGCGAAGGTTCGTCTGTCGATATCGCACCTAAGGACGACGCTCGATGAGTTCGAACAACGGCGATGGAACAGTGCCAGCCTGAGAGCCTGTCGGGATGAAATCCAGCGCGAAACCCTGCCCGGTCGACGAGCCGTCGCTTTCCGGCGCTCAATTCGATCGATGGCCGAGGCCAATGGCGCTTCCCGGAGCCCTGGCGCGCGAAATTGCACCGAGGTTTGCAGGAATTTGATCTTCAGTTCAGCCTCACCCAGCCACCACTTACGGTTGGTGGCGGTGCAGCTTCTACATGTTCATCGCCATGCAGATCATTTGCCACTCAGCTCTCACCTTTTCCAGCCCTCGAAACAGAAATCGGCGGTAATGTCTTAGCTCCTTGATGAGCCCGAACACCGGCTCCACAATCCCGCTTCGCTTCTTGTACTGCGTCGCGTCCGGTTCGCTTGTCAGCCGCTCACTCATCTTTGCTGCCAGTGGCCCTCTCGCTCCATTGGCAGGCAGTTCGCCCGTTCGCCGCCACGTCGCAAATCCATCCGGCGGCACCATCACGTCCACGCCGCGCTCGCCCAACTCCGCAATGCGTCCTTCATTCCAGTAGCCGGTGTCGGCCACGATCAAACTGCACTTGGCCTGGACATTAGCTTCCACCGCATCCACCATCGGAACCAGTTGCTGCCTGTCGTTTTGCTGGCTGGTTACTTCCGCCGCCAAGATTACCTGTTGTTTCTGATCCACTGCGATTTGCGTGTTGTAGCCCTGGATGTAACGGTTATTCGCGCCATCAATCATCACGCGCGACTGCGGATCCGTCAGATTGCCTAGCTCCTTCTGCGACGGCACGCCCTTGGCCGACCGATACCACCGCTTACGCTGTGATTCGTCCTTCGGCTTGCCGCCCTGCGCTTCCTTCTCTTTCGCCGCCTGCTCGGCACGCCGCCGAGCTTCTTCTTCCAGTTCCTTCTTAGCCGCGCGAATACGGTCTAATTGCTGCTGGGCCGTCGCCAAATCCGCCGGTAACTCATCGCCCCGTCGCTCAGGTCCAAACTCGTTGTCCTCCTGTTCGTCCTTCGCCTGGGCGTCTTTGAGGATCTGCTCCACGGTCTCCAGCCACTTCTGCTCACGCTCGCTCAGTTTGGCGTAACTGTGCGATTTGCGTTGGCTCGCATTGGCCGCAACCTTGCGGCCATCGATGGCGATCTGACCCAACTGCACCATGCCGGCCTTCCGGCAGAGAGCGAGAACCTGCAGAAACAATTTCGCCAGTTCCTGTAAGTGGACCTGCCGGAACGCGGAGATGGTGTAGTGATCGGGATGCTGGTCGGCGGCAAGGTAGCGAAAGGGTACCTCGTCGTAAGTGGCTCGCTCCAACTGACGAGAACTCCGCTTGCCCACGGCGTAGCCGTAGACCAGCAGGCGGACCAACAGAATCGGATGGTATGCGGCTTTGCCGCGGCCGTCCTTCCGCGCATGAGTATCGAGGATGGGGCTCAGATCCAGGGCGTCAACGACATTGGCGACAAAGCGGGCCAAGTCGCCCTCGGGTAGCCAATCCTGCAGTGAAGGCGGCAGGAGAAAGGGCTGATCCAGATCACAGGGCCGAAATCACTTTGGGCTCCTGCGACTCTCTGCAGGAACACCAGCACTACCACTGGTGCGCCAGTTCCTGAACCCCAATAACTTCCGCTGTCCACCGCAGCGACTCGAAATAGGCATCCCCGGCGTCTTCCAGCGTGATCCCTAATTGTTCGCAGAGGGGCTGCAGGTCGGCCGAGGCAAACTCCTCATACGATTCAACCAGGCGCAGCAAACTACCTAGCGCACTCTCCCCGTGGTGCAGCAGCGCCTCCGATAGCTCTTTGCTCAGATTCAGATGCTCTACCACCTCCGGCTTCGGCATGCGCAGCACGGCATCCAGCAGGGTGAACATGCCTGCCATGAAGGCCTGCGACGGGAAAATGAGTGGACCCACGGACTGGGTCAGTAACTCACACATGCGGCCTCGCGCAAGGGCGGACTCCGAAAGCTCCGAGGTTCCCCCCGTCGCCAACGTTGGCAACAGTGCGATGGCGATCCATCGCCGGGTCTCGTCCTCGCCCAGTCTCATCAGGCAGTGCCTCAGCCCGGTAATCTCGCGCCGGGCGCCGAACCGGGCTGAGTTCGTGTATTGAATCAGCCGGTAGCAAAGTGCCACGTCGCTTTCGATGATGCTCTTCACCCTGTTCAGGCTGAAGTCGCTCGACCCCAATAACTCGAGAAGTTTCAGCTTGGCGTGTAGACCGGACGAGACAGACCGCCCGCCAACAATCTTCGGACGGTGCAGAAAATACCCCTGAAACAAGTCGTATCCGGCGGCCAACGCCATGTCGCGCTCTTCTTCGGTCTCCACCTTCTCCGCCAGCAGCCGCAGGTTCCGTCGCTTGAGTTCCCTGGCTAACCTCTCTGCATCTCCGTCCCGCAACGCCCGAAGGTCCACCTTCACCCAATCGATCACCTCTAGCAACGGCTCCGAAAACGCCTGGCCAACATAATCGTCCAACACGAGTAGATACCCGTCGCCCCGCAACACTTTACACCTGTCGAGGACTTCACGATCCGGCTCCACGTCCTCCAGGATCTCCAGCGCGATCACATCCGCAGGCAAAGACCGAATCCTCTCATCAAGCAGCATGTTCCGCGGTACATTTACCAACGTGCGCCGGCCTTTGGTCAGGGTGTCGAATCCAATGTCGAGGAAACTCGCCGAAAGGACCTGCCAGCTAGCCAGTTCGTCATTCCGGCCGGAACTCGTGGCGTTCGGCAAGCCGCGAAACAGCAACTCGTAGGCAACTGGTCTGTTCACCCGGTCGTAGATGGCCTGCCGTGCGACCTGGACTTCTTGGGACATCCGAATCCTCACGGTCTCGTATTGGAACAATGCACACGCCGGCCGCCAGCGAGCAAGCAATGCGCCCGAGACAACTATCATTTGTATCGGCGAACAAACAGTCTGTCGATAGACTCAATTGCGTGAAGCTGGCCGCCAAACCCTCGAAAATCAGGCCCGGCGAGCGTGAACAGGCAATTCAGACCGGATAGTCCTGTTAACAGGCTACAGTACTGCGGCGTCATGTATCGGAATCGGATTGGAAGGATCTGAACCGGGTCGGTGGGACACCGGCAACCGAATTGCGCCACGGGGTCAGACAGGCAGTCGGGGAGCAGCAGGCACCCACCAAGGATGCAGTCTCGGCCAATCCTAAACCAACCTCAAAGATCATAGGAACAGTGACACGAACAGTGACTCACGAACCCCCCGTTGTGACGGGCGCCCCTGTCCCTCTGCCCATCCGTAGCCGATCTCCCTCACCCACACCCCAACCGCACGCAATTCACCCGAAATCCACCTACTCCCAAGCCTCGGTCACAGCATTTCAAAATATTTCTCACGAACCGCAACTCATTCAAAATAAACCCTCAGCCTTTACGCCTGGCTTCTCCCTCCTCTCTTCTATTTGAAACCGCCCTCTACAATCTGCTCCGAGGTGAAATATGTCAGAGATTACGAAATCGGAGCAGGCTCGCATCAACGGACGGCGCTCCCGCGGCCCTGTTACGGCCGGCGGCAAAGCTCGCTCGGCCAGCAACGCAAGGAAACACGGCCGCTACGCCAGACCTCTGCCTGAACCCGTGCACCCCATCCTCCTCAAGTGCGAAAACGGAGCCGCCTACCAGGACGTCCTCCATCGCCTCTTCCAGGACATCCTCCCCACCAACTCTTTCGAAATCGCCCTAGTCCGCGAAGTCTGCGCCATCGAATGGTTGATCACCCGCAACTTCGCCGTCCAGACCCGCCTGCTCGACGTCCAGGTCGCCGCCGAATGCGACGCCATCCGCCGCGGTCAGGGCTCCCTCCGCGGCATCGAGCCCATCGACGGCATCACCCTGGCCACCGAGAAACTCCTCACCTCCTCCAATGTCCTCGCCCAATCCCGCCGCGAATTCACCCGTCTCCAGCGCGCCCGCCGCGAAGCAATGAACATGATTTTTTCCCTCCGCAACCACCAGCAATCGCTCGTCAGATCGCAGGAACTCCCTGACGCGGAAGACTTTGACCGCCGCACGGCCGAAGGCGACATCCACCGGAACGAACCAACCGATTGGCCGCTGGAAAACCAGGAAGGCAACCCTCGAAATCCCACCATCGGCAGAAGCCGCCGGTCTCGTCCCGGTTGCCCCAATAACTGTAGCTCCTTCGGCACAACAAACCACGACAGAACACGAACCGGCGCCGGAACCGGAACTAGCGAACTGGAACCGGAACCGAAGCAGGAACTGGAATCAGAACTGGAGCAGGAACCGGAGCAGGAACTGGAGCAGAAACGGAAGCAGGAACGGGAACGGGAACACGAACAGGAACACGAACAGGCACCCTCGGCACAGCCTGTCTCCGAAACAAACCCGGCCTCACCGGAATCCTCGGCACCGCCCCTGGAACCAGTCCCGGAGCCTCAGCGACGGGCTAAGCACGTCTTCTCCACCGAGCCCTCCGCCCTCGCCCCGGAGCCTGCCCCCAAAGCAAACCTGGTCTCCCCGGAATCATCAACTTCACCGCCCCTGGAACCAGTCCCGGAGCCTCAGCGACGGGCTACCAGCACACCCCCCCACGCCCCTGCCTCTCCACCTCACCGATTCAGCGGACACCGGCGAATCCCCTGCGCCCCTCGAAAGGAGGCCCGCTGCATGAATCCGGATCTCCAGCTGTCCCACTCCGCGCACATGGACGGGAGGGCTCTACTTGCACACCGGCACCCTCCGAAGACTGGCTCCTTGGCATGAAACAAATTCAAAATCCTCGCGAACACCTCGCCCCACGCCGCGGCGACGGTCGTGCCCAGGCCCGCACCCGCGCAGCCGGGACGGCCATGGCCCGCTTCTACCCCCTCGGCCCGCCGCGCAACCAGGCTGGCTTTCCGGAAACGCAGCCGGGATCCATGAACCCGAAAAACAAAGGCGCCACGGCCGGAACGGGCCGTGGCGCCTGGAGGAAACAGCCGGTCGCGTCGCTGCTAGAAGTTGAGCTTGAGGCCCAACTGCAGGCTGCGCGCGCCGCCGGCGCCGGTCACGAAGCCGAAGTTTGCGTCACCCAGCGTGGTATTCGGGTTATTGAATTGCGGCGTGTTCGTGACGCTGAAGCTCTCTCCGCGAACTTCAAGGTTGAACCGTTCGGTCAGCTTGAAGATCTTGAAGATCGAGGCGTCGAGGTTGAAGAACCCGGGACCCGAAAGCAGATTGCGGCCCGCATTGCCAAACACCGCACCCACGGGGGCTGCGAAGCTCGACGTGCTGAACCACGGGTTGCCCTTGTTGATCCCGTGCAGGATCTGAATGGGCGCCACGATATCGGGCGTCTGGGAGTTGCCGGGCGCGTTCAGGTTCGTCGAACTGTAGCCGAACCACATGGGCGTGCCGGTCATCAGCGTCAGCACCGAGTTGATGCGCCATCCGCCCAGCACCGAAGCGCCGATACCCGAGTTGAGCCAGGGCTTTCCGTGGCCGAACGGGAGCTCGTACACATAGCTCTGAACGAACGTGTGCGTGCGGTCGAAGTCGTTCCGCGAGTAGTTGCGGCGGAAGTTGAGATAAAAGCGCGGCCCGCCGTCATCGCCGGTCTGGAAGCCCATGCCCTTGCCGTAGGTGTACGCGGTGGTCACCGCGATCCCGTTGGTAAAGCGGCGGTCGAGCTTCACCTGCAGCGCGTTGTAGCTGGTGGAGAAGCCCGCGAAGAGCAGGTTCGTGTCAGCAGTCCGCTTGAGGGTCGGGTACTGCGCGCGGCCATTGTTGCCCGCGCCGAGCACCATGCCCGCGTTCAGGTTGTAGTTGACTACCTGGTCGACGCCATGGCTGCCGACATACGTCATGTCCAGAACCATGTTGCCGGGCAACTGGCGCTGGATCGCGAAGTTCCAACTCACCACGGACGGGTTCTTGAAGTCCTTGTTGACGACGTTGTACGACGACGCGATGGGCGGGTTCTTGATGATGCCGTCTCCCGGAATATCCACCTGGATGGGGGCAGGGAACCCGTTCTGGAACGTGGCGGCCTGCCCGCCCGGCAGCATCGCCGGCCCGTAGCTGGCCAGAGTCGGATCGAACTGGTTGTTCGCGCGAACCGGATAGTTGTAGGCGTAGCTGTTATCCGGGAACGGGGTGTAGCTGATACCGAAGCCCGAACGGAAGACCGTCTTGTCGTTGTAGCGGTAGGCAATGCCCGTGCGGGGAGCAATGTAATTCTTGTGGTTGGTGATGCCGAGGTTCATCGGCACACTGCCGACACCGGCGACTTCCAGCGTGTTGTTGACGAAGTTGTAGTTCGAGAAACCCTTCGCCAGGCGCGGAGTGGCCGGCGGATACAGTTCGTAGCGCAAGCCGAGGTTCACTGTCAGCTTGGAGTTCACCACCCAGGTGTCCTGGCCATAGAAGAAGTAGTTCCAGGCACGGTAGGCCGGGAAGTAGGTGGCGAGGTCGCGGCCCGCCTGGTTCGGCATGTCCAGCAGGAAGCTGGCGACATTGTTCATGAACGAGGTCTTGGCGCCCACTGTGGACGTCTGGCCGTCCGCGAACCGGTAGAGACCGCGAGAGCTGAAGGTCTGCATCTGCAGCAGTTCGTCACGCACGCGGCGGATGTCGACGCCCCACTTGATGGTGTGGTTGGAGAAATTCTTCGTCCAGGAGTTCACCACGTCGATGTTGGCTTCGGCGCGCTTCCAGGGCAGGCTGTTGACGTAGCCGACCATGTAGTCGTTGTAGCCGCCGCCCAGGATGAGGCCCACGATACCGCTGGAGTATTCATCCAGATTGACGCCGGGGATCCCCAGGGACTCCGAAGCCTTTGTGCCGTAGTCGGAGTTCTGCGCCACGTTGTTGTAGTGCGCGATGCCGATGCGGACTTCGGTCATCAGCGTATTGGTGATCATCCGGTTGTAGTTCAGACCGGCGCTGTAGGTCTTCTGGATGCCCGTGCCGGCGAATGCGCCGCCCGAACCCTGCGTGGGCCCGCCCGCGATGCCGAAGATCGGTGCCTGGTAGGTGACCGGACGCGCGAAGCTGAAGCGGCCAGTCAGACGGTCCGCGTCGGAGATGTTCCAGTCCATCTTGTAGTCGAACGAGTCGCTGTCCTTGGTGAAGGGCAGAAGCGAGAAATAATTGTTCGTGTCGCCGCTTCCGAGGTTGGGCTGAGGCACCAGCGCCAGCAGCTTCGTCGAAATGGAGTTGATCCGGCTCGACGGAATGACATTGCCGGGGAATTGCGTACGGCCGGAGCCGTCCGCCGCGCCGGAGGCGGGATCGTAGATAGCCGAGGTCGACCGGCCGAGATCTCCGCCGCGGAGATCCATCTTGGGAATGCTCACCTGGTTCGTATTGCTCTGGTGATCCCAAACGCGAAGATAGTCACCAAAGAAGAACAACTTGTTCTTGATGACCGCGCCGCCGATGTTGCCGCCGAGATAGTTATAGGCTTGGTGTCCGATCGAAGGATCGAAGAAGTTGCGGGCGTTGAACTCGCTGTTGCGGTGGAATTCGTAACCGGACCCGTGAAGGTCGTTGCCGCCGGACTTCAACTGCACGTTCGTCACGGCGCCGGAGGCGCGGCCGAGTTCGGCGTCAAAGTTCGATGTCGCGACCGCCACCGTCTGGATGGCTTCGATCGGCGGGACCATGATCTGCAGCAGGCCGGTGCGCTGGTTGTTGTCGACACCTTCGATCATGTAGTTGTTGCCCTGCCGCATGTTGCCGTTGACCTGCGTCTGCAGGGAGTTCGCGGCATTGAAGAACTGCGAGTGCTGGTACGACGCGCGGGTCGTCCCGGGCACCAGATTCAGCAGGTTCTGGTAGTTGCGGCCGGTGCCCAGCGGGAGATTCGCGGTCTGGACCGTCGTCAGCTGGCTGCCTGTGTCGGCGCGATCCGTCTGCAGCAGCGGCGTGGAGGCGGTAACTTCAATGCTCTCCGAGACGTTGCCCGGCTGCAGCACCAGATCGACACGCGGCGAACTGTTGATCGTCACTTCGACACCCGGCCGAGCCGAGCGTTTGAAGCCCGTCAGTTCCACGGCAACCGTATACAGCCCGGGCGGAACATCCGGGAAGACGTAATTGCCGCTTTCATTGGATTGGGACGAGCGCGTTGTCCCCTTATTTGTTTCTGTGATCGTAACTTTCGCGTTCGGCACTGTCGCGCCGCTGGCATCGGTAATCGTGCCGAGAAGAGTTCCGTTTACGGCCTGGGAATAAAGAAGACCGGCCGTCAGAACCAGGATCGCAAACGCGATCCAGATAAACTTTAGCTTCATGGCTAACCCCTTTCAGACTCCCCGTTCGGGCGCACTGGCCCAAACGGGTCCTAGAGACTATACGTGGCTGCATTATATCTGATCATGAGAGCTGAATCTCGCAATCCTTCGTTGGCGAGATTATTGAATGTTCATGATTGCTGCGCTTATTTAGTACTGAATCAGTGCTAAATGCGCCTTTTGGAGAAAGCGCAACCGCGGGGAGATCAACCAGCAATAGGTGGGGACGGGCGGAAGTGGACTCCGCTCAATCAGGCGGTCACCAGTTCGCTTGTCTCTTCCAGCGCGGGGCCACGCATCGGGAGAATGCCCGCTTCCTGATCCCCGCTGATATCCAGCACCTCACGGAAGACGCTCTCCATCGTTCGCACGGCGCTGCTCAGTTCGTGCAGCCAGTTGGCCCAGAACTGCGGGATGGAGGGGACCTGCTTGGTCCGCTTGATCTCGCGCTGCGTGTCCTTGCGGTGGGTAGTGAGATCGAAACCACGCAGCAGGGCGGCGCCGACGTCCGGGAGGTTGATTCGATCGTTCAGGCTCACTCGCAGCAGATCGCGGCGGATGATGCGCTCCACGCCCTCCTTGTTGAGGACGGGTATGCACTCTCTGAATCGTGAGGACACCCGAGACGAGGCCCGCATCGTTTGTCATGTGGAGCAGGGTAGTCGCGCTGGTGGCCGGCTTGACGGCGATGGGCGGCGTGGCATGGTGCAGTCGGACGGTCGCCGGACCGGAAATACCGCCCCACAGCCCGCCCGGCAGCTCAGTCATCGAGAAGTAGTTCGCCACGATGGCTTCAAGGGCGCGGTCCTCGAGCTTCTCAATCTCGCTGGGCTTGAAGCGCTTCGCCTCCTCCGCCCGCTTGACGAAGTCGTCGGAGTACTGCGTCTTCTCGTAGAGGCGGTTGAGGATCTCCTCGGTCCAGTTCGGCTGCTGGTAGGTCCAGGCGACCGGAATGATCTCCGCGCCCAGATGCTTCAGCCGCACCATGATCGTGTAGATCAGCTTCTTGTTGGTGTTCTCGATGTACACCCGGCCTTCGTTGAAATCGAGCAGGACCGGCACCTGCTTCCGAACGATTGTGGTGGCGCCCAGCGTCTCCTGGTCGACCGTCTTCTTGTCGGTGGACTGCAGAAACCGGTAGGGCCGTTCCAGCAGCACATAGGACCGCTGTTCCTTGATGGATGCCAGGTCGCTGGCCTTCTTCCACTCGTTCGCGACAGCCCAGAGTCCATACCACGGCATGGACGGATGAAGCAGGAACCGCTCATCCGAGAAAGCATAGCCGCCGCCGGCCAGGATCTCCGCGGGCAGTGAGGCTTCCGTGCCCTCTTCCCGTTCGGTAATGGAAAACTGGGCCAGTTCCGCCTGCTGGTCCGGTGTGAGTTCCTGGTCTTCATCGAGACGGGGGGCGCCAAAGGGATTGAATCCGAGTGCATCGGCTCCGTAGAGCCGGGCGACGCCCGATGCCGCCAACTGGGATGCGGTGGCCATCAGCGTCTGGTTCTGCAGGTTCAGTTTGAAGGCGTCCAGTGATTCTTTCGCCAGCCCGAGGATGGCCCAATTCCCACGTCCGAACATGCGTAATTCCCGTCTCTCCTGGATTGAAGGTCGATCAACATTAAAGCCGGCAGTGAGAAGAAGTTGACCGGCTGGCGAAGCGGCAGGACTCTGCCCCGGCACTGCCAGGGCGGTAACCTTCACGGCTCGCGGTTGACACCTGACCTCTCAACCATTTTTACCACGCTGGGGTACTTCGCGGGACTCTTGGAATCTTGTTAAAGACAATCAGATCTTTAACATCGATTTATGATATAGCTCCCTGTAGTGCCCAGCAGGGCCGCATCTTCGGAGGAGGATCGCGATGAAACAGCCATTCCCGTGGCTCGCATCGATGCTGCTGTTCGCCGGCATCATCCATGCCCAATCCATCGACCTACAAGTCGAACTCATGAACCAGATCGGCACGGATACCAGCCGGAAAGGGGATCTGATCTCAGGACGCGTCCTGTCGCCGCCGCAACTGCAGGGCGACATCCTGGAAGGACGGATCACCGAATCGCAATCGGGAGCCAAGCTCGGAGGCAAGTCGGTCTTCTCATTCACGTTTGACGTGCTCCGGCACGCCGGGGCGGCCATCCCCATCACGTCCCAGTTCAAGTCGGCCATCAACTCCAAGGGCAAACAGAATGTCGACGAGGAGGGCCGCATCGTCCGTCGTGGAACAGGCAACGTTGCCAAGGTTGCTGGTGGCACTGGCCTCGGCGCGGTCATCGGTGGAATTGCGGGCGGCGGCAAAGGGGCGGCCATCGGTTCCGCCGTCGGCGCCGGCGCCTCCATCGCGATGGTGCAGATGGCGGCCGACGCGCCCAACATCCGCTTCGCCGCGGGCAGCCGCCTGCTGATTGAAGCTAACGCTCGAAACGGTGCGCCGCTCGCGACGCTAGCCGCCTCACAGCCCGCACCGGCCAGCGCACCCGTGCAGCCAGCCGCTCCGGCCGCGGACGCACCGGCTCCACAGCCGGCCGCGGCCGTTGGTGCAACAGCCCAGCCGGAGTTCAAATCCATTACACCGGCGTTCGTGCCTGGCGAGAAGACCATCTTCTACGATGACTTCACGGACATGGCTCCAGGCGACGCGCCGCCGCATTTCAAGGTCCGCGGAGCCGCGCCCGACCTGCAGGCGGCGGGCGACGTGCGGCAACTTCTGGTCACCCGGAACGGCTCCCTGTTCCCCAACATCACAGCCCTTCCCAAGAACTTCACCTATGAAGCCGACTTCAAATACGACGGACCCAAGCGGGCCATCGTGGGGCTGCTGCTGTCGTCGAACAACAAGGAAGTCTTCCATCTGGTCACCTACTTCGACGCCTCCACGGTCGACCTGGTCGCGTCGATGCGGGCACCTTATCAGGAACTGGGCCGCAAGCGGATCCCCATGACCTGGAACAATCCGGTCCGGTTCGCACTGTGGGTGCAGAACGGCCGCCTGAGGGCCTATGTGAACGGAGAGAAGCACCTGGACTTCAACCAGGTGGAGCTGCCGGAGATCAACAAGATCGAGTTTGCCAACAGCACCGTCGCGACCGGCCCTTCGATTGGATTCCGCATGATCCGCTTCGCTGAATCGGCGCCGGACTTCAGCCAGACCATCAGTGCCTCCGGCCGCTATGTGACCCACGGGATTCTCTTCGACACCGGCAGCGACCGGATGAAGCCGGAATCGGCGGCAGTGATCCAGACCATCGCGAAGGGACTCGAGACCAATCCGAACCTCAAACTTCGCATTGAGGGCCACACGGACTCCGTCGGCAACGCGGCTCAGAACCTCGACCTCTCCCGCCGCCGGGCCGAGGCGGTGAAGTCGGTTCTCACCGCTCAGTTCGGCGTAGACGCCGCGCGTCTCACGACGGCCGGCCTGGGCTCGACGAAGCCGATGGAATCGAACGACACTCCACAGGGCCGGGCTCAGAACCGCCGCGTGGAGTTTGTCCGGCAATAGCCGGCGGTTTGCCTCCGGACTCGCAGGTTTACAGCCGCTGCGATCCTTTGATAGGCTTCATTCATTCTTAGGCTGGGCGCCGCCGTTCCATGATCCTGATTCTCCGTCTACAGGCCGCGTTGCTTGGATGCTGCCTGGCGGCGGGCGCCCAGCCGTACACGATTTCCGACGCTCAGACCTTCCTGAAAGCCCGTTGCCTGGTGTGCCATCGCGGCAAGGCGGCTCCCGGCGGGTTTGACGTGACCCGGTACCCCGGACTCCCACAGATGGTGGCCGACGCCTCTCGCTGGGACTCCGCCCTCATCAGAATCCGGGAAGGATCGATGCCCCCGCCGGGTGTCCCGGCGATCCCGCAGGCTGAGCGCGAGCGGTTCACGGGCTGGCTCTCGCACGAGATCCGGAGTGCCGTCTGTTCGTCCAATCCGGCACCGGCGGCCGTGCCGATCCGGCGGCTGAACCGCGACGAGTACGCTGCCACCATTCGCGATCTGCTGAACCTCCATGTGAACGCCGCACATGCGCTGCCAGTGGATGGAGCGGGCGGAGAAGGGTTCGACAATGCCGCGGAGACCCTCACCATCTCGCCGATCCATGCCGAGAAGTATCTGGACGCTGCCAAGGAAGCCCTTCAGTACGCGGCCAACGAGCCGAAGTCGCGCGAGTTGTTTCTGATCGCCCAGCCAGGTCCCGGCAAATCACACGGGCAGGCGGCGGAAGAAGTCCTTGCCGCGTTTGTCCCCCGCGCCTTCCGGAGGCCCATCAGCCCGGGTGAACTGGCGCCCTATCTGGCATTGTTCCATGCCGCCGTCAAGCGCGGTGAGCCCTATGAGGATGCCCTTCTGTTCGCCCTCCAGGGTGTTCTGGTGTCACCCCGTTTCCTCTTTCACATCGAGCCCGCCAATCTCACGCCGGAGACCCGCCCGCTGGACGCTTATAGCCTGGCGTCGCGGTTGTCCTATTTCCTGTGGGGATCCATGCCGGACAAGGCGCTGACGGAACTGGCGGCATCTGAAACGCTGTCGGACCCCGTGGTTCTAAAAGGCCAGATTCCGCGCATGTTGAAGGATGTCAAAGCGACTGAGTTCGCGCAGCGGTTTGTGGAGCAATGGCTGGGGACGCGCGAGCTGGGCCGGGATATCCAACCGGATGCCAAGCTGTTCCCTCAGTACTACGAAGCGGAACTGCAATCGGCCATCCGTTACGAGCCGATCCTGTTCTTTCAGGAGCTGCTGGCGAATAACCTGTCGCTGCTGAACCTGATCGATTCGAAGTTCACCATCCTCACCAACAAACTGCAACGTCACTACGGGCTGCCGAAGACCGACATCGGCCAGCAACCCAAGCGGGTGGAATTGCCTGAGAACAGCCATCGCGGCGGTGTGCTGAGCATGGCCGCGGTGCTGGCGGTTTCGTCTTACCCGCAGCGGACGAGTCCGGTGTTGCGGGGCAAATGGGCTTTGGACGCGCTGTTGGGGACGCCACCACCGCCGCCTCCGCCGAATGTGCCGCTGCTGGCTGAAAACCATGCGGGGGAACCCGCGCGCACACTGCGGCAGCGTCTGACCGAACACCGGCGCCATCCTGTCTGCGCCAGTTGCCACAGCCGCATCGATCCCATCGGATTCGGGCTAGAAAATTACGACGTGTTGGGCCGCTGGCGTACCGAAGATTCCGGCCAGCCGATCGACAGCCGCGGCGAGTTGCCGGGCGGCGTGACCTTCGAAGGACCGGAGCAGTTGAAGGCGGTGCTCCTTTCCAGAAAGGACCTCTTCTTTCGAAACCTGACGGCGAAGATGCTGGGGTATGCCCTGGGGCGGGGCCTGACACTGACGGACCAGTGCGTTGTGGACTCAATCGTGGAGAAGCTCGCGCAGAATGACTACGCGGCGCATACACTGGTGGAAGAGATTGTGTTGAGCGCCCCGTTCCGGATGCAGCCCGGGCCGTCGAACACTTCACCATGACACGCGCCAAATTTCCCATTTCCCGCAGGACGATGCTTCGTGGGGCCGGTGCCGCCCTGGCATTGCCGTGGCTTGAGGCGATGGAGCCGGGGAAGGCATCCGCCGCCCCGGTGCGTCTGGCGGCGTTGTATATGCCGAATGGCGTGCATCCGGACCAATGGACTCCGGCCACGACCGGCCGCGATTTTCTCTCTCGCCCACGCTGGAGCCGCTATCCGACCTGAAGCAGCAACTGCTGGTGCTCACGAACCTCTGGAATCAGGGCAGCGTGGGCGGCGATGGTCACTACGTCAAGATCTCCGGCTTTCTCACCTGCACCACGGTAACCAAGACCCTGGGCGTCGACATCAGCGCCAACGGCGTCTCGATGGATCAGGTGGCCGCGCGGAATGCGGGAAGGTTCACACCGTTCCCGTCGCTGGAGCTGGGAATCGCTCCGGTGACTACCGGTGTGGACCGCAATGTGGGCTACACGCGTGTCTACGGCTCGCATATCGCGTGGAACAGCCCCACCACACCGCTGGCCAAGGAATTGGATCCGCGGCGCGTCTTCGAACGTCTGTTCCGGGCGGCCAATCCGCGGTCCTCCCAGGTGAACAGCGATGCCCTGCTGCTGGACCGGGTCCTGGAGGACGCGCGGGCGCTGCGGGAGAATCTTGGCGCGGCGGACCGCCATCGTGTGGACGAATACCTGGCGGGAGTGCGTTCGCTGGAGGACCGGCTTCAGCGCTCCACCCAGCCGGAACGCTCGGCCTGGCGGCCTCGCACCGCCTTCGATCCGGCCTCCTGCCCCAGCGGTGTCCCGAAGAGCTATGACGAGCATGTGCGGCTGATGCTCGACATGGTTGCGCTCGCCTTCCAGACGGATTCCACGCGCGTGGCGACGTTCATGTTCAACAACGAGGTGAGCAACCAGAGCTTTTCTTTCGTCGAGGGCGTGGATGGCGCGCACCATTCGTTGTCCCACCACCAGAAAGAGGCGGACAAGCTGCGCCAGTATCAGCTCATCAACCGCTGGCACGTCGAGCAGTACGCCTACCTGCTGCGCAAGCTGAAGTCGATGCGCGAGGGGGAATCGACCGTCCTGGACAACTCGATGATCCTCTTCGGCTCCGGAATCCGCGACGGCGACCGGCACGATCCGC
Source organism: Paludibaculum sp. (assembly GCA_049841055.1). Taxonomy (GTDB): domain Bacteria; phylum Acidobacteriota; class Terriglobia; order Bryobacterales; family Bryobacteraceae; genus Paludibaculum. The sequence goes on along the minus strand of JASGIE010000003.1, from coordinate 41,321 downwards.
ACAACCTCCCGCTGCTGCTGGCCGGAAATGGCGGCGGCCGGCTGGACTCGGGGCAGCATCTCTCCTACGGGCGCGATACGCCGCTCTCGAACCTCTATCTGAACATGCTGGATGCGTTCGGAGCGCCGCAGTCGCGGTTTGCCGACAGTACGGGGCCGCTCGCTGGTATTCTCCGGTAGGCGCGATCCGGCAGTCTCACCTGAAAGTGGTATCCGTGGACCGTGTGGAAGAGGGGCGACTCTTCCCCTCAATTACGGCATGAAATCCCGGCCTCTCTCGGGCAAAGTGGAAGTGAGCTGAGTCGCGCTCGAGTCCATCTTTTCCGGAGACCATGCATGTCGCAAGATCCACTCGAGAAGAAACGCCAAGGCCGCGTAGTTATCCCTATTCGCGGCACGTCCGGCAACCGTTTGAGTGCACCTCGAGGGGCCTGGCGGCCCGTTCCGGAGCGCGACGACCGGTGGCTGATGCAAAGCTGCGGCCGAGCCGGAGTGCGGCGCATCCGCCTTTGGGATTCGTCCAGCCGGCTGTGCAGATCCGGGAGCAGCCGCTCCCGGCGCAGGATCCCGCCGAAAACCGTGGTGCTGATTCATGGCCTCTGGATGGCTCCGCAGTGCTGGGAGTTCTTCAGCCACCACGATGAGGCGCGTGGCTACCGCGTGCTGGCCCCGGCATGGCCGCGCATGGCGGAACGGGTGGAAGAGATCCGCCGCGATCCGATGGTGCTGGGCGGCCTGGGGCTGAAGGAGATTACCGATCACTACGCCAGGCTGATTCGCGCGCTGCCGGCTGCGCCGATCCTCATGGGTCATTGCACGGGAGGCCTGGTGGTGCAGATGCTGTTGGATCGCGGACTGGGCTCGGCCGGAGTGGCCATCGATCCGGCGATACCGAAAGGCGTGGCCGGACTTCCGCTGGGCCTCCTGGGACGGGTGTGGCCGGCGCTCTCGCGTTCATTCCATACCAGCAATACGGTGATGCTGCCGTTCAACGTGTTCCGGCGCACTTATGCCAACACGTTGAGCGACGGCGAGGCGATCCGGGTTTACCAGCGCAACATTGTGCCCGGACCCTGCCGTCCGCTCTATCAATCGCTGTTTGCGTCGCTTACTTCCCATTCGGATGCCACCGTGAACTTCAACAACTCCGAACGCGCGCCGCTCCTGCTCATCGCGGGCGGAGAGGATTTGCTGGCGCCGCCAGAGTTGGTGCGGCTCAACTATGAGTGCTACCAGAAGTCCTCCGCCGTGACCGAGTTCCAGGAGTTTTCCAGGCGGTCGCATCTGATCCACCTGCAAACCGGGTGGCAGGTGGTGGCCGGCTACGCACTGAGTTGGGCGGAAGAGAACGCGCGGCGCGGAGGAGATGCGGCGTGGGCGTGTGACAGTATTGCGTGAGGGCGTGGGAAGGGGAAGCCCGCAAGGCGGTCCCTGCGGGCTTCGAAGGAGCGGAGGGAATGGGGGCGGCTAGCGGCCTTCGCTGGAAGGCGGCACCAAGCCCTTGAGACGAAGGTAGGTAACCATGTTGCCGTAGTGCTCGTAGTCGTGGACGATGTTGAAGTCCAGGACGCCGAGCGCAGGCCGCTCCGAGCCGAAGAACTTCACTTTGGCGGCGCCCTTGGCGTCGGTCATTCCGTTGTAGGCCTTGTCGCAATAGGTGAACGAGTCCTTCAGCGCCTGAACCAGGTCGCCCTTCTTGGTCTGGCTCTTCTCGATGCCGCTGGTGGGCGCCTTCTCGCCCAGCGCGGCCGAGCAGAACATGAAATTGGCGTCAGCCACGTGGCCCACCACCTGGGCGAACGAGCGGACATCCGGCGTCGGCTTGTAGTCGTACTGTTCTTCGGGCATCTTTTCGGCGGCTTTGACCAGGTTGCCTTTCGCCATGGTGTAAAGCCCTTTGGTGGAGGTGCTCAACGGGTTATCGGCACTCTGTCCAAATGCGCAGGCCGTGATTGTCAGAAGCAGAGTCGGGATCAGGAATCGCATGGGGGCAGGATGGCAGGCCCGGGCCGGAGAGTCAACCGAAGATCCGCTAAGTTTTCATCGCTCAGCCAGCGGCTGACGGAACAGGATCACAGGTGGACCAGCGGGCAGGCCATACCCTGGGCGGCGGCCTCATGGTGGCGCTACGCTATGAGTGAGCAATGCAGATCTGGTGTGTCCGGCCTGAGGAGTTCGCGCCCCTGCGCGAGGATTTGATCGAACTACTGCAGGATGCCGTCGACAGCGGCGCCTCGGTGGGATTCCTGCCCCCCTTGACGCGGGAAGCGGCGGACGAGTACTGGACCGGCGTGGAACAACGGCTGCGTGCCCGGGGGATCGAACTTCTGGCCGCCCGGGATGAGACGGGCCTGCTTGGCTCGGTGCAGCTGGCAATGCCGCCCAGCCAGAATGGACGGCATCGTGCCGAGATTACGAAACTGCTGGTGCATCGCCGTGCCCGCCGCCGGGGCGTTGGGCGCGCGTTGATGAACGCGGTGGAAGTGCAGGCCGCGGCCCTGGGCCGCAAGCTGCTGGTGCTGGACACCCGCAAGGGCGACTTCGCCGAGCGTCTTTATGCCGCCATGGGCTATGTCCGTTTCGGCGAAGTGCCTCGCTATGCGCGCAGTGCCAGCGGAGAGCTGCACACCACGGTCTTCTTCTATCGCGACCTGGGCGTCGAATAGCCCGGATCCCTACGCCTCGTTGCCGGCCGTGGAGGCCGCCGGTGAGTTGAGCGGACCGCTCATCGATTCGCACACCACCAGGTCTGCCGGCAGCCGCTCGTGCAGCAGGCGTTCCGTGGCCTGCACTTTCTCGTCCTGGTGGAAGTAATCCTGCATGCGGTGATCGAGCAGGAGATCCGTCGCCGCCAGCAGACTCATTCCGTGATGATGAGCCATCCAGCAGCGCACCAGGCTATATTCGCCGCGCACATCCTCGCGCTGCACCGAGTAGTCCGCCGCTTCATAGAAGCCGCGCTGGCTCAGCCAGCCCAGGCGCCGCATGTGCCGCAGGTTCTCGAAGGCGGCCCTCGGGTGGACCATCAACGCCAGGAAGCTGGCATAGGGAGAGACGACCGGGGCCGCCAGACAGCGTGGGTTGAGCGCCACCGACGGCACGCCCATGGCGGCGTAGGAATACTCCATGTGATCCGTGGCATAGCCGTACGCCGTTTCCGACCGCCCCCAGGGCGAACCCGACAAACGGGCATCGCGCTGCTGGACGGCGACTACGCCCTGGCAGGTCAACTCGAGCAGCGTGTCCCGGTGATGGCGCATCCAGATCCGCGGCATGAGGTATTCGAACATCGTGCCGGACCACGACAGCAGCAGCCGGTAGCCGTGCCGCATCGTGTGGGAACGGCCCAGGTGGAACCAGGCTTCCGTGGGGATGTCCCCCTTGGCGATAGCGGCAAAGACCGCCATGCGCGCTTCGGAGGCGAGCTGGTCGTAGCACGACGGATGCAGCCGCTCGCCCTGTACGCTGTAGCCGATCGCCAGCACCTTCTTCCGCGGACGATAGAGGAAGGCAAAATCCATCTCACCGGCCAGACGCCCGGCGATCTGCTCGATGGAGCGCAGGCGGCGCTCGTCAGGCTGGGCCGGATTCCCGGCCTCCCGCAGCCGCTGCATCAATTGTTCCGCCCACCACGCGGAGCGGCTTTGCAGCGCGGTCAACTGCTGTACGACCGGGCGCAGCTTCTGTTCGATCTCCGCCACCGGCCAGAGGCGATCCTCCGGGTTCAGCCGCCTGACGAAGCGCAGCAGTTCTTCCGTGAGCTGTGGCTCTTCCTCGGCCAGGACTTCAATGTGATCCAGGATGCCCTGCCACACCCTGGCGGGGGCGGGCGGCTTCGACTGCCAGCGGCGGCAGGCCTGGGCGAGAGTCCAGAGGCAGACAGCCAGGTTTCCACTATCCACGGTGGAGACTTCCTCGGGCTCCATCGAATGGAGGGTGCGTGTGTCGTACCAGTTGAAGAAATGGCCTTTGTAGCGCTTCATCCGCAGCAGGGCAGCCAGGGTTGACCTGGTCTTGCGTGTGAACTCCTCCACGGAGAGGTAGCCCAGTTCCACGGCCGCCACACGGGCATTCAGCAGCAGGCCGATGTTGGTGGGCGAGATCCGCTCGGCGGCGCGCAGCCCCTGTTCGCGGACATTGTCCGGAATCAGGTAGTGGTTCTGCGGCGTGCTGAACTCCTGGAAGTAGCGCCAGGTGCGCAGGGTGAAACCGCGCAATACCTCGGCCTCCTCCGCATTGAGGGAACGGATATGGGATTTGGGCTGGCTGTTCAGCCAGCGCGAAACCAGAGGAGAGACCAGCCACAGCACCAGCATGGGCAGGGCGGCCGGCAGAGCCTTCTCCGCGAAAAAGACCAACAGACAGGTGAGGATGAGCACAACCAGCGGAGTGCCGGCCAGGTAGACGTCCGCCGGAGCCCGCATTCTGCGGACCGATTCGGCTTGCGCGGCGGTTTCCCACTCCAGCATGCGGCGGCGGGTGATGCGCGTCCGGATGAGCGTTCTGAGGATCGCGTCCAGAGCCACAAACGACTGGTGAACCAGGAAGGTCAGGTCGAGGAAGGCCGCGATGTGATCCTGCACAAAGGCCGAGGCGGCGTCCCTCAGGGCGGCGGTCATGTGACCGGGTCTGAGACGCAGGGGCAGCATGAGCAGCGACGTATAGGCCGGGATCAACAGCAGCGCGATGCTGGTGAGCGTCCAGTAGAGCGCCGGTGCGGGCAGGAAGAACCAGCCCGCCAGCATGAGCATGAGCGTGGCCGGCTGGATCAGGCTGCGGCGCAGGTTGTCCAGGATCTTCCAGCGCGAGATGATCGGGATCGGGTTGGGGATCGTGTTGCCGAAGAAGTCGGGCACAAAAGGCAGCAGCCACCGCATGATCTGCCAGTCGCCCCGCACCCAGCGATGCTGGCGGCGGCTATAGGCGCTGAAGTGGGATGGGTAGTCGTCCACCACCTCGATATCGGAAACCAGCCCGGCGCGGGCGTAGATGCCCTCAATGAGGTCGTGGCTCAGCAGTTGATTGCAGGGGAAGCGGTTCTCCAACACCGCGCGGAAGACGTCGATGTCGTAGATACCCTTGCCTGTGAAGATGCCTTCTCCGAAGAGGTCCTGATAGACATCGGAGACCGCCCGGGTGTAGATATCGAAGCCGGTGTGGCCGGAGTAGATGGAGGCCAGGCGGCTGCGGGAGGCAGACCGGATGCAGACGCTGACGCGCGGCTGCAGCACGCCGTAGCCCGCCACAACCATGTTCGTGGCCGCATCGATGACGGGCCGGTTGAGCGGATGCGCCATCGTGCCGGCCAGACGAGCGGCGGCACCGCGCGGCAGTTGCGTATCGGTGTCGAGGGTCACGACATACCGCGCGCGGCAGATCTCCTCCAGATCCCCGGTTTTCACGGGGAAGGGATCGCCCGCGCCGCGCAGGAAGCGGTTGAGGTCCAGCAGCTTTCCGCGCTTGCGTTCCCAACCCATCCATTTCCCTTCGGCGGGGTTGAAGGCGCGTTCGCGATGCAGCAGGAAGAAGGGCTTGTGCGTTTCGTCGCCGTAGCGCACGTTGAGCTCATCGATGAGGCCAGCGCAAATGCCGGCGAGTTCATCGCGCTCGTCCACCTTTGTGGCGGAGTCCGGAGTATCGGTCAGCAAGCCGAAATGCAGATTCGGCCCGCGATTGGCCAGGAAGCGAACTTCCAGATCCCGCACCAGCGTGTCGACCTGGTGGCGGTTGATAAGCAGCGTCGGCACCACGACCAGCGTCGAAGATTCCTTGGGAACGCCGTCGGAGAAGTCCAGCTTCGGCAGCGCTCTCGTCTCAGTGAAGTGGCTCACCAGGGCATTCATCAGGTGAACGGCGGCGTGTGTGGCGGGCAGGAGAGTGAGAAGGATTCCGCCGAGTAGCGGGGTCATAGCGTTGAGCCCGCTGAGCAGCAGGGCCACGATCAGGAAAGTGGAAATCTCCACCCCGCACAGGAAGACGGCCGTGGGGCTGTTCCGGAACAGGCTGGAGAGCCACTCCGCCCAGGGTTGGCGGTAGCCGATCTGCAGCTTCAGTTCGTCGACGCCTTCGGCGAACAGGTAGTAGCCGCAGTGGCGGGCGCGGTCGGTTTCCCCGGCATCGGCCAGGGAGACGGCCGCCTCGGCCACTTCTCTCTCGTCGGCGTCGGCATGGGTGGCCAGGCGGGCGATTCTATTGCGGTACTGATCGCGGCTTTCGTAATCCATGGCACAGTAGCCGCGGGCCGGGTCCCGGGCCAGGATGGCGTCCACCGGATTCAGGCTCTCGAAGAACTCCTTCCAGGGCGTCTCGCCGAGCATCCGGAGGGCATCCAGCGTACGGGCGAGCCAGGGGCAGACTTCCCCCTGTACGGCGATCTCGGCCGCGCCGGCGATGCGCTGCAGGTAGACGAGTTGCAGCGCCGGTTTCAGGGCCCACAATTCGCCCATCTCCAGATCGCACTCCTGCAGCAGGGCGGAGGTGAAGGAGATGAGTTCCACCTCATCGAACACTCCATGCTGCGTGTTGTCGAACAGTTCCGCGGCCAGCAGGATGCGCGGGTCGTGATTGACATGCGGCTGTTTGCGAAGTCCGTGGGCGGCGTCGCCGGCCTCCTGCAGAGCTGTGCGCAGAAGATGGGCGCCATCGCGCAGCACGGATGCGTTGGCGTCGGTGCGGGCCAGTTCCTTTAATGCGGTTCTAACCCGGGTCAGGATCGTTTCGGGGCGGTGACTGTGCCCACGCGAACTGGGCGTCCACAGCGCCACTTCGCGGCGGACGACTTCATCCCATTCGTTGGTTGTCTGATTCTCAATGAGCATGGCTTCCCCTAGCGGTAACTTGCGGCTTGCAGTTCGAACATGGCGGAGTACCGGCCTCCCTCGGCCAGCAATCGTTCGTGGCATCCTTCCTCCACCACGCGGCCGCCTTCGAGGACCAGAATGCGGTCAGCCATGCGCACGGTGGAGAACCGGTGCGAGATCAACAATGCGGTCTTGCCTTGCGTCAACGTGGCAAAGCGTTGGAACAGATCGTACTCGGAACGGGCATCGAGGGCCGCGGCGGGCTCGTCGAGGATGAGAAACTGCGCATCGCGCATGTAGGCGCGTGCCAGAGCCACCTTCTGCCACTCGCCGCCGGAGAGATCCACACCGCCTTCGAACCTTCGGCCCAACTGCTGGCTAAGTCCGGACGGCAGGCGCCGGATGACATCCGCGGCGAGGCTCTTGCGGGCCGCCTCCAGGATGCGTTGTTCGCGTTCCGGATTCTGTGTCCCGATCTGGCCCACGGCAATATTGGCCCGCGCCGTCATCTCGTACCGGACGAAGTCCTGGAAGATCACGCCGATCTGGGCGTGCAGGCTATCGAGATCGTAGTCGCGCAGATCGACACCGTCCAGCAGGATCCGCCCCTCGGTCGGGTCGTAGAGTCGTGTCAGCAGTTTGACCAGCGTTGTCTTGCCCTGCCCGTTCTCTCCAACCAGCGCGACCCGTTCGCCGCCGGCCAGATGCAGATTGAGGCCATCGATGACACGCCGCGGGTTGCCGGGATAGCTGAACGAGACGTTTTCGAGACGGAACCCGTCGCGGATGACACGCGGCGCGGGCAGCGCGTGCGGCTTGGAGGTGATCTTTGGCGTCACCGCGAAGAAGGCCAGAAGGTCGGTGAGGAATAGGGCCTGATCCGCAATGCTGGCGAAGGTCGAAAAGATTGACTGGATGTTCGCGCTGGCCCCCGCGATGGCGCCGGCAAGAAATGTCATCGAGCCCGGAGTGATGGTTCCGGTGGCCGCCCGCCACACTACGAAGACGTAAGCGCCGTAGTATCCGCAGGTGGTCAATAAGGAGAGCATGGCTCCGGCCAACAGACGCCGGCGGCCCAGGGCGGTGTTCTGCTCGTAGATGCCGTTGGACAGTTCCTCGAACTGCCCGGTGAAGTGGTCGGCCAGCCCGAAGAGCTTCAGTTCCTTCGCGGTTTCGCGGCTGGCTCCGAGCACGCGCAGATAATCAATCTGCCGCCGCACGGGCGTCTGTTTCAGGCTGAGCGAATAGCCCACGAAAGCGAAGTGGCTCTCACCCAGGAACGCCGGCACAATGCAGGCGATGAGCAGCAGGAGAAGCCACGGCGAAAACCAGAAGATCGTGGCGCAGAAGCCGGCGGCCATCACCACCTGCTGCAGCAGCGTTCCGGTGGCGTGAACCATACCGATGCGGTCGGTCGCCTGGACCCGGGCGCGCTCGAGCTTGTCGTAGAAGACCGGATCCTCATAGCTGAGCAGGTCGAGCCGGGCGCCCTTTTCCATGATCTTGACGCTGAGATGGCGGCTGAACCGGTCGGCCATCAGGCTGTCGAGGAACCCGATCGTGCGGCCGTTGATTCCGCCGATCAGAGCCAGCGCGAACTCGGCTGCCACCCAGCCCCAGAACCACTCCGGCAGCGGTTGATTCCTGGATACCTGCACAACCCCGTCGATGATGACTTTGGACACCGCCAGCATCACGACGGGGATCACGGCGCCCAGCAGCCGCAGCAGAATGTTGGCACTCACGACCACGCGGCCCGACTCCCAGACAATGCGCAACACCGGCGGGATGTTCTTCAGCGCTCGCGCCCGCTGTGCCCACTGTTTGGTTTGACCGGTTCCTTCAGAAGAGGGGAATGGCGCGTCGCTTTTCAAGGAGGTCTCCAGTAAGGAATTCGATGCGATGGTAATTCTTACCATCGCTTCATGTTGCATTTGCCCGAATCTGCAGAGAAGCGATCTTCAGGGCGGTGTCGAGGCAACTTCAGCTATTTGAATGGCAAATAGATGTCCAAAATGGGGAGCGGGCCGGCGGCGGGAGAAGTGTATGGAAGGAAAGGGCGAAAGTCGGTGCGCGGCGCTTCGATGTGCAACACCGGAAACGCCGCGGCGGGAGGTTCTTTACGCGAAGAATTCGGCGGTCAATCAGCCTTTCAGGTCGGCGAAAGCGGCTTCAATTTCCTGCCGCGCTTCCGGACTGACCGGGGTCAGGGGAAGGCGCACGGGGCCGCCGTAATAACCATTCAAATCCATGGCGTGTTTGAGGCCCGGGATGCCATATTTCGTGGTGACCAGGACGGCTGCGCGGGAGATGCGGCGCTGCCAGTCCATGGCCGCTTCGAACTCACGCTGGCGGTGGGCCTCCCAGATCGAGATCGTCGAGTAGGGCGCGGCGTTGGCATAGGCGAGGACGGCGCCGACGGCGCCCACGGCGAAGGAAGGGGCAAGGGTCGGCGCCGAACCGACCAGCACCTGGAAGCCGGGTTTCGTCTCGCGGATCATCTGCATCACCTTCTCGATGTTGCCTGAGCTTTCCTTGATGGCGATGATGTTCGGGTGGTGGCTGAGCGCATTCACCGCATCGGCGGGGATGTCGACCCCCGTGGCCTGCGGCCAGTTATAGATCATCAGCGGGATCTTCGCCTGGTCCGCCACACTGCGATAGTAGAGCGTCTGCGCGGCGGCGTTGTTGATGAGGTTCTTGTAGTAGTGCGGCGTGCGCACCATCACTGCCTTGTAGCCCATCTCCGCGGCCCGGTTAGTGAGCATCACGGTCTCACGGACACTTTCCACACCGGTGCCGGCCATGAGGATCTTGTCCGAAGCGGCATGCTTGGCGACGAGTTCGAACATCTGGAGCTTCTCCTCCACCGTCAGGTGGACGCTCTCTCCAGTGGAGCCGCAGACCACATAGCCCGCCAGCCCGGTCTTATTCCACTTGGCGACATTGTGCTCGACCTTGGCCGTGTAGATGTCGCCGTCGTAGTTGAAGGGGGTGGCGATGGGTGGGAAGATGCCGTGGAGTTTCATTGCGTTCTCTTTCCAGGATAGAAAAAGGCCCGGCGCGAGGCCGGGCCTTTTTTCAAACCGCGTGAGCGGAGACTACTTGCCGACGTTGATCAGGGTGAACAGCGCCAGGGATTCGATGAAGGCGAGACCCAGGATGAGCAGGATGCGGATGGCGCCGGCGGCGCCGGGGTTGCGGGCGATGCCTTCCACGGAAGCGGAGATCGCCTTGCCCTGCGCCAGGGCGCAGAGGCCGGAAGCGATGGCCATGGCGAAGGCGCCGGGCAGCACGAAGGTGCCGCCGGTGGAGCCCGTCTGGGCGAAGGTCGGGACGGCGATCAGCATGAGCGCCATCAGGATGAGAATGTTGCGAACGGTCATTGTTTGCTCCTTACCAACTGGCTGCCAGGAGGTGGTTGCTCACCGTACGTTGGGACGCCGGGGCCTCACACTGACGGCCGATAAAATCGTTTAGTGGTCCTCGTGCGCCACCGACTCGCCCACGTACACCATGCTGAGCATCATGAAGATGAACGCCTGGACGAACGAGACGAACACGTGCAGTCCCATGAAGATCACCGGGACCACCCACGGAACCATGCCCAGGAAGCCCATCGTCACCTGCTCGCCGGCCAGCATGTTGGCGAAAAGACGGATGGTGAGGGAGACGGGGCGGATGCAATGGCTGATGATCTCCAGCGGGAACATCAACCAGGCCAGCCACCACAGCGGACCGCAGAAGTGTTTCAGGTGACCCAGAATGCCCTGTTCCTTGATGCCCTGGCCGTTGTAGTACAGGAATGTGGCGATCGCCAGGCCGGCGGGCACGAAGTAGTACATCGTGGGCGATTCGAAGGTGGGGATGATGCCCAGCAGGTTCGAAGTCACCACGAAGAGGAAGATCATGCTGAAGTAGGCAACCCGCGGCTTGGCGCCGTGGCCGATGATCTCGTGCGCCTGGTCGCCTACAAACGTGTAGACGTTCTCCATCAGGAGTTGCAACTTGCCCGGGCGGTCGACCGAAAGGCCGGCGCGGACCACCACGGCCACCAGCATCAACAGGCCGATCACCAGCAGCTCCATCGCCATGTAGTTGGACCACGGCTTGAGAGCGTCTTCGGTGTGATAGCCAACCACCTGGAACAGCGCATTGGCCGGCGCCGCCAGGTATTGGTTCAGCAGCGCGGTAAACCAGAGTTCATGCTCGTGCATACAGAAGTTCGATGAGGACTTCGAGAGTCGCCGCCGTCACTGCTAGCGTCAGGCCGCAGGCTACAGCGGGGACAAAAGACCCGTAAGTCTTAACGATAGCATAGGCTGCCCCGCCCAGGATAAGCATTCTCAGGGCATGTACGACGAGTGAAGTCGTGCGGACTGTCTCCCCCTCCACCACCCTGGTGACGTCCGTCACCATGCGATGCAGAAGCCAGAAGCTGAGGCTCGAGATGGCGGCGCCGCCGAGGAAGCTGAGCATGCCTGCCAAGCCCTTGACCAGAAAAAAGATAACTGAACCGGCCGCCGCCAGGGCCGCCATCAGCTGCACGATGCGGCGCGTGATCCGCGCGTAGTCCAGTTCCGGGGTCACTTCTTCTTGTCGAGCCCCTCGATGCGCGTGGCCTGACGGAAGGTCTCATACATGCCGAGGCCGCAGCCGAGAATCAGGCCCGCTGTATCCAGTTGAGCTGTGTTCCAGGCCTGGTTCAGATACTGGCCGATCTTGTAGCAGATCCAGCCCGAGATGGGCGTGATCAGCGCCAGACCCGAGTAGGCTCCGGCTTTGGCGTAGGTGCTCATGCCTGAACGCGGTTTTTCGTCGCTCACGGGGCCAGTATAGCTGCAATTCCGGACGGCGGATTCGGCGGAGGATCAAGTGTGGCGGGCAAAAGAAACCGGGAGAAGGAACTGGTCCTTCTCCCGGTGAGCGTACTCGCGTACGCGGTTGAGAATGGAGGAGGAGTTCTGCAACCCTCTCGACTTTGATGAAGATTGTCAACGAATGGTTACGGAGGGCACCGTACCGATCAGTAGCCGAGCTCCTTCAACAGTCGATCCGCCTTGTAGACCTTGCGCAGGGACTCCACAATGGCTTCGCTGCAGACGTGTACGCTGCGGGACCGCTCGTCGGTGTAAACAAAGCGGTTCGGCAGGCTTTCGATGTTGCCGTCGAACAGGATGCCCACGATTTCGCCGTTGGTGTTCAGCGTGGCGCTGCCGCTGTTGCCGCCATGTGTGTCGTTTGTAGTAACGAAATCGAAGTGGGTCTTGAGATCCAGGGTGTCCTTCACCTTCGCCCACGCTGTCGGGATGATGAAGGGCTCCTGGGTGGTGCCTTTCGCGAAGAAGCCTGCGAAGTCAGTGGCGTACGGGATGGCCTTGCCTGCTTCGTCGCGGTAGCCGCGGACGTCGCCGTAGGCGAGGCGCATGGTGAAGGTGGCGTCCGGGTATTCGCTGCCGCCGAAGGCGGAGAACCGCGCCTGGGCGATGCGGGCGGAGGCGCGGGTCACCACGCTTTCGACCTGATCTTCGTACCGTTTGCGGAGCTCGCGGGCAGGCTGATCGAGGATGAGGGCAAGGCGGATCATGCCGTCGCGGGAGCCGCGGACTTCCGCCAGGCTGGCGGCCAGGCGTTTGCGCTCGGCGACGAGGGGCAGCTTGCTGCTCTGCACGTAGTACTTCGCCGCTTCGGCCGGGCTCTTCCCCGCCAGAACCGCCTTCACCACCGGGTTGGAGTCGCCTAACTCCTTCGCCAGGAAGGAGAAGTAGTTTTCCAGGACGACTTCTTCCATGGCGGGGTAGATGGGCGCGGTGGAGTACATGCCCTGCTCGAGAGAGGGCAGCGCGGCGTCAGTGAACTCGCGCAGTCGCTGGCTGTCCGGCTTGGGCTTTTCCTCGGCATAGCGGACCACGTCGCGGGCGATGGTGAGGAGTTCGGAGCCGCGGGTGGCGCCGCGTTCCAACAGCCAGTAGGGGGCGTAGAAGGAACGGTAATTCTGGTAGGTGGTGGCCAGTTCGTCCCAGAACTTGGCGAACTCTTCCGCTTTCGCCGGATCCTTGGCGATGGCAGCCTTCAACGTCTTTTCTTCCTTACGCTTACGGTCCATCAGGCTCTGGTCCTTCAGGCCTGTGAGGAAGCCGGTGTAGGCCTTGTAGCTGTTCTGGTTGCCGAAGAGGTTTTCGCCGGCGATGCGCTTCTGCTCGGGTCCCTTGGCCATGTAGGCTTCCAGGGCGCTGATGAGAGAAGCCAGACGGCGCTGGATGAGGGGGTAGGACGCCTGGCCCGAGAATTCCAGTTCCGAAACCGTCATCAGGCGGCCAGTGGAGCCGGGGTTACCGGGCACGAAGGTGAGGTCGCCCTCCTTGACGCCCTGCTTCGACCACTTGAAGTAGTTGTCGACGTGCACGGGCTTGCCGTTCTCATAGGCGCGGAAGAAGGTGATGTCCAGGTTATAGCGCGGATAGGTGAAGTTCTCCTGGTCGCCCCCGAAGAAGGCGACACCGAACTCGGGCGCCATCACCAGGCGGATGTTGGTGTATTTGCGGTACTGATACAGGTGGTAAAGTCCACCGGCATATAGAGTTACGACGTCACAGCGGTTCCCGGTGGCGGCGTTGCAGGACTTTTCGATGCCCGACATGGCCGCTTTCTTTTTGGCGTTCGCCTCAGAGGCCGGTGTGGTCGGCGTGATGCCGGCGGTGACCTTGGCGGTAACGTCCTCGATCTTGAGAAGGACGTTTACTTCCAGGTCCGGGCAACTGCGCTCCTCGGCCGGCGTGCGCGCCACGAAGCCGTTCTTGATGTAGTCGTTGTCCTTGGAACTCAGTTTCTGAATGCAATCCGCGCCGACATGGTGGTTGGTGAACAGGAGACCGTCGGGGGAAACGAAGCTGCCGGTGCCGCCGCTGTTGAATCGGACGGCGCTGAGGCGCAGGTGATCGAGGAAGCTGTCGGTGACCTGGAAGTGGTACTTGCTCTCGACGGTCTGTTTGGGAAAAGCATTCAGCAGCCACATGCCCTCGTCGGCCTGGCAGAGGCCCGCGACGGACAGCAGGACAGCGGCCGCCGCGCTTACTTGAAACTTCAATCTCATTTCTACAATTCCTTTTAACGTGTTACAAATAAATACTTTATTGGTTTCTAATCGTGTAGTAGTCTTCACAAACACGACCGGTCTATGCGATACTGCAAGTTACCCTGTAGACAAACTTATGACGCAGTTGGGCGAGGCAACAGCCCGCTATCACAAAATCCTGGAACAGGACCCGGAGCGCAACGCCGCCTGGATGGCTCAGTTGCGCGAGCAGTGGAAAGCGCGCCATCTGATGGTGAGTGGCCGCCCGGTGTCGCCCGTATTGCGTCCTCATTTTCTCAGCCGCCGCCAGTATATCAATTTGGTGAAGACGGCCGAATCGCTGAATGCTTCCATTGACCGCATCCGGAAGATGGCGGTAGTTCAGCCCCAGTTGATGTCGCGGATGGAGATGTTGCCGGCGGAGAAGATGCTGGCCTCGGTCGACCCCGGCTATTCCAACTGGTCAGTGGCTTCGCTGATGGACACCCAGGTGAACAATGGCAGTGTTCATTTCACTGAGCCGCAGGCGGATATGCCGCACGGCATGGTGTACGGCGATGCGTTGTCGGAGCTTTTCTGGGACGCGCCTCCGGTGAAGGAGTTCCGGAAGAAGAACAAGATCGCGAAGGTGGGCGGCGCCAAGCCGCTGCTCTCGGCGACCCTGAAAGCCTGGAAAGAGTTTGGCGGAAAGACTCCGCCCAACGTGGCGATTCTCGAGTTCCGCCAGCCGTTTGCCTCCTTCGACTCGCACGAATACACGCTGCTGGTTGAGTTGTTCCGGAAGAACGGTTTGCAGGCCGAAGTGGTGTTCCCCGAGCAGTTGGAATACCGCAACGATGTGCTGCGCAAGGGCGATTTCACCATCGACCTGGTGTACCGCGGGGTTCGCGCCCACGAGTTCCTGATGAAGTACGACCTGACGCATCCGCTGGTGCGCGCCTACCGTGAGCGCCGCGTCTGCGTGGTCAACAGTTTCCGGACGGAACTGACCAGGAAGAAGGCTCTGCTGGCGCTGCTGACCGACGACGCAATCACCGAGAGCTTCCCGCCGGCTGAACGCAAGGCGATCAAGGATTCGATCCCGTGGACCCGTGTGGTGGCGGCCGGCCGCACGACGTGGAAGGGCCAGTCTGTCGATCTGCTTGATTTCATTCAGAAGAACCGTGAGTCGCTGGTGCTGCGGCCGAACGAGGACTCCAGCGAGCTGCACTCCACCGAGGGCTGGCAGGCCGACAACGCGACGTGGGACCGGGCGCTGCGGCAGGCGGTGAGAACTCCGTATGTTGTCCAGGAGCGGGTGGCTGCCGTACCGATCTCCTTCCCGGTGGATTACTACGGTGACATGGTCTATCGCGACCTGAACGTCGATGTGAGCCCGCACGCCTTCATGGGCAAGATCCAGGGCTGTTCCTCGAAGGTTTCGGCGGCCCAGGGCAACTTCTCGACGATCACCGGGCTGGCGCCGACCTTCATCCTCGAAACCAAGTAGGCGTGGGGCCGCGCCGGTGCCATCGCCTCCCTCCGGCAAACCACGGGCAGGAACGCGCTTGTGCTGCCTCGAAAGAGCCAATCCGGGGACAGGCTGTGGCGCAATTATGCAGTGCCCGCACCCATTTTCTGGAACGATTCTCCCGAATCCCGTAGCCCAGCGCGCATTCTTTCCGTCTCTTACTGGTAACGTGTTGATTTCAATCAGCAGCGACCAGGATAGGAGTAGACTAGGATCATGGCACTCCGCGTGCAATGGATCGGCGTGGTGGAGTATCGCTAAACAATCCGCCCAGGGAGCCGGGTTGAGGTGAAGGAGCTAAAGAGCCAGTTTGTCGGCGCGCTTCTGGTCATACTGACCGTGACGGCCGTCATTTGCGCTGGTGTGAACTACCAGCAGCAGGCTCGTTTCCACCTGCCCGATGACGGCGCGACCTGGATGGACGTGCCGAACTCCGCCGACAGCGAGCAGAGTCTGCGCGTGGTCGCGGCGCACGTCGAACGGAACGAACCTGCTGACCTGGCCGGCATCCGCAAAGGCGACGTGGTCCGCATGATTGCCCCGCTGGAGAACACCTCCGGCGTTCCGGTTCGCCAGGCCAGCGATGTCGCCCAGTTGCTGTTTCAGGCCGGCGTCTGGGGCAAGGCGACCTACACGCTGAATCGCAACGGTGTGGAGATTACCGCGAAGGTGATCGTGGCCGACGCGAATCGCGACCGGGCGCTTTATTTCCAGTCTTTGTCGGCGCGGCGCTACCTGGCGATCGGGCTGTTCCTGTTCTTCCGGCGCAACCAGGCGCCAAAAGCGCTGCACTTCTACTTGCTGTGCCTGGTCAGTTTCATCCTTCACACATTCCACTACACAGGTAAGTTGAACAGCTTCGACACCGGCATATACATAGCCAACATCGTAGCCGGCCTGCTGGCGCCTACTCGTCTTCGTCCATTTCTGCCTGACCTTCCCGGAACCGCGGCGGCACTGCGAACCGGTGGCAGGCGATTTCTGTGTATCTGCCGGCCTTGTCGTTGATCCTGCTACCGCTTCGGCGTCTCGACCGGAAAGGTGCGAACGGCGCTGCCGCTGATCGAGATGCGATGGATGCTGGACCGGGCCTGGATGCTGTTGTTCTGCGCCTCCTATCTGGCCGGCGCCGTCTTTTTGCACTTCAGATACAGGCGCGCCAGAGGAAGCGATTATACGCCAGCAGCTCAAATGGCTGCGCAACGGTACCCTAGCGGGCATCGTACCGTTCACGGCGCTGTACGCGACGCCGTTCCTGATCGGCGCAGTACCGACGCCCACCATGCGGCTGTCGGTCCTGTTCCTGGCCTTCATTCCTCTCACCTGGGCGTACGCGATTCTACGCTACCGGCTGATGGACGTCGACATCATCTTCCAGCAGGGCTACGTGTATATCCTGGCGACCCTGTCGGTACTCGGCATTTTCTACATGCTGGTATTTGCGCTCTCCAAGCGCGACGAGCTGAGCCCCACCGCGGTTGTGCTGCTGGTGCTGGTGGCGACGTTCGTATTCGAGCCGTTGAGAGGGTGGTTCCAGCAACAGCCTCGACCGGTATTTCTTCTACAAAGACCGCTACGACTACCGTCGTACGTTGATTGAGTTCGCGCGCGAGCTGAGCTCGGAGATGGACCTCGACCGGACCCTCACCAGAGTAGGTGAACGGCTGCTGAGCACTCTCTCGGTGGCCCATGTGGCGTTCTTCCTGTCGAAGGAGAATGAGCCGGGCTTCCAACTGCACCCGCTCTGGACCGGGATGGCGGCCGCCGGCGGTGAAGTCAGAGCGGCTGGACCTCAGCTTCCTGATGGATTCTCCGGAAGACCAGTATCTCTTCTTCGAGAGCACTCGGCACGCGCTGGACATCGTGACGCACGGCAAGGTCCCTCCGTCCGGGCAACGATCGCGGAGCTGGACCTCACGTACTACCTGCCCTGTAATTTCCGAGGCAAGACTCTGGCTTGGCTGGGCGTGAGCCGGTCGAACAAGGGCGACTTCCTGAGTTCGGACGATATCGACCTGCTGGCGTCGCTCGCCGGCTACATCGCGATGGCGGTGGAGAACGCGAGGTTGTACCGGTCGCTGGCGGCGAAGGCAGAACAGTACGAGCGGCTGAAGGAGTTCAGCGAGAACATCGTCGAGTCGATCAACGTCGGCATTCTGGCGGCGGATCTCGAGGACCGGGTGGAGAGCTGGAACTCCCAGATTGAACGGCTGACCGGGATTCCCCGCGATCGCCGCGGTGGGACGGAAGCTCAGCGATCTGTTCCCCGAAGAGCTGGGCGCTCATTTTGACGCCCTCCGGGCCAACAACCAGGTGCACCAGTTCTACAAGATTCCCCTGAGGCGGGATACGCTGGCCGCGCCGGCGTTGAATGGCAATGGCCATAACGGCAACGGCTCGTCGAATGGAAAGGCCAAGGCGGAGCGGACGGAAGTGATTGTGAACGTGGCCATCGCGCCGCTGGTCACCAAGGATGGAGCTCGGATCGGCCGGCTGATCATCTTCGACGACATCACGGACCGCGAGGATCTGGAGCGGCGTCTGGTGCAGGCGGACAAGCTCAGCTCGATCGGCCTGCTGGCCGCTGGTGTGGCGCATGAAGTGAACACGCCGCTGGCCGTGATCTCGACCTACGCGCAGATGCTGGCCAAGCAGGTGCATGGCGACGAACAGAAGTCGAAGCTGCTCGAAAAGATCGCCAAGCAGACTTTCCGCGCCAGCGAGATCGTGAATTCGCTGCTGAACTTCTCACGGACCTCTACGACCGAATATGAGGAGATGGACCTGAACAAGGTGATCCGCGAGACGCTGTCGCTGATGGAGCACCAGTTCGACAAGCACGCCATTCAGATCGAGGTGGATCTGGAGGAGGGCGCTCCGCTGATTCGCGGCAACGCCGGCAAGCTGCAGCAGGTCTTCCTGAATCTGTTCCTGAATGCCCGTGACGCCATGTCGAATCTGCCGACAGGCCAGGCGCGGCGACTGTCGTTGAAGACGCGGGGCGAGGCGTCCAGTATTCGCGTGGAAGTTCGTGACAGCGGCGCCGGTATCCCCAGGGATCTGCAGTCCCGGATCTTCGATCCATTCTTCACGACGAAGGGGATGCAAAAGGGGACTGGTCTCGGGCTGAGTGTCACTTATGGCATTGTGGAAGAGCATGGCGGCATGATCGAAGTGGAGTCCAACCCCGGCGAGGGTGCTCTGTTCCGTCTTGAGTTTCCGGCCGCCAGCAGGAAACCGGTGAATGCCTGATCTTGATTCCGTTACCACCGTCGCTCCCGAGGCGTCCAGTTCCCGGGGCCGCATCCTGGTCATTGATGACGAAGCCGATATCCGGGAAAGCTTTGAGACGCTGCTGGAGCTGGAAGGCTACACAGTCCAGACGGCCGAGAACGCGACCGAAGGCTTGAAAAAGTTCGAGTCTGGCGTCTACGACCTGATTCTGCTGGATCTGATGATGCCGGACCGGTCCGGATTGGAAGTGCTGGATGACATCCGGCGGCGGGACAAAGAGACGCCCATCTTCCTGATTACCGCCTACGGCAGTATTGAAGTGGCGGTGCAGGCGCTGAAATCCGGCGCCAACGACTACTTCTCCAAGCCCTGGGACAACGAAAAGCTGATCATTGAGATCGAGCGCCAGCTGGCTCGGACGCGGCTGGAGCAGGAGAACCGGGAACTGCGCCGGGCGCTGAAGCAGCGCTACTCGTTCCCGAACATCGTGGGCAAGAGCGAGCGGATGCTGCGCGTGCTGGATCTGGTGACGCAGGTCGCGCCGTCGAAGTCGAATATCCTCATCACCGGCGAAACGGGCACTGGTAAGGAGCTGATTGCGAAGGCGATCCACGCGAACTCGCCGCGCGCCGACCAACCGTTCGTCGGGGTGAACTCGAGCTCGATGCCGCCGGACCTGATCGAATCCACGCTATTCGGGCATGTGAAGGGGGCCTTCACCGGGGCCATTGCCAACCGCAAAGGATATTTTGAGACGGCCAACCGCGGCACGATCTTTCTGGACGAGATCGGAACGCTGTCGCTCGATATGCAGGTGAAGCTGCTGCGCGTGCTGCAGGAGCGGGAGTTGATGCCGGTCGGATCCACCGAAACCATCAAGGTGGACGTGCGGATCCTGGCGGCGACCAATGCGGACCTGGCCAAGATGGTGGAGGATGGGCGATTCCGGCAGGACCTGTATTACCGGTTGAACGTCATCAACCTGGCGCTGCCGCCGATGCGGGACCGCAAGGAAGACATCCCGATCCTGATTGACCATTTCTTCCAGGTTTATTGCAAAGACAACGATAAGTTCATGGATGCGCAGGGCCGTTCGACGCTGAAGTTCGAACCGGAAGCCATGCACATCCTGATGGACTACACCTGGCCTGGCAACGTCCGCGAACTGGAGAATGCGGTGGAGCGGGCGGTGGTGCTGGCGACCAGCGAAACGGTGCCGGTGAGTGTGCTGCCGGAGTACATTCTGCACTCCACGGGTGTCAGGATTCCCAGAGAGGGCGGGGAAGCGCTGCCCGCGGACGCCTCTCTGTTTGAGATCCTGGCCGACTTCGAGGCGCGCAAGATCACCGAAGTACTTGACGCAGTCAACCATTCACAGACCGACGCGGCGGCGCGGCTGAAGATCCCGTTGTCCACCTTGAACCAGAAGATCAAGCGGCTGGGGATCCAGGTGAAGCGCAAGCCTTCCGGCAACTGAGCTGGCGAACATGTCCCGAAAGGGGCGGAAGCGATAGAATGTGGTTGCCATGCCCGAACCTCGACTCACATTGGTGGCGGAACTGATCGCCCAGCCCGGAAAAGAAGAGATGGTCCGCCAGGAGCTGCTGGCGCTGATCGAGCCGACGCGAGCGGAGGCGGGCTGCGTCGATTATTTCCTCCACGAATCGCTGGAGAGCCCGGGTCATTTCCTGTTCTACGAGAACTGGGTTTCCGAGGAAGCTCTGGCACAGCACGCGCAAACTCCACATTTGAAACGGCTTGGCGAATTGACTCCGGTGATGCTTGCGGGCGCGCCGAGGCTGTTCAAGCTGCGCCGCCTGGCCTGAAACGCCCTGTCGCTCACCTAAGGCGTTTCCCTCATAGCGGCTCTCTCCCTCTCTGCCGATTAAACGAGAGAAATGGGAACCGTCATGTCTACACGTCTCCGTGGGTTGCTCCCGGCCGCTTTGCTGGCTCTGGTGATGGTCGCGCCGATTCCGGCACAAACGGGCACGACGAATGTGTCTGTCTCGGTGGGTGCCAACATTAAAGGAGCGACGTTCTGGGCAGACGGGCAGGAGTATTCCTCCTCCGCGCAATTCCTGTGGCCTCTTGGCAGCAAGCACACCCTGGAGATCCGCAATAAAAACCAGGTGTTCCCAGACGGCAAGAGCCGGGTCACGTTCCTGCGCTGGGAGGATCCGGAGGGTTTGATTGTCGATACGGGCAGCACCACGCAGGTGATCACCGTCGACTCCTCCAACCGGAGTTTCACCGCCAACTTCCAGTTGGAGTATCTGGTCAATTACTTCATCAATACCGACCAGCCGGTGAACCTGTTCGATCCCAGCTCGATCAATTACCCCGAGATCGGGATTCCAAATCCCTACGGCTTCATAGCTACGTCGACGAAATCGTGCATACAAACAAGTTCCTGGGAGTGGATCTCAGCCGGCAGCGTGCTCACGCTGAATGCGATTCCCTACCCGGGAAAGGCCTTTATCGGCTGGGACATCTCGTCGGGTCCGATCGAGCTTCTCTCCACCCTGGCGATCGATGGTCCGAAGAACATCCGGGCGAAGTTTGTGGATGCCCGGCGAGTCTACATCGATTCCTATCCGGAAAAAGGTCTGAAGGTTGTCGTGGACCGCACGGTTATGTATGCCCGGGGCGACAAGTGTTTCCCCGATTGGACAGCGACCTATTCGCCGTCGACCGGAACCGGCACGCCCGTGCCGCCTGATTATCCGTACCCGATCAACATTCCGCCTTCCACGTTCCCCGACGCGCCGACTGGGCCGTTCTCCTACTGCACCCAGATCCCGTTGTGCAACGGCGAGTTGGACTTGCAGGCCGGCACGCCGCACATTTTCGCGGCGCCCGCTTCGCAGACGGATCGCATGGGCAACATCTGGGTCTTCGATCATTGGGATTTCGGCAACGGCCAGACCGGTGGACTGAATTCGACCGTAACGGTGCCGGACGACTGGAGCACCCAGACCTACACGGCTCACTTCGTGAAGGGGATCCGGTCCAGTTTCGTGACGATTCCCACCGGATTGAAGCTGAAGATCGACGGTCGGGACAACTGGGCGTCGTACAACTTCGAGTGGGGCCTGGGCCACACCCATACGGTATCCGCCCCGCTCGATCAGGTGGATGCCAGGGGCCGCAGGTATCGTTTTGTGAGCTGGTCGAACGGCGGCGCCGCCGATCAGGACATTACTATTACCGATGCGGAAGGGACGGCTTCCTACCGCCTGATCGCGCAGTATGAATTGCTGGGTCAACTGAACATCCAGAGCGAACCCGGGGCGCTGACCTTCAATGTGAGCGGCGCCAACTGCACGACTCCGTGCGTGATGGACCGCCCGGCTGGCACGAGTGTCACGATCACTCCGCTGCCGGAGATGCCGTTGTCGCCGGACACGAAGGCGTTGCTGATGGGTTGGGCGGACGGCGTGCCGGCGGGCCCGAGGAATTACACGTTCAGCCAGGAAGCGTCGGTGCTCTCGGCCAAGTACAGCTATCTGCAGCGCTTGACGGCGATCTCCGATCCCGATGGCGGGGCCAACTGGATCTACGATCCGATGCCCGCGGCGGGCAACTATTTCCCGGCCGGGGCCAAGGTCTCGGTGATGGCGGAAGCGGCGCCCGGCTACAAGTTCAAACGGTTTGAAGGCGCGCTCAGCGGTCCGCTGAATTACGGCTGGATCAATATGAATTCGCCGGCCACGGTGGTGGCGCGGATGGAGAAGGTGCCGGCACTGGCGGATAACGCCGTGAAGAATGCAGCCGGTGACACTCCTACGGATGGCGTCGCGCCGGGTTCGCTGATCATGATCAGCGGGTATAACATGGCTCCGGATTTCCAGAAGGGACCCGACAGCCCCCTCTCGCAGACACTGCAGGGCGTGGTGGTGCAGTTGCCGGGCAGCCGATATCTGCCACTGGTTTCCGTGGCGCCGGACCGGATTGTGGGGCAGTTGCCGTCGGATTTCGCCGAGGGCGAATACACGCTGACGGTGCGGTCGCCGGGCCAGAGTGCATTGTCCACCAAGTTTAAGGTGAAGAACTACGCGCCCGGTCTGTTCCGGCGTGGCGATGACTCGGAGGAAGTGCCTCTGGGCGTTGCGCTGCATGCGGACGGGTCTGACGTGAACGCGGCGAATCCGGCGAAGGCAGGGGAGACCATCACTCTGTTCGGTACCGGGTTTGGTCCCTTGAATCCTGCTCCGCTGGACGGCTTTGCAGTCCCCTTCAATCCGCCCGTTCCGCTGAAGGACGCCGCGGAGTTGCTGATTGGCGGAGAAGCCAGGCCTTACGTTTGGTGCGGCGCTTCCGCTGGACGCGTTGGTTACTGGGTCATCCAGTTCAAAATCGATGCGACGATGGGCCAGGCTCAGAATGTTCCGGTGGTGGTGCGTGTGAACGGCCAGGCTTCGAACCAGGTGGTACTGCCGCTGCAGTAGGCTTTTCAAATCTCTAGTAACGGATTCGTCTTGACAGACGTCTGAGAGGCAGACCAAACTTGGTCCAGGGAGTTTTCCCATTATGCGTCTCGCCCAATCGCTAGTAATTGCCTCAGTTGCAGCTGTTTCGCTGGCTGGCGGCGCATTCGCGCAAAACGCCATTTCCGCGAAGGCGGGGATGATCAACGTCGCCGAGGGTGACATCTTCCTTGTGGACGCGAAGGGCGTGGAGAGTCCGGTTCAGCCGAAACCCTCCGAGTTCATCGACATCAAGGAAGGGCAGACGCTGAAAACGACCGAGGGCCGGGTGGAAGTCCTGCTGACGCCAGGTGCTTTCCTGCGTATGGCGGATAACAGCTCGTTCAAGCTGTTCTCCAATCGGCTCAGCAACGTACGCCTGGACGTACAGTCCGGCGTGGTCATGATTGAGGCGGCGGAACTACTGGAAGACAATCACCTGACCGTGCTCACCAAGGATGCGGTCATTACGGTGACCAAGGCGGGTCTCTACCGCTTTGAAGCGGAACCGGCGAGCATCCGGGTTTACATGGGCGAGCTGCTGGTCGACCAGAATGGCCAGAAGACGACGCTGAAGGGTGGACGCGAGCTGGTGGCTACGGCCAGCGGCTGGACACCTGGCAAGTTCGACGCCAAGGAGACGGATCCCCTGTTCCGGTGGTCGAAGCGGCGGTCGGGCTACATCGCGATGGCGAACGTCTCGGCGGCGCGGCAGTCGACTCCGCGCAATGGTTTCCTGGGCTCCGGCTCGTGGATGTACAACCCCTACTTCGGGTTTGCGACCTTTATCCCCTACTCGGATACTCTGCGCAGCCCGTTCGGGTTCTTCTACTACACGCCTAGCACCGTGATGGCTGTCTACTATCCCCGGCCTATGCAACCGGCGGTGGCAGAGGCAGTTATGGTGGCGGCGGCAATGGATTCACGGCCAGCATGCCCGGCCGTAGCGCATCGGGCTCCTCGTACTCGGCTGCTCCGATGGTCAGCTCTCCTTCCGCTGTTGCCTCCAGTTCCGGCATCACCCACGCCAGCGGTGGGATGGGTTCCGTCGGCGGCGGTGGTGGCATGAGTGGTGGTGGCGGCGGCGCTGCCGTGGCGAGCCCGGCCGGTGCGGCGGGTGGCGGCGGACGCGGCGCTTCCGGTGGCCGCGGCAACTGAGCAAGCTTCGTGTGACACAGATGGAAGAAGGGCGGCCCCGGGGCCGCCCTTCTTCTGTTTAGAGGCACTTGCCAATCAGACTCAGAGCCCGATCCGGACCCTAGGGGCGGAGGTTCTCCACGAAGAACGAAGTCTGTTTTTCGAGCATGTGCTGCCGCGCCTTGCCCATCACGCCGTGGCTCTTGCCGGAGTAGATGGCCGTATCGAAGTCCTTTCCGGCCAGCTGGAGCGCATTCATCATCTGCAAGGCATTGCCGAACAGTACGTTGTCGTCCTCGATGTTGTGCATGAGCAGGAGTTTGCCCTGTAGTTTGGCGGCTGAGTGGACGGGGGAGCTGGACTTGTAGCCGTCCTCGTTTTCCTGGGGACGGCCGAGGTACCGTTCCGTGTAGATGGTGTCGTAGTTGCGCCAATCCGTTACGGCGGCTCCGGCGGCTCCGGCCTTGAAGACCTCCGGGGCGTTCAGCAGGGAGTAGAGCGTCATGTATCCGCCGTAGCTCCAGCCGTAGATCCCGACGCGGTTGGTGTCGGTGAAGCCCAGTTTGGCGAGGTAATTGACGCCTTCTTTCTGGTCTTCCAGTTCCTGTTTGCCCATCCGGCGATTGATGGGGGCTTCGAATCTGTGGCCACGGCCGTAGGAGCCCCGATTGTCCATCTGCCAGATGAGAAAGCCCTTGTGCGCCATCACCTGCTCCCAGCTCAGACCGCTGTAGTAGTTCCGAACCGTCTGAACGTGGGGACCGCCGTAGACCGAGACCAGCAGGGGATACTTCTTTGCGGGGTCAAAGCCGGCCGGCTTGATCAGGCGTCCGTAGAAGAGTGTCCCGTCCGCGCCCTTAAAGGAGTGGATTTCGCTTTTGAGGATGGCGTACTCCTCTTCCAGTTTGCGGTCGGCCTCACGCCAGATTTTGACCTCGGAGCCGTCCTCGGCCTTGTTTAGCGTGGCGCGAGACGGGTTTTCGAGATTCGAGAAGGTATCGAGGTAGTACTCGCAGGCGGGACCCATGGAAATGGAGTGGGTTCCGGCGCCCTGGGTGAGCTGCCGCTTGTCCTTGCCGTTGAAGCCGATGACGTAGAGCTGGCGCTCGAGCGGGCTGGGTTCGCTGCTGGTGTACCAGATCTTCTTCGCCTTTTCGTCAACGCACGTGATCGCGGTGACTTCCCAGTCGCCCTTGGTGAGCTGCCTTTCGTGTTTGCCGGCGGCGCTGAACAGGTAGAGGTGGCGGAAGCCGTCGCGCTCGGAGGAGAGCAGAATGCGGCCGTCGGAGAGGATCTCGAAGTCGTCGCTGAGGTTGATCCAGGTGGGATCGGACTCCTCGATCAGAAGCTGCGACTTGCCGGTCCGGGCATCGGCCGAGAGGATCCAGAGGTGATTCTGGGTGCGATTGAGGCGATGGATGACAACGTGGTCGGAGTCGGGCGTCCAGTGGACACGGGCCAGGAGGAAGTCGCGGGTCTCTCCAAGGTCCATCCAGCGGGTGAGCCCGCCGGCGATGCCGACGACGCCCACGCGGACATCAGCGTTGGCGGAGCCCGCCTTGGGGTAGCGCTGCGGTTCGGCGACGGCTTCGATTTTGAGGTGGTCGGTATGGGGATAGAGGGGCTCGGTGCTGACGTCGAACTGCATGTAGGCGATGGACTTGGAGTCGGGCGACCACCAGTGGGCGGTGCTCAGGTCCAGCTCTTCCGGGTAGACCCAGTCGAGTGCGGCGTTCCAGCGGGTCGCCGAGCTGTCGGTGGTCAACTGAGTGACCTTCCTGGACGCGATCTCCATTACATAGAGTTCGAGCCCGCGGCGGAAGCTGACATCCAATCCGTCCGGGGAGAGTTTGGGGTCGCGCTCCGGTGTTTCCGTTGCCGTGAGCTGGTCGATCTTCCCGGTCTCGGCCGTCCATAGAAACAGATCGCCGTTGACGAGGAGGAGAAGCTTCCGCCCGTCCTCGGACCATTGCAGCGGGGTTTCTCCGGCGCGCCGGTTCTCCCACTCCATCTCCCTGGGGCCCGGCGCCTGATGGGCCGTCTTGCCGAGCTCGGCGGTGGAGAAGAGCTCCTTCTCCGTTTGGGTGCCGATGTCGAACAGCGCCACTTTGTCGCCGCGGCGGACGGCGAAGCGTTTGCCGTCGGGGGCCCAGATGGGCGAGCCGCCGAACTGGGCCATCATCCGGGACATGCCCGCCGACAGACTTTCGAGAGTCACGGGCTTCTTTTGCTGGGCCGGCGCCTGTTGCAGGGCCAACGTGAGGAGAGCCGCGATTGCCTTCCAGGTCATTCTTTACTACTCCAATCGGTACTCGAGAAATCGGGTTTTGCCGTCGCGCTCGATCTGGAGGACGACTTCCTCGCGCGACTTGATGGGCCCCATGAAGGACTTCAGATCCTGCAGGGTGGCAATGGGTTTGCCGTTCAGGGCATGGATGATATCGCCCGGCTGGAGGCCTTCCATCTGGATGAGGGCGCCGGGTACGAGCCCGGCGACGAGGACGCCATAGCTCTTGCGCACTGGGGGCATTTCCTTGAGGAGAGCCTCGTCGAGCGGGATGCCTAGGATTCTGAGGCGCCGGATGAGGTTCTCGTCGGAGAGCGCCAGGCGGCCGAAATTGGGGCTTTTTTCGGTGCGGTCGACGACCACGGGCTGGAGCTTGAGGGTCTGCTCGCCGCGCAGGACCTCAATGCTGATGAGGGCGGCCACGGGTTTGCGGTAGATGAGCACGTGAAACTGGCGGGCCGTTTCCATGGGGCGGCCATCCACGCTGAGAATGATGTCACCGGTCTGAAAGCCGGCGATGTCGCCCGTGCTCCTGGGTTCCACGTCGGCCACGACGACGCCGGTATCCCGTTTCAGCCCAAGACCTTGTGCAATGCCGTAGGTGAGAGTCTGGGCGGTGACGCCGATGTCGCCGCGAGTGACCTTGCCGTCCTTCCGGAGCTGCTCAACGACGGGGTTGGCGATGCGGGCGGGCACGGCGAAACCAAGACCTTCGTTGCCGCCCGATTCCGACAGGATCATGGTGTTGATGCCGATGAGTTTGCCGTTGAGGTCGACCAGGGCTCCGCCGCTGTTGCCAGGGTTTATGGCGGCGTCGGTCTGGATGTAGACCATTCGGTCGTCGGGCTTCATCTGCCGCTGGGTGGAGCTGATAACGCCCATGGTGACGGAATTCTCCAGACCTCGCGGGTTGCCGATGGCGAGGACAAGCTGGCCCTGCTGAAGCGCTTCCGAGTCGCCCCACTCGAGGAAGTGAAGACCGTGGGCATCGACTTTCACCAAGGCGATGTCGGCTTCGGTGTCCCGGCCGAGGACGCGTCCTTCCAGAAGGCGGCTGCGTTCGGGGGAGGAGCGGGCGCCCACCGGTGGTGCGAGCAGGACCTCAACGGTCATACTTTTCCCGACGACGTGGGCGTTGGTGACGATGTAGCCGTCCTCGGAGAGAATGACGCCGGAACCTGTACCGGTCTGGCGGATGGCCAGGGCGGTTTCGCGGCCGACGGGCTCGAAGGACTCGCTGCGGATGAGGACGATGGCGGGGTGGAGGCGGCCCGAAAGGGCGACGAGCTGGTCGTTGAGGCCCGGCAGGGGGCCGGCGGTTTTCTGGCCGAAAGCGAGTGCCTGCAACAACAGCAGGGCGGACAGCAGCCTCATTGGAGTTAGCATGGCACAATCAGGGTGTGACGAATGTTGGAGGGCGAGTACTGGCGCTGGATGTGGGGCGGAAGCGGATTGGACTCGCCGTGAGTGATTCAATGGGGCTGGCACAGGGATTGGATACTCTCCTACGTAAAACGATGCGTGAGGATGTGGCGCGGCTCCGGCAGATCGCCACCGAACGCAAAGTCTCGCTGTTTCTAGTCGGATTGCCTTTGAATATGAGCGGCGATGAGGGCGAGATGGCGGAGTTTGTGCGGACGTTTGCGCGGAGATTGGAGGAGGGAACGGGGCTGCCGGTCCGGTTTCAGGACGAGCGGCTGACGTCGGTGGAGGCGGAAGGACGGCTGCAGGAACGAGGGATGAGCCTGGAGAAGATGCTGAAGGAAAAGAGGAAGGGCGCGGTTGACCGGCTGGCGGCGGTCATTCTGCTGGAAGACTACCTTCGCGCGGGAGGCGAGGCAGAGTAGATGCGTCTGGTGAAGAAGCTGATTCTTTGGCTGATTGTCCTTGGTCTCGCAGGCGCCGCCGGCGGGGGATATTACTTCGCATGGGTGGACCCCTACAGGGGCTTTGAGCAGCCCGTCTTCGTGGAGATTCCGCGGGGCACTTCGACGATGCGGATTGGCGAGCTGCTGGCGGAGTCGGGTGTCGTGAGGCACCCGCTGTTATTCGCGCTGGTTCGGGCGTTGCGGCCGAAGGGCAAGCCGCAGGCGGGCGAGTATGAGTTCTCCGCGGCCGCGACTCCGAATGAAGTGTTCGGGCGGATGGCCAAGGGCGACATTTTTCAGATCGAAGTACGGGTGCCGGAAGGGAGCAATGTCTTCGATATCGCCAGGATTGTGCAGCAGGCGGGCCTGGGTTCGGAGGAGGAGTTCCTGAAGGTGGCGCTGCCGCAGGAGGGCTTCCTGTTTCCCTCGACGTACCGGTTCAAGCGCAAGACGACGCCGGACGCGGTGTGCCGTGCCATGAAGGCGCAGTTTGACAAGGTATGGGGCGAGTTGAAGGCTCCGGCTGAGGGGAAGCGGGAGGCGGTGATTCTGGCGTCGCTGGTGGAGACGGAGGCGGTGCTGCAGGAGGAGCGGGCGAAGATCGCGGGCGTGTACAGCAACCGGCTGGAGAAGGGTGTCCGCCTGGAATGCGACCCGACTGTGGCCTACGCGGCGATGCTGGATGGGCAATGGCGCGGGACGATCTACAAGAGCGACCTGGCGAGCCGCAACCGCTACAATACATACCAATATGCAGGCCTGCCCCCGGGGCCGGTAGCGAATCCCGGGGTGGCTTCGTTGAAGGCGGCGCTGCATCCGGAGCAGACCGACGATCTGTATTTCGTGGCCAAGGCCGACCATAGCGGCGGTCACGTATTTAGCAAAGATCTGGCAGGCCACCAGAAGGCGGTGGCCGCGTATCGTCATGGCGAGCACAGGTCAGGCACGACACAGGGCCAGGAAAAAGGAGCGGGTGCTGATGTGGCTGCAAAGCCAAAGCGCCCGGTGCGTTGACGAAGACCTGGCGCGTGCGATTGTCCGGGAGAATCCCGATATCTCGACGAAGGTGTTGCGGCGCGCGCTGCTGGAATCGGGGCTCGCGTTGACGCCGATGGTGGAAGGCGTCCGGCAGGAGTCGTTCGAGCACCTGGAACGCACGTTGCTGGCCCTGGGCGCGGAATACGAGGCGGGGGATGCGGCGCGCCGCAAAGAGGTGCGGAGTGTGGTGATCACCGCCCGCCAGCATGCCGATTGGGCGACGCGCAATCCGAACAGTAGCGAGGCTCACCGGATGGAGAAGGCCGAAATGGTGCTGTGGCTGCGCACGTGGCTGGAGAATCCTCCGCTGTTTTCTTCCTGGCTGCTGTTGCGCAAGCGGGCGCTGAGTCAGGCGCACGGGCTTGATTGATAGCGCCGGATGCGATGTGATATCCGCATGACTATTTCCCGCCGTTCCCTGCTTGTGAGCCCCCTGCTGGCGGCTCCGGCCCTGCTGGCCGATCGCAACGATGCGTTGTTGTTCATTGGCGCGTATACGAGCGCCAAGAACAAAGGGATCACGGTGGCGCGGTTCGATAAGTCGACGGGTGCTATTTCCGAGATGAGCCTGGCGGCGGAGACGCCGAATCCCACGTTTCTGGAGCTGCATTCGAACGGCAAGTGGCTGTACGCGATCAACGAGGTGAGCAATTTCGGCGGGAAGAAGGAAGGCTCGGTGGATGCGTATTCCATCGACCGCGCGAGCGGGAAGCTAACGCTGTTGAATCAGGTGAGCAGCAAGGGCGCCGGACCGTGCCATGTATCGGTGGATCGCAGCGGCCGGATGGTGATGATCGCCAACTACGGCAGCGGGAGCGTGGCTTCGTACAAGATCCTCGCCGACGGGCAGTTGAGCGAGGCCGTCTCGTTTTTCCAGCACGAGGGAAAAGGGCCGGTGGCGAACAGGCAGAGCGGGCCGCATGCGCACTCGATCAATGCCTCGCCGGATAACCGATATGCCGTGGCGTGCGATCTGGGGACCGATGAGATCCGGGTGTACAAACTGGATGCGGGCAAAGGGTCGTTGGAGAAGCACAAAGTGGCCAACACCGCGCCGGGCGCGGGTCCGCGGCATTTTGCGTGGCATCCGAAGAAGATGTTCGGGTATTCGGTGAACGAGCTGAATTCGACGGTGACGGTGTTCCTGTATGCGCCGGACGGGATTCTGGAGGAGATTCAAAGCGTCTCGACACTGCCGGAGGGGTACAAGAACGAGAACTATCCGGCCGAGGTGCGCGTGCATCCGTCGGGCAAGTTTCTGTATGCGTCAAACCGGGGTGAGGATTCGATCGCGGTGTTCACGATCGATGCGGCGACGGGCAAGCTGACGCCGGTGGACCACACGCTGACGCAAGGGGCGACGCCCCGTAATTTCTATATTGAGCCGACAGGCCGCTGGATGCTGGCCGCGAATCAGAAGACGGACAACATCATCGTATTTGCAATCGATCAGAAGACCGGCAAGTTGCAGAACACGGGCAAGGGCATTGTTGTCGGACAGCCTGTGTGCCTGCGGACACTGGGTTAGAGCGCCGCGGCTGAGACAGTGCAGCCGCGTTGGTGAGGTGCAGATGGCGGCAGGGACCGTTCAACCAACGATCGCGGCTGACTCGACGCCGCCCAATGCCGGGCTGCGCCCGAGTACGCGGCTGGTGAGCCTGGACGCGTACCGGGGCTTCATCATGCTGATGCTGGTCTCGGGCGGCTTCGGCCTGGGCGCGCTGGAAGCGTATCCGGGGTGGTCGTGGCTGGCGGCTCAGGTGGAGCACGCGGCCTGGGAAGGCTGCACGTTCTGGGATCTGATCCAGCCGGCGTTCACATTCATGGTGGGCATGGCCATGCCATTCTCGCTGGCACGGAGAAAGGCGGCTGGAGATAGTGCAGGGCGGATTCTCGGCCATGTCGCCTGGCGGGCGCTGGTGCTGATCGTCCTGAGCAACATTTATTCCAACTGGGGCGCCAAGCCGGGGGCATTGAAGCTGCAGTTCATCAATGTGCTATGCCAGATCGCATTCGGGTATGTGCTGTGCGCGCTGATTCTGAGACTACCGTTCCGGTCCCAGTTGGCGGTGGCTGTAGCGATATTCGCGGGCTACTGGGGCTTGTTCGCGGCGTTCCCGGGGGCGGAGGGGCCGTGGTCGCAGACGGGCAATATCGGCGCCGTGATCGATCTGAAAGTCCTGGGCTATAACTACTCGGGCTACTACACCACGATCAATTTCATCGGCAACGCTTTGACGATTCTGTTTGGGTGCTGGGCAGGGTTGCTGCTGCAAAGCGAGCGCCCGCATGCGAGCCGGTTGAGAATTCTGTTGCTGTGCGCGGCGGCAGGCTTCGGCTCAGGACTCGCGCTGCAACCGTTTATCCCGATGGTCAAACGGCTGTGGACGGGCTCGTTTCTGCTGTTCAGCGCCGGCTGGGTGCTGCTGATGCTGGCGGTGTTCTACTGGATCATCGAAGTGAAAGGCGTAAGGCGCTGGACATTTCCGCTGCTGGTTCTGGGGATGAATTCGATTTTTGTGTATTCGCTAGGGCAGATCGGAATTTCCGGCTGGCTGAATCGTGGTCTGGCCGGCTTCACAGGGAGTTTTGCATTCCTGGGCCCGCTGGGCGCCATCCCGCAGAAGCTGCTGGTGCTGGCCGGGCTCTGGTATCTCTGCTACTGGCTGTATCAGCGGAAGATCTTCCTCAAGATCTAGCTCTGCCCAGCCAGCGCCGGCGATTGTTTACACACGGTTGCCGGAAGATGGCCGGTGTCCGACATCGATGGACACGGGCCGCGTCGGCGGCCGTGCGAGCATAAGAGGGTGAGTTCCCCGTCCTCTCCAGCCAAGGGCGCACTTGGCGTCATTTTCCTGATCGTCTTCCTTGACCTGATGGGTGCGGGGATTCTGATTCCGGTGATCCCGTATATCGTGGAGCCGTATCGTGCCGATGCACTCACCGTGGGGATCCTGGCGATGGCATTCTCCGCGGCGCAGTTTCTGGCGAGTCCGCTGCTGGGTCTGCTCTCCGACCGGTTTGGAAGGCGTCCGGTTCTGCTGCTGAGTGTACTGGGCAGCGCGGCCGGTTATTTCCTGTTCGGCTATGGCGGTTCGCTGGCGGTGCTGTTCATCGCTCGCATTATCGATGGCTTAACGGGCGGCAATATCTCGGCGGCGCAGGCGTATATCGCCGATATTTCCGAGCCGAAGGACCGGGCCAAGAATTTCGGTCTGATTGGGGCGGCGTTCGGGCTGGGTTTCATCCTGGGGCCCGCGCTGGGCGGGGCTTTGAGCAAGATCAGCCTGTCGGCTCCGGCCTATGCGGCGGGCGGATTGTCGTTGCTGACTTTCGCCGTGGGGTCCGTGCTGTTGAAGGAGTCCTTGCCGGCAGCGAACCGGACTTCGGCGAAGACGCGCTGGCACGACGTGAATCCGTTCTCTCAGATTCGGGCGGCCTTTGCGCGGGTGGGTTTCCGGGAGCTGATGCTGGCGACGTTTGCGATGAACTTTGGAATGACCGCGCTGCAGACGAATTTCGCCGTGTTCACGCACGCGCGGTTTGGATTGGATGCGAGCCAGAATGCCGTGTTGTTTGCGTTCCTCGGCGTCATGGCTTCGGTGACGCAGGGGCTGTTGTTGCGAAAGCTGGCTCCGTCTCTGGGTGAAGGAAAGCTGGCGGTGGGTGGGTCGCTTCTGCTGTCTCTCGGGTTTGTGGTGCTGGCGATGTCGAGCGCCATTTGGATGCTCTACCTGTGCCTGGTCTTCACGGCCCTGGGCTTCGGGCTGGCCGGTCCTTCGCTGTCCGGGCTGGTCTCGCGGCGGGCGGCGCCGAGCGAGCAGGGGGTCCTGCTGGGCACGATGCAGTCGTTGGCAAGTTTTACCCGAGTCATTGGGCCGGTTTGGGCGGGCGCTTCGTTCGACCACATCGGGCAGGCCGCTCCGTACTGGACGGGGGCGGTCTGCGCCGGGCTCACCATGTTGTGGGCGTTACACTCCACGCGGGACTCACTTTGATTTGTCCCTGGGGCGTTTGCCGGGCAGTCCGACGGGATTCTCGTGGACTCGCTCGGCGTGATCGGCCGTGAGGCCGGTGGCGAGCTTGACGCTCTTTTCGCCGTACTTGTCGCGGAGGCGATCGACCACGGCCAGCGCCTGGCGGGCGCGCTGATTCTTTTCGGAATCCAGGAGCCCAAGCTGGCCCTCGTGCGCCTCGAAGCCGGAGACCCCCGTGCCGATGAGGCGGATGGGCGTTTTGCCGTCCCAGGCCTGACGGAAGAGGTGGCGGGATTCGGCGATGAGCTCGTGGTCGAGCTGCGTGGATTGCGGCAGGGTCTTGCTGCGCGTCAGGGTAGTGAAGTCCTTGTAACGCAGTTTGAGATGGACGATGTTGGCGTGGAACTCGTGCTCGCGGAGGCGCCGGGCGACCTTCTCCGCCAGGCGGGCGAGGGTGGCTTCCAGTTCCAGGGGTTCGGCGGTGTCGGTATCGAAGGTGTGTTCGTGACTGATGGACTTGGGGTCGTCGTTGTCCCCGATGTCGCTGTCGAACCACGATCCGGCGTCGAGGCCTTGCGACTTGCCGGCGAGCGCGAGGCCCCACTGACCGAAGCGGCGGCGGAGGAAGGACTCCTCCAGACGAGCGAGGTCTCCGACCTTGCGGATGCCGTAGTCCTTGAGCTTCTGTTCTGTCACCTTGCCGACACCGGGGATCCGGCGGACATCGAGGGGCGCCAGGAAGTTGGCCTCCAGTCCAGGCTGGACCCAGAGTATGCCGTTGGGTTTGGCCTGGTCGGAGGAGACCTTGGCGACGAGTCGGGAGGTCGCAATGCCGACGGAGCAGTTGAGTCCGGTCACCTGCTTCATCCGGTTGTGCAGGAGGTGGGCGGCCTGCAGTGGCGGGCCGAGCAGGCGTTCCGTGCCGGTGAGGTCCATGTAGGCTTCGTCGACCGAGGCCATCTCGACCTTCGGCGAGAACTCGTTGAGGATGGCATGAACCTTGTGGGAGTAGTCGCGGTAGCGATCGGGGTGCCCGTTGAGAAAGATGGCGTGTGGGCAGAGCTTGCCCGCGGTGCGCAGGGGCATCGCGGAGTGGACGCCGAACTTGCGGGCTTCGTAGGAGGCGGCGGAGACGACGCCGCGCGCGTCCTTGGGCCCGCCGACGACGACGGCTTTGCCTTTGAGCGAGGGGTCGAAGAGCTCTTCCACGGAGACGAAGAAGGCGTCCATGTCGACGTGGAAGATGGTTCTCACTTCTGTTTCAGGATAGATCGAAGGCGTGAAGCGGTGGGCTTCCGGCCGGTGGAACGGGCGTGTCACACTGGCGGTTAGAGGGCTTATGGCGATCTACATTGTGCGACTGGGTACGCCGCGTAGAGAACACGAGGGGCCGCGTTTAGGCACCGTACGGCGCCCGCCGCGCGGGGTCGCGAAAGAGGACTTCGCCAGGCTCGACTACTACGACGTCTGGTTCCCCAATCTGGCGCCCAGCGCGGAACTGGTCCAGGAAGCGCTGCATGCGGAAGATGAACGGGCGTGGTCTGGATTTGTGCGGAAGTTCCGGAAGGAGATGAGCGTTCCGGATCGCAGCCGGGAACTGGATGTCCTGGCGACGATGTCGCACCATACGAATCTCTCGTTGGGCTGCTACTGCAAGGAGGAGAGCCGCTGCCACCGGTCGGTGCTGCGCGCGCTGCTGGCGGAACGGGGCGCCTTGGTAGTGTAAGGCCGGTTAGGGTGTGTAGCGCCCGCGGAGGACTCTGGGCAGACCCGCGAGATCGCAGGTTAGCGAGACGTCCTGCCAGGGGCCGTCTAGGAACGCGCGGCGGACTCCTGCCTCGCCCCGATAGCCGATTTCGAAGATGAGCCAGCCGCCGGGGTTCAGCAGTCGCTGCGCCTGCGGGACGATGCGGTGGTAGATCTCGGTGCCTTCCTCACCGCCCAGGAGGGCCAGGTGCGGCTCGTAGTCGCGGACCTCGGGCTGGAGTCCGGCCATCTCGGCGGCCGGGATGTAGGGCGGATTCGAAACGATCAGGTCGAACGGTCCAGCGAGGGCGGAGGCAAGGTCGCACTGAAGGAAGTCGACGGGTGCGGAGAGAGCCGCGGCATTGTGGCGAGCCACCTGGAGCGCGTCGAAGCTGAGGTCCGTGGCCACGGCCCGAGCCTTGAGCTCCAGGGCTAGCGTGATGGCCAGAGCTCCGGTGCCGGTGCCGATGTCGAGGAGTCTGCGCGCGCCTTGGGCTGTCTGCAGCGCCTGTTCGACGACGTGTTCGGTCTCAGGGCGGGGAATCAGGGTGGCGGGCGAGACGCGGAAGGGGCGGCCGTAGAATTCCTGGACGCGCGTGATGTGCTGGGTCGGCCGGCCCTTCAGGCGCTCATGCAGGTAACGGCCGTAGTGGAGCCACTCCAGGGTCGACAGTTCGTGTTCGGGATGCGAGTAGAGATAGATGCGCTCCCTGTGGAGCGCGTGCAGGAGCAGAACTTCGGCGGTCAGGCGCGGTTCGGCGAGTCCGGCCTCGGCAAGCAGGTCAAACCCTTGCCGGAGCGCGGTCTTTACTGTCATCCTTCTGGGCCGCCGGCTCGGCGTGCGCCGAATCGGCCTGTTCCTTCAGCTTCTGTGCGTTGAAGTAGTTGACGCAGGCGGTGAGGAGTTCCTCGATCTCGCCTTCCATGACGCGGTCCAACTGGTGGACGGTGAGGCCGATGCGGTGGTCGGTGACTCGGTTGTCCTTGAAGTTGTAGGTGCGGATTTTCTCTGAGCGGTCGCCGGTGCCCACCTGGCTGCGGCGGTCGGCGCCGATGGCCTGCTGCTGCTTCTCGAGTTCGAGTTCGTAGAGGCGGGAGCGGAGTACTCGTTCGGCCTTGGCGCGGTTCTTGATCTGCGATTTTTCGTCCTGGCAGCTCACCACCAGGCCCGTGGGCAGGTGTGTGAGGCGGACGGCGGAGTAGGTCGTATTCACCGACTGGCCGCCGGGGCCGGAAGAGCAGAAGGTGTCGACGCGCACGTCTTTCGCCTCGAGCTTGATTTCGACGTCGTCGGCTTCGGGCATGACGGCGACGGTGATGGTCGAGGTGTGGACGCGGCCCTGCTGTTCGGTGACAGGCACACGCTGGACGCGGTGGACGCCGCTCTCGTATTTGAGCTTGGAGAAGACGCGATCGCCGCTGACCATGGCGATGACTTCCTTGGCGCCGCCGGCTCCGGATTCACTGGTGGAGATGACTTCCACTTTCCAACGCTGGGTGTCGGCGTAACGGGAGTAGACGCGGAAGATCTCGGCGGCAAAGAGGCTGGCTTCATCCCCGCCGGCGCCGGCGCGGATTTCAAGCAGGACGTTTTTTTCGTCGTTGGGATCCTTGGGCAGCAGCAGGATTTCGAGCTGGCGGGCGAGTTCTTCGACGGACGGTTCCAGCCGGGCGATCTCTTCCTCGGCCATGGCGCGCAGGTCGGCGTCGTCCTCGGTCACCATCTGGCGGGCCTGTTCCAGGTCCTCGACGGTCTTTTTGTAGTCGCGGTACACGCCGACCGTCTCTTCGAGATCGCGATGGCTCTTCGCGGTCTTGCGATATTTCTCCGGATCGTTGATGACGTCCGGATCCGCCATCTGCGCGGTGAGCGCGTTATAGCGTTTTTCGACTTCGTCCAACTGCTGCGTGAGGTCCATTAAGCAATTACCAACTCGCCGCCCTGTTGTTTTTCGATCTCCATGGCGCCGTCGAGGGCTCGAATGGCGACGGCTGTCTGGTCGTCGGCGGGCGGCTGCGTTGTGATGCGCTGCAGCCACAGGCCGGGGGCGGTCATCAAGGCCAGAAGTCCGCTGCGATGTTTGGCCGCGAAGCGGATGAGCTCATAGCTGAGCCCGGCGATCACGGGCAGCGCGACGATGCGCAGCAGCATTTTCGCCCAGAAGGTGTCCACCGGAATCACCGCGTAGACGGCGATGGAGACCATCATGACGACCAGCAAGAAACTGGTGCCGCAACGGGGGTGGAACGTGACGAAACGCTGCGCGTTTTCGACGGTGACGGGCTTCCCTGATTCGAAGTTGAAGACGACGCGGTGTTCGGCGCCGTGATATTCGAAGACGCGATGAATGTCCTTCCAGCGCGAGATGATCCAGAGGAAGCCGAGGAAGATCACCAGCCGGATGAGGCCGTCCATCAGGTTGAAGAGGATGCGGTTGCCGAGGCCCAACTGCGGGTAGAGGCGCTGCAGTTGTGTGGTGAGCACCAGTGGCACGAACTTGTAGAGAGCGATGAAAAAGGCAAACGAGAAGAGCAGGTTCAGGCTCATCACCCAGCCGGGGATTTCGGTGGGCTTCTTCTCGCCCTGTTGAGCCTCCGACTTGCCTTCCTTTTCCGCTTCGGCCTGCATGGCGACATCGGCGGAGAAGCGCAGGGCCTTGACTCCGAGCGACATTGCCTGGCCGAGCGTACCGACGCCACGAAAGATGGGTAACTTGAAGATCGGGTACTTTTCGGAGACCTTCGGAAGCGGCTGTTCCTCGGTGACGATGACGCCGTCAGGGCGGCGCACGGCCACACAGTAGCTGTGCGGAGCGCGCATCATGACGCCCTCCATGACAGCCTGACCGCCGACCAGGGTCTCTTCGCCGCTTTCGAGGATTGGCAGCATCTGGGTGTGTGCGGCCAGGCGAAGGTAGCTCTTCCAGTTCAAAATTGTGTGCGCCTCTCTTAAATACCAGTATAGCGGTAGCTGGTAGGTAGTCCATGGCCCTCTAACGGTGAGGGCTGGATGAGCGGAGCTGGTTCAGGACACGGGCGGCGCTGGGGAACAGGGTGGCGGCCTGCTGGAGTGCGCGGATGGTCTCCTCGCCCTGGTCTCCCTGGCGCAGATTGGTGAGGCCAAGGACGTAGCTGGCCTTTTTGTTGCCGGGATCGAGGCGGAGGGCGAGACGGGCGAAGTCGAGCGCCTTTGCGGGCGACTCGGCGGCGAAGTGGCCGAATGCGGCGTCGGCGAGGAAGTTCGGGTTCGATTCGTCGAGCGTGGCGGCGTGGCTGAGCAGGTTGCTGGCCAGAGTGAAGTCCTTTGCCTGCAAGGCATAGACGCCGCGCATGTGGAGCGCGTCAGCGAATTGCTGATCGCTGGCCAGGGCTTTGTCGAGCAACTCGGTCGAT
The DNA here is from genome assembly GCA_049841055.1 of Paludibaculum sp. Classification (GTDB taxonomy): domain Bacteria; phylum Acidobacteriota; class Terriglobia; order Bryobacterales; family Bryobacteraceae; genus Paludibaculum. The sequence continues at coordinate 2,788 of JASGIE010000003.1, read as the reverse complement.
TCGTCGTGGTGACCCTCTCTGGCCGCCTTGACGGCCTTTTGCCAGAGCTTCAAGGCCTTGCCGGGCACGTGGTGGGACATCCGGTAGTAACTGACGGGCCCTGCTTTTCTGACATTCACGCCGGTGAGGGCTGTGATGTCGAAGTGGAGGGCCGTCATGGCCGGGACATTGACGATTTGCCTGGCGACTACATCGCCGTGCAGATTGGTGAGACGAACTTCGTAGCTGCCGGCTGGCAACGATCTGAATTCAAAGGAGCCGTCGCTGCTGACGAAGGTTGTGGTTTGTGACAGAGGGGAAGTCAGTTCGACCGCTGTGACCTGTAAGCGGTCGGGAATTCCGTTCTCTGAGATCAGGTTTCCTGAGAGTTCGTAGAGCATTTCCCGAGACTGGGCGTGAAGAGACACTGCCAGCAGGAGAGATAGCAAGAGTCGAGGCACTAAGAGCGGATCCTCCAGTAAATGGGTGTAGATGGGGACACAGAACCTCCGCGTGGGTAGCGGAGGTGGCTGTTCAGCCGACTTGGCTGGGGGATTGTTAGGGCAGCGGGATCAGGCCGCGGCGAGCGCTTTCCGGGCGCGGGCGTGGGTATCGAGCAACCAGCGGAGTTGAGTGGGTTCAAACGGGGCGGCGCAATAGTCGGCGGCACCAGCTTCGAGTGCATCCGGCCGTCCATCGACCTCAGGCAGACGGCTGACGACGACCACGGGAGTATGCTTGAAGCGTTGCAGCACAGGCTGCAGCACTTCTGGGGCGGGTGAGCAGAAAACGATATCCGGGCGTGGGCGGTCCCGGTCATGGTCCTGATTCTGGTTGAAAATCAAACAGTTGCAGAGGGTGAGGGCATCGGAAAGGGCACTCGATAGAAGGCTCTCGAGGCCGAAGAAGGTGGCTTTGTATTTATGGTTCGTTTTATTTGAGTCAAGCATTCGATCCCTCCAGCAAGACATTGTCCTCGCACAGGGAATACTCGACCTCAGCAGGGAGAAACGGAGCGCGTAACGACGTGATCGTTCCGTTCTGAGGACAGAATACGCCCAATGTGGGGTGCGGGTCCAATTAAAAAAGTTATGGTTGCGATCGCAGTCCATTTTCCCGGTCGGGGGCTTGGTAAAACGGGATTTCCCGGAGGCAGAATGGCTCTCATTGCGCGGCGCAAATCCGTAGTCGTGAACATCGGTGGTGTGAAGGTAGGCGGCAGCAATCCGGTTGTCGTCCAGTCGATGACCAACACGGACACCGCGGATATCAAGAACTCGTACGGTCAACCAAGTCATGGCTTTAGCCAAGGCGGGGTCCGAGCTGGTGCGCGTGACGGTGAATACGGAAGAGGCGGCGAAGGCCGTTCCGCGAATCGTCGACACGTTGAACCTGTTTGGCATGAAGGTCCCCATTGTTCGCACTTCCACTACAACGGGCACATTATTTTGAAGAAGTACCCGGAATGCGCGGAAGCTCTCGCCAAATACAGGATTAACCCGGGCAACGTTAATATCGGTCGAAAGACGGATGACAATTACCGCACGATGATCGAATGTGCGATCGAATACGGCAAGCCTGTCAGAATCGGCGTCAACTGGGGCTCGCTGGATGGGGCGCTGCTGACGCGGATGATGGATGAGAACGCCAGGAGCGCCAACCCGTTGAACGCGGCCGACGTAACGAAGCGGGCGATTGTGGTGAGCGCGATCGAGTCGGCGGCGATGGCGGAGTCGTACGGGCTTCCGCACGACAAAATCATACTCAGCGCGAAGGTTTCCGCTGTGCAGGACCTGATCGACGTTTACCGTATGCTGGCCGGTGAGTGCGACCTGGCGCTGCACCTCGGCCTGACCGAGGCGGGCATGGGCGCCAAGGGGATCGTGGCCACGACGGCCGCGCTGTCGATCCTGCTGCAGGAAGGGATTGGGGACACGATCCGGGCATCGCTGACGCCACTTCCGAATGGCGATCGGACCGAGGAAAGTGCTGGACTTTGCAACAGATCTGCAATCGTTGGGCATTCGCAGTTTCACACCGCAGGTGACGGCCTGTCCCGGCTGTGGACGGACGACGAATCAGTCTTCCAGGAGCTGGCGGACCAGATCCAGACCTATCTCCGGGAGCAGATGCCGGTTTGGAAAGAGAAGTACACCGGCGTCGAGGAGATGAAGGTGGCGGTGATGGGCTGCATCTGTGAACGGCCCCGGTGAGTCCAAGCATGCCAACATCGGCATTTCGCTGCCGGGCACGGCGGAGGATCCGAAGGCACCGGTCTATGTGGACGGCAAGCTGGTAACGACGCTGAAGGGTGAAGGGATCGTGGAAGACTTCACCGGGATGGTGAATCAGTGGGACGTCGAGCGCACCTATGGCGCCAACCAGCCTGCGGCCATCAATTAGGCGGCGGCACTTGAATCGCGATATCCTGAAAGTTGCGTGAAAACGCAAAGTTCAAGCCGGAAGGAGGTGAGTAGGAAATGGCGGAAGTTTACATCCAGGATGGTGAAACTCTGGAAAGCGCGTTGCGGCGGTTCAAGCGCAAGGTGCAGCAGGAAGACATCATCAAAGAGATCAAGAAACACTCCTACTACATGAAGCCCGGCGAAAAGAAGCGCGTGAAGGCGGCATTGGCGCGCAAGCGCGATCACAGAAAGCGCAGCAAGGATATGGACTAAGGGTCCAGCCAAGGGTTCTGTAACAGACAAGGGCATCCCCTCGCGGGACGCCCTTTTTGTATTCCATCCTAGCGAACTATTTGTTGGAGGTGCTGTTCATTCTATTGTCTTTCCCTATAACCTTAGCATAT
>JASGIE010000002.1:0-18745 GCA_049841055.1 Paludibaculum sp. | reverse complement strand
ATGCGCATGACGTGAAAGCCATGCTGGCCGCGGGCGGCAGCAATGCGGGCGTGTTCTACCTCTGCAATCCGAACAATCCCACGGGCACACTGACCGCGCGTGAGGATATCGAGTATCTGGTGAAGAACAAGCCGGCGGGCAGTATTGTGATGATCGACGAAGCGTACATCCACTTCAGCGACGCGAAGCCGTGCACGGACATGGTGGCGGCGGGCAAGGATGTGATCGTGCTGCGGACGTTCTCGAAAATCTACGGCATGGCCGGACTGCGTGCCGGCGCGGCCTTTGGGCGCACGGACCTGCTGGGCAAGATGATGGGCTTTGGGACGGGCTACACGCCGTCGACCGGCATGGTGGCGGGTTTCCGTCAGTCTTTCCGTGAAGGATCTGGTGCCGCAGAGGAAGAAGTATACGCAGGACGTGCGGGAAGGCGTGTTTTCGTGGATGACGCAGAAGGGTTATTCCTTCGTGCCATCGGTGAGTAACAAGTTCATGGTGGATGTGAAGCGCCCGGCGCGCGAGGTGATCGCGGCGATGGCCCAGCAGAAAGTGTTCGTCGGCCGCGCCTGGCCCATCTGGCCGACGCATGTGCGGGTGACCGGTGGGCACCAGGGAAGAGATGGAGAAATTCAAAACAGCCTTCGCACGGGTCATGGCGTAGGGAGTTTTACACTTCGAACACATTTCGAGCGCAGCGAACTATTCGTGTGTCTGATCCGTTTAATCAATTGAAGGCGGACGCGACGAAGAAACAAGCGTCCGGCTCACACTGAACAAACTGGAGAAACAGACCATGAAATCGCTGCGCTCGATGTGTGTTTACGCGGCCACGGCCGCGATGATGATGATCTCGACGGTGGCTTCGGCGGCCGCGCCGGAAGTTCGGGTGAACATCCCATTCGACTTCGTTGCTTCCGGCCAGAAGATGCCGGCCGGCCAGTACAGCTTTGTGAATGAGCCCTCGGCTCCGGTGCTGACTCTGCGTTCCTCGACAGGCGCGGCGGCGATGGCGCTGGTGAGCTACAACGCGGGTTCGATGGCGATTGCCACGGATCAGAAGAAGGTGAACCTGGTCTTCGAGAAGAAGAACGGCATCCACTACCTGAAGCAGATCCGGGAAGGCGTGCAGCGTTCCAAGTGAAACAAATGACGCGGGTGTAAATTGCACGCCGGCGAGCGAACGAATTCACGGCGGATGCGTTCTTGAGACTAGAGGCGGGCCGCTGGGATAGCGGCCCAGCCAGAAAAGTAACGGAAGAAGAACGGAGAGACGTGACAATGACTACTGGGAAGAAATTCACGATTTTCGGTGCGATCGCGATGGCGTTGAGTCTGATGACGGCGATGCCCGCATTTGGTGCGACGGCGCGGGTGAGTATTCCCTTCGCCTTTGAGGCTTCGAGCGTCTCACTACCGGCGGGCAACTATCTGCTGGAGACCTCCGACAGCGGGACGGGTCTGTTCCTCACCTGCAAGGAGGCCGGCAGAAACGCGATCATCGTGGCGCCTGGCGGTGAGGTCAAATCGAGATTTGACGGCAAGCTGGTGTTCGAGCATCAGGGTTCGACCTATCGCCTGGCGCAGGCGCAGATCAACGGATCGCCTTCCGTGATGCGCATTCCGGCGACACATGCCCAGTTGCTGATGGCGAAAGACTCGAAGGTCGAGCGGGTTGAGCTCGCCCTCAACCGTAAGTAATCTTTGTTGAACTGAACGGAAGACGACTTCTCCTCCTCCTCTGAGCGGGCCCGCTATCCGAGCGGGCCCGTCCTGTCAAAGTACCCCGCACTCCGAAATTTCGCATACAATAGTGGGTTCCGGGCATCCTAGTAACTAGATGAGATCCGCCCCTCACACCCCACTACATACCCACGGGGAAAACAGGGAGTGCCTCGATGAGCTCAATCGCTGTTAACAGCGGCCTAAACAGAACAGCAACCTTCTACCATTCAGTTGTCGGCAAGAAAGTGGTCATGGCGGTGACGGGCTTCGTGTTAAGCGGCTTCGTCCTGGGCCACATGATCGGCAATCTCCAGGTTTATCAAGGGCCGGAGAAGCTGAATCACTACGCCGAGCTGCTGCAGAGCCTGGGCAGACTGCTCTGGTTCGCTCGATTTGTTCTGCTGGCCGCCGCCGTGCTTCATGTGACGGCTGCGTTTCAATTGTGGCGGCTGAAAAACGAGGCCCGGCCTCAGGCTTACGTCAAGAGCCCACATTGCCACCAGTTACGCCGCACGGACAATGAATTCCTGGAGCGGTCCCATCGTGGGCGCGTTCCTGATCTATCACATCCTGCACTTCACGACGGGCCAGGCGTTAGGCGACCAGTTCATCAAGGGTGACGTTTACCACAACGTCATCGTCGGCTTCCACAATCCGCAGCGTCCTTCTTCTACATCATTGCCAACATCCTGCTGGCGATCCACCTCTACCACGGAGTCTGGAGCATGTTCCAGAGTTTGGGCGTGAACCACCCGAAGTACACACCGAAGCTGAAGACGCTGGCGAAGGTCTATGGCTGGGTGATCGGGATCGGGAATGTTTCCATGCCCCTGGCCGTGCTGGTCGGGCTCGTGAAGTAAGGAGGGCAAACACACATGGCACTGAATCTGGATTCGAAGATCCCTTCCGGACCGATTGAGCAGAAGTGGCAGAAGGCCAAGTTCGACGGTGAAGTTGGTCAATCCGGCCAACAAGCGGAAGTACAACGTGATTGTCGTCGGCAGCGGCCTGGCGGGCGGTGCGGCGGCGGCGAGCCTGGGGGAACTGGGCTACAACGTGAAGTGCTTCTGTTTTCAGGATTCTCCCCGGCGCGCCCACTCGATTGCGGCCCAGGGCGGCATCAATGCCGCGAGAAGAACTATCTAAACGACGGCGACAGCGTATACCGGCTGTTCTACGACACGGTGAAGGGCGGCGACTTCCGCGCGCGTGAGGCGAATGTATACCGGCTGGCCGAAGTCAGCGTGGATATCATCGACCAGTGCGTGGCACAGGGCGTGCCATTCGCGCGCGAGTACGGCGGCGTGCTGGCGAACCGCAGCTTCGGCGGCGCGCAGGTGTCGAGAACGTTCTACGCCCGAGGGCAGACGGGGCAGCAGCTGCTGCTGGGCTGCTATCAGGCGTTGGAGCGCCAGGTGGACGCCGGCCGGGTGAAGATGTACTACCGCTACGAGATGCTGGAACTGGTCGTGATCGACGGCCGGGCGCGCGGCATCATCACGCGGAACATGGTGACGGGCGAGATTGAGAGCCATGTGGCGGACGCTGTTGTGCTGGGCACCGGCGGCTATGGCAACGTGTTCTATCTCTCGACCAACGCCAAGGGTTCGAATGCGACGGCGATCTGGCGCGCGTATAAGAAGGGCGCGGGTTTCGCGAATCCCTGCTACACGCAGATCCACCCGACGTGCATCCCGCAGAGCGGCGATTACCAGTCGAAGCTGACGCTGATGAGCGAGTCGCTGCGCAACGACGGGCGCATCTGGGTGCCGACGAAGAAGGCGGATACACGCGATCCGAACACGATTCCCGAGACGGAGCGCGACTACTATCTGGAGCGGCGCTACCCGGCGTTCGGCAACCTGTGTCCGCGCGACATCGCTTCGCGCGCGGCAAAGGTCGCCTGCGATGAAGGCTTCGGCGTAGGCCCGGGCGGCCGCGGCGTGTTTCTCGACTTCAGCGAGTCGATCAACCGGCTGGGCCGGAATGTGATCGAGGAGCGCTACGGCAACCTCTTTCGAGATCTACGAGCGCATCACGGGCGACGATCCGTATACGACGCCGATGCGCATCTATCCGGCGGTCCACTATACGATGGGCGGCCTGTGGGTGGATTATCAACTGCAATCGACCATTCCCGGCCTGTTCGTGCTGGGTGAGGCGAACTTCTCCGATCACGGGGCGAACCGCCTGGGCGCCAGCGCGCTGATGCAGGGTCTGGCAGACGGCTATTTCGTGATCCCGTACACGATGGGCAACTACCTGGCCGGTGTGAAGCCGGGCGGCGTGGATACGACGCATCAGGAGTTCCAGGCCGCCAGGGAGACGGTCGACGGGCGGACGAAGAAGTTCCTGTCGATCAAGGGCAAGAAGACGGTGGACGACTTCCACCGCGAGCTGGGCAAGGTGATGTGGGAGTACTGCGGCATGGCTCGCAACGCCGCGGGGCTCGACCACGCGATTGCCCGCATCCCCGAGTTGAGGGCCGAGTTCTGGGAAAACGTGAATGTGCCGGGCAGCGGGCGCCGAGCTCAATCAGAGTCTGGAGCGCGCCGGGCGTGTGGCGGACTTCCTGGAACTGGGCGAACTGCTGTGCCGCGACGCACGCATCCGGGAAGAGAGCTGCGGCGGCCACTTCCGTGAGGAGTACCAGACGGAGGACGGCGAGGCGAAGCGCGACGACGTGAACTTCTGCCACGCGGCCGTTTGGGAGTATCTGGGTGATGACAAGGTTCCGGCGCGCAACACAGAGGCGCTGGAATTCGAGCATGTCCACCTGGCTCAGCGGAACTACAAATAGAGGCATCCGAAGATGAAGATCATTCTGAACATCTGGCGTCAACAGAACGCTACATCCGCGGGCAGGATGGTGCGCTACGAGGTGCCCAATGCCAACGAGCACATGTCGTTTCTGGAGATGCTCGACGTCCTGAACGAGGAACTGACCCGCAAGGGCGAGGATCCGGTGACGTTCGAGCACGACTGCCGGGAAGGCATCTGCGGCTGCTGCGGTTTCATGATCGACGGCGTGCCGCACGGTCCGCAGCGCGGCACGACGGTGTGCCAGTTGCACATGCGCCACTTCCACGACGGCGACGAGTTGTGGCTGGAGCCCTTCCGGGCGAAGGCGTTCCCGGTGATCAAGGATCTGATGGTGGATCGCAGCGCGTTCGACCGCATCATCGCGGCGGGCGGGTACATCTCCGTGAATACGGGGTCGGCGCCGGACGGCAATGCGCTGCCCGTGATCAAGAAGTGCTCGGACATGGCGATGGACGCGGCGGCCTGCATCGGCTGCGGAGCCTGTGTGGCGTCGTGCCCGAATGCCTCGGCGTCGTTGTTCGTCTCGGCGAAGATTGCGCACCTCGGCCAACTGCCGCAGGGGCAGGTGGAGCGGGACCGGCGTGCTTCGCGGATGGTCCTCAAGATGACGGACGAGGGCTTCGGGTATTGCACGAACACGGGCGAGTGCGAGGCGGTGTGTCCCAAGGGCATCAAGATCGAGAACATTGCGCGGATGCACCGGGACTACATCAAGGCCTCGGCGACGTTCCGGGAAGAGTCGGCGGCGGGCGGGGCGGGCTAAGAAGTCCGCTCGAACAAGAGCCCCAGCATCACTTTCGAATCAGCTACATTTCGCGGCCACTCCTCGATCAGCGTATAGCCAAGGCGCTGGAGATGGGTGGCCGCTTCGTGTTTGGGGACCAGTTCGGGGTGCTGGCCGCCGAGGTTCTGCATGCTGGCGGGCAGGACGCGGGTGGGGGTGACGGCGGCGGTCATGCCCTCGGGATTGCGCTGGAGGACCAGGAACAGGAATCGGGGCGTGAGGGCGGCTAAGGTGTCGAGGCCGGTTCGCCAGCGGATGTGTTCCAGGACGAGAACCGCAGCCGCGGCATGGAAGCGGCCCTTCACGGCGGAAAGTTCCAGGTCATCGGCGGCGCAGAGGGCTGCCGGAAAACGCCGGCGGAGGCTGGCGAGGAATCGCGGGTTGATATCCGTGAAGAAGGGGCGACAGGAGTCGAAGACGTCGGGCGGCAGGTAGTCGAACATCTGGCCAGTGCCGGCGCCTGCGATGAGAAGGCGGGCCCCGGGTTCGCCGACGCGCGCGAGGAAGTCCGCCATATGAGCGGCGTTGGCCTGAGCCTGGCCGATGGCGGCCATGTGGGCTTCGTAATCTTCCACCTGTACTCTTGTGGTCCACGCATCCCGTAAAGTGGAAGACATATAGATTCATTGTAGGAAGCCATGAAGAATCGAGTGGAATCATTCGTCCGGCTGGCGTGGGTCATGCTGGGCTGGAATGTGTTTGTGGTGCTATGGGGCGCGTTTGTGCGGGCCTCCGGTTCCGGGGCGGGCTGCGGCAGTCACTGGCCGTTGTGCAACGGCGAGGTGGTGCCGCCGACGCCGACGATGGGCACGATTATCGAGTTCACGCACCGGGTGACCAGCGGGGTGGACCTGCTGGGCGCGGCGGGCATGGTGTGGTGGAGCCGGCGGCTGTTCCCGAAGGGGCATGTGGCGCGGAAGACGTCCTGGGCGTTCCTGGGCTTCCTGATGCTCGAGGCGCTGCTGGGCGCGGGGCTGGTACTGCTGGCGTATGTGGAGAAGAATGCGTCGGCGGGCCGGGCGGTGTATCTGTGCGCGCATCTGACGAACACGCTGGTGCTGCTGGGATCCGTCGCGCTGTGCGGGTGGGTGGCGCGGTATGGAGAGTGGCGCCGTGCCGAGGTGCCCACGATGGTATGGGCGGCCATGGGTGTCGCGCTGTTCGCGAGCCTGACTGGTGCAGTCGCGGCCCTGGGCGACACGATCTGGCCGGCGGCCTCGCTGCGGGAAGGGCTGCGGCAGGAGTTCTCGGGTGAGGCTCCGCTGCTGCTGCAATTGCGGCTTGTGCATCCGGTGGTGGCGTCGGCGGCCGGCGTATTTGTGATCCTGGCGGCGCTGATGCGTTTCCAGGGGCGGTTGAAGCAGTGGCTGATCGGGCTGACGGTGCTGCAACTGGCGGCGGGCGGGCTGAATGTTGTACTGCTGGCGCCGGTGTGGATGCAGATTGTGCATCTGGCCCTGGCGGTCGGTGTCTGGATTGTGCTGTGTTTCGGAGCGCTTTCCTGGGGCTCGGCTAGGTGGCCAGCCGGTCGAGCAGTTCCCGAAAGCGGCGGCGCGAGACCTCTTCACGGCGGCCCGATTTCAGCGTGACCTGACCGGATCCTCCCGGCAGCGGCGCCACCTCCTTGATCTCGTCGAGACGGACCAGGGCGGCGCGGGAGATTCGGAAGAACTGCGCGGCGTCGAGCCGCACTTCCAGGTCGTTCAGCGTGGGATCCATCCAGTATTCGCGGTCGCGTGTGCAGAGTTTGGTCAGGCCGGATTCCGAGAGGAACGCGACGATGTCGGCCAAGGGGATCACGACGTAGCGCTCGCCGGCGCCGGCCAGAAAGCGCTGCGGCGCCGGTAGCCTGGGTGCGGCTTCCCGCGTCTTGGCCAGGGCCTGTTCCAGGCGAGAGCGCGAAACCGGTTTCAGCAGGTAGTCGATGGCGCGGAGTTCGAAGGCCTCCACCGCATAGCGGTCGTAAGCTGTGCAGAAGATGATGTGCGGCCGCGGATCCGGCAGCGATGCGGCGACCTCCGTGCCGCGGCAACCAGGCATCTCGACGTCGAGCAGGACCACGTCCGGGCGCAGTTCGCGGATCTGCTCGATGGCGGTGACTCCGTCGACGGCCTCACCGCAGACACAGAGGCCTTCCAGTCCGCCGAGCAGACGCTGGAGCCGTTCGCGCGCGGGGAGTTCGTCATCGACGATGAGCACTCTGGTCATACGGGCAACTCGATGGTAGCAGTGGTCACGTGGCGGTCGTGGTCGCGGCTGAGGGTCAGGCGGCCGCGCTCGCCGTAGTAGCCGGCCAGCCGTTCACGGACGTTCTTCAAGCCGTGTCCGGTGTCGGTGGGCGTTTCCTTGGGTCCCGGGCCCGTGTCTGTGACCGTGAGGACCAGGGTGTCGCCCCGGAGGCAGGCTTGGATGGTAACCAGGCACGGCTGGCTGGTGACGGCGACTCCGTGTTTGAGGGCGTTCTCGACCAAGGGCTGCAGGGTCATGGCCGGCACACGGGCCGCGAGGGTTTCGTTCTCGGCCTGGATTTCCACCCGGAGACGCTGTCCGAAGCGGGCCTGCTGGACGTCGAGCCAGGCGCGGATGAAATCGAGTTCCTGGGAAAGGGGCTCCATCTCGGCCTCAGACCGTTGGAGGGTGTAGCGAAAGACCTCGGCCAGCTTCTCCACCGTCTCCTCGGCGAGTTCGGGATTAGAGGGGATGAGCCCGGCGACAGTGTTCAGGGCGTTGAACAGGAAGTGCGGGTTGATCTGGGCGCGGAGCGCTTTCAGTTCTGAACGGCCGGCGTCCAGAAGCAGCGCACGCCGCTTGGCTTCGAGGCGGCGGTTCTCCAACAGGAAGCGAAGCATTTCGGAGAGAGTCTTCACCAGGGCGAGGTCTTCGCTGAACGAGAGGGCGTCCATCGGGCCGGTCTTCGAGGTGGATGGCGCCATCGTTGGAGATCGACGCACGGGTGTGAAAGATCTGTTCGGCCAGGGTGTGGGCGTCCCGCAGGAGGACCGCTTCGTCCTCACTGCCCTGCAGGCGCTCCAGGAAGACGCGCTGTGCTTCGGCGGGGGAGTAAGGGCGGCCGAGTACGCGGCGGTCCAGAAGTTCTCCCAGCGAGCGGCAGAGCCGGAAGACGCCCCACAACACGGGCAGCATCAGCAGTGCGGAGTAGATGGGGTCCAGGCCGGCAGGCAGCAGGCTGAACCAGATGGTGAGGGCGATGAGGGCCACTGCGAAGTTGGAACCCCATTTGGCGAAGAGGTCGAGAAAAAGGAAGCGCCGGCGGGAGTAGCTGTGGACCATCAGCACGGGCAGGGGGAGGGAGCGCATCAGCAGGCTCAGCCAGTCGCCAAAGGTGAACATGGCCAGCGGGATCAGCACCATGATGACGATGAGTAGAATCACACTGGTGCGGCCGCTGCCGGGAGCACGAGCTGCGGTGGCGCAGGTCCAGGCGAAGACGGCGCAGTAGGCGATGCTGAGGTCACGCTGGGCGTGCGCCAGGGTGATGGCGTTCACGGTATGGAGCAACGAAAGTGTGGCGATGGTGGCGCTCGCCAGGGCCACAAACGGAATGCCACGAGAGCCAAACAGTTTTCCGAGCAAGGCTGGGAAGACGCAGGCTCCGGCGAGCAGGACGAAGTAGTGGCTGGGTACAAGGATGTTCAGGCCGAACCAGGCGGAAGAAGCAATGAAGATGGCGGGATAGAGCCAGCTGCGCAGTTCCGTGCGGCCCAGGCGCAACTGGCGGGTCCAGAGCGCAAACAGTCCGATAAAGGCCGCCAGCCCGAAGGTGTAGACCAGAACTGAGATGGTGCGATACACGTCAACTGGATGGTACGACTGCTAACGGTGTACGGCAAGAGTGACCACGAGTGTGGTCATACCTACGAGGACATACACGCCAACTGTTGTGAGAATCACCCGTCCGGCCGACTGGCGCTCTCCGCGGCGCTCCAGTCGGACTAGCTCAGCATAGGAGAAGTTGCGAGTCTGGAGCGCGCCATTCTCCATCACCAGAACACTGATGCCCTCTTCGGAGACGGCTTGCAACCGGGCGTGTTCGATGAGTCCGGTGCGGGTGATGATGCACACCGGCGAGCCGGTCGGAAGTTGGAGGGCGTCTGAGCGCAGGTCCTTCGCCGGCAACACCATCGAAAGGCAAAGCAAGAGCGAGAGTAGTCTAGACATGGTGAACTCGTTAACCTCCAACTATCAGGGCTCCTACGCCCCAAAGAGCTCCGATCGTCAGCACTACGACAGCGGCGGGATGAAGGCCATTGCGGGGGTATTTAAGCGACCGAATTTCGCTGAAAGGTATGGCCCGCAGTGTCAGTTGCTGGTTCACGGTCTGCTCCAGGGTAATGCCCTCCTGGGCGACCCCGCGCAGCAGGCCTGTGAGCTTCTCTCGCGCTTGCGTGTGAATCACGATGCGGGCACCGTAGGGGATGTCGAGCGCCTTCGAGCGAACGTCGGCGGCGGGCAGGATGCCAACGAAAGCGAGCAATAGCGCCAGCAGGCGGTGGCCGAGAGTGAAGCGCGGGCGGTCGAGGCGGCGGACCGTTCTCAACTCATCGAACATCCAGACCGTCTCCCCATTGGCCGTGTCGATATGGACCGTATCGTCGGTGGCGCCCGCAAGCCGGCCCTGGATCCTGCGGTGTGCGGTTGTGATGAGCTCCACCGGTGCGCCGGCCGGGAGCGAACAGACTTTCTCGATGAGGACCGACTGGCGTTCGAGATCCCGTGGCAGCATAGCGTACCGAACCTCCTGATTCAGGCTAGGGCCAATCGGCGGTCGAGCCTATCGAAGGACGATGAGCGGCTGTATTCGGGGCATCAACGGCTGTGACTAGAGACCAAAGGCGGATGCGTAGCGGACTTTACCGCAACAGCCTTCGATGGAGCCGGGGGACAGCTCCAGGGCCATGAAGTGGTCGCCTGGCGGAATGGGCGATTGGAGTGTTGCGGCCACTTCGGGTGAGAAGCCGAAGCGGGTATAGTAGGCGGCGTCACCGACCACCACCACCGCGTCGACTCCCGCATGCGCGAGCATCGGCAGGCTCATGTGGATGAGCGCACCGCCGATCCCCCGGCGTTGATGAGCGGGGTCGACAGCGAGCGGAGCCAGCGCCGCGGCCCGGACGACGCCCGTGGGTGTCTCTACCGGGAGTTCGGTGTAGAGGATGTGGCCGGCCACTTGTTGACCCGCTTCGGCGACCAGTTCCAGGAGCACAACGCCTTCCCTGCGCAACGCCTCGACCAGATCCGCCTCGTCCGGCCGCTCAAAGGCACGCGCGAGCACACCTCGAATATCTTCGAAGTCATCCGGGCCGGCTTCGCGCAGGCCGATCATTTGGTGGTGGCGAACCGCGGCAGGTTCAGATCTTCGCCGGTAAACGCCTTGGTGAGGAAAATGATCTGTCCGGTATGCAGGGCGAAGTGCTGCACCACCATGTAGATCGTGTCCAGGGCAAGCATCTCGCGGCCCATCGGGTGGACCGTTTCCAGCAGCCGTTCAGCTGGCAGCGTTTCGAGTAGGGCACCGGCCTCGTTGACAACGGCGGTGAGCTTCGCCAGGACATCGGTTCTCGTAAGTCCGCCGCGGGTATTGAACTCGTTATCCCGGACGCGAACGTCCGGAGCTCCACCGATGGAGTGGAGGATCAGTTGGCGGACGTTGCCTTCGAGGTGGAGGCAGAGGTTGCCGGCGGAGTTGGCGTTGTCGCCGGTTCGGCCCCAGAGAGCGGGTTCGTCGAGTTTGCCGAGGCAGGTTTCGATCTGTCCGAGAAGAGCCTTCATCCGGCTGATGGAGAAGCTGAGGAACGCCTGGTCGAGGGTGAGCATGATTAGGGTGTCTCCTGGCCCGCCGGCGGCGGAGGTGGCGCGGCGGTGCCTGTGAGGTGGCGGTAGAAACCGAGGTCCTCGCCGGTGAGGGCCTTGGTGGAGAAGAGGATCTGTCCGGTGTGCTGCGCGAAGTGCTCCACCACGTGGTAGATGGCTTCGAGAACGGTGACGTCGTAATTCTGTGGGGTGACGATGGCGGTGAGCCGCTCAGCTGGCAGGCGTTCGATGACGCCGCAAGCTTCCTGCACGGTAGAGTTCAGGCGCTGCCAAAGCTCCTCTTTCGGGACGCCTCCGCGTGCGGCGAACTCGGAGTCCCTCTGGCGGTGGTCGGGCTGGCTGTCGATGCCATGCAGGATCCACTGGCGGACATTGCCGGCCAGATGGAGGCACAGGTTCCCCGTGGAGTTCGAGCTCTCGCAGGCGCGCATCCAGAGTTGCTCGTCGGAGAGTTTCTCCAGACAGACATGGATCCGGCCCAGGAACTGACGGAGCTTCTTGGCGGAAAACTCGATGAAGAGCTGGTCGCTGGTGGACACGGGCCGCATTCCCCCCGCCTTCGATTTTATCGCGAAGGCGGGAGGGGTTATTCCGATCGAAGGGCCAGGACGGGGTCGGTGCGAGCGCCCTGGCGCGCCGGGAGGTAGCAGGCGAGCAGGGCGACGGCGGTCCACAGCAGACAGGAGCCAGCGTAGGTGGCGGCGTCGGTGGTGGGGATTTCAACCACCAGCGTACGGAGGACCTTGTTGAGCGCCAGCGCAGCGGCGGCGCCCAGCAGTTCTCCGGCCGCAATGAGCAGCAGCATCCGGCCGGTGATCAGCGAGAGGACGTCACGGGGACGGGCCCCCAGTGCGAGACGGATGCCGATTTCGTGAGTCCGGCGGTTGGCGGTGTAGGCGACAACACCGTAGATCCCGATTGAGCCCAACAGCAGTGCGGGACCCGCGAAAACGGCCAGCAGGAACATGTCGGCCCGGTGTGGGGCGATCCACTGTGCGCGAAGGTCGTCCATCGGCATCAGGTTGTGCGGCGGCTGATTGCGATCCAGAGCCAGCAGTTGTGCGCGCACGGCGGCGGCCAGGCTCATCGGCTCTCCACTGGTGCGAAGGACCATCGTCATCGACGGAACTTCGCTTTGCAGATACGCAGCGTAGAGGACAGGTTCGACGGGGCGCTCCGCGCTACCGTGCGTGTCGCCGGCTACGCCGATAATCAGGGCGGTTTCATTGGGGCGCGACCAGTGCTCGATGCGCCGGCCCAGGCAGCGCTTGTCGGGGCAGAAGCGGCGGGCGAAGGTCTCGTTGACGATGGCGACGTAGGGCGCTCCCTGTTTGTCGGCGGCGGTGAAGGCGCGGCCCTCACGCCAGGGGATGCGCATGGTACGGAAGTAGTCCGGGCTGACAACTTCGAGATCGGTTTGGTCGACGGGTTCGGCTCGGCCGTCGAGCTTCATCTGGGAGACGCTCCAGCGGAGGTCGCCCAGTGGCAGGCAACAGTTGAGGGCGGCCGCCTCTACTCCGCCCAGACCCTGCACACGGCTGAGCGCCTGTTCGAAGTAGGCCGCCTGGCGCAGGGCGGTGGGGTAGTCGGAGGGAGTGAGGTTGACGCTGAGCGTGAGCAAGTTGTCCGAGCGGAAGCCCAGATCCAGACCTCGCAGGCGGAAGAAGCTCTTCGCTAGGAGGCCGGCGCCGATGGTGAGCGTGACAGCGAGCGCAACCTGGACCACCACCAGCGTGTTACGGACGCGATGGTGGGCGCGGCTCTCGCTGGTTCCGCGCGCGCTGTCGTGGAGCCCGGTCCGTTCCTGTGTGCGGACGGATTGCAGGGCGGGCGTGAGGCCGAAGGCTATACCGGTGAGCAGGCCGAGCCCGAGGTTGAAGGCGAGAATCCGGTAATCGAGTTGAACAGGATCCATGGCCGGCAGGCTTTTCGAGAGGAATGCGACGAGCAGGTCCTTGCCCCAGTAAGCGAAGGCGAGGCCAGCGGCGGCGCCGGCCAGAGCCATGAGCACACTTTCAGTCAGCAACTGGCGGACGATGCGCGCACGGCCCGCACCCAGGGCCAGACGGACAGAGACCTCCCTCTCACGCCCCGCGGAGCGCGATAGAAGCAGAATCGCCACGTTGACGCAGGCGATGAGCAACAGGAAGCCGACGGCGCCCAGAAAGACGAGAAGAGACGTCCGGACCCCGCTGGCGATCTCCTCCTGCCATGGGACCACCAGCGCATGGGCGCGGCCCGGGCGCCGTTGTGTTGCCTGGAGGATTCGATCCAGCTCGGCCTGCGCCGCGTCCACCGTGACGCCGGGCGCTAAGCGGCCCACCGCGCGAGCCATATACGGCGGACGGTCCGGTGCGGGTTCGCTGTCGGCGAAGGGCAGCCAGAGGTCCTGATCGAAGCCATAGCGATCCGGCACTCGGAACGATTGGGGCAGTACGCCGGCGATAGTATGGCGCATGCCGTCCACGGTCAGCACTCGGCCCACGGCGCCGGGGTCGCCGCCCAGGCGGCCGCGCCACAAGTTGTAGCTGATCAGTGCGACCGGTGCGGAGCCGGGGCGATCCTCCTCCGGCGCGAACAGGCGGCCGGCCGCGGGGCGCGTATTCAACAGTCGAAAAAACGAGGCAGTGCCGATGCCGCAGTTGAGGCGCTGCGCTTCGCCCAATCCGGTGACGTTCACCCGCGTGTCGATGTACGCGCCGATCTCGCTGAGAGCACGGCTTTGTTCATGCCAGGCTTTCACTTCCTTGGGGAACGAGAAGGGCATTGGCCCGTAGTTGGCGAGATTCTGCTTCAGGTAGACGAGGCGCTCCGGCTGCACGTAGGGGAGCGGGCGCAGCAGTGTGGCGTGAACGACGCTGAAGATGGCCGTGGTGGCTCCGATGCCGAGGCCCAGGGTGAGCACGGCTGTGGCGGCGAACCCCGGGCTCCGCAACAGCAGGCGCAGCCCGTAACGGAGATCGCGCAACAGCACTTCCAGCCAGTGCAGCGCGCGGCTGTCGCGGCACTCCTCCTTCAACTGGTCGAGCCCACCTGCCTCCAAAGTCGCGGCCCGGCGAGCCTCCACCGGCGCCATGCCCCCGCGCTGCTTCTCTTCCGCCAGCAGGTCGATGAACGCGGTGAGCTCCTCGTCGAGCGACTGCTCCATAGCGCGTCTGTCGAAGAGGTTCCGTTTCCAGGCGGACAAGCGAGCCAAAAGCCGCATCGTGGTCACCTCAGGAGGTTGCCAAAGCCTGTGCCATAGCGATCGAGATGCGCTGCCACTCCTCCGTTTCGAGTTGGAGGTGGCGGCGCCCGGCGGCCGTCATCCGGTAGTAGCGGGCGCGGCGATTCGTTTCCGACTCACCCCACGCAGACTTCAGCCATCCGGCCTCCTCCATACGGTGCAGCGCGGGGAACAACGAGCCGGGCTTGACCTGAAACGTGCCCCCGGTCATCTGCTCGATGCGCCTAGCAATGCCGAGCCCGTGCAATTCGTTGCTCATCAGGGAGCGCAGAACCAGCAGGTCGAGAGTGCCTTGCAGGAGATTGGTGGAGGACGGCATAGGTTCGTATAGACAGGCTATACGGCCATCATGGGTCGGCTCCTATAGAATGTCAATAGAAGATCGGAATATCTCAGAAAAACGAGAATCGTTTCTTCTCGATGCCCAGGCTCTGTTGAAGATCCAGGATGAGCAGCCGCGCTTCCAATGATTTGTGCCGCAACCCAAGCTCTTCCGGCCTGATCTTGTTCTCGCGCAAATACTCAGCGAAATCGTTGATCACCTCGCCGGGACTGGAGTCTCCGGTGAAGGCTACGCAGGCCGCCGTCTCGCAGTCGTAGAACCTTTCAAACGACTCGGCCAGCATCTGAGCGGCTACGGCTGCCTTCGTGCGATCGCCGTAATCGTACAGCCGCCGTGCGAGCATCGACTGGCTCACCAGCCTTTCGTCGCCCGCTTTGATCTTCGGCGTCACTTCCAACGCTTCATAGGCGAGAGCGATCTTTTGCGGTAAGGACAGGTCCTTGTCCCCATCCATGATCTCCAGCAGCATCCCGACCTGAACCTCTGGGGATTGCTTGCGCGCCAGCGAAATCAATTCCGGGGTGGCGAGACCTTCTGTTGGGGGCTTCTCCTCGCCAAGCACCTGCTTCTTCTCAAGATCCTCCTCCGTGGCCGCGGGTGCGGACTTCGGTTTGGTTTCGGCCAGTTTCCGGGCTCGCGCCGCCAGTTCCGGTTCCCGTTTCCGGATCAGGTTCGCCATCTCTAGCAGATACCTGCGTTCCTGGGCCGAGGCGTCGGAGGCCGGGAAGCCTTCCATGATGACCGCGAACTCCGCCGCGCATTCTTCCGGATGATCCTTGATAGCGCGCTCCAGGTGGCCGCGGATCTCCGGCGACTGGAACGCGCCGGCGGATAGAGCCCGCCGGGTGAGCGCCTTTTCTGCTTCCCAGGAGCGTTTGGCGGAAAACAGGCTGTGGAAGCAGTGCGCGAGTGGATCCTCTTTGGCGCCTGTCTCGCGCCGTGGCAGCAGGCTGCAAATCTGTTCCGCTGCTTCCGCATCGAGATGCCGGTACTGGTCAACAATGGCGACAACGAATTCGCCGCGGGTGTGCAGGTCCACCAGGGTCAGGGCGCGAGAAGTGGCGGACTGCAGCCATCGCTCGGCGGCCTCGGGATCCTTGGACGCCAGGGTGGCAGCTGTCCGGATTTGTGTGTCAACGCCGAGAACCGGCGGTTCCGACACGGCGATGGCTTCGATCTGCTCCAGAATCCGGGCAGCCGGAGCAGCGGGCTGCGCGGCAGCCGTCCACATCGCCAGCACCACCAACCCAGGCAGCGTTTTCACGGAATCGAGTGTGCCACAAGAAAGAACGCCGCCCACCGGAGATCCGATGAGCGGCGTGATTTCGTCAATGAACGGTGGTTAGAGAACCTGGTCGTTCCAGTTTTCCAGCACCGACTTCACCTTCTGGCAGAACTGATCGGCCAGGGCCCCGTCGATGAGGCGATGGTCAAAGGTCAGGGCCAGGTAGGCCATGGAGCGGATGGCGATGGCGTCGTCGATCACCACGGGGACTTTCTCCACGGCGCCGACGCCGAGGATGGCCACCTGCGGCTGGTTGATCACCGGCGTCGCGAAGAGCGAGCCGAAGCTGCCGAAGTTGGTGATGGAGAACGTGCCGCCCTGGACTTCGTTCGGCTTCAACTGCTTGGAGCGGGCGCGGGCCGCGAGGTCCACGATGGAGCGCTGCAGTCCGACGATGTTCTTCTCGTCGGCCTGGTGGACGACCGGCACGATCAGCCCGTTGTCCAGGGCAACCGCCACACCGATGTTGATCTCGTTCTGGTAGAGGATGTTGGTGCCCTCGATCGATGAATTGAACAGAGGGAACACGCGCAGAGCTTCAGCCGTGGCGCGCATGATGAAGGGCAGGAACGTCAGGCCGAAGCCGTAGCGCTGCTGGAACTCTTCCTTCACCTTGGCGCGGACCTTGGCGATCTTCGTCATATCCACACGATGCACCGTGGTGACATGAGCGGAGGTCCGCTTGGACATCACCATGTGCTCGGCGATCTTCTGCCGCATGGTGGACATGGGCTCAACCCGCACCTTGGCCGGCTCGACGCGCGGCAGGGGCGTGCTGGCGGCTGGAGCGGCCGGCGGAGCAGCGGCAGCCGGCGCGGACCAGGTTGGCGGCGCGGCGGGCGCGGCAGGTGCTGCCGCCACCGGAGGCGGAGCCTGGCGGCTGGCCAGGAAGTTCTCCACGTCCTGCTTGGTGACGCGGCCCCCGGCCCCGCTGCCCTTGATGGCCTTCAAGTCGATATTGTTTTCGCGCGCCATGCGGCGCACCAGCGGGCTGACGGGTCCACCTGGTTCGTCTTCCTCAGCCGGCACCGGCACGGCTTCCACCACCGGCACGGGAGCCGCCGCTGGAGCAGGCGCGGGCGCCGGAGCTGGGGCCGGAGCCGCGGGGGCTGGAGCCGGTTTGGGTGCTTCGGCCGCCGGAGCAGGCGCCGGGGCGGGCGCGGCTGCGCCATCCCCCGAACCGGGCGACCACGGTGTTGATCGCCACCACGGAGCCTTCCTGCACCAGAATCTCGGTGAGTGTCCCGGCGGCCGGCGACGGAATCTCGGTGTCCACTTTATCCGTGGAGATCTCGAAGAGTGGCTCGTCGCGCTCCACGCGATCGCCCACTTTCTTGAGCCACTTGGTTAGTGTGCCTTCGACAATGCTCTCGCCCATCTGGGGCATGACGACATCGGACATTTCGACTTTCTCCAGTCTGTCAGGCTCAGGCGCTCACAAGCGCCGGTTCGTATTCGTACACCTGCGCGAACTCTTCCAGAATCGCCTGGTGCAGTTCTGCGCGATCCACTCTGACTCCCAGTTCTTCCATCGAGGTCACGGGCTTCGTCAGCCCGCACGGCACGATGTACTGGAAATACTTCAAATCCGTAGTCCAGTTCAAGGCGAAGCCATGCGTAGTGACCCAGCGGCTGATGTGCACGCCGACCGCGCAAACCTTCGCTCCATCCACCCAGACTCCAGCGGCGCCCGGATCCCGGACACCCTCAATTCCATAGCGGCGCAGAGTCCGGATGATCACTTCTTCCAGGGCCCGGATGTAGGCCACAACATCCCGCTTCCATTCTCTCAGATCAAGAATCGGGTATCCGACGATCTGTCCCGGCCCATGGTAGGTGATGTCGCCCCCGCGATTGATCTCAAAGTATTCGATGCCGAGTTCGGCCAACCGGTCGCGGCCTAAGAGGATATTCTCCTGGTGGCCGTTCCGGCCCAGTGTCAACACGTGAGGGTGCTCCACCAGAAGGAACTGATCCGGGATGAGGCCCTGCTTGCGCTGCTCGGCCAGGGATTTCTGCAAATCCCATGCCTCGCCGTAGGCCAGGCGGCCGAGCTCGCGCACTTGCAGTTTTCGCATCGGAATCAGGCGTTGATGGCCAGGCCGTACACGCTGTTGAACGCCTCGCCGACGGCCTCGTAGAGAGTCGGATGGGCGTGGATCGTCGACATCATGGTCTCCACGGTCGCTTCCGCTTCCATGGCGGCTACGCCTTCGGCGATGAGTTCATAGGCATGCGGCCCGATAATGTGGACACCCAGGATCTCTCCGTACTTCGCATCCGCCACCACTTTCACGAAGCCACCGTGGTTGCCAAGGATGGAAGCCTTCGAGTTTCCGGCGAAGGGAAATTTGCCGACCTTGACGTCGTAACCCTTCTCCCGCGCCTGCTTTTCGGTGAGCCCGGCGCTGCCGATGCCCGGCTCAGTGTAGGTACAGCCGGGAATCCGATTCTTGTTGATCGGAGTGGCGGTCTTGCCGGCCATGTGGGCGACGGCCACCATGCCTTCCATGGTGGCGACATGCGCCAACTGGGGCGTACCGGCCACGACATCGCCGATGGCGTAGACGCCCGGTTCGGCGGTCTGCTGATACTGGTTGACCTTGACGAAGCCGCGATCCAGCTCGACACGGGTGTTTTCCAGCCCACAGTTCTCGGTGAGCGGCTTGCGGCCCACGGCCACCAGCAGCATCTCTCCGTCGTACTGTTGCACCTTCCCGTTGGCGAGCT
>JASGIE010000001.1:0-33264 GCA_049841055.1 Paludibaculum sp. | reverse complement strand
TTCTGGCCAGTAAGTCAGAAAAGCTCGACTTTCACTTCAAGGCTCTCTACTCGTTGCTGGAGGACCTGGCGATTCTGCACGGCGGGGGCACGCACATTCGCAATCGCGACTTGCGCGAGACGCTGCAGAAGATCGCCGGGCGCGTCAGTTTCGACTGGCTGCGGCAGGCTGTCGAACAGGCGGATCTATTGGTCACCCTGCAACGGCGCAACGTACAGAAGGGTCCTTCCGTCGACAACTATGTAGTGTCGCTCCGGGGTATTTAGCCGCCCGCACGGCTAAAAAAATCGGCGTGCCAGACAGATCCGGCACGCCGATGCTTGCAACAAAACCGTTCAACAGACGGGACTGGGTCAGGCGCTGAGACTGGTGACCGGAACGGGCTCCGGCAGCAGGTCAGGGATCGCCTGGCGGAAGACATCGTCGATCCGCGAGGCGTAGAAGAACTGCATCTCCTCGCGAACGTGCTTGGGCAGGTCGCGCAGATCCTTGCGGTTCGCCTCGGGGATGATCACCCGGTTGATGCCGGCGCGCCGCGCGGCCAGCACCTTCTCCTTCAGGCCGCCGATGGGCAGCACACGGCCGGTCAGAGTGATCTCACCGGTCATGGCCGTATCATGACGGGCCTTCTTCTTCGAGTAGAGCGAAGCCAGCGCCACGGCCAGGGTAATGCCGGCCGAGGGTCCATCCTTCGGGATGCCTCCGGACGGAACGTGGACGTGGACTCCGTACTCGGAGAAGACCTGCGGATCCAGGCCATACTCCTCAGCGTGCGCCCACAGGAAGCTCTGAGCAGCTTTGGCCGACTCCTGCATGACCTCGCCCAGCTGTCCGGTCAAGGTCAGGCCCTTGCCCTTCGGCAGTAGCGTGGCCTCGATGTAGAGGACATCGCCGCCGGCCGCGGTCCAGGCCAAGCCCGTGGAGACGCCAGCCGGAAGGTTCTCGCGCGCCGGTTCGGGCACGTAGAATTCGGGGCCCAGCAATTCCACCACGGTAGCGGCGTCCATTGCGATGGGCTCGGTCCGGCCTTCAGCGAACTTCAGGGCGGCCTTGCGGCAGAGGCGCGAGATGCCGCGCTCCAGGTTCCTGAGGCCGGCCTCCCTGGTGTAGGACTCGATGAGCTTACGCAGCCCGTCCTCGGGGAAGGTGAGCTGGTCCACCGTCATGCCCGCTTCGGTCATCTGCCGCGGGATGAGGTATTTGTTCGCGATCGCGACCTTCTCCTCCTCGCTGTAGCCGGCCAGGCGCAGCACTTCCATACGGTCGAGCAGCGGTTGCGGCAGGCTGTCCAGGGTGTTCGCCGTCGTGACGAACATTACCTTCGAGAGGTCAAAGGGCAGATCCAGGTAGTTGTCGCGGAACGTGGAGTTCTGCGCCGGATCCAGCACTTCCAGCAGCGCCGCGGCCGGATCGCCCCGGAAGTCGCGACCGAGCTTATCCACTTCGTCCAGCATCAGCACCGGGTTATTGGCGCCGGCGCGACGGATGGCCTGGATCAGGCGGCCCGCCATGGCGCCGATGTAGGTACGCCGGTGGCCGCGCAGTTCGCTCTCATCGTGCAGGCCGCCCAGGCTCATGCGCTCGAACTTGCGGCCCAGCGCACGGGCGATGGACTGGCCCAGCGAGGTCTTGCCGACGCCGGGAGGTCCGACGAAGCACAGGATGGGCGCCTTGGCCTTGGGATTCCGCTGCAGGACACCCAGATGCTCCAGGATGCGCTCCTTCACGTCCTCCAGGCCGTAGTGGTCTTCGTTCAGCACCTGGCGAGCCCGGGCAATCTCGAGGTTGTCCTCGGTCTGCTTGGTCCACGGCAGGTCGAGCACCAGATCGAGCCAGGTGCGCAGAACATGGCGTTCCGGCGACTGGTCCGGCAGGCGTTCGAAGCGTTTGAACTCACGTTCAGCTTCCTTGCGCGCCTCGTCGGACAGGGTGGTCTCGGCCAGACGCTTGCGAAGTTCCTCGGTTTCCGCCTTCGACGGATCGTCCTCGCCCAGCTCCTGCTGGATGGCCTTCATCTGGCGGCGCAGCACGTAGTCGCGCTGCTCCTTGGACATCTCTTCCTGGGCCTCGGAGACGATCTTCTGCCGCACTTCCAGCACGCGGATCTCTTCCGTCAGGTACTGGACGGCGAGCTCCAGGGCTTCCTTCAGCGTGCCCGCCGAAAGCAGCGACTGCAGCTTCTGCATGTCGAGGTTGAAGGCCGTCGACAGCAACCACATGAGCTGCTGCGGATCGTCCGCCGTCGTCATCAGATTCGAGATCTGCTCAGCGGCCTGCGGGTTGATGCGCTCGATGGCCTTGGCGGCAACTTCAAACAGGGCGGTCTGCAGCGCCTTCTCTTCCGTGGAGTGGTCGGACGCCAGAGGCATGGGCGACGCCTTGGCGGAGAGGTAGCCGCCGGTCTGCTCCACACTGACGATTCCTACACGGTCGAGTCCGGCCACCACAATCTCAATGAGGGCCGGCGAGGTGCGCAGTACTTTGCGAATCTTGGCGCGGGTCCCGAAGTTGTGCAGATCCGAGGCTCCGGGGGCCTCGTTGGCGGGATCGCGCTGGGCGAGCAAAATCAGCTCGCCTTCATGGTCCTTGATGGCGGATTCCACCGCGGCGCGGGAAGCGTCACGGCCCACCGACAGAGGGAGCACCAGCTTCGGAAACAGCACGATGTTCTTCAACGGAAGAACCGGCAATGTTACGAACTCGATTTGGTCTGGCATTGGGCTCCTTACAAAGCTCTCAGCTGTCAGCTCTCGGCTTCCAGCCTATTTGACTACTCTTTACTCTTTGCTGCTTCTTTGATTGCGGCCGGCGCGGTTTGGGTTCCGCGCCGGCCGCAATTTACCGCTTACTGCGCGGCGGCCGGCTCTTTTTGTTCAAAGACCAGCTCGCCCTTATGGGCCGAGACGAAGATGTGCTGGCCGTCCCTGACCTTGCCTTCCAGCAGCGCGCGCGCCAGGCGCGTTTCTAATTCGCGCTGGATGGCCCGTTTCAGCGGACGGGCGCCGTAATCCGGCTCGTACCCCACTCGCACCAGGTGGTCCTTGGCCTCGTCCGACAGATCGATGGTGATGTGCCGGGCGGCCAGCCGTTTCTTCACCTGGCCCAACTGAATGTCCACAATGCGGCGGATGTGCTCGCTCTTCAGCGCATGGAAGACTACCGTCTCGTCCACACGGTTGAGGAATTCGGGCCGGAATGACCGGCGCAACTCCTCCAACACGGCGAGCTTCATCATCTCGTAAGCAGTGCCGGCCGTGTCTCCGGTGTAGTTCCGGATGCGGTCGCTGCCCAGGTTCGACGTCATGATCAGAATGCTGTTGCGGAAGTCCACCGTGCGGCCCTGGCCGTCGGTCAACCGCCCGTCATCCAACACCTGTAGCAGGACGTTGAACACGTCAGGGTGCGCCTTCTCGATTTCGTCCAGCAGCACCACGGCGTAGGGACGCCGCCGGATGGCCTCGGTCAACTGGCCACCCTCCTCAAAGCCCACATAGCCGGGCGGCGCGCCGATCAGGCGGGCCACCGTATGCTTCTCCTGATACTCCGACATATCCAGCCGGATCAGGGCCTTCTCGTCGTCAAACAAAGTCTCAGCCAGAGCCCGGGCCAGCTCCGTCTTCCCGACGCCGGTCGGCCCCAGGAACAGGAAGCTGCCGATGGGCCGATTGGGGTCGTTCAACCCGGCGCGGGCCCGCTGTACAGCCTCGGCCACCACCTGGACCGCCTCGTCCTGGCCCACCACTCTGCTATGGAGCTGGCTCGCCAGATGCAGGAGCTTGTGCAGCTCGCCCTCCAGCAGCTTGGTCACCGGAATGTTGGTCCAGCGCGCCACCACCTGGGCGATATCTTCTTCGTCCACCACTTCCTTCAGCAGGCGCTTGTGGCTCTCCTGCTCGTGCAGGCGTTTCTCTTCCTCGAAGACTGACTTTTCCAGTCCGATGAGGGTGCCGAACTTCAGCTCGGCGACCTTGCTGAGATCGTAGGCCCGCTCCGCGATTTCGATTTCGCGCTTCGTGTCCTCGATCTTTTCCCGCAGCGACCGCAGCCGCGACACAACGTTCTTCTCGCTGGTCCACTGGTCCTTCAGCTCGTCAGTTTCCTTCTTCAGGGAGAAGATCTCTTCCTCGAGCTTGGCCAGCCGCTCTCGCGACGGGTCGTCGGTTTCCTTCTTCAGCGCCTGGCGCTCGATCTCGAGCTGCATGATGCGGCGCATCTTCTCGTCGAGCTCGGAAGGCATCGAATCGATTTCCGTACGCAGGCGGGCAGCTGCCTCGTCCACCAGGTCGATGGCCTTGTCAGGCAGGAACCGGTCCGTGATGTAGCGGTTCGACAGCGCGGCGGCGGCCACCAGGGCGGAGTCCTTGATGCGGACACCGTGGTGCACTTCGTAGCGCTCCTTCAGGCCGCGCAGGATCGAGATCGTATCCTCGACGCTGGGCTGGTCGACGACCACCGGCTGGAAGCGACGCTCGAGCGCGGCATCCTTCTCGATGTACTTGCGGTATTCGTCCAGGGTCGTGGCGCCGATGCAGTGCAGTTCGCCGCGAGCCAGCATGGGCTTCAGCAGGTTGCCGGCGTCCATTGCGCCTTCGGCCTTCCCTGCCCCAACCACGGTATGCAGCTCGTCGATGAACAGAATGATCTGCCCTTCGCTGGAGGAGACTTCCTTCAGGACGGCCTTCAGGCGCTCTTCGAACTCGCCGCGGAACTTGGCTCCGGCGATCAGGGCGCCCATGTCGAGGGCGACCACCTTCTTGGACTTGAGGCCTTCCGGGACGTCGCCGCGCACGATGCGCTGGGCGAGGCCTTCGGCGATGGCCGTCTTGCCGACGCCGGGTTCGCCGATCAGGACCGGATTGTTCTTGGTGCGACGGGAGAGGACCTGCACCACGCGGCGGATCTCTTCGTCACGTCCGATGACCGGGTCCAGCTTGCCCTGGGAGGCCATGATCGTGAGATCGCGGCCGTACTGCTCCAGGGCCTGATAAGTGGTTTCCGGATTTTGCGAGGTGACGCGCTGGTTCCCGCGGATCTCCTTGATGGCAGCTTCGAGCTTCGCGCGGTCGCCCACGACCTGCCCGGCGACGCCGTTCCCGGCTTGAAGGGCGAGCAGGATGTGCTCCACGGATACGAAGTCGTCCTTGAGCTTCTTCGCCTCCTGTTCGGCATTGCCGATGACGGCCGCCAGACGCTGGGTGAGGTACATACCCTGGCCTCCGCTGGTGACCTGCACCTTGGGCAGCTTGTCCAGTTCGGCCATCAGGCGGCGGTGCGCGGATTCCAGGTTGAGTCCTGCTTTCAACAGGATAGAGGGCGCCAGGCCATTTTCCTGTTCGAGCAGGGCGACGAGGAGGTGTTCATTGTCGACCTGTTGGTGGGACAACCGCGCGGCCAGAGTCTGGGCGCCGCGAATGGCTTCCTGCGACTTTTCTGTGTAGCGATTGAGGTCCATAGTTGAGTACCGTACGAGCTCAAGGTGAGTCTATCACACCTGAGCAAATCCTTATATGAAAACGTGAGCGTTCAACTGTCAGATGTTGAACCCACCCTCAAAGTTTCAGCTTTCCCAACTCTTCCCGGACAAGGTTCGCCCGGACGGAACGGCCGCTCCGCCCTTCTTATCGGCTGTGCCGGAACGGACCTCCGGCTCATGGCGGTCCATCTGTCAGTTCTTGAGAGCTAGTTTTTGGCAGGGACGCGGAAGTCCCAGATCTGGATTTCGCCCTCGCCCTCGGCGTACTGCACCATGGCGTACTCCCCGGGCGTGAGCGGCTTGGTCGGCCAAACCTTGTACAAGTCATCGCTCAGTTGCTGGCGGAACACTTCCACCAGATCCATGTCGAAAGTGACGAGATTGGTGACCGGTTGGCGGGTCCACACGGCGACCTCGCGGACGCCCTTGCCCGGCTTGAGGCGGACGATGGAGAATCGCTGGACGTTGGCGATGCGGAAGTAGAAATTCTGAGTGGGGTCCGGGACCGAGACGGCCGAATTGTCACCCGCCAGTTCCAGCACGGCCTTGTTGGAGATGATGGGCAGGGGCGACATCGCCTTGAGGATCGAACGCTTCTTGTCGCCGCGCATCTTCATCTCGGCGGTCTTGACCTCGGTGACCTTGTCGTTCTCGACGAAGTACACCCCTGAGTCGACCGGGATGCGGCCGATCTCACGCTTCAGAGCGCGGTCGAACTTCTCTTCGGCATCCGAGAGGGCGGCATCCTTTTTCTCGGCTTCGACCCGCGCTTTCCGCTCCCCCTCGGTCTTTTTGAGGTCGACCAGGTCGAGCGGGATCTCTTCCCAGTCTCCGCGCTCGGCCGAATAGTAGCGGACGCGGTCTTCCAGCACTTTGTATTCGGTAACGGAGTGGTAGCCGCCTTCTTTCAGATACAGCTTGAATGTATCCGCCCAGGCGAGGGCAGCCAGGAAAATCAGAGTGAGTACGACGCGCATGGCACTCCCTTCCTCTATTATGGGAGTCGTGATTCACAGACGCACGCTCGGACGGACAGGTTGGCAGATTTCTGAGATTGGCTACGGAGCATGGGGCCTGGGTGGAAACCAGTGGCGGGGCCATGCGGAAGATGACGCGCTGGCTGCTTTGCGCCGCGCCCTGGAACTGGGGCTGAACTTCATCGACACCGCCCTCGCCTACAACGAAGGCCATAGCGAACAGCTCATCGCCCAGACGCTGAAGGAGACGGGAGCCACCCCCTACGTCGCCACGAAGGTTCCGCCGAAGAACCGCATCTGGCCGGCGCAGCCGGGCATTGGTCTCGACGACGTCTTCCCTTACGACTATGTGGTGGAGTGCACCGAGACGTCACTGAAGAACCTCGGCGTCGAGACGATCGACCTGCAGCAGTTCCATGTCTGGAACCCGGAGTGGATCGGACGCGATGAGTGGAAGAGGGCGATCGAGGACCTCAAGAAGGCCGGCAAGGTACGGTTCTGGGGTATCTCGATCAACGACCACCAGCCTGACTCGGCACTGGAGGCCTGCCGGACGGGCCTGATCGACACGGTCCAGGTGATCTACAACATCTTCGATCAGAGCCCGGAAAAGAATCTTTACCCGTTGTGCCAGGAACGGAACATCGGCGTTCTCGCGCGCGTTCCTTTAGATGAAGGCGCCTTAACCGGAGCGATTACCCCGGAAACGGAGTTTGACCCGGCTGAATTCCGGGCCTGGTATTTCCGCGGCAATCACAAGCAACTGGTGTACGAAAAAGTAAATTTACTCAAGGCCGCCTTGGAACCCGCCGGACTCAATGAGACGCTGGCAGAGACGGCTTTACGCTTCTGCATCTCGCACCCCGCGGTCTCCACGGTGATCCCTGGAATGAGGAAGATTCGAAACGTAGAACAGAATATGGCCGTCTCAGAGAAGGGGGTCTTACCCGCCCCGGTTCTCGAAATCTTACGACGCCATGCCTGGGAAAAGAATTTCTACTCTTAGCCTCCTTGTGGGAGGAATTCTGCTGTTGAGCGGGGTGGCCCGCGCGCAAACCGACTATTTCCCATTGCAGGCCGGAAACCAGTGGATTTACCGTTCGGCGGCAGGCTCATTCACGCTACAGGTGGTTGAAGCGCAGACCGCCGGCGGCCAGGAGCACTTCCTGGTGCGCGGTCTGCCTTCCCAACCCGAAGTTCTGCTCCGCAAGGACGAAGCCGGCCGCATCCTCTACTGGGACGCCGCCTCGAAGTCGGACAAGGTCTGGCTGGACGTAACCGCTCCGGAAGGGGCGGAGACGGAAACCGGCGTAGATTCCTGCAACAAGTCCAGCATCGTTGGTTCCCGCGAAGCCGCCTACAAGGGACCCGTGGGCGAGTTCAACAACGCGCTCTCTGTCCGCTACACCGTCGCCAACTGCGCCGACGCCGGCGTCGACTCCGATGTCTGGCTCCCCTCGGTCGGCCTGTTGCGCCGTAGCTGGCAGACGATTATCGGCCCTCGCCCCTACGACCTCGTTTACGCCAAGCTCGGCGGCCGCACGGTGATCTCGGAGCCTGAACTCGCCTTTGGCGTTTCGCTCGACCGCGCCGTCTATGTCGCCGACCTGATGCCACCTGTCGATCCCAACAAGGCCGTTCCGCTGATGCTGGTCCGCATGACCTTGCGCAATACCACGAAGGATAATCTGACCTTGAATTTTCCCTCGGGACAGGTCTACGATTTAACCATTCGTGATGCCAACGGCAGGCAGGTTTACCAGTGGTCGGCCAACAAGACCTTCGCCGCCGTGCTTCACAGCATTAAAGTGAAGGGCGAATCGAATTGGGTGGTCAGCCTGCCCCTGGGCGAGCAGACCAGCACGGCCAGCCAACCCTGGCCGGATGGCAGGTACACGGCGGAAGCGTGGCTCACGACCGATAGCGGCAAGTTGTATGGGGGGACCGTTGCTTTTGAAATCATGGCGGTGCACTAATCTCCTGATCGCGCTGGCCTGTGCGCCGGGGCTGATGGCCGCGGACTGGCTGCCGCTTCAGACGGGCAACCAGTGGGTTTACCGCGGCAGCGGTACGCGCCAGACTGAACCGCTGGTGCTGCGCGTGGGCGAAACGCGTGAGTTCGGGGGCAAAACTTACTTTCAGCTGATTGGACTTCGTGAAGGGTCGTTCTGGCTCCGGAATGAGGCGGACCGAGTGCTGCGATGGAACGAAGATTCAAACAAAGACGCCCTTTGGTATGACTTCTCGAAGGCGGCGGGAGAATCCTACGAAAGCGACCGGCCAATGACATTAGGCACCGCGTCACTGGAACGGCGGGACGCCTTGGTTTCGACTCCCGTGGGAACTTTTCCGAACTCAATCACTATCGCCTACGGGGTGACTGGGACTCGTGTGGGCGACTTCAGCGCCAGCCGCATCGCTCGGGAGTCCTTTGCTGAGGGTGTGGGTCTGCTCACAAGGGATGAAACACAATTCACTTCAG
Organism: Paludibaculum sp.; assembly: GCA_049841055.1. Classification (GTDB taxonomy): domain Bacteria; phylum Acidobacteriota; class Terriglobia; order Bryobacterales; family Bryobacteraceae; genus Paludibaculum. The sequence continues at coordinate 24,332 of JASGIE010000001.1, read as the reverse complement.
GGAACGCTCAATATCAGCTCGCCTATGCTCGCATTGGAGGCGTGACGGTTTACCGTGGGGCAGAGACTGGCATCGAAGTGAGCATCAATGACTCCAGGACTCATGCGCGCCTCCGGGTAGATCAGTCAATCGAGGTGGTGAAGACCCTTCACCTCTTTGACGAAACCGGCGGCGAAATCTGGAACGCATCGAATGCCGGGAAGTTCTTCATTGCCGTGGGGGATCTCAACGCCGCGCTGCCTGAACTCAAAGCTGGAAAGTACGTGATCACCGGCGAGTGCGGCGACGCCCGCATCAGCCTGCCCTTCACCGTCGAATAGCAGCTAGTCGGCCGTCTCAATCCGCAACTGGTGATTCTGCCGGATCAGCCGCAGCACCTGCTGCATGCCGCCCGCTCGCTCCAGACCCGGGATGAACAGCGGTCCCGGCTGGTCATTTAACGCCGCGATCTCAGGATCCAGCAGGTCCACACTCAAGGGAACCGTGGCCGGCGTCACGGCCGCGGCGACAACACACCACGAGCCCGCTTTCCCATTGCACGACATCGTGATGCGCGTGGGCCGCGTCGAATTCAGATACGACAGGGCAGTCAGGATATCCGACACCCGGTTCGCGTCGTCGCTCCGCTGGAACGTCAGACACGTTCGGCCGCAACTGATGCCCGGCGTCATGGCGCTGCCGGTCTGGTAGACATCCACTGTGAGAATCGAAGCCCCGCGCGCCACAAAGTGCGAAGCTGACCGGCTGCGACGCGCAGCTTCCGACCCGCCCGGGTCAATGAGCAACGCAGCTTCCGGCACACGTCCAGGCGCCCAGCGTGCCGGCACCCGTTCACCGGACCCGGCCCGTTCCAGCAGCACCAACTGCCCGGCCGGGATGGCTTCCACGCGCCTCGGCCAGGTTGCACCCACGGTCGAGGCCAGCAGGCGGCGGGCGTCCTGATCGGACAGCGCCTTCACCCGTTGGCGCGACAGTTCGCGCCAGCTCGCAAAGACTTCATCCTGCGACAGCGGATGCAGATCCGCCGGCAGCGCTCCAATCAGCAGATCCTCGGGTTTGAATTTGACCTGGACACTCTCGCGCGCCGATGAATACGGAATGTCCGGTTTCAGCACGTTGAACAGGAAGCGGTAGGCCTCTTCCCTGCTCTTGCGGTTGTAGTTGTGGCCGGAGTCGATCTGAATGGACGAGACGGCATCCGGGTTCCCATACAGCCGGTAGATCGACTGGATGGCCGGATACTCCTCCTCGGGCGTGCGCTTGGTCCAGTCTTTCTTGGAAGAGAGCAGCAGCATCGGCTTCGGCGCGATGAGCGCCGCGATTTCCATATTGTTCGTGCCGAGCCGCAAGCCAGGAGCTTCCTCGCACGTGCAATCACCCTGGAACGTCGCCGACACCATGCAGACGGGGATGGAAGCCTGCAGGCGATCGTCCACCGCCGCCAGCAGCAGCGACTGCGTGGCCCCACCGGACGCGCCGGTCACGGCAATACGCTTGGCGTCCACCATGTCGAGGGATTCCAGAAAATCCAGCGACCGGATGGAGTTCCAAAGCTGCAGACCCAGCGGACTGAAGCCCCACTCCTCCTCCTGCTCGGATTTGCCGAACGTGTGGGAGGTCTGCCGCGTGTCGTTGTAGCCCACCATGTCGTAGGCGAAGGCGGCATAGCCCTGGGCCGCGAGGTTGGCGCACAAGGCAGGCACGGAATAGTCGGAGGCATCGTGGATGCGTCCATTCTTCCAATGCCCGTGCGGAACAAGTACCGCTGGTACCTTGTTATTGCCTGTATTTTTCGGAAGATAGAGATTGCCGGCGAGGAAATAACCCGGAATTGTCTCCAGCAGGACCTTCTCGACGATGAATGTGCCCTTGTCCAGCGGCTCGAAACGGCGCGCATGCAAGGGCGACTTGGGCAGCATGGGCTCCAGCCCGGCCGCGGTCAGAATCTGTGTCCTCAGATGCGTCCGTCGCAGCCGCCATTCATCGAGACTGCGATAGCTGGGAATGGAATAGTGAGTGCCGACGTCGCGGCGGAACAGAGAACGAATGTCACCCCACCGGGACTGTCCCCAGATAAGGCCAATTACGAACAATCCCAGAAGGGATACACTCCACGCTCTCCGCATTTTGCAGATTCCAATCGGTTTATACCTGAGTTAGGCACTGCGCCAAGGGACTTTCCTCACGTAGAAGCCCCTACCGGATTAGACGAGATGGGCCTATCGAAGGGTTACAAAATCTTCATGGTGCTTCCACCATCCTTCGATCAGCCAAACAGAGCTATCGCCCTGCCTTCTCCTGTTACAAAGCCATCCAACCCGGCGGGGTACACTCGAAAGAATGCGAATCGGCATCCACTGCTCCACGTCAGGCGCGCTGGTCAACGCGGCCAAGAAAGCCCAGGAATTGGGCTCTAACTGCCTTCAGATCTTCTCCGCCAGCCCGCGCATGTGGCGCGCGTCCATGCCGTCCGAAGAGCAGACCAAGGAGATGAAGGCCTTTCGCGCCGAGAACGACCTCACGCCGCTGGTGATCCACGACAGCTATCTGATCAACATGGCCGCCGCCGACTCGGCCATCCGTGAAAAATCCGTCGCCGGCTTCCGTGGTGAACTCGAGCGCGCCATCGCCATCGGAGCCGAATACCTGGTCATCCACCCCGGCAGCTCCAAGGATCATACGCTCGAGCTGGGTATCGAGACCCTGGCCCGCTCCCTGGAAAGAGCCTCCGAGGGACTGAAGCCGAAGAACCTCACCCTTCTGCTGGAGAATACGGCCGGCGCCGGCTCCACCATCGGCCGCACGTTCGAGGACCTGAAGGCGATTAAGGACCTGGCTTCGGAGAACGTACCCTACCCCATCGGCTACTGCCTGGACACCTGCCATCTCTACGTCTCCGGCTTCGACGTCTCCACGGAAAAAGGGCTGGATCAGACCGTCAAGGACGCGGAATTAATCCTAGGCCTGGAGCACATCCCCGTCATCCACACCAACGATTCCAAGGGGGCCTTCGCCTCCAAACTGGACCGGCATGCGAACATAGGAGAAGGTCACATCGGGTTGGAAGGTTTTCGCAGGATTCTGAACCATCCGAAGCTGCGAGACAAGGCGTTCGTGCTGGAGACCCCAATCGACCAGCCGGGCGACGACCAACGCAATGTGGACGCACTGAAATCACTATGCCGGAAAAGCCGTACAACCACCAGGAAATCGAGCTGAATTGGAGCCAGCGCTGGTCCGCCGACCCTGAGCTCTACAAAGCCGTCAATGACGGCAGCAAGCCCCGCTACTACGTCCTCGAGATGCTGCCCTACCCCAGCGGCCGTCTCCACATGGGCCACGTGCGGAACTACTCGATTGGAGACACGCTCGCCCGCTATCAGTGGATGCGCGGCTACGACGTGCTCCACCCCATGGGTTGGGACGCTTTCGGCCTGCCCGCCGAGAACGCGGCCATCAAGAACAACCGGCATCCCAGCGAGTGGACCCACTCCAACATCGCTCACATGAAGAAGCAGCTCCTGCGCATGGGCTTCGCCTATGACTGGGACCGCGAAGTCTCCACCTGTGAGCCCGAATACTATCGCTGGAACCAGTGGTTCTTCCTGCGCATGATGGAGCGCGGCCTGGCCTACCGCAAGATCTCGCTCGTCAACTGGTGCCCGGAGTGCGCCACCGTCCTGGCCAACGAGCAGGTGGAAAACGGCTGCTGCTGGCGTCACGAAACAACACCCGTCGAACAGCGCGAGCTCGTCCAGTGGTTCCTGCGCATCACCGCCTACGCCGAGCAGCTGCTCGACGACATGAAGCAGATCGAGGCCGGCTGGCCCTCCCAGGTGCTCACCATGCAGCGCAACTGGATCGGCCGCAGCGAAGGCACTGAAGTCGATTTCGGCCTCGCCGGCACCGACCAGAAGATCCGCGTCTTCACCACGCGCGTCGACACCATCTACGGCGCCACCTGCGTCATCCTCGCGCCCGAGCATCCTCTCTCGAAGCAGCTCTGCGAAGGCGCGCTGGCCGGCCAGCTCAAGGCAATGGTCGACGACCAGAGCCGCAAGGACCCCGAGAACCTGGTCAAGGAAGGCTTCTTCACCGGCCACTATGCGGTGAATCCGTATAACGGAGCCACGGTCCCCATCTGGATCGCCAACTTCGTCCTGTGGGGCTACGGCACCGGCGCCATCATGGCCGTGCCCGCGCATGACGAACGCGACTTCGAATTCTGCTCGAAGTATGGCATCTCCATCGTGCCCGTCATCCGGCCCGTGGACGGCACGCTGCCGGTAGTCGCCACCGAACCGTTCACCGAGTACGGCGTTGTTGAGAACTCCGGCGAATGGTCCGGACTGCCCAGCGCCGAAGCCCGCAAGCGCATGAGCGCCCGCGCCAAGGAAGAAGGCTTCGGGGAAGCGGCGATCACATACCGCCTGAAGGACTGGGGCGTCTCCCGCCAGCGTTACTGGGGCACGCCGATTCCGGTCGTACACTGCCCGTCCTGTGGTGTTGTGCCTGTACCGGACGACCAGTTGCCCGTGGTTCTGCCCTCCGACGTCGAACTGACCGGCCAGGGCAAGTCACCGCTGGCCAACCATCCGAGCTTCCTCAACGCCACCTGCCCCAAGTGCGGCGGACCGGCCCAGCGCGAGACCGACACGATGGACACGTTCGTCGACTCCTCGTGGTACTTCTTCCGCTACGTCGACCCGAAGAACGACAAGCTGCCTTTCACGCCCGAGACCGTCGAGCCCTGGTTCCCGGTGGACCAGTACATCGGCGGCGTCACGCACGCCATCCTGCACCTGCTCTACTCGCGCTTCTGGTGCAAGGTAATGCGCGACATCGGCCTGGTGAAGGTGGACGAACCCTTCAAGAACCTGTTCACCCAGGGCATGGTCCAGTTGAACGGGCAGACGATGTCCAAGTCCAAGGGCAACATCGTCGACCCCGACGAGATGGTGGAAAAGTATGGCGCCGACACGTGCCGTCTGTTCACCCTGTTCGCGGCTCCGCCCGAGAAGAACATGGATTGGAACGAGTCCAGCGTGGAAGGCCAGTACCGCTTCCTCACGCGGCTCTTCAAATGGGTGACGCGCAACGCCGACGCCACCGAGGGCAGCGGCGAAACAGACGCCCAGGCTCTGCGCAAACTCCACCAGACCATCCGCAAGATCACCTCGGACTTCGACAACCGCTGGCACTTCAACACCTCCATCGCCGCATTGATGGAATTGCTGAACGCGCTGCAGGCCGCCGAAGCGGGTCTGTCGCCGGCAGTGCGCCAGGAAATTGCCGCCAAGCTGATCCTGCTGATTGCGCCGTTTGCGCCCTACGCCGCCGAAGAACTCTGGGCCACCATCGGCCGCACCGGACCCGTGTTCCGCCAATCGTGGCCCACGTTCGATCCGGAACTCGCGAAAGAAGAGGCGCTGGAGATCCCGGTGCAGGTCAACGGCAAGCTGCGCGGCCGCATCACCGCCGCCCACGGCTCCACAAGAGGAGCAGGAGGCGCTCGCCCTGGCCGACGAGAAGGTGCAGGCGTTCATCGCCGGCCGCCCCATCGTGAAGGTCATCACGCTGCCCTGCAAGCTGGTGAACATCGTCATCAAGGGCTGAGCTCGGGCTCAGAAAAGGGTGAGCGCTACGCAAACCCCATCTTGAAGCCGCCCTTTGCCTGCCCCACTCTGAAGTCATGCGCACGCGTGGACCTGAGATCTGGGCAAAGTGGCGGGAACTGATTGCTGAGCAGGAGAGGAGCGGTCAAAGTGCAGCCGCGTTCTGCAGGGCCCGCGACCTCTCTCCAACGCACTTCTTCGCCAGGAAGAAACGCTTGATCCTGGCTGGCCCGGAGCCCTTTGTTGAGGTCCACCTGATGAAACCTGACAGGGCGCCTCAATTGGCGGCTGCGCACTGCTCCGCAATTGAGATTCGCCTTGCCGCCGGCCGGAGCCTGTTGGTGGAACCGGGCTTCGACCCCAATCATCTGCGCGCTCTGTTGGCTGTGCTGGAGTCCCGCATTTGACCGGTCTGCCGAGCCTGCGCGCGCTCGACCGCGAACAGAGCACACGCATCTGGCTCGCCGCGGAGGCGGCTGACATGCGTTGCGGTTTCGACCGCCTGGCCGAACGCGTGAAGGCCGTCATCGGGCAGGATCCTCTCAGCGGCCACCTGTTTGTGTTCCGCTCGCGCCGCGGTGACAGGCTAAAGATCCTCGTTTGGGATCGCGACGGCTTTGTGCTCTGGTATAAGCGACTCGAAGCCGGCACATTCAAGCTGCCGCGAGTGGAAGCGGGCTCGTCTTCGGTGGAACTGAGAGCCAGTGAGTTGGCCATGGTCCTGGACGGAATCGATGTGTCGAAGCTGAAGCGCGTTGCCCGCTACGCGCAGGATGCGCGCACGGCCTGAATCACAAAAAACGCCAGCATTCTCGTAACGTTTAAACGGGAAATAGCATCTATTTATCCGTGGCAATTGGCGACGGGAAATCGGTCGCGTTACCCGAGGACAGCGCAGCCCTCAAAGCGATGGTGCTTACGCTGTTGGCCGAGCGCGACCGCCAGGCTCAGCGTGCCGATGACCAGGCCCGCCGTGCCGATGACCAGGCCCGCCGTGCCGATGACCAAACCCGCCGCGCTGACGAGCAAACGCGCCGCACGGAAGAACTCCGGGTGGAAATGCTCCGGCTTCAACTGGAATTGGAGCGCTATAAGAAGTGGTATTACGGCCCGCGCGCCGACAGGCTGCAATCGGCCGGCGATGTGGCGCAGATGCTGCTCGACTTCGCCGCGTCAATGGATCAGAAGCCAGTTCATCCGGATGACGTCCCGCCCGGGGCGCCACAGGATCCGGAAGTGCGCCGGGTGCGGCGCCGCAGCGGACGACGGAATCTCGCCAACTTTGAGAATCTCCCCACCACCACGCACATCCACGAACTGAGCGCGGAACAGCGGGCCTGCCCCTGTTGTGGAACGGAGCGCAAAGAGATCGGCGCCGACGAAAGCTGGCAAGTGGAATACCTGCCCGGCCACTTCGAACGCATCCACCACGTACGCAAGAAGTACGCTTGCGTGGCCTGCGAGAACAGCGGCGGCAAACCTGGCATCGAGACAGCAGCCAAGCCCGAGGCTGCCATTGACAAGGGGTTGGCTGGACCGGGCCTGCTGGCTTACATCGTAACCAGCAAATTCTCCGACTACCTCCCGCTGTATCGCCTGGAAGACATCTTCGCGCGGCAGGGCTTCGAGATTTCCCGCGCCACCCAATCGGTGTGGTGCGGCGATGTAGCGGACCTGACCGAACCGCTGTATCAACTGATGGCGCAGCGGGTGCGATCCTCGCATGTGGTGGCCACCGACGACACCATTATGCCGATGCTGAGTAAAGGCAAAACGGCGAACGCGCGGATGTGGATCTATGTGGGAGATGAAAACCATGCCTACAACGTCTTTGACTTCACGCTGAATCGTGGCCGCGACGGGCCGAAGCATTTTCTGAAAGATTATCGGGAGGTCTTGCTGGCCGATGCTTACGGCGGATACAACGGCGTAGTGGCGGGCAACGAAATCACGCGCGCTGGGTGCTGGGCGCATTTCCGCCGCAAGGTTGTTGAGGCGGAGAAGGCGGCGCCGGAGATCGCACGAGCTGCCGTGGAGATGGTGCGCGCGCTGTACGCCGTGGAGCGTCAGGCAGCGGAACTTCCCTCGGCGGAGCGCCTGAAGCAGCGGCAGGAAAACTCGGTGCCGGTGGTGACCGTGCTACGAGAGAAACTGCTGGGCTGGAAGGAACAGTTACTGCCGAAGCATCCGATGGCCGAGGCGATCAACTACGCGCTGAGCCAATGGGCGGAACTGACGGTGTTCTGCTCCGATGGAGCGGTGCCACTGGACAACAACATCAGTGAACGGGAAATGAAACGCGTGGTGCTGAACCGCAAGAACTCGCTCTTCGTGGGCAATGCGCGTGGAGGCCGGACTGCAGCGATTCTAGCGAGCCTGACGAGCACTTGCCGCCGCCACGACGTCGACCCGCAGCTGTACTTGACGCAGTTGCTGACCAATCTGCCGTCGGTGCGGCTTAGCGACCTGGCTGAGTGGCTGCCGGATGAATGGAAGCGGCGGCAAACAGCGCCGCCTGACGGCCAGCGCAGGTAGATGTCGAGCCGCAAGACCTGGGGTTTACGTAGCGCTCACAGCTCTTTCTGGAAGCGGCGGCCGGCATGATTGCCGCCACGCCACCCGACTTTCAGGCCGGTGCGCTGATGCAACTCGGCATCGTCACCGCCCCTAAGGATCCGAGGAAGGCGCTGGAGTTCTATGAACAGTCCTTCGCCGCCAGTGCGGTTTTGCCTACGCAAGCCGGCTACCGGCTGCGTGAAGAGTTCCAGGCCCTGCTGGCGGGCAATGTCGCCAAGCTGGACCCGGAACGAGCCATCGAAATGATCACCGCGATGACGCCGCCGGCGGCCGGCGACGCGGATCCGCGTTCCGGCGCGCTGAACGAGATCACGCGCCAGCTTCTGGCGAAAAAGCGGTTTGACCGCGCGACGGAGTTCCTCGACCAGATGGTCGTTGGCGGCGCGTATCCCTTCGATGCCATCACGCTGGTGATCAAGGCTCAGCCGCCGGGCGACGAGCATCGCCAGTTGCTGTTCTCGCAGGCCCTGGTGGGCTTCCAGCAGCGCCCGCAATCGGAACCGTTCGAGCGTTTCATCCGCACCTTCCGCAAGGAACTGCCGGAACAGACGTTCCAGCAGGCGGTGCGGCTGTTGGGCAAGACGGTGCTCGACGGCAAGGGTCTGCCGGAGCCGCACAGCCAGACGATGGTGGGCCCCAGCGGGTCAGTGACGCTGACGGATCCGAAGGACGTCGAGATCTTCAATGCGCTCGACCTGATTGCCGAGGTCGATCCGGGTTGGGCGAAGGAGATTGCGCGCCGTCCGGGCCTGCAGGCCGTGCTGGAGCGCTATCCGCAAGGCAAGGCGTCGATCGATACAGGCAAGGGCGAGACGGTGACCACGCGCGGCACCATCCGGCAAGGACAGTCGCAGGCGGAGATCGAGCAGCGCGCGCAGGTGCTGGCGTTCGAAACGCAGAAGATGACCGAGGCGATGCGCTACGTCAACAAGGATCCGGCCAAGACGCTGGAGGTGGCCGCGCAGTTGCCATCGCCGCAACTGCAGGCGCGCGTGATCGAGATGGTGGCGATGATGGCGGGCTCGAAGGATCCGGCCGAAGCACGCAGCCTATTGGCGAAGTGCGTGGAGACGCTGGAGGCGATCAAGTCGCCGGACTGGCGGGCCAATGGTTGGGGTGCCGTGGCGGTGTCGGCCGCAAAGATCCAGGATACGGACCTGGCGTTCAAGGCCCTGGAGAAGGGCATCGCCGATGCGCGCGCGGTGTACAAGCAGGAGGCGAACCCGGACGATCCGAATCCGTATACGAAGGCGGTGTGGACGTCGACACAGCTCTACAAGCTGCTGTTCCACCGGGCTGCACGATCGCTGGGCCTGGCGGCGGAGCCGCTGCTGGAGAAGGTGCCGGACCCCGAGGTGCAGATCATCGCACGCGTGGAGATGGCCGCGGCGTGGACCGCTGTCCCGTCGACGGGTTGGTTCGCGCCGTCGAGCCGGCCGAAGAAGAAGTAGGGCACGTCCGGATAGCAAAAGACCGGAGCCACGGTGAGGGCTCCGGTCTTCCCTTGGAACGATGCGGCTATGCCCGCAGGGCCGCGTTGACGCCGCGCATGTAGGCGAAGCTCTTCTGCATGCCGGGCAGCGGATTGTCGGCATTGATCTCGTATTCGAGATGCACGATGCCCTTGTAGTTCATCTTCTTCAGTTGTTTGAAGATTCCGACGATCGGCATCTGGCCGTCGCCCACGTCGCACTGGCTGTCGCGATTCATGAGGTCGCGCAGATCCTTCATGTGCATGTCGAGCAGGCGCGGTCCGGCGGCCTGGATCTCTTCAATGACGTTCTTGCCGGTCCGGGTCGTGTGGCCGACGTCGATGCAGACGCCCATGCGCGGATCCATATCCTTCATCATCTTCAGCGCGTCGGATGGGGCGGGGAAGTGCTTGTCTTCCGGACCATGGTTGTGGACCGCGATCTGGATGTCGTAATCCTTCAGGGTCTTCTCGATCATGGGCAGCGACTTGGCTGTGGCGCCGATGTTCATCATGGGCATGCCCAGCCGCTTGGCGTACTCGAAGTACGTCTTGATGTCGGCCATGTCGTCCTTCAGCATGTAGACGGTGCCGCCGCCGGTGAGGGTCAGGCCGGCCTTCTGGAAGTCGGCCTTGGCCTTGTCGAGTTCCTCGGGCGTGGAGCGGTAGAGGGCGTGGAACTCCTTGATGCAGAGGTAGGGCGTGTTCAGCGCCTTCGTACCTTTGATCGCAAGCGAACGGCTGAATTCGCGGAAGGAGTAGCTGGCTACACCGATTCGGACATCGCCAGGGACGGGGTCCGTGGCGGCATTCAGGACGGGGACTGCGGAAGCCGCGGCCATGGCGGCAGGAACTCCCTGAAGAAAAGATCGACGGCTGGATTCGGAGAACATGCTCCGATGATATATCAGTTGATAGGAGTCAGCTGTCCCGTATTCGTCAAGTAGTGAACTCCCCGTCTACTGCCGGGCCTCTGTCTCCATCGTGGCTACCAGCTTGTCGATCTGTTGCAACACTCCGGTTCTGTTTCCGCGCTGCTTCACCAAAGTCGATTTTGACCTGAGGAGCATAGCGCGAGCATCTGGCAGCCTGGCGGCCGCGACTGCGCGGGCCGTGGAGGTCACCGTATAGTTATCGGGATCCACAAGCCCAGTGTCCACGGCGGCGAGAACCGCCTGCCGGTCCTTGGCTGACCAATCTGCATGGTGCGACAAGGCATTCACCAGCAGCGGATACAAATTCGCTCTACGATAGGGTGACTTCTGGGCCGGCGCCGCGGATAGTAGCCACTCCAGATTCCCATCTACATAGTTGGCCAAGTCCTTCGCGTAGGGAGAGTCGGGGTTATAGCTCCCGAGAGCTAACAGCCTGAACCAAGCTGGACGCGGCGACTTCTGAAAGCAGGAGAATGTGAATCCCAATAGGCCGCTGTAGTAAGGGTCGCCCCAGCCCTCAGCCTCACCGGGGGACAATTCGGCAATGTGATTGTCCAGGAATGTCTGCTCGATTCCAAGCAAGGTGAAGGCGGCATCTACGGTATCCGCCTGTGAGCACCCCAGGCCAGCAATCGCATGGAACGCCTTCTCTCTCTCGCGCCAATCCTTTGAATGGATGCCGTCCTGAATCCGGGCCCATTCCGGTGGATCCCGCTGAGATAGGGGCAACGGACTTTGCGTCTGAGGGGAGGCGAATAGTGCGGTCAGTAGCAAGACGGGAATCACCGGCGAAGTCCTGTTCGATACCCCAGATTCCTGGTATCTTATCCCAGCGTGAACCGGAGCCACCGCAGTGTCCAGTGTTTTAACGGAACCTCTTTGCTGAAGTAGTGAGGGATCCTGAGCATCCCTGATGGCGAGCCGCCGCGAGCCCCTAGATCTGCTCGAGCTCTTCTTCCAGCAACTGCTTCTGGTGGAGTTCGGCGTAGTAGCCGCCGGCTTCGATCAACTCGGCGTGCGTGCCGCGTTCGACGATGCGTCCTTCGTCCAACACATAGATGCAGTCGGCGTCGCGTACCGTGGATACACGGTGCGAGATGAGGATCGTTGTGCGGCTGCCGTTCTGCGCGCGCAGACCGTGGAGAATCCGTTCTTCGGTGATCGTGTCGACGGCGGACAAAGCATCGTCGAGGATCAGGATCTTCGGCTTCCGCAGCAGGGCGCGCGCGATCGCGGTGCGCTGCTTCTGACCGCCCGAGAGCGTGATGCCGCGCTCGCCCACCTTGGTCTGGAACCCTTCGGGAAATTCTTCAATGTCATGCGCCAGTCCGGCGACCGCCGCCGCCGCGCGCACTTCCTCATCAGTTGCGGACTCGACACCAAAGGCTATGTTCTCCGCGATGGTTGAGCTGAACAGGAAGGTCTCCTGTGGGACGAAGCCGATCTGGCGGCGCAGGTCCGCTGGATCGAGTTCGCGCACATCGATGCCGCCCACCAGTACGGTGCCTGACGTCACGTCATACAGACGCGGAATCAGGTGCACGAGCGAACTCTTGCCGCTGCCTGTCCGGCCGACGATGGCGATGGTCTGCCCGGCGGGAATCCGGAGGGACAGGCCGTCGAGTACGGCGCGGCCCTCGAAACTCAGCCCGGCGTCCCGGAATTCGATGTCCGCGATCTCCGGCATGGCCTTGGCGTTCGGAGGCGCCGTGATCGAAGGCTCCTGGTGGAGATACTCCTGGATGCGGCTCATCGAGGCCTTGCCGCGCTGCATCAGGTTCACCACCCAGCCGAAGGCGATCATGGGCCACACCAGCATGCCCATGAAGGTGTTGAACATGACGAAGCTGCCCAGCGAGATCTTGCCCTGCATCAGCCGCAGGCCGCCGATGCCCAGCACCAGCATGAAGGTCAGACCGATCAGTGCCTGAAGCAACGGCATGAACAGGCCGGAGAGCGTGGCCAGTTTCAGGTTCTGGGCGATGAAGCGCTTGTTCAGTTCCTCGAAGCGGGCGATCTCGGAATCTTCCTGGACGTAGGCGCGCACGACACGCACGCCGGCCAGGTTCTCCTGGACGCGGCTGCTGATGTCGGAGAAGAGCTCCTGGATGGCCTCGAAACGGTCGTGGATCCGCTTGCCGAAGACCATGACGACGATGGAGACGACGGGCGCCGGGGTCAGTGCCCAGAGCGTCAGTTGCCAGTCGACCGAGAACATGATAGTCAGCGCGAGCACGAAGGTGAGCGAGGTCTCGGCCCAGTACATCACCGCCGGGCCCAGCATCATGCGCACCGCGTTCAAGTCGTTGGTGGCGCGCGCCATCACGTCTCCGGTGCGGTAGCGCGAGTAGAAATCGTGGTTCAGCCGGACCAGGTTGCGGAAGAGGTCGTTCCGCATATCGTATTCGACGTCGCGCGAGATGCTCACCAGGATGACGCGCATCCAGTATTGGAACAGGCCTTTGAAAAGCGAGACGCCCACCAGGCCCAGGCAGAACCAGTAGAGGGTGGACATCGGCTGCCTGTTGGTGACGGCGTCGATGCCGGAGCGCACTAGCAGCGGGATGGCAGCACCGGCGAGATCCTTGAGCACGAGGGCGCCCAACCCCAGCAGCACGCCGCGTCTGTATTTTCTCAGGTAGGGCCAGGCCGACTGGAAGGCTTTCTTCATCCGCTTAAATACCGAATGGGGACGTCATGACTTTCGTCCACTCCAGGAAGATGTCTTTCCGGCCTTCGCGCGAGCGGAACCAGTCACGCAACTGATAGCCGGCCGGATCCGCGGCTACGAAGTGCATTTCGAGCCCCTCGGGAGCGGTCTGCCGGTACAACCGCCGGGCGCGCCGCAGGTGGCTGGCGACGCTCACGATGAGAACTTTTCTGAGGCCCCGCTGCTTGAGGTTGGCGACGACGGCCTCCGCTTCCTCCTTGGTGGAGGTGGCGTTGTTGGGGATGCACTGGAACCACGCGGCATCGAAGCCCTTCCGCAGGGCGAAGGCGGTGGCCGGGCCGCATTCGGTGGCGCCGTAGGAGGACATGGGACCGCTGATCAGCACCAGCGGGACGAAGCCGGCCTGCGCCAGTTGTCCGGCGCGCAGAATGCGCTCGCCGCGCCAGCCGCCGGCGAGGACGACCGCCGCCTCGGCCTTTTGGGGCAGTTCCCCGACATCCAGAAATGTGCCGAAGGAACCGAGAATCGCGTCGCGCTGCCACCACAACAGGGCGCAAATTGCCACGACAGCGAGCAGGGGGAGGTAAGCGAATCCGCGGGAGCGCCGGTGCGGGTAGGACATGCCCGCTTACTTTTCAGGATCGAGCCGGCCCGCCGTCCGGAGTTTTTGGTAGAGGCGCTCCACTTCCGCCTCGTCTTCGGCTGTCAAAAGCGGATAGCGCGGAGACGGCATTGCTTCCTTGACGGGCGCCTGCGGCTTCGCCATTTCACCGAAGATCTGGCTATGCGGCACGCCGTTGATTAGCGACTGTGTCGACCGCTGCTGGATGATGCGCAGAAGCTTGTTGGCGTTCTCGGTTTCGCCGGGGTAAATCAACCGGATTTTGGCGGAATCGGCCAGCGTCAGGTCCACCACCATGGGGGCCACCCAGCCGGTCTGATCGATGCGCCGGACCGAAGCCCAGGGGATGAGCTTCTTGCCGGACTTGAGATGGGTGTCGGTGACCTCAACCGTCGGGTGCAGCCCGAGCCACAGCACGAAGACCGCGCTGGCCAGAAGGAGCCCCGCCGGGATGGCAGCCGGCAACCAGGAGAGGGCGCACCAACCGGAGAAAGCAGCCAGCCCGAGAGCTACTGCCGCCGCGGTCAGGTAGGTACGCGCCGGGGTAAAACGAATCATGCCTTGCCCCACCCCTCCAGCGTAAACCCCTGCGCGGGAGCCGTCAATTTAAGCTTCACGCAGAAGCCGTGCTCCGGTGTACATATAGTGCAGTCCGCTCACCACGGTGCCCGCCGCGGCGAGCCAAAGAAACGACGTAATCACCCATTGGGGTGGATAGCCGGGCCACGCCAAGTCCATGATGATCCAGCCCGCCAGCCCTAACTGGAAGAAAGTGCTGATCTTGCCCCAGATGCTCGGAGGCAGCGCCCGGATCTTTGTAAAAAGGAGAGCGCCGGCGGAAAAAAGGAGGATCAGGGCGTCCCGCCCGAGCACCAGCCAGACCAGCCACCACGGCATCGACCCGCCAAAGGCGAGGCCCAGGTAGACCGTGATCGCCAGGACTTTATCGGCGATGGGGTCGAGCATGCCGCCCAGCTTCGACTGCCACTGGAAGCGCCGCGCCAGGTAGCCGTCCAGCATGTCGGAGAAGCCGGCCACGAACATGAGGGGAAACGCACCGCGCGCGTCGTGGCGGGCCAGAAAGACGCCAATCAAAGGAGTGAATAGAATTCTGAGAATCGTTATGGCGTTGGGCAGGTAGCGCATCAGAACGACGCCGCATGCACCAGATTCACTGAACTCTCGTCGCCCGTGACGATCTCATATAAAGACGGATCGGACATGATCTTCGCCACCAGTGCCACGTGCATGGCATGGCCGGCGCGCTCCGCGATGACATGACCGCGCAGGGAGCGGCCAATCAGCGCCAGGTCGCCGATGAGATCCAGTGCCTTGTGGCGGCACGGCTCGTCGGGGAAGCGCAGACCGCCGGGATTCATCACGTTGTCTTCGGTGAAACAGACTGCGGAATCGAGCGTGGCGCCGCGGATCAGGCCCATGTTCCGCATCTGGTCGAGCTCGGGCGCGAATCCGAATGTGCGGGCAGGGGCCAATTCCCGGGCGTAGTTCTCCGGGGTGACTTCCATCTCCAGCGACTGGCCGCTCACCATCGGGTGCTTGAAGTACACATGACAGGTGAGCTGGAACGTATCGGCCGGCAGAATGGAGATCCGCTTGCCCGCACCTTCCAGGCTCACCGGACGCAGCACGCTGAGAAAGCGGCGGCGGCGCCGGGAATGCTTGATGCCCGCCTCGCGCAGCAACTCGACAAACGGCAGGCCGCTGCCATCCAGGATCGGCACTTCGAGATTGTCGATCTCTACATAGGCGTTGTCGATGCCCATGCTGTAGAGAGTGCTGAGAAGATGCTCTGTCGTCGAAATCAGGACGCCCTGGCGCATGAGGCTGGTGGCATAGCTGACGCGCTGAACGAACTTCCAACTGGCCGGGACTTCGAAGTTGTCGAGGTCCGTGCGGCGGAAAACGATGCCCGTTCCGGGCGATGCCGGAAGGATGCGGATGTTCACGGGAACCCCGCTATGCAACCCTACGCCCGAAGCTGCCACCGGGCGCTGGATAGTGGTCTCAAATTTCAATCGCGACTCCAGTCTCATCCTAACAGACTTAAAACCGGCCGGTAAGTACTTTGTCTCTCTGGATTTACAAATTTTGGAATGTGGTAATATGACCACAAATAGCCCCTCCGCTGTAGCCTGGATGCCACGATCGGGTTAGGTTTCCCACCCCTCGGAGTATCATGAAACTCATGCCCCGGCTGTTCCTCGTCGACTCCTTCAACTTCATTTTCCGGGCCTTCCATGCCCGCCAGCGCATGAATGCTCCGCCCATGCGCACCTCGCGCGGCTCCTCCACCGAGGCGATCTATATCTTTCACAACATGTTGCGGCGCCTGGTGAAGCAGTATCAGCCGGACTACCTGGCGGCCGTCTACGAATCCGAAGGTCCCACCTTCCGCGACGAGGCGTTCGCGGACTACAAAGCCACCCGGACCGAGACTCCTCCGGAGCTCATCGACCAGTTGCCGGCCATCGAGCGGATGCTGTCCGCCATGCGGATCCCGGTGTTGAAACTGAAGGGCTTCGAGGCCGATGACATCATCGGCACGGTCGCCTGGAAGACGGCTTCGCCCGACCTGGAAGTCTGGGTGATCTCGTCCGACAAGGACATGCTCCAGCTTGTCAACGACCATGTCCGGATGCTGGACGCGATGAAGAACGACACGCTGTACGATGCCGCTAAGGTCAAGGAATTCAAGGGCGTAACGCCGGAGCAGATCCCTGACCTGCTGGCGCTGGTTGGCGACACGGTGGACAACATCCCGGGCGCCCCGGGCATCGGCGACAAGGGCGCCGTTCAGTTGCTGGAGCAGTTCGGGTCGCTGCAGACTTTGCTGGAGAAGGCGCCGGAGGTGACGCGCAAGGCGTATCGCGAGAGCCTTCTCAACAACAAGGACCAGATCCTCTTCAGCCGCAAACTGGCGACCATTGAAACCGCCGCTCCGTTCGAATTTCAGCTGAACGATCTGGCGATTCAGGGGCCGGATGTTCCGGCTCTCGCCGACTTCTACCGGGAGTATGAGTTCTACAGCTTCCTGAAAGACCTCAACGTCGACGCCCCGGTGGCCGCGGCTCCTGAGAAACCGGCCGAAGCGATTGATTCCAGGGTTGTTTTCGACTACAAGGCGCACCTGTCGGCCGGCAACCCGCCGTTGGACCCGCCCGTCGAGGATCTACTGCTGTATTCCTTCCTGATTCTGGCGGACCCGTCCGCCTGCCAGCTGGATCCGCTCGTGATGCGCTACCTGGAACGGCCCGGCGCGACGCAGGAGGAGACGCTGAGCCTGCTCGCCGCCAAGATCCGGCCGCAGATCACGCCGGAGTTGAGGAAGCTCTACGACGAACTCGATCTGCCGCTGGCTCCGGTGCTGGCGCGCATGGAGCGTATCGGCATCCGGATTGCGACCGAGCAGTTGTCGGCACTGTCCGGCCGCATGGAAGGTGAGATCGGTAAACTCACCGAGGAGATCTTCGCACTGGCCGGCAAGCCGTTCAACCTGAATTCCCCCAAGCAGTTAGGCGAGGTTCTGTTCGAGGACCTGAAGCTGCCCACGCAGGGCAAGACCGGCAAGACCAAGGCGTATTCCACCGCCGCCGATGTGTTGGAAACGCTCGCGCTGGAGCACCCCATCGCGCAGAAGATCCTGGAGTACCGGCAGTTGGCGAAGCTCAAGGGGACCTATGTCGACGCCCTGCCGATGCTTCTCTCGCCCGCCGACAATCGCCTCCACACCACCTTCAACCCGGCCGGAGCGGCCACCGGGCGGCTGTCGTCCTCCAATCCGAATCTGCAGAACATCCCTGTTCGCACGGAGTTAGGCCGCGAAATCCGGGCCGCCTTCGTGCCCGACCCGGGCTGGACGCTGCTGGTGGCCGACTATTCCCAGATCGAGCTGCGCCTGCTGGCCCACTATTCGGGCGATACGCTGCTGGTGGACTCCTTCCGCCGCAATGAGGATGTGCACACGCGGACCGCGTCGGAAGTTTTTGGCGTGCCGCAACTTATGGTGACTCCGGAGATGCGGCGGAACGCCAAGGCGGTCAACTTCGGCATTGTCTATGGACAAACGGCCTTCGGCCTGGCGTCCCAGCTTGGGATCCCTCGCGATGAGGCCGAACGGTACATCCGCAACTACTTCGACATGTACGCCGGGGTGAAGCTGTGGATCGATGCGACCATCGCCGAAGTGCGTCAAAGAGGCTACACTCTGACACTCGACGGCCGCCGCCGGCCGATTCCGGATATAGGCGCCAAGAATCCGAATGCTCGTTCGTTCGCGGAAAGGACCGCCGTCAATACGCCTTTGCAGGGGACGGCGGCGGATCTCATCAAGCTGGCCATGATCCGCGTTGATGCGGAACTAACCAAACGGAAGATGCAGACGCGGATGTTGCTGCAGGTGCACGACGAACTGGTGCTGGAGTGCCCGCCGGACGAGCTCGGCGAAGCCACCAGGCTGGTCAAGTCGATTATGGAGTCCGTGGTAAAGCTGAAGGTCCCGCTGCTGGTCGAGACCGGTCACGGAGCCAACTGGAGGGACGCGAAGTAAGGTCCGCATGGATCCCCTGAAGGCCCAACTCGAGGCTCTGCGCGCCCGGCTGCAGAAGATCGACGAACGCTACCAGGCGGAGCCGCTGCCGCAGACCCGTGCGCTGCCGGACGGTCAGGAGGTTCGCACAGAAGACGGCACGCACTGGGAGATCGACCGGCACTGGCCGGCTCACCACCGGCACGGGACGGCCGATGTCGGCGCGCTGAGCGAACTGCCGCAGGATCTGCTGGCCGCGCTCGTCAATGAAGAGGGCGTTACCGTTCCGCCGGAGCGCTGGGCGTTCCTCGACACGGAAACCAGCGGCCTTTCCGGCGGCTCCGGCGCCTTCGCGTTCCTGGTGGGTGTTGGGGGGATCACCGCCAACGGGTTTGTCCTGAAGCAGTTCTTCATGCGCGACCACGGCGAGGAGCCTTCGATGCTGAAGGCGCTCTCGGCCTATCTGGATCAGTTCGACCTGCTGGTGACCTACAATGGCCGGTCGTTCGACCAGCCCCTGCTGGAGACCCGCTACCGGCTGCTGCGGATCCGCGAACCGTTTCCGCGGCTGAAGCACGTCGACCTGCTCTATTCCGCGCGCCGGTTGTGGCGGCTGGCGCTGGAAAGCTGCCGGCTGCAGGAACTGGAACAGCGGATTCTGGGGGTCGAACGGCACGGCGATGTGGATGGCCAGTTCATCCCGAATCTGTACTTTGAGTACCTGCGAACGGGCAACTTCGCTCCGTTGCGGCCGGTGATCTCGCACAACGCCGTGGACATCCTGTCGCTGGCCTGCCTCACCGCGATTGTGCCGGTGGCGTTCCGGGAGCCGCAGCGGCTTACTTCCGGGGCGGAGATGGTGGCCCTGGCGCGCTGGTTCCGCAACGAGGGCCGGGCCGAGGATGCGCTGATGCTGATGCGGCAGGCACTGAAGCGCAGCCTGGATGAGGCGCTGCTCTACGAGACGCTCTGGCATGTCGCCGACATGGAACGCAAACTGGAACGCCACGATGCGGCCGTGGAGGTCTGGACGGAGCTCTCGACCATTCGCAACCCCTGGCAGGCCAAGGCTTTGGAGCGGCTGGCGATCCACTACGAGCGGCGCGAAAAGAATCTTGCCATGGCTTTCGAGATGACGCTCGCCGCCCAGATCATCGAAGACAGCGAAGCGCTGCAGAAACGCGCGGCCCGCCTCTCGAAGAAGGCCTCCGGCCCGAAATCCGGCCGGCTCCTGTAGCGGCCACATGTACACAAGAGTGAACTTTACGACAGTAGAATCTTCTGTCTTCCCTGTCAGATAGCAACTTTCCGCTAGGTCCCAGTCCGTGAACTGAGGTACGATTCCATAATCGCGACCTGAATGTGACTGGGGATTCATCGAATGTTCATTGAGAGCTGCTATTCCTGGTTGCGGCTTCAGGTCGTCCGGGGTGCGAAGTGTGCTTCGCGCGTTCACTTCCGATGACCATGCTGTCCGGTTCTTCTCTGTTGATCATGAACACACTCAAGGTCTCTCTCAAATCAGCGCTGACTGCCGCGCTCGCGGCGATTCTCCTGTCAGCTACCCTACTGGCTCAGTTCGACACCGCCACTGTTCTTGGCACCATCCGCGACACGTCGCGGCTGCCGGTGCATGGCAGCACGGTGACGGTGACGAACACGCAAACCGGTGTCTCCCAAACGGCGGAGACGAACGAGTCGGGTGACTATCAGTTCTTCAACCTCAAGGCTGGGACGTACACCGTCTCCGCCGAAGCAAAGGGCTTCAAGCGCGTGACGGCCGCCCAGTTCACAGTGAATGTGAACGCCCGCCAGCGCGTGGATCTGGAACTGCCGGTCGGCACGGTCACCGAGACGGTGGACGTCACGGCCGCCGCCGCCCAACTCGAAACCGACACCAGCTCGCGCGGCACCGTCGTCGGCAACCAGCAGATTGTGAACCTGCCGCTGAACGGGCGCGCCTACGCCGACCTGGCGCTGCTGGTACCCGGCGTCCGCAAGTCGGACCTGGCCAATGGCAGCACGCCGCGCGATGCCTCGTTCAACGTCAACGGCATGCGCAGTTCGCAGAACAACTTCGTCATTGACGGTGTCGACAACAATGCCTACGGGACCTCGAACCAGGGCTTCTCCAATCAGGTGGTGCAGCCGTCTCCGGACGCCGTGCAGGAGTTCCGCGTCGAGACCAACAACTACAGCGCCGAGTTCGGCCGCGCCGGCGGCGCGATCGTCAACGTCAGCGTGAGGAGCGGCTCCAACGACTATCACGGGTCGGTCTATGAGTTCCTGCGCAACACCTCGTTTAACGCCACGGGCTTCATCAAGCCGGTGCAGAACACCAAGCCGGTGCTGATCCAGAACCAGTACGGCGGTTCGTTCGGTGGCGCGGTGGTGAAGGACAAGTCGTTCTTCTTTGCCGATTTCGAAGGCTATCGCCGCGTGGAAAAGACGATCATGTTCGCCACCATACCGAC
The DNA here is from genome assembly GCA_049841055.1 of Paludibaculum sp. Lineage (GTDB taxonomy): Bacteria > Acidobacteriota > Terriglobia > Bryobacterales > Bryobacteraceae > Paludibaculum. The sequence goes on along the minus strand of JASGIE010000001.1, from coordinate 3,421 downwards.
GGTGGACCAGAAGAACGGTGTCTTCACCGGAGCGGTGCAGAACCCCTACACGGGCGCCATATATAGCCCGGGTCAACTGCCTGCCGCGCAGATCAGCAAGTTCGCCAGCACCGTGCTGGGCGCGCTGCCTGCTCCGAACCTGCCGGGTCTGTCGAACAACTACCAGTCGCTGCCCACCCAGCCGACAAACGTCGACAAGGGCGACGGCCGCTTCGATCAATACTTCGGCTCGAAGCTGACAGCCTTTGTGCGCTACAGCCACCGCCTCTCGCAGCAGCAGGTGCCGGCGGCGATTCCCGGGCTTTCGGGCGGCAATAGCAACGGCGATGTGCGGGTGATGAACTACCAGACGGCGGGCGGCTTCACCTATACGATGAGCCCCACGTCGGTCATCGAGTTCCGTATCGGAATCGGCAAGACGGAAGGCGGCAAGACTCCGTGGTTCGCCGGCCAGCCCAGCGTGGCGACGCAGCTCGGGCTGCCCAACTATCCCACCGACAAGCGCTTCACCGGCGGCCTGTATCCGCAGTCCATCAATACCTTCACGCAGTTGGGCGTGCAGGGCAGCAATCCGCAGTTCCAGAATCCGTTCCTCATCAACCCGAAGGTGAACTACTCGCGCATCATGGGCCGCCACACCTTGAAGGCCGGCTATGAGTATCAGCGCATCGGCACCGAGATCGACGACTTCAATCCGAAGTCCGGCACCGACACCTACAACGGCCGCTTCAGCAAGGTGGCGGGTTCCGCGAACAACAACGAGCAATACGTGGCCGATTTCCTGTTTGGCGCGCGCAGCAACTATCAGCTCAACAGCGCCGTCATCGTGAATCTGCGCCAGCGCATGCACTTCCTCTATGTGCAGGACGACTGGAAGGTGAGCCCGAAGCTGGTGGTGAACACCGGACTCCGCTACGAGTACGGCACGCCGCAGTGGGCCGACCAGAACATCCTGTCGAACTTCGACCCGATCTCGAACAAGCTGATTCCGGCGCAGGACGGCGACATCTACAGCCGCTCGCTGGTGCATCCTGACCGCAACAACTTTGCGCCCCGCCTGGGTATCGCCTACACGCTGCGGCCCAAGACGGTGATCCGCTCGGCCTACGGCATCAGCTTCATCCACTTCAACCGCATGGGTGGCGAGAATCTGCTGTCGTACAATCTGCCGGGCATTCTGAACCCGTCCATCGACCAGGCGCCCAGCACGGCTACGTCCGCCCCGCTGGCGCTCTGCACCAGCACGTCGCAGACGCCGGGCACCTGCTTCCGCACCACGGAGATGGGCTATCCCGACAACTTCCTGTCTCTCTCCAACGTGAAGCAGATCAATGTCCGCGCCAACTACATCCCGTCGGACTACCGCACCAGCTACATCCAGAACTGGCACTTCACCATCCAGCAGGAGCTGGCCAAGGACCTGGTGCTCGATCTGGGTTACGTGGGCACGCGCGGTGTCGGCCTGATGATTCTGGGCGACTACAACCAGGCGCGCGTCAACAGCGACAACACCAGCCTGCAGGCCCGCCGGCCCAATCAGGCCTTCGGTCTCATCCAGATCGCCTTCGGCGGCGGCTACCTGAACTACCACGCCTTCCAGGCCAAGCTGGAGAAGCGCTTCAGCGGTGGTTTCTACCTGTTGAACTCGTTCACCTGGTCGAAGGCGATCGACAACGCCAGCGGCCACCTGGAAGCGAATAACGGCGACAATTCGCGCGTGAACTTCCGCGACCTGCGCCACGAGCGCGGCGTTTCCGGATACGACCAGCCCTTCAACAACACGACGACGGTCGTCTATGACCTGCCGTTCGGGGCGAACAAGAAGTTCGGCTCGAGCTGGAATAAGGCGACCGACTATGTGCTCGGGGGCTGGCGCCTCACCGGCATCAACACGATGGCCAGCGGCAACCCCGTCAACCTGAGCTACAGCCCGGCGTCGGATTTCCAGGTGAGCGGCTCGCCCACTTACCGGCCCAACGTCACCGGCGATCCGATGATGCCCGAAGCGCAGCGCGACCGCCTGCACTGGCTGAATCCCGCTACTGTCAGCGCGCCCACGGACCGCACACAGCCCTTCGGCAATGCGGGCCGCAACATCGCCCGAGCTCCGTCGCTGTTCCAGCTCGACATCGGCCTCCACAAGGACTTCGCCGTCACCGAGCGGTTCAAGGTCTCGTTCCGCACCGAAGCGTTCAATCTCTTCAACAAGACGAACTTCGGACCTCCGAACGCGAACATTTCGAACACGAACTTCGGCACTATCACGAGCACCTATCCGGCTCGCCAGCTGCAGTTCGGTTTGAAGCTGCTGTTCTAACGGCGAACAACATGACCATTCACAGGAAGCAGTTCCTGCAAATGGCCGGCGGGGGACTTCTGTCCCTCGCCACGCCGAGGCTTGTTGACGCCGATCCGGGGTCGGGCAAGTTCTATTTCGCCATCATTGCCGACTCCCACATCATCGACGAGTTCTACAAGGGTCCGGAAGGGAGCCCGGAAGACACTGAGTCGATCTTCAAGACCAGCGAGCGTCTCATCCAGACGCGCGACTATCTGAACAAGCTCCAGCCAAAGATGGAGCTCACGTTCCTGGTGGGCGACTACTTTCACAACTACCCGTCACCGGACGTCGACTTCTACTTCCAGAACAAGACGCGCATTGATGTGGCGAAGTCGATTACCGACGGGTTCGCGATGCCAGCGCATGTCGGCTACGGCAACCACGACTATGGGGTGCCGAAAGTTTCGCATGCGGTGTCGCACGAGCTGTTCCGCCGCAAGCTGGGCCTCCAGCCCTACTATTCGGTGGAACACAAGGGCTTCCAGTTCATCCACCTCAACAATTTCCTGGGCGACACGTGGCAGCCGGGCCACGCCAAATTCGACAAGAAGGTGGCAGCCTGGCGAAAAGCAGTTGAACTGGTTTCAGCGAAGCTGGAGACGCACAAACCGACGTTCGTCTCATCCACTTCCCGCTCTCGATTGTCGCGCCGAAGGAACGGGCCGATCTCGGCGTGCACACGCTGCTGAAGAAACACAAGGACACGGTGCAGCTGGTGGTCTCGGTCACGGCATCGCTGGTTTGAATTCGGCCGTTCCTACGGACCGTTGCACCAGGTGATCGCGGCCACGCGTTACGATCCCAATGCCTACCTGATTGTCGAGGCCGATACCCGGAAGCAGAGCCACCGCCTGCTGAATATCGATCTGGTCGACTGGAACACGCACTACAGCAAGCCGTGGCGCGGTTTGTAACGTAACTTACAGACCAGCTGTGATTCTCACGGCATTGCCCGACGGGTCGCGCAGAAGAATGTCGCCGCCGTTGTCCTCCAGAGGGGAGGTAGGTGCTGTTCGGATTCTATCGTGTTTCCCTATTAACCTTAGCAATACGTAACGAACCAAGTAGACTACACAAAAC